>NZ_JBVVOY010000008.1:0-231188 GCF_055807535.1 Bradyrhizobium sp. Kon37
GAAGCGATGCTGGCGCGCATAGTTCGAGATCGAATCCTGGTTGAGGTTGCCCTGCCGGTACTGCGTCGTCACCACGCGCTTGGCGACGAAATAGCTGCGCGAGGACGGGCCGAACTTGGACTGCAGATCGCCGGTGACGTCGCTCACCGAGCTCTGGATCTGCGCCATCATTTCCGGGCGCTCGTGCTCGAGCCGGCGGCGGACGTCCTCCGACGCCTTCGAGATCAGCTGCTGGAAGATGTGACGCGGCACGTCCTTGCGCAGGCCAAGCTGCTCGGCAAGAATCGAGTCACCCTCGGCGCGGCGGACCATGTGCAGCAGGCCCGAGCCGGAGAAGCGCGCACCCTCGTTTTTGGCAACCGACGTCACGACCTCCTGGTCGCCGCGCTTGACCAGCACATCGGTGACGGCCTCGCCGATGGACTTGCGCTGGGCGATCGCGAGCAGATGCGACTGGCTCTTGGTCATGGCGCTCTCGACCAGCAGCTTCTCGTCGATACGATTGGAGTCGCGCAGCACGGGACCGGCGACCTCGATCTCGTCGGCGATCGCGAGTTGCGCAATGACATTGAGCGGAGCGTGATCGCAGGCTGCCATGACCTCAGAGAGCTGCACCCGCGCGGCAACCTCGATCTCGTCGGCGAGCCGGCCGATGACTTCGCCGAACGTGCTGATCTCGTCGTCGCTGTAGCGGCCGGTGATCAGAATGTCGGTCGCGTGCCACAACGCCTTGTTCCGGCTTTCGTCGGTGCCGCGTGCGATGGCGTCGTCCAGATCCTGCAGAAGTGTTGTCGCGCCGTTCATCCCGATGACCCCAGTTCTTGGCTAGCCATCCTGCTTGTGCCGCAGGACGCCGAGTTCCTCTGGGAACAGAGACTAGGGAACAAACGCGAGAATCCGGTAAAGTCGGCAGATCAGTTTTGCCGGGCAAAATTCGTTAAAAAGCGAGGGAATGGGTTTACCGGTGCGTCACGAGGAAGCTGCGCTCCCTCTCCCGCTTGCGGGAGACGGTTGGGGAGAGGGTGTCTCTCCGGCGTCATGGCCGGGCTTGTCCCGGCCATCCACGTCTCACCGCCTGGGACGAAGAACGTGGATGCCCGGGACAAGCCCGGGCATGACGGACTATCGCCTACGGATTCTGTGGCGTTAGCACCAACGGCGGCTTTGGCTTGGGCTTTGCGGGCGGCGGCCCGGGGGCCGGCCTCACGTCGATCGGCGGAGGCAGCGGCGCGATCTGGTGGCTCGCAAGCGGCGGGCTTGTGAGTTGAGGGCTTGTCAGTGGCGGGCTTGGCGCTGCGGGAGCGGCCTGCGGCGCCTTCGGCGTCGGCGCAACCCTGATATCGGCCTTGGGCTTCGGCGGCGGCGCACGGCGCGGATCGCGGCCGGGCATCGGCACATCCGTGAGCGACGGCTCCGACACCGGTTCCGGCGACACCAGAGTCGGTAACGCGGCGGTCGCCGGCGGCGGCTCGCCGCGCTCGATGGCGTCCAGCCGGCGCGTCTCGCGATCAATCGTGCGCACCGCAAGCCACGACGACAGCGGCGCCAGATCGACGGTGCGGTTGAGCCTGTCGGGGGGACCGGCCGCGAACAGCTGGATCTCCGGCGGTGCGCCGGAGAGCCCGGTCATGATCGGCGTCAGGCTGGCGCGGATGTCGGCCTGGTCGGCGGGAATGTCGTAGCCGCCGGAGACGATGGCGCGCGCGTTCTTCGCCTCCAATGACGTTGCGCCGACGCGCAGCCGCCCGTCGCGGATCGTGAACGGGATCTGCGCCGAGGCCACTGCAATCGGGCCGGCCGACAGCGCGGGCTCGACCAGCTGCCGCAGCCGGTTGTCGTCGGCGACCTGGCCGCCGTCGCTGGCGCGGATGGCGATCTCGAAGGCGCGCGGATTGAGGCCGGAAATTTCAGCGGAATCGAGCGTCACCGTGCCGTTGCCGGCGAGCGCGCCGGTGAGCGCCGCGACGCTGCGGCCCTGGCTGGTCAGCGCCATCTGCGCCGAGGCGCGCCCCTTCGGCAGCGCGAGATCGCGATAGCGCAGCGCCGCCGCATCGACATTGCCGAGCTCGATGCGCGCGTTGAGCGTCAGGCCGTTGGCACCGTTGCGCGCATCGAGGCTCGCCGACATCTCGCCGCCGCCGACGCCGCCCTTCAGTGCGTCGAGCGCGAGCGATTGACCGTCGCTTCGGACCGTACCGCCGAAAGGGCGCAGCTCGATGCCGCCGGGCAACGTGCCGTGCAGCGCCTGGAAGGCGACGCGGCCGCGCCAGCCGCCGAGAAGCCCAGCACTCAACGGCGCATTGGCATCGTGTCCGGCCGCGCCGATGGCCATCGCAAGCGCCGGCACGAGGTCGAGCGAATCGAGGCCGACTTCGCCGTCGACGGTCTTCTCCTGATCGAGCGTCACCGCCAGATGACCGCGCAGATGCGAGCCGGCCACGGTGCTGTCGAGATCGTTGAAGGTCAGGCGGTTGTTGGAGAGGCCGACGCGCGAGGACAGATTGACGCTCTGCACCGATTTATCGGCCGGGCTGGTGCCGAACAGCGGGGCCAGATTGGCGTTGCGCAGGCGCAAATTCACGCTGCCTTTCGGCTCCGACAATTCGACGGTGCCTTGTGCGTCCGCGTCCAGCCCGCCGCCGCTGAGCCTTGCATTCAATTGCAGCTGATGACGCCACGCGCCGCTCAAGCGGCCTTCGAACTGCGAAGCGCCCTCGCCTGCGGCCACCACGCGATCGAGCCCAAGCAACGCCAGCAGTGAACTGGCCTGCGGTGTCGAGACTTTCGACTCCAGCGTGAAGTCGCTGTTGCGCAGGCGCTCGATTTCGATGCCGTTGACGGCGGCCACCGGCGTCTGCGCGGCCAGCGTCGCGGTGGCCTTGAGCTGCGGCGCGTCGAGCTCGATCACCGCGCGCGCGTCGTTGCGATCGGCGTGCTCGGCGTTCTTGTCGAGGCTGAGGTCGAGCTTGAGGCGGGTCGCACCTGGCAGCGACGGGATGGCGTCGAAGCGCGCGCGCACCGACGGCGCAAACGGCTCGAGCAGCGCGGTGAGATCGCGCAGCGAATTGGCGGAGGATTTCAGCGCGAGCTTGCCAATGGCCTTGGCGCGGTCGAAACTGCCGCTCGCTTCCGTGGTCACGCCGCTGGCCTGGCCGAACCGCAACTGCTCCAGCGAGAGCGACGCCGGGCCGTAGCCGAGTTTCGCGGTGAACGGCCGCAGCTCTTGGCCCGCCGAGATCGCGCGGCCGATATCGAGCGAAAGCTTCGCTTCCTCCGGCCATTCGCCCTGCGGCCCCGAAAGCGCGCGCACAAAACTTGCGGCGGCATCGAGGTCGAGGCGGTCAGCCCTAAGCTCCGCGTCGATCCGCGAGCCCTTGCTGGCGCCGGTCTGGACGAAAGCGATGCGGCCTTCGACCGCGCCGCCCTCGATCTCGGCCTTCAGCCTGTCGATGGCGAAATGGTTGGCGGCGATGGTCACGTCGCCGGCAAGGCGCAGCGGCCGCGTGCTGCGGCGGTTGACTTCGTTGCGGCCCTGGAGCCAGGCCACCAGCGTATCGGGATCGGAGGAATCGACGCTTAGACGGCCGCTGAAGCTGTCGGCGCCGGGCGTCGCGCCGTTGAGCGAGAGCTGCGTCTGGCCCGGCGCGCGCAGCTCGAGCCGCTGGAAGGTCCAGGATCGTCCGTCGGTCGCAAGCTCGGCCGTGATGTTCTGGAGCGGCCGGCCGCCGAGCATGATCTGGTCGGAGTTGAACTCGATCTGCGCCGGGATCGGCGCCTGCGGGATTGCGGCGAGGCCCGCACGGAGCGCCGGCAGAATGCGCTGCGGCTCGGCATCGTTCTTGGCCGTCAGCTTGTCGGCATCGACCTGGCGCGCCGACAGCACCGCGCGCAGCAGCGGCGACGCCCCGAACCTGATATCGCCGACGCCGCCGAGCTTCAGCGCGGAGTCTTCGGGCCCGAAGCTGGCATCGACCTGCTCGAACTTGGCGCCGGCCGGATCGGCCTTGAGTTTCGTCGTGAGCTTCCAGGGCATCGGCCCTGCATCGCCGGCCTTCTTCGGCGCCGGCACGGCAAGCGTCAGCGCGCCCTCGAATTTCGGCAGGCGGTTGTCGAAGGCGAGCACGCCTTCGAGATCGGCCAGGATGGCGCGTTCGCCGGGATCGATGTTGAGGTGAAGGCGGGTGGCATTGCCGTCGGCGCTCGGGCCGGAGGAGACGCGGAACGGATAGCGGACGCCAGTGGCGGTGAAACTGCCGTCGCCCCGGACCGAGCCGGCCAGCGAGCGCACGTCGCCGGAGAAGGCGATGTCGTTGAGCTCCAGCGTCGAACGGCTGGCGGCATCGTGCAGGGCGATGCGGCCGGTGAGGTTCAGCCGCTCGATCGCCAACGACGCCAGATTGAAGCTGCCGCTCGCGGTGGACGGCAAATCGACCCGCCCGCGCGCGTCCAGGCCGAGATCGACCGCCATGCCGTTGACCGAAAGCTCGGTGGCGCGCCATTCGCCGCGCATCAGCGAGCTCAGGCTGAACTCGACGTCGAGCTTGTCGGCGCGCAGGCGGCCGAGATCGTTGTTGCCGCCGAAGGTGACCCCGCGCAGCCGCAGCGTCGGCGCCGGCAACAGCCGCGCGTCGAGCTCGCCCGCCACCCGCACCGGCACGCCGATGATCCTGCCGGCCTCCGCTTCGAACTGGGGCCTGAACTGGTTCCAGTCGACGAAGTAAGGCCCGATCAGAGCGGCCAGCAGCGCTAAGATAAAGGCAATCGCCAATCCGAGCAGCGTCGTCTGCACGGGTCTCCCCTCGGCCAAACCGGATGCGGGCCTTGCCTGAGCCGCAGGGCCTCAGACGTACCGGAACAGCCCCTTATATAGGGGGAAGTGTGGCGAAGTCACAGCGACTGTTGCGCGCGGAGGTTAACGCCGGTGTGAGACCCTCATGGTGAGGAGGCGCGAAGCGCCGTCTCGAACCATAGAGGCCCGCTCTCGCCCGCGGCCATCCTTCGAGACGCCCGCTTTGCGGGCTCCTCAGGACGAGGGCCAGTGCTCGCAGGACCCGTGCCGGCAGCTATGACCAGCTTGCGGGCAGCCGCTTCAGGCCGCGCAGCACGAAGGTCGGCCGCCATTCCGGGTTTTCGAGGTCGTCGATGCGCAGATCGGGCAGCCGACGCAACAGCGTGGCGATGGCGATCTCGGCCTCGAGGCGGGCCAATTGGGCCCCCAGGCAGAAATGGATGCCGCCGCCGAACGACAGCGGCCTCACGTTCTGGCGGGTGACGTCGAGCCGGTCGGGGCGGTCAGGATAGACCGCCGGGTCGCGGTTGGCCGACCCAAGCAGGCAGAGCACGGTCTCGCCCTTGGGAATCTTCGCGCCGCCGAGATCGTCGATATCCTCCAGCGCGACCCGCCCGGTCATCTGCACCGAGGAATCATAGCGCAAGAATTCCTCGATCGCGCCCACCATCAGCTCCGGCCGCGCCTTCAACAGCGCGAGCTGGTCCGGATTGCGATGCAGCGCAAGCAGGCCGTTGCCGATCAGATTGACCGTGGTCTCGTGGCCGGCGCCGAACAACAGGATGATGTTGGCGGTCAGTTCCTCGTTGCTGAGCTTGTTGCCGTCTTCTTCGGCCTGCACCAGCTGGGTGATGAGATCATCGCTGGGATTTTTGCGACGCAGCTCGAACAGCTGCTGGAAATACATCTGCGCCATCATGTTGCCGGCGTTGCCCTTGGCGATCTCCTCCGGCGAGAGCGGCACGGGGTCGAGCAGCCGTCCGCCGTCGCGCGAGCTGTTATAGAAAGTCTCGCGGTGGTCCTCGGGGATGCCGAGCATGTCGCAGATGATGGTCACAGGCAGGCGGAAGGCGAAATCCTCGATCAGGTCCATATAGCCGCGGTCGATCACGGCATCGATGGTCTGGTCGACGATCTGCTGAATCCGCGGCCGCATGTCCTCGACGCGGCGGGCGGTGAAGGCCTTCACGACGAGGCCGCGCAGGCGGCTGTGGTCGGGCGGATCGGCCTGCAGCATCCAATGACTCATGCTGCGGAAGACCGGCTCCTCCATGATCTTCTCGCTATAGCGGCGCTTGGAACGCTCGACGAAATCCTTGCCGAAACGCTTGTCGCGCATCACGAGGCTGACATCGGCATGGCGGCTCGTGACGAACTGGCCGAACGGCGTCACGTGAATCGGGTAGATCGCGCGGAGCCGGTCATAATGCGGATAGGGATCGCGGATGAAGTCCGGCGACAGCGGATTGAACAGCGGAGCGCCGGCGCCCTGCACATGCTCGTTCATGGTGACCTCATGTCGGTTGCCGCATGAATCGCATACGCCGGGCAGCCCCTGTTGCGCAGCGTAACCATCCCTGATTATCAACTCGATACATTGTTGTATCGAGTTGCATTCTGCCCTAACCTGCTCCGATGTCAAGGGTGAGAACCAGGCCGACCAGGGACGACACGCGCGACAGGCTGTTCGAGGCGGCGGCGCGCGTGTTCGAGGAGGACGGCATCGGCGGCGCCAGCATCGAGGCGATCGCGGCGGCGGCCGGCTTCAGCCGCGGTGCGTTCTATTCCAACTTCAAGAGCAAGGACGAACTGATCATCGCCATGCTCGAGGACCATGTCGCGCAGTCGATCCGGCGCAACATGGACATCCTCGCGCAGCACGACAATCTCGACGACTTCATCGCGGCGCTGAAGGCGATGGACCGCACAAGGCAGGACCCGCTCGGCCGCTCGCCGCTGCTGCACATGGAGATGATCCTGTTTGTCGCGCGCGCCGAGAAGCGCCGCCCGGAGCTTGCAAAGCGCCTGCGCGCGCGGCGCAAGCTGGTCGCCGACATCGTCGAGGCCACGCTGAAGGGCAACGCGAAGGGCGACACGCTCAACCCGCCATGGATGGCCTCCGTCGTGCTGGCGCTGGAAGACGGCTTTCGCCTGCACCGCCTGATCGATCCGGAGACGACGCCGGCCGACAGCTTTCTGCGCGCGATCACGGATCTGCGGCGCAGGACGGGATTGTCGTCGGACTAGCGCTTTTTTCAGAACTTCGCTGTTCCCGCTCGACATTGGTTCGCTGCGCTTGGCAGCTGGAACCTGGCCGCAATCATGCGCGCGCATTTTCCACTTCGTCGCACCCATCCAAGGAACGTTTGTGCGGCTTACCACTTTATCCCGAGCCTGTTTTGGCAATTTGATCATTGGAGGAGACAACGATGAGGATTCTGAAATTGACTGCGGCCGCAGCTGCGCTGCTGGCCGGTACGGCGCTCGCCGTGGCGCAGTCGAGCTCGACGGTCGGCACGGGCGGCTCGTCAGCCGGCGGTGGCACCAGCAACTCGACGATCGGCACGGGCGGTTCATCGGCCGGTTCGGGCAGCGGATCGGGCTCGGCCTCGACGCTTGGCACCGGCGGCTCGTCGGCGGGCGGCGGCACCAGCAGTTCGTCGATCGGCACCGGCGGCTCCGCCGCGGGCTCCGGCAGCGGCTCAGGCTCGGCCTCGACGCTCGGCACCGGCGGTTCGTCGGCCGGCGGCGGCAAGAGCTCGTCCAGCGTCGGCACGGGCGGCTCTGCGGCAGGCTCCGGCTCCGGCTCCAACTCGGCATCGACGCTCGGCACCGGCGGCTCGTCGGCCGGCGGCGGCAAGAGCGGCTCGACCGTGGGAGCGGCGGGTTCCTCCGCGGGACATTCCAGCGACATGGGCATGGAAAAGGGCAAAGGCCACCACAAGGACGAGATGAAGAAGGACAAGGACTGACATCCCGGCCGGCGGAGCGGCAGCAATGCCGCTCCTTCGTCCTTCCTGAGGAGGACTGGCATGAACAGACCAATCGTTGCGATCGCAGTTTTGACTTTGATGAGCAGCGCCGCCGTGGGTGAAACCATGCAGAAAACCGGCAAGACCGCATCCGGCGAGACCTGCCGGGTCACGGTCGAAAAACATCCCGACGGCAGCATCACCGCGCTGGGCTCATCGGGTTCGGGCACGACCGGCTCGACCTCATCGAGCGGCTCGCTGTCGAGCTCGAGCTCGGCCGGCGGATCGTCGGTGCACGTCCAGGCCGGTGGCGGCAACGTGTCGAGCTCGTCCTCGACGGCCGGCGGCCCGGGTTCGACCAGCGCGAGCACCGTCACGGTCAACGGCTGCACCATCTCGACATCGTCGCCATAGCAAAAGGATTTTACAGATGAAAATGTTGATCGCGACCTCGTCGGTCGCACTCCTGCTCGCCGCCGCCTCTCCGTCGTCGGCGCAAACCAGCATGACCGGTGGCACCGGCGGCTCGGCTGCGGCCGGCGGCACCTCGGCCAGCACGCTCGGCACCGGCGGCACGTCGACCTCGGGCTCCGGACAGACCGGCTCGTCGATTGCAGCGGGCGGCAGCGCCGCGTCCGCCAACGGCAAGGCGCAGTCCGGCACCAGCATGAACAAGGGTAACGGTCCGGTGCTCAATTCCAATGCGCGCGCGCAGGCGCATGAGGGTGGTACGTTCAGCCGCTCCCACACCCGCACCAAGGTGAAGGCGGGCGAGGAGGTCGGATCGACCACCAAGACCATGTCGCACGTGCCCGGCTCCAAGCCGACCATGTCGACGACATCGACCAACGTGCGCTGAACCATCCTCACGAGACTGCTGCCCGCGACCTGCGGGCAGTTTTTCTTTGTGAGCAGGTTTTCTTAGTGAACGGATCAACCGCCGCTCAGCGTATGGCTGACGCGGGTCACGACTGCATCCCACTGCCGCTTCTCGGCGGCCGGTTAGTTGATCAGCACGCAATGCACGTAGCGGCGGCCAAAGTTGCAGCGGTCGTACCAGATTTTGCCGCCCCGGGTGCTGGAGACCACGAAGAAGCGCGGCGTGATGCGCTTGTAGGTGATGCCGGACGGCGGATTCTTCCGCGCCAGGAAAGCGGCCGGCGAGCTGCCGTCGTTCGGAACGGCCTGCACCGTCAAATCCGCCCGGCCGTCGCTGGTCCGGTACTGCATGCCATAGCCGTCGGGCCGGCCGGCTTGCTCGGTGAAGATGGACGAGGGAATGTCGACGTTGGTCCCGGTCTCGGGAATGCGATAGCCGCTCCAACTCTCCGCACCGGCAGCAGCCGGCAAGCTACAGAGCATCACGAGGATGGTGGCGATCTTCTTCATCGTATGGCCCGGTTTGCGCTCGACGGCCGACAACGTGGAGAAACGCCGGACGTTCCTTTCCACGGCGTGAACGCGCGTTGCGCCCGCTGTCGGCTCACCAGACATTGCAAGCCGGATTTCGGCGTCGAACCCTCGTCAAGCCGCCAGCGTCTCGTCGACCCGTCCAAGGGCCCGACGAAGAGCCGCAAAGCAGTCCGCGTCGATCTGGGTGCCGATCATCCCCGACATGATCGCAAGCGCTTTCGTCACTGGCATCGCAGCGCGATACGGCCGCTCCGCGGTCAGCGCATCGAAGATATCCGCGGTCGTGATGATTCGGGTGTCCAGGCAGATCTGGTCTCCCGCGAGCCCACGAGGATAGCCTTTGCCGTCCAGCCGCTCGTGATGCGCCCCGGCGATCGGCGCGAGGTCGCCAAACACGCCGATGCGCGACAGGATCGCTTCCGAATGCGCTGAATGCTTGCGCATGATCTCCCATTCGTGGTCGTCAAGCTTACCCGGCTTGTCCAGGATTGCGTTGCTGACGCCGAGCTTCCCAATGTCGTGCAACAGCGCGGCACGCTTGAGCCAGCGTCGCCGCTCAGCAGCGAACTCCAGCTGCTCCGCGATCATGTCGGTAAAGAGCGTGACGCGCTCGCTGTGGCCGCTGGTGTAGGGGCTTTTGGAATCAACCACCTGGGCAAAGGCAGCTGCGATGTCATCCAGATAATCCTCATCCACCGGCACGCTCGCCTGCTGCGGCTGCAGAGGCACAGTTTCGGTCCCTTCTTCAGTGCCAAGCATGTCCCAGAATCCAGGCTGCGACGCGATGCGCTCAAATGCGGCGACCAAGTCTGGATCGAACCAGGTGCCGGCTCGATTCCGGGCCTCACGAAGGGCGGCTTCGGGACCGTTCGCGATGTAGAACACATCGACCACCTGGGCCAACAACGCGAGGCGGGAATAAAGCGGGATGGCCGCGCCGCGAAGGCCGAGCGGCTTGCCGCCGCCATCCCAATGCTCATCGAGATTCTTGATGCCCTCCGCGACCGGTTCGGAGAAGCGCATTTTGCGGGCGATGTCGGCGCCGCGATGGCATCGCGTCTCGATCAGTTCGCGAGCGATCTCGCCGCCGTTCTGGAAGATGTTGACGATGGCGCGAAACCGTTCGGCCAGGCCGGCTTTCAGCCCGGTATGGCCCAGCACGAAGCGCAGCGCCTGAGGCAGGCTGCCGTCAATGAGCTTGAAGTCCTGCTTGAAGGAGAGATCATCGGTCAGATACAGCTCGCAGATGCGCGCGGCGTTGCTGCTGCAGCCAAGATCCTTCAGCAACAGTGCGTAGTAAAGTTCGACTATCTCGTCCTCGCCGAGGCCGATCTCCCTGCCGATCAAGACGCCGATGCGGCTGCATCGCACGCAATGTCCGGCCGGCTGCCCCTCCGAAAGATCAAGCGCGTGGCTGAGTGCGCCCAGCAGTTCGGAAAGCGTGATCCGATCGAGCGGCTTGGGGGCATGCGGGATGGGGTCCATTGACGGGGGGCTCCGAGGCTGGGTGCGGCCAGTGAACAGGGCGGATCACATCACCAGTCGATCAACTGAACACCAGAGGATTAACAGGAGGTTGTTTGCGAGCGATCCGTCGACAGGAAGTCTCCGAGAACGCCCTCGCCTGCTCGGCAAAGTTCCGTGGCCACCGCGCGCCGGCTAGCGAGCGCGCTTGCCCTTGTCCGTGGGCAACGGGCAATTCGTGCAAACGCTGTCGTCGCACATGCGGCAGATCGTGAAGCGATCCATCTCGGACGTATCCTGCCGTGCCAACAATTCATGGAGCAGCGTTTCAAGTCGTTTCGTTTCCGCCGGCGACAGCACATCCAGAAGCGACGCGACGGCCGAAATTCGCGAATTCATCAAATCGTTGCGGGTTGCGGCACCCTTCGCCGTCAGGTGCAGAGCAACCTCGCGGCCGTCCTGTCCGGGCCGACGTTCGACCAGCCGATCCGACACCAGGCGGTCCACCAGCCGGACCGTTCCTGAATGCGACAAGCCGAGGATCCGCCGCAGCTTGTCGTTGGTCATGCCCTGGCCATAGCCGATGACGACCAGGGCTGCAGGCGTCTCGCCGCCGCGGCCGATGACCTCGCGCGCGCCCTGCTCGATCCGATCCATGACGGCGAGCGAAAGCGCCCCCAGCAAATTTGCGATTCCAGTTTCCATGAGCCAGACAATATGTGCGGAGCGCACAAAAAACAACTTGACATATATGTGCGCTACGCACATGTTTTCGGTGGCGGGGCACGATGACATGGAGAACGACGATGAATACTGGGAGCGCGGCACGACAAGCGAATGCCCAAGCGAATACCAGAGGCATTGAACCCGCCTTGAAATACGTGCAGGCCAACGGCGTGCGCTTCGCCTATCTCGAACAGGGCGACGGACCCCTCGTCATGTTCCTGCACGGCTTTCCCGACAATGCCTGGTCGTATCGAAAGCAGCTGCAGGTCTTCGCGGATGCAGGGTATCGTGCCGTCGCGCCCTTCCTGCGCGGCTATGCACCGACCGAGATTCCGGCGGACGGCGTTTTCGATCCGATCGCACTGGGCAAGGATCTCGAAGCCCTCATCGCGGCGCTGAGCGACGACGGACAGGCACGCGTCGTCGGCATGGATTGGGGCGGCACCTCGACCTTTCAGGCGCTGGCCACGGCGCCATCCGCGATCAAGGCCGCCGTGGTCATGAACACCGCACATCCAATTACAATTTCGAGCATCAGACGGGATCCGGAGCTCGTTCGAGCCGTCTTCCATGTCTACTTCTTCCAGCTGCCCGGCGCCGTATCCGCGGTCAGTACCGAGGGACTTCCCTTCGTCGACTATCTCTGGAAGCTGTGGTCGCCGACATTCAACAATGCCGAGCACATCCGTTCGATCAAGGAGACGCTCAGCTCGCCCGGCACGATGGCCGCGGCGCTTAAATATTACGGAGGCCTGACCGATGCGGGGCTCGCGCGCCGGCTGCCGATCAATGACATGCACACGCCGACGCTGACGATCTATGGCAGCAACGATCCGACAGCAAGGTACTCGGTCAAGGAGGAGCCGCTGTTCAAGGGGCCGCACAAGCGGATTGTCCTGCCCGATGTCGGGCACTTCCCGCACCTCGAGCGTGAGGAAGAAGTCACCGGCCTGATCATGAACTGGTTCAAGACGCACGCGCCTGACTGAACGCAGAGGGCGTGGCCCGCAACATCCTTCGAGTTCTCTCATCCGGAGTACGCGCAATGGACGCCAAGACACAACAGCAATATGCCGACACCTTTCATGCCCTTCACAGGAAGGGCGATCCGCTCATCCTGTTCAACGCCTGGGACGCCGCCACTGCCAAAGCTATCGCGAAGACCTCTCCGGCCATTGCGACCAGCAGCGGCGCGGTCGCCTCCGCACTTGGATACGCCGACGGAGAAAATGTCCCGCTCGACATGGTGATTGGCCTGGTGTCGCGGATGACCGCGGCCGTCTCTGTTCCAGTCTCAATCGATCTGGAGGCCGGATATGGCGACACCCCGGAGGCCGCCGCCAGATCGGCGACCGAGATTTTGAAAGCCGGCGCCGTCGGCATCAATATCGAGGACGGGCTATCAGGGGGAAAGCGGCAACTCGTCAATCCCGAACGCCATGCCGCCAAGATCAAGGCCGTGCGGGATGCCGCGAAAGATCTGGGAGTTCAGCTGTTCATCAATGCGAGAACGGATCCGTTCCTGCTCAAATTCGGATCGCCGGACGAGTGCATGAATGAAGCGGCAAGCCGGGCGAAGGTCTATGCCGAGGCCGGCGCCGACGGAATTTTCGTGCCCGGCCTCACCGACCTCGCGCTCATCGAAAAGTTCGTTCAGCTCACGCCTCTGCCGGTCAACATCATGGTGACACAAGGCGTTCCTGCACTTCCGGATCTGGCTCGCGTCGGTGTTCGGCGGGTCAGTCTTGGGCCATGGCCGATGATGGCAGCAATGCGGATGATCGGACAGGCCGCAGCCGCGGTCGCCGCGACCAAGCAATACGGCACGTTCCTGCAACCGGATGCCTGAGCCCGGACATCACCGGCCAAAAGTCGCTTCTACGCCGACCGCTTCACCGCGGTCGCGCCGGCCGGTGCAGTGTCGAGACGAGCCAGCATCGCCCGCGCCTGCTCGGCGCAGTGCTCGATCAGCCAGCGCTCGAAGGCGACGGGCGCCAGCGCGGGCGCGTAAAGAAAACCCTGCACGACGTCGCAGCCGAGTTCGGCCAGCACCTTGCGCTGCGCCTCGGTCTCGACCCCTTCGCCGACGACGGTCATGCCGAGGCCCTGCCCGACGCGCACCACGGCGGTGGCGATCGCGAGCGCGCCGGCGTCACGCTCGATGTCGTGCATGAAGCTGCGGTCGATCTTGAGCTCGCGGATCGGCAGATGGGCGAGCCGGCTGAGGCTGGAATAGCCGGTGCCGAAATCGTCCACGGAAAGCCCGACGCCGAGCTCCCGGATCGCGTTCATTGTCTCGAGCGCGGCGACGCTGTCCTGCATGAACGCGCCCTCGGTGATCTCGAGCATCAGCGCATCCGCCGGCAGATCGTATTCGGCGAGTATGTCCTTGAGCCGCGCGGCCAGCGTGACGTTGCGGAAATTGATCGGCGACAGGTTCACCGACACGGATGGAATCTCGAGCCCGGCGCGGCGCCAGCTCGCCATCTGCCGGCAGGCCTCGCGCACCGACCACAGGCCGATCTGTTCGATCAGGCCGCACTCTTCGGCGAGCGGGATGAATTTTGCCGGCGAGACATCGCCGAGCTCGGCATCGTGCCAGCGCGCCAGCGCCTCGACGCCATGGATCGCGCCGTCGCAGCTGCGGATCTGCGGCTGATAGCGGAGCGTCAGCGCGCCCTCGGCGATGGCGCGGCGCAGCGCCGCAATCAAGGCCAGCCGCTGCTCGGTGAGCCCGTTCATCTCGGCGCTGAACAGGCGATGGGTCGAACGTCCCGCCTGCTTGGCCATGTACATGGCCGCGTCCGCCTGCTGCATCAGGGTGTCGATGTCGGTGGCATGATCGGGATAGAGACTGACGCCGATGCTCGCCGACATCTGCAGCTGCCTGGAGCCGAGCCGCAGCGGCGCGGCCAGCGCTTCGGTGATTCCGGCCGCCACGCGCTCGGCACCCTCGGCGTTGCGTCGCGGCAGCAGGATCACGAACTCGTCGCCGCCGAGCCGCCCCAGCATGTCCTCGGGTCCGATCTGCTCGCGCAGGCGCTGCGCCAGCTGGATCAGGAGCTCGTCGCCGGCGGCATGACCGAGCGTGTCGTTGACGTCCTTGAAATGATCGACGTCGAGGAAGGCCAGCGCGACGTGGCTGCCGGTCGGGCAGGCGTCGATCGCGGTGGTGATCAGGCGCCGCAATTGTGCGCGGTTCGGCAGGCCGGTGAGGATATCGTGATAGGCGAGCCGCGCGATCTCGGCGCGCGCTTCCTTGCGCTCGATCGCGAAGGCGCCGAGATTGACGCAGGCCTCGACGATGCGCCGATGCCAATTGCTCGGCGCGCGCGGCTCCCGGTAGTAGAAGGCGAAGGTGGCGATGACCCGTCCGTCCTTGGCCTTGACCGGCGTCGACCAGCATGCGCGCAGGCCAATCGCGAGCGGCATCGCCTTGTAGGGCTGCCAGCGCGGGTCGGTCTCCAGATCGGTCGCCAGCACCGGCTCGCCGTAGAAGGCCGCGGTTCCGCACGAGCCGACATTGGGCCCGATGGCAATGCCCTCCAGTGCGCGGGAATAGTCCTCGGGCAGGCTTGGGCCGCCCAGCGGGTGGATCAGGCCCGCGGCGTCGACGTGCAGCAGCGAACACACGACGTCGGGCGCCATCTGCTCGACACGGCGGCACAGCCGGTCGGCGATCTCGCCGATCGGAACCTCATCAGCGAGCGCGCCCATGATGAGCTGCTGCAGCGAGCGCAGCTGCTTGGTCTCGGTGATATCCTCGAGCAGCGCGAAGAAGTGCTTGACCTGCCCTTTCTTGTCGC
Source organism: Bradyrhizobium sp. Kon37 (assembly GCF_055807535.1). Lineage (NCBI taxonomy): Bacteria > Pseudomonadati > Pseudomonadota > Alphaproteobacteria > Hyphomicrobiales > Nitrobacteraceae > Bradyrhizobium > Bradyrhizobium sp. Kon37. Next base: position 15,171 of record NZ_JBVVOY010000008.1, read on the forward strand.
GGAAGGCATCGATGCGAGCGCAGACCCAGATCTCCTCGCCGTCCTTGTCATAGGCGAGCATCTCGACCTCGCCGCGGTGGCCGCCATCCATCAGGCGCTTGACGAGCTTCGCAACGGCCTTGCGATCGGTGTGGCGGCCGGCGATCAGCCCCCTGGCGCGGCGGCCTTCGGCCTCCTCGCTGGTGTAGCCGAATAGCGTCGTGAAGGCGGAATTGACGTAGACGATGTTCTGGTCGGTATCGGTGATGAGCACCGCGCGGTTGGTCTGGTCGGAGACGGCGTGGAGAAGCCCGATCCTGACGCGGCGTTCGGCGTCCGCGGTAACGTCGCGCGCGAACACGATGCGATAGGCAATGCCGCCACTTGCAATGGATGAAAGCGAGATGGCCGCGCGGATCCGGCTGCCGTCACGGCGCACCAGGCTGATCTCGTCCCGGAACTCCGCAAACGGTTCGGCCTGAAGGCATTTGAGGGTGAGAATTTCGGCGTCGCGGCCGAGCACATCAGCGCGTGCGAGATTCCAGATCCGCTCTGCACCGGCATTGAAATGCGTGATGCGATGCGCGCTGTCGACGACGACGATGCCCTCTTCGGCGCGTTCGAGCGCGGCCAACAGCACTTCCGGAGTTTCTGTCATGGCACAATCGGTGGCGGACATCGCTAGACCCGGAGGCATCGGGAAGATATGGCAACCGAGGCTAGCGCCGCGATGGTGTCCAAGACGTTCTTGCAGCCCGGGCGCGCCGCGCCAAGACGCGATATGCTTAACATTCCGCAAAATACGCGAAGGTAATCCGCTGCGTACGGAACCTATTCGGTGTCCGTCCTCGCCTGAAGCTTGCCGGCGACGGCGCGCACCTTGCGCGGCGCGGCTTGCCAGATCGAGAGCGCCGACAATCCGCTCACGATGATGGCAACGCCAAAGGCGAGCGTGTAGTCGCCGGCCCGATCGTAAAGCAAGCCGGTGACCCAGGGACCGGCGGCGCCGCCGGCCAATGCCGCCAGCATGATCGTGCCGAAAATGCTGCCCTGGTGCTTGCCCTGAAAAATCTCGAACACCACCGCGCCCATGATCGAGGTCAGGCCGTAGCCGAGCGCGCCTTGCGTGAACACCATGAGGTAGACCAGCCACAATGAAGGCTGGAATTTCAGGGCCATCAGCGCCGCGAAAGAGATCGCAAAACCCGCGCAGCTGATCGCCCACACCCATTCCCGCCCGATCCGGTCGGAGACATGGCCGAGCAGGATCTGGCCGGGAATACCGAGCAGGCTGACGATGCCGAGTGCCCACACCGCGACACCCGGGCTGAAGCCGATGTCGAGCAGGAATTTGGTCTGGTGCACTTGCACCGCGTACCAGATGTAGAGGCCGCAGAAATAGCCGACCGCGATCCACCAGAAGCGCGTCGTGGCGAGGGCGCTTCGGAGTGTCCATTCGGTCCCGGCCCAGACGGGATCGACGATGTTGGAGGCGGGTTTTGCAGCACCCGCGACCGGCGCGGCATCACCGTCGGGCCGCAGGCCGATATCCTCCGGGCGCCTGTGCAGGAACAGATTGATCGGCGCCAGCACGATGAGGATCATCAGGCCCATCGCCGTGCAGGCGGTGCGCCAGCCGGTCCCTTCGATCATGTGCTGCACCCACGGCAGCAGCGTCACCGAGCCGATGCCGACCCCGGCGAAGGCGATGCCGATGGCGAGGCCGCGCGTGCGGATGAACCAGTTCGGCAGGAACAGCGACTGCCCGGAATAACCGAGACACACCGAGCCGGCGCCGACCATGACGCCGATGGTGACGTAGAGATGCCAAGGTTGGCTCGTGAGCGGCGCGAGCAGCAGCCCGCCACCCATCAGAACGACGCCGAGCTCCATCACCGCGCGCGGGCCGGCGCGGTCCATCAGCCGGCCGATCAGCGGGCTGACCATGCCCGACACCACGAAGCCGAAGGAAAAGGCGCCCGCGGTGACGCCGCGCTCCCAGCCGAACTCGGAGATGATGGGAGGAAAGAACAGCGAGAAGGCGGTGCGCGCGTTGACGCCGATGGCCATGGTGACGAAGGTCACCGCGACCACGACCCAGCCGTAGAAGAACGGAAGCCGCATTGTGTGTTTCATCCCTGGACGGTCCTTCCGACCATCCGGGGCTGCCCGGGTCAAGCGCTTTTCGCGCATGCCCGTTGAGCGATGCTTGTGCGCGCGCTTAGGCGGCGTCGCGTTGGGACGGTTTCACGGGCGCGTCGAACAGAATCCGTTCGATTGGGTGCGGGCGGCCGAACAGATAGCCTTGCGCGAAATTGACGCCGAGCGCCTTCAGCCGCTCGTATTCCTCGCGGGTCTCGACGCCTTCGGCGGTAACCGACATGTCCAGCCCGCGCGCCAGCGTCACGATCGAGGAGATGATGGCGGAGCTGCGCGGCTGATGCGTGAGGTTGCGGATGAACGACTTGTCGATCTTGATCTTGTCGAACGGGAACGCGGTCAGATAGCTGAGCGACGAATAGCCGGTGCCGAAATCGTCGAGTGCGAGCGCGATGCCGATGCTCTTCAGCCGCTCCATGAAGGCGTGGTTCTCGACGCCGCGTTCCAGCAGCACGGATTCCGTGATCTCGATCTCCAGCCGCTGCGGCGGCAGCCCGGAATCCGCGAGCGCCGCGCTGATCATCTCGAACAGCTCGGCCTCCTTGAACTGGATCGGCGACAGGTTGACGGCGACCGCGAGGTCGGACGGCCAGCCGGCCGCGTCCGCGCAGGCGCGTCGCAGCACGAATTCGCCGAGCGGCACGATCAGCCCGGTCTCCTCCGCAAGCGGGATGAACTGGTCCGGCGGAATCAAGCCGCGCGTCGGATGCCGCCAGCGCACCAAAGCCTCGAAGCCGCGCCGCGCGCCGCTGAGGGCGTCGACGAACGGCTGGTAGTGCACCTCGAGCTGGCACCGCGCGATGGCATCGCGCAAATCGCCTTCCAGCGTGCTGCGCGCCTCGAGCTCGGCCGACATCGCCTTGTCGTAGATGGTGAAGCAGTTGCGGCCCGACGATTTCGAGCGGTACAGCGCAAGGTCGGCCTTCTTCAGCAGCTGCTCCTGATCGGTGCCGTGATCGGGCGCGATCGCAATGCCGATGCTGGTGCCGATCTCGACGCGGTGTCCGGGAAGAAGGAACGGCTCGGCCACGAGCTTGGCAATCCGCCCCGCCAGTTCGGTCGAGCAGACGCGCTGATCCTCGCAAGCTTCCTGGATGATGGCGAATTCGTCACCGCCGAGCCGGGCCAGCACGTCGCCGGCGCGCAGCGCGGATTTCAACCGTTCTGCGACCTGACGCAGCAGCGCATCGCCCGCACCGTGACCGAGCGAGTCGTTGACGTTCTTGAAGCGGTCGAGGTCGAGCATCAGGATCGAGAAGGTCGGACCGGCGTCCATCAAACGGCCATTGAGCTCGTCGAGCCGGGCGAGGAAGAAGGCGCGGTTCGGCAATCCGGTCAGGATGTCGGTCTGGGCGAGTTCGAGCACCCGCCGGTTCGCCAGCGACAGCCGCTGCGAATTGCGGCTTGCGAGCATGAGATAGGTCGAAAGCGACAGCGTCAGCAGCATGCCGACGATCAGCACCGCGCCCGCGCGATCGTAAGTCGTCTCCAGCGCACCGCCGGCAGCCGGAACCGCCCGCACCTGCCAATCCATGTCGCCGATCTTGAGATTGCCCGACCAGTGCAGGGTCCGCGCGACGTCCCGCATCGACTGCGGCGCCGTAGCGGCCGACGAATAATCCGGCAGTATGTCCTCCAGGCCGACGATCTGCGCCGTAAACGGCGGATAGACGTTGACGCTGACCGCGGGGCTTGCCCCGGTGGTCGCGCGAATGGACTGGATCAGCAGCGGCAGGTCGAAGACGCCGACGACGAAGCCGGCGAGATTGCGGCGCCGGTCCACGACGGTGTCGCGCGACGTGCCCTTGGCGTAGACGGGAATGGCGACGAGTACGTCGGGCAACCGGCCGCCCGCCTTGGGCTCGTAGAGGCGGGTGCGAATGGCCGAGACGCGGTCGGTGTCGCGTGCGCGCTCGAGGATCGCGCGGCGCTCCGGAATGGTGGCGTAGTCCATGCCGTAGACCGGAGATGTCTTCGGCTGGGTCGAGTAGAGCACCGGAAAATATTCGTCGCTCTGCGGCGCGGTCGCGAACGCATCGCCCTGGAGCGACTTGATGCGATAGCCGGACACGCCGTCCGTGATCGCCGCGGCCTCGTATTCGGCGCGCTCCTTGCGGTTCACGCGCGGCACCCAGGAGATGCGCAGCATGCCGGGATGGCGCTCGAACAGGCGGGCGCTGAAGGTCTCGAATTCGCTGCGGGTGATCTCCTGGTTGGTCGATTCGAACAGCGTGCGCAGCGCGACGAGCCTGGAAATGTACTCGCCCATGCCGTTCTGCATGACGATCACTTCAGTCTCGGCCGCGTTTTCGAACTCGATCTTGTTGACGCGGCCTTCCCATCGCGCCACGGCGGCCGCCCCCGCGACCGAGAACAGAAGACCAACGCCGACGGCGACGAGTGCAGGGCGATAGAGCCCGAGCAGGGGCGCTGCACGCCACCATCCGGTCATACGTCCCCGATCCTGATCGTTCTGATCCCGACCGCCCATTCCAGAAACCGCCGTCCCCTCTCCCGGCCAACCGAACCTCTGGTTGAGCCGCCGGAGCCACTATCGGAACAGGACCGCGGTTAAGAACTGCACAATTTCGGAACGCGGCTTTTCTGCATTGGCCGGCTTAGTTAATGAAGTGCCGGATGATGCGGGCCCTGTCGAAATAAGTTGCCGGTTTTCCCCGGAGTAGTACGGAGCCGCCGATACATCGGCGATTCATCCTGCGGCGATAGCTTTACCCGAAACCACTCCCCGCACCCGTAGACCTTTTTGATGTATCGATCTCGATCTGCGACATCCATCGTCATCACCGTCGCCCTCCTGGCAGCAACCATGCTGCCGGCGAAAGCCGACGAGATCGGCGTCAGCGAGGATGCGATCCTGTTCGGCCAGGCCGCAGCACTCGAGGGTCCCTCCTCCACACTCGGACAGCGGATGCGGCAGGGCATCGTCGCAGCTTTCACCGAGATCAACGCCAAAGGCGGCGTCCACGGCCGCAAGCTCCAGCTCATCAGCCGCGACGACGGCTACGATCCCGACCGCTCGGTGGCGCAGACGCTGCAGCTGATCGAGGACGACAAGGTGTTCGCGCTGATCGGCGCGGTGGGCACGCCGACCGCGGTGGCGACGATACCGATCACCAGCGCCAGGAACGTGCCCTTCATCGGTCCGTTCAGCGGCGCCGAGTTCTTGCGCGACCTCGAGCTTACCAACGTGGTCAACATCCGTGCGAGCTATGGCGCCGAGGCCGAGGCGTGGGTCAAGCACCTCACGGAGGATCGCCATTTCACCCGCATCGCCATTTTCTACCAGGACGATTCCTTCGGGCGCGACGGTCTTTCCGGCGTGAAGCGCGCGCTTGCCAGGCGGGGCCTCGAGCTCGCCGCCGAAGGCACCTTCGAGCGCAACACCCGCGCCGTCGCTTCGGCCTGGCGTACGATCAAGCGCGTCGAACCCGAGGCGATCGTCATGGTCGGGACCTACGGTCCCTGCGCGGAGTTCATCAAGCTCGCGCACCGCAGCGGCGCCAATCCGACCTTCGTCAACATCTCCTTCGTCGGCGCCGTGGCGCTCGCCCGGGAGCTCGGCCCCGAGGGCGAAGGCGTCGTCGTCACCCAGGTCGTGCCGTTTCCCTGGGACCGCTCGCTCAAGCTGGTCGCCGACTACCAGGCGGCGCAGACGGCGCTCGACCCCACGCTGACACCGAACTTCGTGTCGCTCGAAGGCTACCTCGCCGGCCGTCTCGCCGCCGCGGCGCTGGAACAAGCCGGACCGCAACTGACGCGCGCGAGCCTGCTGCGCGCCATCAACGATGTCGGCCGCTTCGACATCAGCGGCAGCACCGTCACCGTCGGCATGCGCATGCTCGACGCGCCACCGAAGGTGTTTTTGACGGTGATCCAGAAGGACGGGACGTTCAAAGCAGTCGATCGGCTGTAGAGCCGGATCAGGGCCGACGCATCCAGCGATCGGCGTTGACGGCGCCATGCGGGATCTCGCCTTTGACGATCGCCTCGACCTGACGCACGGTTTCCAGCGACTGGTATTCGATCGCCTGCGGTGTCAGGCCGCCGACATGCGGCGTGGCGATGACGTTGGGAAGCTTCGCAAGCTCCGGGCTCGGCATCTGGTCGGGCGCGCGGCCGACATCCATCGCGGCACCCGCGATACGATTTTCGAGCAGCGCCTTCGCCAGCGCCGCTTCGTCGACGAGATTGCCGCGGGAGAGATTGATGAAGACCGCATGCTTCTGCATGCGCGCCAGCGCCGCCTCGCCAATCAAATTTTCGGTCTGCTCATTGGCGATGGCAAGGCAGACGACATAGTCGGACGCGGCGAGGAGCTCATCGAGGCTGACCTGCCGGATGGCGCTGTCGCTCACGGTCGCGAAGGGATCTGCGACTAGCACCTCCATGCGCATCACCTTGGCGATGTCGGCGAGATAGCGCCCGATGCTGCCATAGCCGATGATGCCGATCCTGCTGCCGGCGAGCTGACGGCCCATCCGCGCCTCCGGGTTGCGGCCGGCCTGGTAGTCGGCCGTCGCCCTGGATACGCCGCGGGAGAGATCGACCATGAAGCCGAGCGCGAGCTCGGCAACGGCTTGCACGAAGCCGGGCCCGGCGCGGGTCACGAGCACGCCGGCGTTGGAGGCGGCCTCGACATCGACGTTGCGGATGTCGACGGCGCAGCGGACGAAGGCGCGCAGGCGCGGCAGTTGCGCAAAGATCTCGCCGCGGCCCTCGGTCATGCGATCGGCCACGATGATGTCGACATCTTGCGCAGCGCGCACGAGGCTGGCTGAAACCAGCGTCTCATCGCTCTCGTGCAGGATCACCTCGGCGGTCGCGCGCAAACCGTTCAGGCTGCGATCGCCGTAGTAATTGCGGCGCATCTCCGGCGTGTGGGCCAGCAGGACTTTCACGGCAACACTCCTTCAGTAGCCGAACGCGCGCGGCAATGCCGTGCTGAGCCATGGCACGAACGCGATCACGAGCAGGCAAAGGAACAACAGGCCGAGATAGCCCATGATCGGCTTCACCGTCTGCTCGATCGGCACGTTGCCGATCAGGCAGGCGCCGTAGAGCCCGAGCCCGAGTGGCGGCGCGAACAGGCCGATGCCCATCGCAATCACGAGCACCACGCCGAAATGCAGGGGATCGATGCCGAGCTGCACGGCCACCGGCAGCAGCAACGGGCCGAAGATGATCAGCGCGGCCGCGCCCTCCAGCACCGAGCCCATCACGATCAGCACGCCGATCGCGAGCAGGATGAACAGCCATGTGCCTGATGTCTTGGACAATCCCAGCATGAAATCGCCGACCGCATGCGGCACCTGCTGCAGGGTCAGCGTGAACGCCAGCGATTGCGCTGCGGCAACGATGAACAGCACGAGCCCCGCGCGCGTCGCGCCCTGGACGAAGCTGTGCGCGGCCGATGTGAAGCTGAGCTCGCGGAACACCACGCTGCCGACAACGAGTGCATAAGCCACGGCAAAGGCCGAGATCTCCGTGGCGGTGGCAAAGCCACTCTTGAAGCCGAAGAAGATCATGAAGATCAGGCCGAACGAGGCGATCGCGCCGCTCCACAGGCCCGACACCGGCATCTGCGGCGCGATGTCCTCGGCATCAGCCGGAGTCTCAGTTGGAGTCTTGCCGAAGATGATGGAGACGGCGATCAAGGCCAGCGCCATCAGCGCCGCCGGCAACAGCCCTGCGACGAACAGGCCGCCGATCGACAAATTCGCGACGAAACCCAGGATGATCAGGTTGATGCAGGGCGGAATGGTCTCCGCCATCACTGCGGAGGCCGCGAGCAGCGCCACCGCGCCGCCCGGATTCTGCTTCGAGCGGCGCGCGGCCGGAATCAGCACGGAGCCGACAGCGGCGACGTCAGCCATCTTCGAGCCGGAGATGCCGGAGAACAGCACCATTGACGCGACCATCACGACGTTGAGGCCGCCGCGCATGCGCCCGACCCCACGCTGCAACAGCTCGATCAGCCGCACCGACATGCCGTTGGCTTCCATGAGGTAGCCGACGAGAATGAAGAACGGAATCGCGAGCAGCACGAAATTGTCGATGCCGCGCGCCATTTGCTGGGCGAAGATCACGCCGGGCAGCGCGCCCTCGACCCAGATGAAGATCAGCGCGGCCAGCGCCAGCGCAAAACCGATCGGCAAGCCACCGACCAACGTCGCGAAGAAACCGATCAGCATCAGCGTGCCCGCCGACGGCACCGTGGCGGGCGACAGATAATCCCAGGCGAGATAGAGGCCGGTCACGACGGCAATCGCGACGAGGCCTCTGACGATATCAGGGAGCGGCCTGGCGCAGAGCTGGTCGATCGCGAACACCGTCATGAACAGCGCGCCGGCGCCCATAGGGTAAAAGGTCAGCTCCAGCGGCAAGCCGGATCCGGTGGTCTGGCCCGCCGTCAACGAGCCGAGCTTGATGGCGTTGTAGGCGACATAGGCCGAGATCAGCACCACCAACAGCGCACTCGCGGCGTCGACCAGGGCGCGCAGCCGTACCGGAGCCAGGTCGCGGAAGAAGGAGACGCCGACATTCTCGCCGCGCGCGAGCGCACTCGCCGCGCCGAAGAAGGCCGAGCCGACCATCAGGCCGCGCGCGACGTCGTCGGACCACTCCACCGGCGCGTTGAAGCAGAAGCGCAGCAGCACGGAACCGCAGACGACAACCAGATCCGCGGCCAGCAGGATGGCCGCGATCGCGTCGCTGACGCGAAGCAGCAGGGCGATGCTCCCGTGGCGGCCGCCCGAGAGAGGTACGGCAGCTGTCATTGCCACGTCATGCCTGCGTGGCGCGGATGATGTCGATGACGGCCTTGGATTCCGGCCGCGCCTTCATGAAGTTCTCGATTTGCGGCGCGACGCGCTTCTTGAACGCCTCGCGGTCGCATTCGGCCACCGTCACGCCCTTTTCGGTCAAGGCCGACAGCGCCTCCTTCTCGACCGCGAGCCCGTGGGTCCGCGTGTCGGCCGCAGCCTTCTTCGCGGCGTCGAGGAAACCGTCGCGCAGCTTCGGATCCATGCGATTGTAGGTCGTGTCGCTGAAATAGATCGCGAGCGGCGAGAAATTGTGCTGCGTTAGTGAATAGAATTTCGCCGTTTCGAAGAACTTGCTGGCCAGGATGGTCGGCGGATCGTGCTCGAGCCCGTCCAGCACGCCGGCCTGCAATGCCGTGTAGATTTCGCCGAACGCCAGCGGCGTCGCGGCGGCGCCCATCAGGCGCAGGCATTCCGTGATGACGGGGTTCGGCAGGGTGCGGATCTTGAGACCGGCGAGATCTTCCGGCGTCTTCACCGGCTTCCGCGCCAGCACGCTACGCGAGCCGAAATTATACGCCCAGGCGATGATGCGGATGTTGCTGCCCTTGAGCAGCGCGTCCTCGATCGGCTTGGCGGCGCCGGAATCGAACGCTTTGGTCTGCTGCGGGAAGCTCGAGAACAGGAAGCCGAGATCGAAGGTCCCGACCAGCGGCACCAGATTGGCCGAGATCGACGAGCCCGAGACCATGAGATCGATGACGCCGAGCTTCACCGAGTTGATAACGTCGATTTCCTGACCCAATTGGTTGTCGGGAAAGAACGCGACCTCGACCTGCTCACCGAGGCCGTTCGCCTTCAGGTTCTTCACGAGATTGTCGTAATAGACGCGGCCGTTGGCGAATTTGGGATCGTTCGGCAGCGAGGAGGAGCATTTCAGCTTCAAGGTCGCGGCTTCGGCGCGGCCGATGAGTGCGGGGGAGAACACGAGGCCGGCGGCAAGTCCCGTCGACGACTTGATGAACGCGCGACGGTTCACGGGCACGATGGACATAATGCGGTTTCTCCCCAATTATTATTTTTCGAGCTACGGTCGTTGCCGCAGCCCGTTGCGCGGACTGTATGGCCAAAGCGACGGCGCAGGCAAGGCTTGCGGCCGGCCGTTGCAAAGCGGCGTGTCGCAAGGATCGACGGCATCAGCGCGCGGCGAAACAACCGTGTTTTTTGCGGGATTCTCGCTTAGACGGGCATCGGGCCCATTGTGCGAGAGGATGCTTTCGCGCGGCACCGGCAATCAATCCAATTGGCGCATGGATCAATGCGCAATTCACATGGATGGCGCCAGAACGATGCCGCACTGGCTCTGGCAGACCTCCTGCCCCATTTTGCCGCAGCTCAACGTGATCCAGTGCACAGACAGACGCATGGCGGCCACCTAGAAAAGGTGACATCATCGCGCGCATTGCCGATGGAGGTGACACCATGCGCCGTCCAGTTCTTCGCAATTTGTTTCTTGCATCCGGTCTTCTCGCGCTCGCGCAATTGACGACGCCCACGGAGGCGGCGGCCGAAGCGCGGCTCGCACTCGTGATCGGTCAATCGGCCTATCGCACCGTGCCGGAACTGCCCAACGCGGCCAACGACGCCAAGGGCATGACGGAGCTGCTCGGCAATGCCGGCTTCACCGTCACCACGGCATCCAATCTGGCGCAGAACGACATGCGTCAGGCGATCTCGGATTTCGCCGGCAAGGTCAGCGCCAGCGGCGCCGACACCGTCGCGCTGGTGTTCTATGCCGGCCACGGCCTCCAGATCGACGGCGAGAACTATCTCGTTCCCGTCGATCTCGACCCCAAGCGCGAAGCCGACATTCCGCTGCAGGGCGTACGACTGAACGATTTGCTCAACACGCTCGGCGCGGTGCCGACACGAGCCCGCATCTTCATGCTCGATGCCTGCCGCAACAACCCGTTCCCGGCGCTCAGCGGCGCCGGACACGGGCTTGCGATCGTCGACACCAAGGCCGGCGCGCCCGGCTCCTTTATCTCATATTCGACCTCGCCGGGCTCGGAAGCCGAGGATGGCTCCGGCATCGACAGCCCCTACACCACCGCGGCGCTGACCGTCGCCAAGCAACCCAATCTGCCGATCGAGGAAGTGTTCAAGCGCATTCGCGTCGCCGTGGCGCAATCGACCGACGGACGCCAGATCCCCTGGGAAAGCTCGTCGTTGACGACCGACTTCAAGTTCTTCGGCGGCGACAGCAGCGGCGCTCAGCCTGCGCTCCCCGGCGCATCCTCCATGGCGCTTGCGAGCGGCACGCGCAGCCTCGAGGACTGGCGCAAGGATTTGCAGGGCAAGCCGGCCATGGTCGCCTATGAGATGGTGATCACCGACGACACGGTGCCGGCGTATCAGGCCTATATCGAGTTGTATGCTCAGGACACCCGTACCCCGCGCCTGCGCACGATTGTGGAGCGCCGGCGCCAGATGCTGGCGTGGGAGCGCGCCACCGCGATCAACACCCGCGCCTCGTTCGAGGCTTATCTGGCGAACTGGGACAACAGCGATCTGGCTGCGACCGCACGCCGGCTGCTGCTCCGTGTGCAGAACCGCAACTACGTCTTGCCTGCGGTGGTCGCGGCCGCTCCTGCCCCGGTCGCCGTCGCGATGGCCCCGACCTGCCCGTGCTCGACACCCTCGGCACCTGCAACGCCGGTCAACCCGACGATCGCGCCCGTGATCAAGAAGCGCGTCGATGACACGCCGCCGAAGCGCAAGGTGGTCGACACGCCATCCCGGCAGCGCCGGCCGCCGCCTGACGAGGTGATCTACGAGCGCGCGCCGCCACCGGATCGCGGCCCGCCGCCTGGCGCCATCATGCAAGGCATTGGCATCGGTGTCGGGATCGGCATGGGTATGGGCGGCGGACGCGGCGGCGACTATCACAACGACCGCGGCCGTTACTGAGACCGCTCGCGAGATACGGAGGACAGATCTGTCCTCCGTCATTGCCATCGGATGGAGATAAACTGCGTCTGCTGCTTCCCGATACGGAAATGCTGTAGTCTAACCGACTGACGCCAGGCTTTCCGGGGACTCCATATCGATGCCGCACGACGCTCACGCCAAGCCAGCTTGGCCGCTGTTTCGCTCACTCGCGTCCTATTCCCTCCCGGGCGACCTGATGGCGGGGCTGACGCTGGCCGCGATCGCAATTCCCGAGCAGATGGCCACGGCGCGGCTCGGCGGCTTCGCGCCGCAGATCAGCTTCTTCGCCTTCATGGCGGGATCGCTCGGCTTTGCGATGCTCGGCGGCAACCGCTTCCTGTCCTGCGGCGCCGATTCCACGATCACGCCGATCTTCGCCGGCGGACTGGCGGCGCTGGCCGCCACCGGCTCGCCTGAGTACCAGGGCCTCGCAATCGCGCTGGCGCTGATGGTCGGCGCGATGATGCTGGCCGGCGGCGCCTTCCGCCTCGGCGGCATCGCCAATCTCCTGTCTGTGCCGGTCATGGTCGGCTTCCTCGCCGGCATCTCCGTGCACATCATCGTGTCGCAATTGCCGGGCGTGCTGGGGCTGGACTCGCCGGGCGGGCCGACGCTCGATCGCATCGGCGTGCTCGCAAGCGAACTCGGCCGCAGCAATCCCTACACGCTGTGCATCGGCTTCGGCGTGCTGGCCGTGGTCTTCGCCTCCGAGAAGGTCAGCGCAAAAATTCCGGGCGCGTTGATCGGGCTCGTCGCCGCGACCTTGGCCACAATCGCCCTCGGCCTCGAGAGCAAGGGCGTCAACGTCGTAGGCAGCGTGCCCGGCACGCTGCCGCGGCCGACCTTCCCCGACCTTGCACCGGAGCAATGGGTGCGGCTCGTGCCGCTGGCCTTCGTGATCACGATCGTGGTGATGGTGCAGACCGCGGCGACGACGCGGTCGTTTCCGTCCGATCCCGACAAGCCGGCCGACGTCGATCGCGATTTTCTCGGCGCGGGTGCCGGCAGCGTGCTGTCGGGACTGTTCGGCGCATTTCCGGTCAATGCCAGCCCACCGCGGACGGGCATCGTCGCCGAGACCGGCGGGCAATCGCAGCTTGCGGGCCTCGCCGCGGGGACAATCGTGCTGGCGCTGCTCGCGTTTGGAACGGGATTGCTGCAGCACGTTCCGGACGCAGCCCTCGGCGGCATCCTGCTGTTCGTCGCGCTGCGCATCATCCGCGTGAAGCAGATCGTCACGATCTATCGCCAATCCCCCAGCGAATTCCTGCTGATCGCCGCCACCGCCGCACTGATCATCGTGCTGCCGATCCAGCAGGGTGCGTTCCTCGGCATCGTGCTGTCGCTGCTGCACGGCATCTGGAGCACGACGCGCGCGCGGCTGGTCGAGTTCGAGCGCGTGCCGGGCACCACGATCTGGTGGCCGGCGCATCCGCACATCGCGGGCGAGCGCATCGCCGGCGTCGCCGTGATCGGGCTGCAGGCGCCGCTGTCGTTCCTCAACGCGCCCGGCTTTCGCAGTGACGTAACCAAGGTGCTCGGCGCGACGCCTCCGCAACTGCTGGTGCTGGAGGCGAGCGGCATGGTCGAGATCGACTTCACCGCCGCGCAGATCCTGCTCGATGTGTTCAGGGCGTGCAGCGAACAGGGTGTCACGGTCGCGCTGGCCCGGCTGGAATCGGTGCGCGCGCAGGACGCGTTCGAGCGATTCAAACTGTTCGAGGCCCTGCCCCGCGAGAACGTCTTCCACAGCGTCGACGAGGCCGTGCGGAAGTTGGCGAAATAGGAACAGCCTTGGTTCGCGCAGGTCGAGCCGCGAACTCGCTGTAACCTCTCCCGCCTGCGGGAGAGGTCGGCGCGTCCCCGGGCGATGCGAAGCATCGTCCCGCGCGCCGGGTGAGGGTTCTTTCCTCTTGGGGATTGTCCCGTTGCGGAGACACCCTCTCCCCGACCCTCCCCCGCAAGCGGGGGAGGGAGCGCACCGCTTTCACTGCGCCAATGTCGGATGATCCCGCTGCACCGTTTCGCGGATCCAGCTGGCATGGATCGCCCGAAACAGGATCTGCGCCGTCTTGAGGTCGTTCGCCTTCATGCAGAGATCGACGATGCGACGGACCGCGTCGTCGCGCATCAGTCCGTCCGAGATCTTCATCGCGATTTCCATCGCGACCTTGGCCGCGCGCTCGTAGCGCTCGCTGTCGCGCTTGTCGTTGCGCGCGGACCCTGCCGCGCTCGCCGCAGCGGCGTCACAGATCGCACGAATGCGCTCGGCGGCCTCGATGTCGCCGAGCGGCCGTTCGATCGCTTCGTCCCAGATGTCCCGGCGCGTCTTGCGGGCGAACCACTGCATTGCCTGCTCCGTGGTGAGGGAGCGAGCATAAACGGCGGTGAGCCTGCGCGCTACGCCTCCGGAACGATCTTGCCGGGGTTGAAGATATTTTGCGGATCGAGCGCCTTTTTCAACGCCCGCATCGCGTCGATCGCCTCGGGGCCGAGTTCTGCCGCAAGATATTTCTGCTTGCCTTGGCCGATGCCGTGCTCGCCAGTGCAGGTGCCGTCCATCGCCTGTGCGCGCTCGACCAGCCGATGCATGAACTCCTCGCCGCGCGCCATCTCGTCGGCATCGTTGGTGTCGCAGACCAGCGAGCAGTGGAAATTGCCGTCACCGACATGGCCGACGATCGGCGACAAGAGGTTGAGGCGCTTGAGATCTTCCTCGGTCTCACCAACGCATTCGGCAAGCCGCGAGATCGGCACGCAGACGTCGGTCGCGACCACGCCGATGCTGTCACCGGGCCGCAGCGCCTTCACCGACCAATAAGCGTCGTGCCGCGCCTGCCACAGTTTTGTGCGGTCCTCCGGCTTGGTGGTCCAGGAGAAGTCGCCGCCGCCGCAGTCCTTTGCGATCTCGCCGAAGGCCTTGGACTGTTCGCCGACCTCGATCTCGCTGCCGTGGAATTCCATCAGCAGCAGCGGCGTTTCCGGCAGCGTCAGCTTCGAATAGGCGTTGCAGGCCCGCACCTGCGCGGCGTTGAGCAGCTCGATGCGCGCCACGGGAATGCCGGTCTGGATCGCCAGGATCACGGCCTGACACGCCCCGTCCACGGTCTCGAACGACACCGCGCCGGCCGCGATCGTATCGGGGATGCCGCGCAGGCGGATGGTCAGTTCCGAGATGATGCCGAGCGTGCCCTCGGCGCCGACGAACAGATGCGTCAGGTCGTAGCCGGCGGATGATTTCTTCGCACGCGTGCCGGTGGTGATGATCTCGCCGTCGCCGCGGACTACTTTCAGCGCCAGCACACTGTCGCGCATGGTGCCGTAGCGCACCGCGTTGGTGCCGGAGGCGCGGGTCGAGGCCATGCCGCCGAGGGAGGCGTCGGCGCCGGGGTCGATCGGGAAGAACAGGCCCTGGTCGCGCAGATGCTCGTTGAGCGCCTTGCGGGTGACTCCGGGCTGGATCACGCAGTCGAGGTCCTCGGCATGCACCGCCAGCACCTTGTTCATGTCGCGCAGGTCGATGCAGATGCCGCCCGCGGGTGCGTTGACCTGGCCCTCGAGCGAGGTGCCGGTGCCGAAGGCGATGACGGGCACGCCGTTTTTCGCACAGATCCGCACCACGTCCTGGATGTCGGCAGTTTCCTGCGCCATCACCACGCCGTCCGGCGGCTGGTTCACGATCCATGTGGTGGTATGGCCGTGCTGCTCGCGGACGGCCTGCGAGGTGATGAGGCGGTTGCCGAAGCGCGCGGCAAGCTGCTCCAGCGCGCTCGCGAGGGCTTTCGGCGCCGGCCGCGGCGGATTATTGGTGATGGTCGTACCCACGGACATTCCTCCCGACGAGACGAACCGTGGCAAAGGACATCTCACCGGTCAAGTCAAGCGACCGGACGCATAGCTGGGGAAGGACACATGCCGGAGACTGCTGCCACAACGATCGAGGGCGCACCGTTCCGCGCCTCGATCATGCAGATCGAGCCGCAATGGATCGACTACAACGGCCACCTCAACATGGCCTATTACAACGTGATGTTCGACCGCGCGATCGACCAGATGTGGCTGACGCTCGGGATCGGACCGGGCTACATGAAGGAGCGCGGCGGCTCGACCTTCACCGCCGAGTGCCACGTGCGGTATCTGCGCGAAATCCACCTCGGCGATCCCGTGCAGGTCTCGGTCTGGCTGCTGGAAGCCGACGACAAGCGGCTTCACACATTCCAGGAGCTGCGACACGCGACCGAAGGCTGGTTGTCGGCGACCTCCGAAAACATGTCGCTGCACATCGATATGGGCTCACGAAAGGTGGCGGCTTTTCCACCAGACATCCGTGAGCGCATTACGGCGGTGGTCAAGGCCCACAGCGCCGTGCCGCGGCCTGAGGGCATCGGCCGCAACGTGGCGATGCCCTCGAAGCGGTAAGCGCGCTAGACCCTGGTACGGCCGCGGGCCAATCCAACAACGGCCGAGACCAGGAACAGCACGACCGCGATGAAGAAGATGATCTTGGCGATTTCGATCGACGCGCCGGCGAGGCCGCCAAAGCCCAGGATACCGGCGATCAGGGCGATAACCAGAAACGTCACTACCCAGCTAAGCATGATCCGAACCTCTGTTTCGATGTCTGTCTGCGATCGGCGCGCCTGACGCGCCTCACTTGCAGAACCAATCTCCAACGCGGAACATTGGTTCCGAGCGGCCGGGAGCGGAAATTCGCTCGACCGACAGGAACAAATTGGCTTTCCGCGCACGTGGAAAACCCCCGTCCGCGGCCCCATATAGGGACCAATCCCTGTTAAGAAGGCTCCCCTTTCACCACCCCGCGGTGCCAACGTGGGGCAAATGATTCGCATGACCGAGCCGAGCAAGATCACGTCCCAGAGCGTCCCCGACCACCAGCCCGCAGCCGGCGGCATCGCCGCGCGTGCACGGGCCTCGGTGGGCCCGCAATATTTGTCCGGGCTCAATCCGGAGCAGCGCGAGGCTGTGGAGACGCTGGACGGCCCGGTTCTGGTGCTGGCCGGCGCCGGCACCGGCAAGACCCGCGTGCTGACCACGCGCATCGCCCATATCCTGAGCCAGGGCCGCGCCCGCCCCTCCGAGATCCTGTCGGTGACCTTCACCAACAAGGCCGCGCGCGAGATGAAGCACCGGCTCGGCCAGATGCTCGGTCATGCCGTCGAAGGCATGCCGTGGCTCGGCACCTTCCACTCCATCGGCGGGCGTATCCTGCGCACCCATGCCGAGCTGGCGCAGCTCAAGTCGAACTTCACCGTGCTCGACGTCGACGATCAGGTCCGACTGCTCAAGCAGCTTCTGCAAGCCGACAATATCGACGACAAGCGCTGGCCGGCGCGCATGCTCGCCGGGCTGATCGACGGCTGGAAGAACCGCGGCCTGACGCCGTCGCAGGTGCCGTCGGGCGAAGCCGCCGTGTTCGCCAACGGCAAGGGCGGCAAGCTCTATGCGAGCTACCAGGAGCGGCTGAAGATTTTGAACGCCGCCGATTTCGGCGATCTGCTGCTCGAGGACATCCGCATCTTCCGCGAGCACCCGGATATCCTGCGGCAGTACCAGCAGCGCTTCAAATTCATCCTGGTCGACGAGTATCAAGACACCAACGTCGCGCAATATCTGTGGCTGCGGCTGCTCTCGCAGGCGCCATCGTCCAATCCGTCATTGCCTGGCTTGCCCCGGCAAGCCATCGAGTCTCCGCCGCGTGATGCCGAGAATGGCGATGAGGCGCCGCCTCCGGCGCAAGAAAAAACAAACGTCAAAAACATCTGCTGCGTCGGCGACGACGACCAGTCGATCTATGGCTGGCGCGGCGCGGAGGTCGACAACATCCTGCGCTTCGACCATGATTTCCCCGGCGCCAAGGTCATCCGCCTCGAGCGCAACTACCGCTCGACCGGCCACATCCTCGCCGCCGCCTCGCATTTGATCGCCCACAACGAGGGCCGGCTCGGCAAGACGCTGCGCACCGAAGACCATGACGGCGAGAAGGTCACGGTCACAGGCTCGTGGGATTCGGAAGAGGAAGCCCGCGGCATCGGCGAGGAGATCGAGCAGATCCAGCGCCAGGGCGACAAGCTCAACGAGATCGCGATCCTGGTGCGCGCCTCCTACCAGATGCGCGAGTTCGAGGACCGCTTCGTCACGCTCGGCCTGCCCTATCGTGTCATCGGCGGCCCGCGCTTCTACGAGCGCGCCGAAATCCGCGATGCGCTGGCCTATCTGCGCGTCATCAATTCACCGGCCGACGATCTCGCCTTCGAGCGCATCGTCAACACGCCCAAGCGCGGCCTTGGCGATGCCACCGTGCAGATGCTGCACGACCACGCCCGCAAGCGCCGCATTCCGCTGTTCGAGGCGGCGCGCGCGGTGGTCGAGACCGACGAGCTGAAGCCAAAGGCGCGCGGAAGCTTGCGCGACGTCGTCGCCCAGTTCGACCGCTGGCGGGCCCAGCGCGAGGTCACGTCGCACACGGATCTCGCCCAGATCGTGCTCGACGAGAGCGGCTACACCGAGATGTGGCAGAAGGACCGTTCGGCGGACGCCGCGGGCCGGCTCGAAAACCTCAAGGAGCTGGTGCGCTCGATGGAGGAGTTCGAGAATCTGCAAGGTTTCCTCGAGCACATCTCGCTGGTGATGGACCGCGACAGCGGCGCCGATGAGGACGCGGTGTCGCTGATGACGTTGCATTCGGCCAAGGGGCTGGAATTCGACAACGTGTTCCTGCCCGGCTGGGAAGAAGGCCTGTTTCCGAGCCAGCGCACGCTCGACGAACAGGGCCGCGCGGGCCTCGAGGAAGAGCGCCGGCTCGGCCATGTCGGCCTGACCCGGGCTCGCCGCCGCGCCAAGATCTATTTTGCCACCAACCGCCGGATCCATGGCACCTGGTCGACCACGATCCCGTCGCGCTTCCTCGACGAACTGCCGGCGGCCAATGTCGAGATCACGGAATCCAAAGGCGGCTCCGCCTGGGGCGGCACCGGCGGCTACGGCGCCTCCCGCTTCGACGACATGGAAGCGTTCGGCTCCACCTATTCGACCCCCGGCTGGCAGCGTGCCCAGGCCAATCGCAATCGTGGCGGCGGCGGGGGCGGCAATGGCGGCCGCGGCAGCTTCGAGGAACAGGCCTCGTCGTTTTCGTCCCAGTCGTCCTCGCCCGATTTCGGCAGCTTCTCCTCGCGTCGCCGCGGGCCCCTGACGATCGAGGGCGAGCTGGTGGCCAAATCCACCGGCACGACCTCGGAATTCTCCCTCTCCGATCGCGTCTTCCACCAGAAATTCGGCTATGGCCGCGTCACCAAGATCGACGGCAACAAGCTCACCATCGCCTTCGACAAGGCGGGGGAGAAGAAGGTCGTGGACAGTTTTGTGCAGCGGGCGTGAGGCCTGCATGCCGCACTACGTCGCCATCATCGAGGACGCCGGCCCGGATGAGGCCGTTGGTTTGTGGTTTCCCGACCTGCCCGGCTGCATTTCCGGCGGCGACGACGTCGACGAGGCCCTGGAGAATGCGCCCGAGGCACTCGCGTTCTATGCACAGGAACTGATCGCGGACGGCCGCCAGCTTCCCCCGCCGCGGACATTGGACGAGCTCAAGGCCGACCCTGATCTGGCCGACGACCTCGGGAAACACACGGTCGCCCTGATCGAATGGCCGCCCCTCACTGAGGCCACTGAGTGAGGACTGTTCGCCGCACTGGTCGGACTCTCGACACTTCTCGCCCGAACGCCCCTTGACCACCGCGAACTTCCCCGTATCAGATGCGGCCATGGTCCGGGGCT
The DNA here is from genome assembly GCF_055807535.1 of Bradyrhizobium sp. Kon37. NCBI lineage: Bacteria > Pseudomonadati > Pseudomonadota > Alphaproteobacteria > Hyphomicrobiales > Nitrobacteraceae > Bradyrhizobium > Bradyrhizobium sp. Kon37. The sequence continues at coordinate 34,877 of NZ_JBVVOY010000008.1, forward strand.
CCATCACACTGATCTTGCTGGCATTGGGTATGCCGTCGCTTGCGGCGGCGGAGACCATGAGCTTTGGCGATGCGATCGGGCTGCTGGCGAAAAGTTGCGGCGCGGAAATCGTCGCCAATTGCCGCGGCGTCAACCCGGATTCGACCCGCCTGAAGGAGTGCCTCTCGCGCAACCGCGACGTGCTCTCCCAACAGTGCCAGAGCGACTATCTCGGTGCCTTCGACGCCATCCAGAAGCGCGTTGCCGCCCGTGTCACCGTGGCGAACGTCTGCCAGCGCGAGATCGTCAAGGTCTGCGGCGGCTCGACCAAGGAGACCAGCAAGGCGGTCCCCTGCCTGGTCTCGACGCCCAAGGGCATCAGCAACAATTGCCTGAAGGCCGTCGACGACGCGGGGTATCGGTGATGCCAGCGACCAGGCTTACCACCGCCGGAATATGCATCGCGCTCGGCCTCGCTTTGCTCGCGGGCACAGCGGAAGCGCAGACGGCGCCGCCGACCCGCGACGACATCGTCGGCAAGCTCAACCATTTCGAACAAGCCGCCGAGATCGATCTCCCCGCGCTGAAGCTGCAGGTGATGGAGCGGGCCAAGGCCAGGATCAAGAACGATCCCGGTCCGGTGAACCGGCCGCTGATCGCGCCTGATCTGGCCAATTTGCCGACCTTCACCGCGCAGATCCAGTTCGACGCCGACACGCCGATCATCCAGCCGGCGTCCTACCAGACTGTCGGGCGCCTCGCCGACGCGCTGGTCCATGCCTCGCTGCTGCCCTACACGTTCCTAATCGTCGGCCATGTCGAATCCAACGCGAAGACGCGCGAGGCCAACGCCATCCTGAGCCAGCGCCGGGCGGACGCGATTCGCGACGTGCTGGTGAACACGTTCAAGATCTCGACCAAGCGGCTGCATCCGATCGGCCTCGGCGAGGAGCAGTTTCTCGACCGGGCCAAGCCGACCTCCGCCGCCAACGCCCAGTTGCAAATCCTGACCTACGCCAAGGTACCCGAGGAAGCGCCTGCGCATCCGGCTGCGACACCTGCGCCTGCGGCGAAAAAGCCCGCCAAGAAACGCTGAGCGGACGCGCCACGGCGGCTGACGGAACCCTTTGAAGTCTTGATCATTTTGTGACCTGTCTCACAGCGCAACAGCGCGGTTTCGCGCGACAATCGCGCCGGTTTGTGCACCGCCCTATCAGGTGCTATAGGCTTTTTTCGCCCTGCCCGACCCCATGCTACACGAGACCGAGATGGCCAGTTATTTTCAACGTCAGCTGGCCGACTACGTCGAATACCATCGCGATCCCTGGAACTGCGCGATGCACGTGGTCGGCATCCTCCTGCTCTTCACCGGCGCAGTGCTGCCGCTGACGCTGGTGCATTTCCCGCTGTTCGGGATCGAGGTCAGCCTGGCCATGGTTCTTGCCCTGCCGGTGCTGGCCTACTGGCTGATGCTGGACGCCGGGATCGGGCTCGGCATCCTCGCCGCGATGATCGTGCTGCTTTCGGTCGCAACCGCGATCGGCAATCAAGTCTCGATGGTCATGATGTGGTCGATTTTTGTGGTGCTGATCGGGCTCGGCGTCTTGTCGCAAATCGTCGGTCACAAGGTTTTCGAGGAGCGGCAGCCGTCGATGGTCGACCACCCCACGCATTTTCTGCTTGGACCGATGTTTGTCATGGCAAAATTATTCATTGCATTGGGCTTCCGTCGCGACCTTGCCGCGATTCTGGCGCCTGCTCCGACCAATTCCCTTTCAACCCGATAGTTCTAGACGCGAAACAGCAAACCTACTGCATGGCTCTCGTACTGGTTACCGGTGGCAGCGGCTTCATCGGACATCATCTTGTAGAAGCGCTCCGCGCCCGTGGGCAGCGGGTGCGTGTTCTCGACGTCCGTGCGCCTGCCGCGCCGTATGCCGACGTTGAATATGCCCAAGGCTCGGTGCTCGATGGTGCCGCGGTCGATGCCGCGATTGCTGGGGTCGATCAGGTCTATCACCTCGCCGGCCTGCCCGGCATGTGGGTCGCCGACAAGCAGGCCTTTCACGACGTGAATTGCCGCGGCACCGAGATCGTGCTCGCGGCCGCGATGAAGCGCGGGGTCTCGCGCTTCCTGCACTGCTCGACGGAATCGATCCTGTTCCCCTATTCCGACCTCAACGGTGTTCCCGCCGAAGAGGCACTGCAGCCGGCCGAGGCGATGCCGGGCGCCTACACGCGGTCGAAATCGCTGGCCGAGCATTGCGCCGCGAAGGCCGCAGCCGCGGGCTTTCCGCTGGTGATCGGCACCCCGACCATGCCGATCGGGGCCGCCGACCATAATCTGACGCCGCCGACCGCGATGCTGTGGTACTTCCTGCAGAAGAAAGTGCAGCCGCATCTCGACTTCCCGGTCAATCTCGTCGACGTCCGCGACGTTGCCATGGGCCTCGTGCTGACCATGGAACGCGGGCGCAACGGCCAGCGCTACATCCTCGGCGGCGACTGCGTTAGGCTCGGCCAGATCCTGCGGATGATGTCCGCCATGAGCGGCCGCCGGCAATTCCCGGTCGTCGTTCCCGGCAAGATGGCCGAGCTATCGGGCATCATGCTCGAATATCTCTCCGATCGTATCACGCGCCGGCCGCCCAACGGCACCGCCGAGGGCGTGCGCATCGCACTCGCCGCGAGCGACCTCTCGATCGGCAAGGCGCGCACCGAGCTCGGCTACGCGCCGCGCCCGATCGAGCCGGTCCTGCGCGAAACCATCACCCATCTTCTCGCCCGCGGCGGCGCGCTTGCCTCCGGCGCCATCGAGCATCACGCGCTCTCCTCGCGCGCCAGCTGAGCTGCCGCCCAACCCAAAGAACCTTTCCGCATGTCCTTCGATTTCAGCAAGCTTCTCTCTGTCGCCTGGGGTGGTTGGACCACGACCTGGCCGACGCAACTGCTCGCCCTGATCTGGCTCGCCTGGCTCGCAAGCTGGGTCGGCGCCTCGTTCTGGCAGGGCCGCACCCAGAAGCAGGTGATGACGCTGGAGTCCGGCCGCTATCGCATTCCGATCCTGGTTGGCGGCATCCTGTTCACCCCGTGGACCGCGGAAGTGCTCGGCGAGAAGCCGCTCTGGGTGTTCAGCAATAGCGCCGTCTACGTCGTGGCGCTGATCGTGCTGGCCGGCATCTCCTTCACCTGGTGGGGACGGCTGCATCTTGGACAGTTCTGGTCCAACACCATCACCCACAAGCAAGACCACCGCGTCATCGACACCGGCCCGTACGGCATCGTGCGTCATCCGATCTACACCGGCCTGATCCTCGGCATGCTGGTGACCGGCATCGCGGTCGGCACGGTAACCGCGATGCTCGGCGCCATCCTGATCTCGCTCGGCATGTGGCAGAAGGGCCGGATGGAAGAGGTGTTCCTGTCGAAGGAGCTCGGCGAAGACGCCTACGGCGCTTATTGCCGCCGCGTGCCGATGATCATCCCGTTCCTGTCGCCGCGGTGAAAGCGGGGAACGCGCCCCACATTCGATGTCGTCCCGGCGAAGGCCGGGACCCATAACCACGGGCCGTGGTTTGGCGAAGACTCGTCGCTTGGTACTTCTACCATCTGCAAACGATGAATTCCGCGGTATGGGTCCCGGCCTTCGCCGGGACGACATCGAGAGGAACTGCCCTCCCTCCAGCCCGTTAGCCCCTCGATACCTGCCACACACCGCAGAGCATCGAGCCATGTCCGACGCCTACGATTATTTTCGCGAGCACGCGATCGCCGCCGTCCGCAAGGCGCGGGCGCTGCCGCCCGGGCGGCCGAAGCAGAAGCAGCGCACGGTGGCGCGCGTCTATCATCTCCTGTCCAGGGAGGCCGCGCTCGCGCCGAACGTCCATCATCTGGGTGATTTTCGCGCGGCGCGCCAAGCGGAGCGGCAGATCGGCCGCTGATCTCCGGGCCCGGCCTGTCGGCATTCGTCCCATGCAAATTCGAACGGCTGCCATTCCACGGGAATAGAGCCCCGCGCCCCGTCGCACAGGTTGACGTCTGCCCCGCCAGCCCGTTGGATGCGCGCGCAAACAGGGGCCTCTCATGACTTTTTCCAGCATCTTTGCGCAGTTCGTTGCGCTTCTCGGCGGCATCGCGCTGCAATGGCGAAAGCTATCGGGCACCGTGCCTGCGCCGGCCTGGGGCCAGTCGCCCGCCATTCCCGAAGCAAAGCCGCAAGGCGCCATCCCGACACTGAAGATGCCGACGGCGCGGGGCTGGAGCGAGGGACAGAAGCCGACGGTCGCACCCGGGCTCAAAGTCAATGCGTTCGCGACCGGTCTCGACCATCCGCGCTGGATCGAGGTGCTGCCCAATGGCGACGTGCTGATTGCGGAGGCGACGCAGATCGCGGGGGCGCCGCGGTCGGTGTTTCACTACGCGATGCAGGCGACGATGCGGCGCGCCGCCGCGCTCGGCATCAGCGCCAACCGCATCACGCTGCTGCGCGACAAGGACGGCGACGGCGTCGCGGAGTATCGCGGCGCGTTCATGGAAAATCTCAGCCAGCCATTCGGCATGGCGCTGGTCGGCGACACCTTCTATGTCGGCAACACCGACGGCGTGATGGCCTTCCCGTACGTGGCGAATGCCGATCGCATCACCGCGCCGGGCAAGCGCCTCACCCATTTCAAGCCAAGCGGCCACTGGACCCGCAGCCTGCTCGCGAGTCCCGACGGCAAAAAACTCTATGCCGGCGTCGGCTCGCTCAGCAACATCGCCGAGATGGGCATGGAGGTCGAGGAAGGCCGCGCCGCGGTCTACGAGCTCGATCTCGTCGCCGGCACGCACCGCATCTTCGGCGCCGGCCTGCGCAACCCGGTTGGTCTCGCCTGGGAGCCAACGACCGGTGTGCTCTGGACCGTCGTCAACGAGCGCGACGGCCTCGGCGACGAAACGCCGCCGGACTATCTGACTTCAGTGCGCGATGGCGGCTTCTACGGCTGGCCCTATTGCTACTGGGGCAAGACGGTGGACGATCGCGTGCCGCAGGATTCGGCGATGGTCGCCAAGGCGCTCACGCCGGACTACGCGCTCGGCGGTCATACCGCCTCGCTCGGCCTGTGCTGGATGCCGGCGGGCACACTGCCGGGCTTCCCCGACGGCATGGCGATCGGCCAGCACGGCTCGTGGAATCGCAGCACGCTGTCCGGCTACAAGCTGGTGTTCATCCCGTTCGAGAACGGTAAGCCTTCGGGCCCCGCACGCGACATCCTGTCGGGCTTCCTGGCACCCGACGAAAAGGAATCCTACGGCCGCCCGGTCGGCGTCGTGATCGGTCCCGACAAGAAGTCGCTGCTGATGGCCGACGACGTCGGCAATGTGATCTGGCGCGTGACGGGGGCTTGAAGGTTATGTTCCAACACTGAGCGTGGCGCGCTGCTTGCGGAGCAGCGCGATCACCGACAGTGCCGTGATCAACCCGGTCTTGGGATTCTCGGACGGGATGTTCTCGATTGACATCGAGAAGCGCGCCGAATCCGCCTCGACTTCGATGCGATGAACATTGCGCGTCACGGTCGGGTCGGCCCAGATCTGCACCTGGGTGCGATCCGGCCCGACGCCCGCGAGCGACAGCGCGACTGCGACGTTGAGATTGGCCGGAAAGCCTTTTGCGGCCTCGCGCGCCGTGCCCTCGAACAGCTTCAGCGGCTCGCGCAGATGGTCGATATCGATGTTGTTCTGGACGATGAACGGCGCGCCCTTCAAGCCGTCGATCGGCTTGCGCGTCACCATCTTCACCGAATGGATGGTGCCGATCGCGGCGGCGTTGACGGCGTCGAGCCCGATCAGCGCGCCGGTCGGCACCAGGATGCGGCCGCCATTGGCACGGGCGAGATCGACAAGATCGAAATTGTCGAGCAGCCCGCCGACGCTGACGACGACCGCGGCCTTACCGCGTTTCACTGCGGGCTCGACGATCGCGCGCAGTTGGCTGCTCGGCGCGCATTCGACGACGATGTCGGCGGCGTCACCGAGTTGGTCGAGCGGCAATACGGATGGCGGACGACGCAGGCTGCCGAGCAATGTCTGATGCTTTGCGGGATCGCGCACCGCCACGGCAGAAAGCGTCAACCCCTCGATGCCCTGATCGAGCGCGGTCGCGATCTTGGTGCCGATCGAGCCGAGCCCCGCGATGGCAACCCGCAATTGGTTCGAAGCTCTCTGTTCCGTCATCGCATCACCCCTCTCGCCAAGTCGATCTCATAGCGCCTCAGGCGTCCCGCGCATAGTTGCGCAGGCGCGTCTCGAGCACGGACAGCATCGCGTCGCGGGCCGGATCACGCGAGCCGCGCAGCCATGCGGCAGCGAGCGGCAGCCGGCCGACGGGTCCGATCTGCTTTGGCCGCAGCGGCACGAAGCGCACGCCTGATACCGCCATCCGCGTGCTCCAGCGCGGCACGATCGCCACCCCGAGCCGGGTTGCGACGAGATTGATGATGGTCTGCTTCTCGTCGGCGACCTGCACGATGCGTGGCGTGAGGCCTGCCTGCTCGAACAGTCTTATCGTGAGGTCGTGGCTGTGCGGCCGCGAGCGGCGGTCCGGCACCAGCATCGCCTCCTCGGCGATCTCCGCCAGCGTGATCGACTTGCGTTTGGCCAGCGCGTGGCGCTGCGGGAAGGCCACGATAGCTGTCTCCTGCAGCAGATCGCGGAATTCGAGCCGCTTGTCCCGCTGAGCCGGCGGACGCACGAAGGCGAGATCGAGTGCGCCGGTCAAAATCTTCGGCAAGAGCCGGACGGTCTTCTCCTCCAGAAGCTGCACCGCCACCGCCGGGTGCTTTGCGCGGAAGTCGCGCAGCAATGCCGGTAACAGCCCCGCCGCGGCACTGTCGATCGCGCCGACCCGGAGTTTTCGAGCAGCCCCCGCGCGCGAGCGATTGCGCAGATTGCTCTCGACCGCCTCGACGCGGGCAAGGATGGCACGGGCATCGCGCAGCAGCGTCGCGCCCTCTTCCGTCAGCGACACCGCACGCGTCGTCCGCGCGAACAGCCGCGTGTCCAGATCCTGCTCCAGCAGCTTGATCTGGCGGCCCAGTGCGGAGGGCAGCATCTGGAGATGCTGTGCCGCGCGGCCGAAATGCAACTGCTCGGCCGCCGCCACGAAGCATCGCAACTGATGCAATTCCATCCAACAGTCCTCTGATCCTGTGACGGGATTATATCATTTTTTTGTATAAACCAGCGCCAATTGAGTCCCCCAGCCGCTCCCGCCTAGCTTGGCTTCCGGAGTGGACCTTCAGGGTCCGCCGTCACAACGGAATCAGGGAGGCTGGGATGGCGACCGAGATTCAGACGCGCGTGCTGCGCAAGATCACATGGCGCATCGTTCCCTTCATCATGCTGCTCTACTTCGTGGCCTTCATCGACCGCGTCAATATCGGCTTCGCCTCGCTGACGATGAACAAGGACATCGGCCTGTCGCCGACCGTCTACGGCTTTGGCGCCGGCATCTTCTTCTGGGGCTACTTCCTGTTCGAGGTACCCTCCAACATCATCCTGCACAAGGTCGGCGCGCGGATCTGGATCGCGCGGGTGATGATCACCTGGGGCATTGTGTCGGCCGCGATGGCCTTCGTGCAGGGCCCGACCAGCTTCTACGCGCTGCGCTTCCTGCTCGGCGTCGCCGAGGCCGGGTTCTTTCCCGGTATCATCCTCTACCTATCCTACTGGTTCCCGGCACGCCAGCGTGCGGCCGTGACTGCGCTGTTCATGGCGGCGGCGCCGCTCTCGACCGTGCTGGGATCGCCCGTTTCGGGCGCGCTGCTGGAGATGGATGGAATGCTCGGCTTCAAGGGCTGGCAATGGCTGTTCGTGCTGGAGGCGCTGCCGGCGGTGCTGCTGGGGTTCGTGGTGCTGGCATTCCTCACAGACCGCCCGGAGAAAGCAAAATGGCTCGCGGATGACGAGCGGCGCTGGCTGGTCGAGACCATGAACGTAGAGACCACCAGCAAAGCTGCGACCGCGAAGCATAGCATCTGGCGAGGGCTGGCCGATCCGCGGGTGCTGGCGCTGGCGCTGATCTATTTCGGCACCTCGGCCGGCCTCTACACGCTTGGCGTCTGGGCGCCGCAGATCATCAAGCAGTTCGGCTTGTCCTCGCTCCAGGTCGGATTCCTCAACGCGCTGCCGGCGAGCGCCGCCGTCGTCGCCATGGTGCTGTGGGCGCGCCATTCGGATCGCACCGGCGAGCGCACCTGGCACGTCGTTCTGGCCTGCCTGCTCGCGGCGGCGGGGCTCGCCTTTGCCGGACTTGCGACCGGCGTCGTGACCGTGCTGATCGCGCTGGCGCTCGTCAACATCGGCATCTCCTCGGCGAAGCCACCGCTGTGGAGCATGCCGACGTTATTCCTCTCCGGCCCCGCGGCCGCGGCGGGCATCGCCACCATCAACTCGATCGGCAACCTCGGCGGCTTCGTGGGGCCCGCCATGATCGGCTGGATCAAGGACCAGACCGGCAGCTTTGTCGGCGGGCTCTACTGCGTTGCAGGCCTGCTGGTTCTCTCCGCGGTCCTGACCCTGCTATTGTCGCGGGCGCAGACCGCCCGCATCGAACCCGTCATGCAATCCCACTGACACCCAACGGAGCACCTCATGCGTACCCATTCGATTGCAGCGATCCCCGCCGACGGCATCGGCCCCGAGGTCATCTCCGCTGGCGTTCGCGTGCTGGAGGCGCTGGCCAAACGCAGCGGCGACCTCGCCTTCAACATCAAGACCTTCGACTGGGGCTCGGACTATTACAAGAAGCACGGCGTCATGATGCCGGCCGATGGCCTCGCGGAGCTCAAGAAGTTCGACGCGATCTATTTCGGCGCGGTCGGTGCGCCCGACGTGCCCGACCACATCACCCTGTGGGGCCTGCGGTTGCCGATCTGCCAGGGCTTTGACCAATACGCCAATGTGCGGCCGACCAAGATCTTGCCGGGCGTCGCCTCGCCGCTGCGCAATGTCGGCGTCGGCGACCTCGACTGGGTGATCGTGCGCGAGAATTCGGAGGGCGAGTATGCCGGCATGGGCGGCCGGGCCCACAGGGGTCTCCCGGAAGAGGTCGGCACCGAGGTCGCGGTGTTCACCCGCGTCGGCGTGACGCGGATCATGCGCTATGCGTTCGAGCTCGCGCGGTCGCGCCCGCGCAAGTTCCTGACCGTCGTGACCAAGTCGAACGCGCAACGCCATGGCATGGTGATGTGGGACGAGATCGCCGCCGAGGTCGCGGGAGAATTCCCTGACGTGACCTGGGATAAGATGCTGGTCGACGCCATGACGGTGCGCATGACGTTGCATCCGAAGAGCCTCGACACCATCGTCGCGACCAATCTGCACGCCGACATCCTCTCCGACCTCGCCGGCGCGCTGGCGGGCAGCCTCGGCGTGGCGCCGACCGGCAATATCGATCCGCAGCGCCGCTTCCCCTCGATGTTCGAGCCGATCCACGGCTCGGCCTTCGACATCACCGGCAAGGGCATCGCCAACCCGGTCGCGACGTTCTGGACCGGCGCACAGATGCTGGAGCATCTCGGCGAGAAGGACGCGGCGGTGCGGTTGATGGCGGCGGTGGAGAAAGTATGCGCAGCCGGCGTGCTGACGCCCGATGTCGGCGGCAAGGCGACGACGAACGACGTGACGGATGCCGTGATCGAGGCGATCCACGGATCGAACGTGTAGTCCGAACTACGTCTCTCCCTCTCCCGTTCTTGCGGGAGAGGGTAGGAGCGGGAGCCCCAGGGGATTTCCAAAAAATTTTGGACCCCCTCTTGAAACCAAAACGGGCTTTTTTTATTTTTCCGCTGCCGCCGAGAGGTGGCGTTCCCGACGCCTGTTGGGTCGGGAAGCTGAGACGGGCACCGGTCGTGTCCGGTGTCGTTCGTATCCATTTTGCTCCTTGGAGGATCTGGCTATGCGCACTTACGACTTCTCTCCCTTGTGGCGTTCGACCGTTGGCTTCGACCGCCTTTTCGACCTCGTTGAAACGGCACAGCGTGCCGGCGAGGACAACTATCCGCCCTACAACATTGAACGCGTCGGCGAGGATCGCTACCAGATTTCGCTCGCGATTGCGGGCTTTGCACCCAACGAGGTCACGGTGACGGCCGAGCAGAATGCGGTGACCGTCGAGGGAAACAAGCCGGACAAAACCGAACGCGAATATCTCTACCGGGGCATTTCCGCGCGGCCGTTCAAGCGGCAGTTTAACCTGGCCGATTATGTTCAGGTGCACAGCGCCTCGTTCGAGAACGGCCTGCTCAAGATCGAACTGGTCCGGGAAATCCCTGAAGCCATGAAGCCGCGGCGAATTGCCATCAATGCCGCGCCGTCCGGCAACGTGCATCAACTCGAAGGCAAAGCCGCCTGAATTCGGTCGGTCGGAGACCCGGTGATCCCGCCCGACCGTCGGGCGGGATCGACCATGGCCTTCGACCGCGCACCCGAATGCAAGTCAGAGGTTTAGAGAAAGGAGGAGGACCTCTCATGCTCGATCATGTCGACAACGTCATCGATCTGAACGCGATATTGCACCCTGGCTCCGTCTATGATCGTCCCCGCGACGTCATAGCCGATCCAACGCTGTCGATCGGCGAGAAGCGCGCGATCCTCGCGTCCTGGGCGTCGGACGCAGCCAGTGTCGCCTCGAGTCCGACATTGCGGGAGCTGCCCGGCTCGGGCAAAGCCGTCACCATCGACGAAATTCTGGAAGCGCTCGCGAGCCTCGACCACCATCCGAAGGGCCCTCCGGGCGGCAAGCCGGTCCGCACGCGATCCGTCGAGCGAACCGGCCTCGCAGCCTAGGCAACGACAGCTCAACGGGGATTGCGATGATGGTCGATGAAGAGCTGGCCTTGTTGCGCGGCCACCGCAGCAACATCAGCCGCTATCAGCGGTTGCTCAAGACCGAGCTGACCGAGTTCGAACGGCGGTTCATCGAGAGACGTGTGTCCGAGGAGCGCTCGGCGATCGAGAAGCTCGCCCTCTCCGCCTTTCCGCTCACCTTTCAGGCTCCGAATCGGGTGACGGGGAATGTAACGACGCGCCCGACGGCAAGCAGCCACGGGTGATCGACATGCCCGAACAGCTCCCGACATTCGAAGTGTTCCTGAAGAAGTGCGGTCGAAGGACATGGCGATGGCGTGTCTGCACGACGGAAGGACGCCTGGTCATGCACGGCTTCGAAAATGGCCGTCCGGCCGCCAAATATGCGGCTGACAGGGCGTTGTTTCTGATGCTTCTCGCCGCGCCCTATCGCCCGGCGGGCCGGGCATCCGCCACGGCTCGCTCCTTGGCGACACCCGCGCCAACATGGCGGCCGCAGCACAAGATGCGTGAATGACAGGCGCCGCGAGGGATGGTGCCTGGCCTCAGCCAAGCCCATCCCGGCCATCTCCGTTGCTGACCACCTACCGCCGTGCGGGCGGTGGGGTTGCCATGGCGGCTGTCGGGTCCGGCGGCGTCAGGTGGCGCGGGACGATGATGGACTGGCCGGGGGTGAGCGTGGCGTTCTCCGGCAGCGAGTTGCTCTGCGCCAGCGACCACAACGGCACGCGATTGGCTGCCGCGATGCTCTCCATGGTGTCGCCCCGGCGCACCGGTAGCCGCACGCCACTGTCCCACAATTCGACCAGCGTATTCGCCGGCACGAGATAGCGCAGCGGCACGGCATCGACCTGCGTCTGGGGCGGGATGCGCGGCAACTGCGTGACCATGTCGACAATCTGACGGTGGATGTCGTCGGACTTCTCGATGTTGATGTGGCTGACCCGCGCGTTCTCCTTCAGGTCATAGCTCGCATAGTGACCGCGATAACCCGGCACCGCGACCACGTTGCCGCCGCCAAGCACGCTGTCGGAGAGGTAGATGTTGATGAAGCGCTCGACATTGAGCGGCACGTCGCCGGTCGCATGCGCGGGATCGATGGTGATGACGAGGCTGATCGGGACGTTCTCCTTGGCCGCCATCTCGGAGATGACGATCGAGCAAAGCCCGCCCATCGAATGCCCGATCAGCACGATCGGAGCCGGCGTTTCCTTGTAGCTGGAGATGGCACGATCGCCGATCCATCGGCAGATGGTGAATTCATAGACGTTGGCCGAAAAGCCGGCCTGCGTCAGCTTCTCTTCGAGCCGGTCCATGCCGGTGGAGAAGAACGGCCCCATGGCGCCACGGAACAGGTAGATCTTCGGCGGCGGCAACGGCTCGAACGGTGGGGGCGGCGGCGCCGCGGGCGCGGCCGCGGCGGGCTTCGTCTTGGCAGGTGAGGCAACGGCCGTCCCGGTGCTGAAGGCGAGCAGCGCAACGGCTGCCAGCGCGAGGAGTCGCCTCAAATCGATCATCAGTCCAGCAGTCCCACTCCGGGAGGCTGCAGCCTCCCCCAAAGGCGCTTAGTGACGGTCGATTGGGTGGAATTTGGGGCACGGAACCGGGGCTCGATCCGCGCTCATTCCAGCATCTCGACACACAATCACTGCATGCTCTTGAGCCTGCTGCGGTGCGCGGCCTGTTTCGCGCGGTTGCCGCAGACCGCCATGATGCACCATCGCCGCGCGCGCCTGCGCGTGTGGTCGGCGAACAGCATGGTGCAGTTGTGCCCCTCGCATGCCTTGACGTCGGAAAAGTCCTCGTCGCAGACGAACTTCGCCATGGCTTCGCCAACCGGCAGCAATAGCGCTTCCGGCGATCGCCAGCGCCGCCTCATCCGCAATGCCAGAGCGCTGCCATCGTCAGGCCCGGGCTCGATCCGGCTGAACGCTTCGTCTTGCTCCAGCAGGCTGTTCAATGGACCGAGCTCGCGCAAGGCATCCGTCGCGAGCGGCCGGCCCGCATGCTTGCGCACAAACCCCCTGAACCATTCGCGCAAGGCGCGCGCCTGATCCGCGACCTTGTCCAGCTCGTCCGGCGTGGCGCGTGCCTTCAGCGCGTGCAGATCATACGCCGGCACCAGCTTCGCCTGCGCCAGCCAGTCGATCAGGCCATGACCGTCGTCGATCCAGTCCACGGGCGTATCGACCGGCGTCGCCACCGAGTTGAGGAAGTCGAGGCCGAGCGAGTCGGCGATGAACATGGCGGGCGGGCGGTCCATGAGCGGTCCTTGGCCGGTCGGGAGCATGGACATAGATAACCAGTTAAGACGCCATTGACAAGTTACGACGACGGGACGTAACCTCTTAACTAGCTTTTGTACGGTTACTGCCAATGGAGAAATGTCATGGCCTCAATCACGTACCGCAGCGCGGATGTCGAGGGCTTCAAGGTGGCCTATCGCGAAGCCGGCCTTATCGGAGCGCCAAAACTCCTGCTGCTTCACGGCTTCCCCACCGCAGGCCATATGTTTCGCGACCTCATTCCGCTGCTTGCGGACAGGTTTCATATCGTGGCGCCCGACCTTCCCGGCTTCGGCCAATCCGACATGGTTCGCGCGAAAGCTTCCGTTACACGTTCGATAGCGTCGCACGCGTGATCGAACGCTTCACCGAAGTGATCGGCTTCGACCGCTTCGCGGTCTACGTCTTCGACTACGGCGCGCCGACTGGTTTCCGGCTTGCGCTCAGCCACCCCGAGCGGATCACGGCGATCATCTCGCAGAACGGCAACGCCTATGAGGACGGCCTCAGCGACAACTGGACTCCGCTCAAGACCTATTGGCTGGATTCCTCGCCGGCCAATCGCGATGCGCTCCGCGCGCTCCTCACGCCGGAAGCCACGCGCTGGCAGTACACGCATGGCGTCCCCGATCCGACGACCGTGTCACCGGACGGCCAGAACCTCGACAATTTCTACCTCGCGCGTCCAGGCTCGGACGACGTGCAGCTCGATTTGTTTGGCGACTACAAGAGCAACGTCGCACTCTATCCCGCCTTCCAGGACTATTTTCGAAAGCACAAGCCGCCGTTCCTCGCTGTCTGGGGCAAGAACGACCCGTTCTTCATTCCGCCCGGCGCCGAAGCGTTCAAGCGCGACAATCCGAACGCCGTGGTGCAGTTCTTCGACACCGGTCATTTCGCGCTGGAGACGCACGCGAAGGAGATCGCGGACAGCATTCGTATCTTCCTGACGTAACGGGCGTCGTCCTGCGCGACGTTTACGCCGCCAGGCTCTGCTGAGCGCGGTATGCACTGATCGCCATGTGGACGAGATGCAGCTTGCCCTTGACCGCCGGCGATATGTCGAACGGATATGCGTCGCTCATCCCGAGCGAGCGGTTGAGTTCGTTGATGCTGCGAGCGAGCGGCATCCACAGGGCCAGGAGTGCTTCGAAGTCGCTCTCGAGATAGGGGTCCGTCAGGGTCTGGCGGGCGCGCTCGTCCAGCGACAACGGCAAACCTGCCAGCGAGTCGAGCGTCGACACGATATGCAGGAAATGCGCGAAGGTTTCCGCCCAATCCTCCCAGGGGTGGGACGTAGCGTACTCGCTGATGAAGCCGCTTCGGTCGTATGAACGATCGGCGCGGCTGTAATAGGAGTTGATCGCGGCCTGATAGTCCTGCGCCTGGTCACCGAAGATCAACTTGAACGGCGCCTGGAATGTCGTGCCGTCAACGAGCAAGTCCCAATAGAAATGACCAATCTCGTGCCGGAAATGCCCGAGCAACGTGCGGTACGGCTCCCGGAATGCCACGCGGCGAGCTTCCCGCTCGACATCGTCGGCCTCCGCAAGGTTGAGCGTGATCAGGCCCGACAGATGCCCGGTCAGGATCGGACTGACCTCGTCCGAGAGAATGTCGAACGCCAATGGTTCGCCGGTGCGCGATGCGAGCGGAAGCTTGAGGCGACCGAGATCATAGAGAAGACGGCGCTTGGCTTCCTCCATGCGGCGCCAGAGCATGATGTTTCGGGTGCTGCCGAGGTTTGGAATCGTACGCGTGAGGCGGCACGAGGCGCAATACCAGTCCGCGCCCTCGACAACCCAGTTGCAACCGATGATCTCGCGATTACGGCAAGCTTGATGGGATGCAAGTTTCGTCATGTCGATGCGCGAGGAATCGAACGCCAGCTCGGTGCTGCAATTCGCGCAGGCGACGTGCTCGAACGAGACAGGATGGCGGCATGACGGGCACTGAAAAAACTTCACGTGGACTGGCCCCAGACAGACGGCACGCCGGAAAACCGGCCTGTCAATTCGAGGAACTCTTAACTCTTGCGACCGTCGCGGTTGCCGGCGAGCAGCGCCCGCTGCGTTCGCAGCGCGCGCTGCCTCAACAGGCCGGCTCGCGTCGCGCTCAACTGGCGCGATTGCGGTTGCGGCTTTTTCTCAAGGACGTTTTCGGAAACAGGCCGACCGGGCCACGCCCGCTCGGGCTGAACCGCCATGGGGCCGACGTTTCGTTTCCTTGTCATGGTGTGACAACACCAGATCGCGTGCCGAGTTCCCTTCACTCGACCGGCGGGTGATCGAGCTTGGCTTGTGCAGATACGACAATGCCGCCGTCAGCGTGACGGCGGCATTGTCAATTCAGTGGCTTGCGGCGAAGGCTTAATTTCTGGGAGCCGTTGCTGCCGCCGAGCGCGCCGGCCTGGGCGCGCCGGGTTCGGCAACTGGAGCCGGTGCGCGCGAGCGCATGATTGCGGCGTCGATCTCGGCAATCACGCGGCGCTGGATCGCCTCGTTCTTGTCGATGGAGATGTGGCCGACGCCGGAGCCGCGGACGTCGACATTGTCGAGCTTGCCGCGAAAGCCGTCCGCGCGCTTCACCGGCTCGCCGGGGCCGTCGCCGATATAGATGTTGATGTAGCGCTCCGCGCCGGTCGACAGCTTGGTCTTGAACACGGAGTCGAGCCCGATCGCGAGCTTCACGGGCACGCCAAGACGGTTGAGCTTGGCGATCATGTCCGGCAGCGCGGTCGCGCCGGAGGAGTGCCCGACCAGCACGATGGTCTTGAGCCGGCCGGCCTTGTAGGCGGTGGCGGCCTCATCGGCGAGCGAGGACCAGGACACGAAATTCGAGACGGTCACCGGGATGCCCTGCGCCTGGAGCCGGGCGCCGATCGTGTCGAGCCCGAGCGAGAAGATGTTGAGCACGCCGCGGAGCAGGTAGACATGCGTGGTCGCGACCGCAGCCTGGCTCGGCGCCGCCTTGGCGGTGGTCGGGCTGATGGCAACAACTGACAGCAGGAGCAGGCCCATCGCCCAGGCACGGAGGGCGGACAACTGGCTGGCGCCAGCGGTGTGACGGCCGTTCGGTCTCATCGATCTTTTCCCTGGGAAGATGCTTCAGCCGGAATCGTAGCCATGGCCTGCTCGCAGACGCAACAAAGAGCCGCGTGAACGACGATCTTAGCACCAAGCCGTGACCATCGCGCAACACTTGCCCGAAACCTGCCACGGAAGGGCCTGTTTCGAGGCCATTTTTCTCCGGCTAATTGCAGCCGCGCAAGGGCCTTCCTATCTCAGGGCTCCGCTGACCCGCCCCTCCCGGCAGGTTCCAGCCTCCCCTCCCCAGCCTTCGCCCCCTCAGACTTGCGGCCATCATGTTCTCCATCATTTCCGTCGCCAATTTGTCGAAAACCTATGGGTCCGGCTTCAAGGCGCTCAACAACGTCAATCTCGACATCAAGCGCGGCGAGATCTTCGCGTTGCTCGGCCCCAACGGCGCCGGCAAGACCACGCTGATCTCGATCATCTGCGGCATTGCCAATCCGAGCGAAGGCAAGGTCCTCGTCGGCGGCGAGAACATCCAGACCTCCTATCGCAAGGCGCGCTCGCTGATCGGACTGGTGCCGCAGGAATTGCACACCGATGCCTTCGAGAGCGTGTGGGCGACCGTGAGCTTCTCCCGCGGGCTGTTCGGCAAGCCGAAGAATCCCGATCATATCGAGAAGGTGCTGAAGGACCTCTCGCTGTGGGACAAGAAGGACAGCAAGATCATCACGCTCTCCGGCGGCATGAAGCGCCGCGTGATGATCGCCAAAGCGCTGTCGCACGAGCCGCAGATCCTGTTCCTGGACGAGCCGACCGCCGGCGTCGACGTCGAGCTGCGCAAGGGCATGTGGGAAGTGGTGCGCACGCTCCAGCAATCCGGCGTCACCATCATCCTGACCACGCATTACATCGAGGAAGCCGAGGAGATGGCCGACCGCATCGGCGTCATCAACAAGGGCGAGATCGTGCTGGTCGAGGACAAGGCCACTTTGATGCAGAAGCTCGGCAAGAAGCGGCTGACGCTGCATCTGCAGGGCAAGCTCGATGCGCTGCCGGAGAGCCTCAGGCATTACGAGCTCGACCTCTGCGACGGCGGCGCGACGCTGGTCTACGACTACGACACCAAGGGCGAGCGCACCGGCATCACCAGCCTGCTCGGCGACCTCCGCACCGCCGGCATCCGTTTCAACGATCTCGACACGACGCAATCGTCGCTCGAGGACATCTTCGTCGATCTCGTGAGGGCGTCATGAACTACCGCGCTGTCCGCGCCATCTATCTGTTCGAAATGGCGCGCACCTGGCGCACGCTGCTGCAAAGCATCGTGTCGCCGGTGGTCTCGACCTCGCTGTATTTCGTGGTGTTCGGCGCAGCGATCGGCTCGCGCATCAGCCAGGTCGAGGGCGTCAGCTACGGCACCTTCATCGTGCCGGGCCTGATCATGCTCTCGGTGCTGACGCAGAGCATCGCCAACGCCTCGTTCGGCATCTACTTCCCGAAATTCACCGGCACGATCTACGAGATCCTGTCGGCGCCGATCTCCTATTTCGAGATCGTGCTCGGCTATGTCGGCGCGGCCGCGACCAAATCGATCATCCTCGGCCTGATCATCCTCGCCACGGCCGGCCTGTTCGTGCCGCTGCACATCCACCATCCGGTCTGGATGTTGGCCTTCCTGGTGCTGACGGCGGTGACGTTCAGCCTGTTCGGCTTCATCATCGGCATCTGGGCCGACGGGTTCGAAAAGCTGCAGATGATCCCGATGCTGGTGGTGACGCCGCTGACCTTCCTCGGCGGCAGCTTCTATTCCATCGACATGCTGCCGCCCGCCTGGCGCACGGTGGCGCTGCTCAATCCGGTCGTCTATCTGATCTCCGGCTTCCGCTGGAGCTTCTACGAGATCGCGGACGTCAGCATGGCCGTCAGCATCGGCATGACGACGGCGTTCCTGGTGATCTGCCTGGTCGCGATCTGGTGGATTTTCCGCACGGGATATCGGTTGAAGAACTGAGCCCGGCCGTCATTCCGGGGGCACGCGCGCGCCCCGGAATCGCCAGGGGTTACCGATAGCCGTGGAAGCGGTTGTATCCGTCGTAATAGCCGCGGCAGCGGCGGTGGCCGCGATGGGGAATGCCGAACACCCCCTCGACCGCGCCGACGGCACCGCCGACACCGGCGCCGACCGCGCCACCCACCACGCCGCCGACGGGGCCGGCTATCCGGTTGCCTTCATAAGAACCTTCCTGGGCGCCCCGAACGATGCCTTGGGCATGGCCAGGCTGTGGGATGCAGGCCAGCGCGGCCAGAACGGCGGCGCCAGCGAAGAGCAGACGGAAAGGCAGACCGGCCGGCCGAGAAGCGGCGGCGACGCAAACTTTGTTCATCTTCATTCCCAAAGGTAAAACCGGCGGCGGAAGCCGCCGGTCGAGGCAGCGATCATCAACGCCGATGCGGCCAAATGGTTGCGCCCCGGATGGTTGCGCCATTCTGATGAATTGTCGGCATTATGAACGCATCTCCTGCTCGCGAAAATGTCAGCGCCGCCGCTGGCTTTGCGGCACAAAGCGGCCTTGCTTACGCCGGCCGTCCCGTTAACGATGGCAATAAGGTTAGCTTTGCAGGCCGCTGGAACGAAAGCCGGATTGCAGGCATAGTGCACGCCGGGGGACGGAGAGCCGCGGCGCCTAGTGTGAACAGGCCGGAGGCCACAAGTCAGATGCGTTCGTTTTTTATTGCTTTCACCTCCCTGATGCTTTTGAGCGCGGGCACCGCGCAGGCCAAGGTCGAGATCACCGTCGACAAGGACAATCAGCAGATGACCGTCGCTGTCGACGGCGTCGCGCGCTACCACTGGCCGGTGTCGACAGGCATCCCCTCGCGGGAGACGCCGAACGGCGCGTTCCGCACCTTCCGCATGGAAGAGGATCACTACTCCAAGGAATTCGACGACGCGCCGATGCCGCACGCGATCTTCTTCACCAAGGTCGGGCACGCCATCCACGGCACCGACTCGGTCGGCCGGCTCGGCACGCCCGCCTCGCATGGCTGCGTGCGGCTGTCGCGCCAGAATGCCACGACGCTCTACGCGCTGGTGCAGCAGCAGGGCGTGCTCAACACCACGGTGACGCTGACCGGCTCGGCGCAGGTGGCGCTGGCGCGCAATCCGCGTGGCCGCAACCCCACGGCAGTGGCCCGCGCGCCGCAGCCCGCCGAAGAGCAGTACGCCACATCAGGCGATCCCGTGAACCTGACGCCTCAGGCCGCACCTGCCCGCCGCTACATGCCGCAGGATGACAACTACATCTATCCGGCCGACGGCAGCGACACCGGCGCGCGCTACCCGGCGCCGCGCGGCAGCCGCCCGCTCTATGACGCGCAGGTCTATCAGCAGCAGCCGCAGCAATATTACAATCAGGGCAACGGCACCTATTATCAGCCGCAGCCCCGGCAGGTTTACCAACCGCGTGGCTATTATTACCAGAACTGACCCAATCTGAACGCGGCGTTGCCGCGCCAGCGAATCAGAAAGCCGCTGCCGCGGCGGGCGCTTGCGGCAGTCGACCGGAGGAATAGCGCCAGCCTGTGCACGGATTGGGCACCGGCAGACGCAAGGAAGCAACAGTCCACAACCTTCAACGCAGTGGCGTTCCGGCCAAATTGACAACCAGGGGGTCGCCCTTATTGTCGTTCCCATTGTTTCTGGGACATGACATGACACGCGAGCAGATTTCGGATTTCTGCGTTACCGCCCTGGCAAATATCCTGCGAGTCTCGAGCGACCGCGTCGACATCGGCACGAAATTCAGCCGCCTCGGCCTCGATTCGGCGATGCTGGTCTACCTGATGATGGAACTCGAGGAGAAACTCGACCTCGAACTGTCGACGGACGACTTCTACGACCATCCGACCGTTGAGGCGCTGTCGCGATTTCTCGCCGACAGGCGCGCACTCCGCCCCGCCGCCTGAGGGCGGCTGAAGCCGGCGCAACCCATGGAAACCTTCCGCTCGCTCGTGGCACTGCTGGCCCGGCGTGCGGCGGAGCAGGCCGACGACCGCGCCTATGTCTTCGTCTCCGATCGCGGGGCGGAGGAAGCTGTCCTCAGCTTTCGACAGCTGCACGATGCCACGGGCGCGCTCGCGTCACGACTGACCGCGAACGCGCGTCCCGGCGAGCGCGCCATCCTGGTGTTTCCGCCCGGCATCGAATTCATGGTGGCATTCTTCGGCTGTCTGATGGCCGGCATCATCGCCGTGCCGATGATGATGCCGCGGCGAAACAGCGCGCGCGATGCCAGCGCCGCGATCCTCGCCAATTGCACGCCGGCGGTGGCGCTAACCAATTCGGCCGTCTTGCTCCGTGGTGATCTGCGGACACGCTTCGAGCAAGCGCACATTCGCTGGATCGAGGTCGATCTCGCCGCGGCCGACGGTGAGACAATCGAACTACCCGAGCCGGCGCCGGACGACATCGCCTTCCTGCAATACACCTCCGGCTCGACGTCCGCACCCAAAGGCGTGATGGTGAGCCACGCCAATCTGCTCGCCAATCTCGAGATGATCCGGCTCGCGCTCGGCAACACCCGGCAATCGACTTACGTCAATTGGGTGCCGCTCTATCACGACATGGGGCTGATCCTGAACGCACTGCAGGCGCTCTATGTTGGGGCGACCTGCGTGCTGATGGCACCGAATGCGTTCATGCAGCGGCCGCTCGGCTGGCTGCGCACGATCTCGCACTATCGCGCGGAAGTGGCGTGCAGCCCGAATTTCGGTTTCGATCTCTGCGTCAGCCGCTATCGCGCCGACCAGATCGAGGGCATCGACCTATCCTCGCTCAGGATCGCGCTGAACGGCGCAGAGCCGGTGCATGCGGAAACCATCCAGCGGTTCATTCAGACATTTGCGCCGCACGGCTTCGACCCGCGCGCGATGTATCCCGCCTATGGCATGGCGGAAGCGACGCTCCTGATTTCCGGCGGACGTCGTGGCGGCGGTCATGTCACACGCAGCCTGAGCCGCACGGCGCTGCAGGCGCATGCGGCGGAAGAGCCTTCCAGCGCCGAAGATACGCAGATCGCGGTCGGCTGCGGCCGCGCGCTCACCGGCGAACGGATCGCCATCGTTGACGCGGACAACCACACACGCCTGCCCGCCGACCGCGTCGGTGAGATATGGGTGAACGGCGCCAATATTGCCCGCGCCTATTGGCGCAACGACGAGGCGACGCGCGAGGGGCTCAATGCGCAGATTACCGGCGAAGACGGGGCGTGGCTGCGCACCGGCGACCTCGGCTTCCTCGACGTGACCGGCGAATTGTTCGTCACGGGCCGGATCAAGGACCTCATCATCGTCCGCGGCATCAACCATTATCCCCAGGACGTCGAGCGCACCGTGCAGTCGCTCGATGGAGCTTTGCGCGAAAATTGCGGGGCGGCGTTCTCGGTGCCGGACGAGACCGGCGAAGAGGCACTCGTCATCGTCCAGGAAATCGAGCGCACCGCGCGTCACGCGATCGACCCCGAAGCGATCAAGGGCCGGATTCGCGAGGCCGTCGCCGACAACCACGAACTCTCCGCGCGCCACATCGCGCTGATCCGGCCCGGCACCCTGCCGAAGACCACCAGCGGCAAGATCCAGCGCAAGCTGGCGCGTAAGCTCTGGCTCGATGGCGGTTTTGAGCAGCTCGGCTGAGACGATTCAGAAATCGATCTTCGCGCTCTCCCCGTCGCGCAGGCTCGCAGCGATCCCTTTCTCGATCTTGCGCGCGAGAATTGGGCGATAATGGATGAAGTCGGCAAAATTGGCGTGGTCGCGCGTGAGATCGTTGTCAACGCGGTAGCTGATGAAATTGCTGCGCGGTCGGCCCGCGACCACTTTCTTCAGCGCGGCGTCGCAGGCGCTCCGCTCCAGGGCGGCTTCCGTGCCTGATATCGGCACAGTCGTTGCGAAGGTCGGCGGAACGATGATCACGACCGGCACATCGGCCGGCAATGTCCTGACGATATCTGCCAGCGCAGCGATCTCGGGAAATGTCGACCGCATCTCGGCGGATAAGGGCGGCGCCGGATCCCTGGGCCAGCCGACTTCCTTGAATTGGCCCGGCGGCCAGATGTCCTCGTAGCTGACAAAGCCGTCAGGGTTCATCCGCGGTCGCCGGCCAAGGCCGATCCTGATGCGTTGAAAAGCGTGCTCGATGGCCTGCCATGAGATCAGACGCGCAGCGTAGGTGACGACGCTTCTGTCATAGAGCCAGTCGGGAAACGGGACGCCGCCCTCCTCCTTCGCCCGTGCATGCGTGCACCAGCCGGGGTCGGTCACGATCACCAGTGCGCCGACCTCCCGGTGATTCCGCAGGAAGAAGTCCAGCACCGCGAGCTCCTGGCGGGGAAACGCACCGGTTATGTAGAGCTGTACGAAGCGCAGGCCGGTCGCCCGCGACAACTCCGTCGGCTCGATCATCTGCGCCGTCGAATTGCCCAGGATCGCGGCATTGAAATCCGGATTCCGCGCGCGGCTCGCGGCCGTGATCTGGGTCAGACGATTGTCGACGCCGTCGATACCGAGCAGGCCGAGCTTGCCGCTGTCATAGGGATCGACCGCCACCATCAGTGCGAGCACCAGCAGCGCAGCGGCCATCAACGTGCCCAGACACGCGAGCAAGCTCCGCCCCCAGCCGGGATCAGTCTCAGAACTTGAAGTAGACGAAGTCATGCAGATCCCGACCACCCATGTGAAGCAGCAATGCGAACAGCCCAAGACCGAGCAGACCCGCGAGCCACGGATTGGGACGGCGCGTGAGCACCGCCACGATGTCCTGGCTCGCCGGCAACAGGAAGGCGAACAGCGGCGCTGCGATCAGCGGCCACAAATGCTTTCCGCGCTCGAGCGGCAGCGGCGAAACCAGTCCGGCGAAGACATGCCAGGCCGCCTCCACCGATCCCGCACGAAAGATCACGCCGGTCGCGAGCACGAACAATACGGTGAGCGCCCAGCCGAGCCATGACGGGAACTCCGGGCCATAGCGACGCCACAGCGTGCAGGCGACCAGCGCAAGCCCGTGCAGCACGCCCCACAGCACGAAGGTCCAGCTCGCGCCGTGCCAGAGGCCACACAGCGCCATCGTGATCATCATCGCGCCGAAGAACTGGACCGGCAGCCAGCGCCGCGGCAGCAGGCGCAGATTGACGGTCGGATAGAAGACGTAGTCGCGCAAAAACAGCATGAGGGTGATGTGCCAGCGCTGCCAGAAATCCTGGATGTTGGTCGAGCGCAGCGGCGCATAGAAATTGTACGGCAGCTGCACGCCGAACAGCAGGCCGAGGCCGATCGCAATGTCGGAATAGCCGGAGAAATCGAACAGGATCTGGAAGGAGAAGCAGAAGGCGAGCCACGCATCGCCGCTCGGAAGTGGCCCGTTCGCTGCCTGCGCGTAGATGGGATCAAGCAGATGCGCAAGGCCGTCGGCGATCACGATTTTTTCGAACAGGCCGATCGCGATGAAGCAGGTCGCCACACAGAACTGGCGCTGCCAGCCCGGAACATAGACCTGCCTGCCGAACTGATGCATCACCTCCGACCAGCGCGCCAAGGGGCCCGCGATCGCCTGCGGGAAGAAGGCGATGTAGAGCGCGTAGCGGTCGAGCGTATAGAGCGGAGCCCTGCCGCGCTTCAGGTCGACCAGATACATGATGTGATGGAAGGTGAAGAAGGAGATGCCGAGCGGCAACCCGACATCGAGCACCGGCAGCGTCGTACCGAGGACGAGGCCGAGATTGGCGAGAAGGAAGTTGGCGTATTTGAACAGCGCCAGCACCGCGAGATCGAGCCCGATCACCAGCGTCAGCACCGACGGCCACTTCACGCGCCCATAGGCGACCGAAGCGAGCCAGTTGATCGTGATCGAGCCGATCAGGAGCAGGATGAAGGACGGGCTGCCCCAGGCATAGAAGGCGAGCGACAGCGCGACCTGCACGCTGATACGCAAGCCCGGATAGGGATCGGCCAAGCGATAGATCAGCAGCGCCGCGGGCAGAAAGACCAGGAGAAAGGGATAGTCGTTGAACAGCATCGGTTCAAAGCTGCGCCATCGCCGGCGTGAGCCGGCGGATGATGCTCAGCCCGTTTCGAGGTCGGGCGCAGCGTCGCCCGGCTGCCGTAGCATGCGTCGCGCAATCTTCTCCTCGCTCGGCACCTTGACGTCCCAGGCCAGTCCCAGCGCCTCCAGCGCCCTGATGAAAATAAAGCCCGGATCGAACTCGAACCAGCGCAGGCCGAAGGCCGCGGAATAGGGAAAGGCATGGTGGTTGTTGTGCCAGCCCTCGCCCCAGGCAAGCCAGGCCATCACGCCGAGATTGCGGCTGTTGTCGTCGCGGGTGACGAAGGGCTGCGCGCCAAAACTATGCATCACGGAATTGATGGCGGACATGGTCTGCTCGACCACGAACATGCGGACCACGCCGCCCCAGAGCAGGCCGGTCAGTGCGCCCCACAGGCTCATCGTGGCGAGGCCGCCGATCGCGGCCGGCAGCACCAGGCCGAGACCGACCCAGGTGTAATAGTAGCTGTTGACGGCAACGAGCCTGCGATCCGCCATCAGATCCGGGACATAGTGCGCAACGTTGGGATAATCGTGCTCGATCATCCAGGTCAAATGCGCGTGGAGGAAGCCGCGCAGGCGGCCGAATGGGCCGTCGCCGTGCAGCCGCGGCGAATGCAGATCGCCGTCGTGATCGGACAATTCGTGGTGCCGGCGGTGCATTGCCGCCCAGGACAGCATGGGACCGCGGCCGGCCATCGATCCCATCACGACCAGGATCGCACTCATCACGGTGGAGGTCGCGAAGGCGCGGTGGGTGAAGAGCCGGTGATAGCCGACGGTAAGGCCGAGCCCGGTGACCAGCCAGAAGCCGACGAACAGGCCAAGCTCCATCGTGCCGATCGGGCGGTAGAACAGAAGGACCAGCGCCAGCAGCGTGCCGACGAAGGGCAAAACGTCGAAGATGATGAAATGCCGGCGCTGCATCCGGCGAAAATGCCGGCTGCGGATAATTCGATGATCGCGTTGCTGCTGCACGGGCGGGATTCCAGGGCACCGACTATGAGTACATACCCCCGCGCCGGCCGCAACCCAAGCCACCGCCCAAGGTTTCAACAGCCACGAAAACCGATACAATCGGCCGGACGCGCCGAAACGCGTTGAAATATCGCCCCTTTCCCCTTGCCCCATGAGCCGCCATGCCGTCACGTGCTGCGACGATCTTGACCGTACTGTCACTTCTCATTGCGGGACCGGCCATGGGATTTGATTCGGCTTTCGACCTCGAGGCCCATCGCGGCGGGCGGGCGCTGTTGCCGGAAAACTCGCTTCCGGCCTTCGCCAATGCGCTGTCGATGGGCGTGGACACGCTGGAGCTCGACGTCGGCATCACCGCCGACGGAGAAGTCGTCGTGTCGCATGAGCGCGGGCTCAATCCTGATATCACGCGGGATGCGAGCGGCTCTTACGTCGCGGCCCCCGGCACGCCGTTCGTGAAACTGCGGCTCGCCGACGTCAGGACCTATGACGTCGGCCGGATCCGGCCGGACACCCCTTACGCAAAGCAATTCCCCGACCAGCGCGCCATGCCCGGGACCCGCATTCCGACCTTGAGCGAGCTGTTCGCGCTGGTGCGCAAATCCGGCAATACGCGCGTGCGCTTCAACATCGAGACCAAGATCGATCCGAACCATCCGGACGAGACGCTCGATCCGCAAGCTTTCGTCACCAGACTGCTCGCCCTGATCGAGGCCGAAAAGTTCTCCGACCGCGTCATGATCCAGTCGTTCGACTGGCGGACTCTGTTGCTCGTCCAGCAGCAGGCACCGAAGATGCCGACGGTGTACCTGACGCTCCAGCGCGGCTCGAGCCAGACGGTGGCGCTGGACAAGGCGACCAACTGGACGGCGGGGTTCAGCCCGGCCGATCATGGCGGGTCGCTGCCCCAAACCATCAAGGCTGCGGGCGGCGCGGTCTGGTCACCCTATTTCGGCGATGTGACCGCGGCGCTGATTGCCGAGGCCCATGCCCTCGGGCTGCGGGTTGTGGTCTGGACGGTCAACAAATCTGAGGACATGGCGCGCATGATCGAGATCGGCGTCGACGGGATCATCTCCGATAGGCCCGATTTGCTGCGACAGGTCGCGGGCGAGAAGGGAATTACGTTGCCCGCGGGGACAGCGGTGGAGCCGTGAGGTCGAGCCGCAGGCTTTCTGCTACGAACTGTCCCTACTCCCCGTCCCGCAAGCGCCGGTACAGCGCGCCCAAAATGTTGGAGTAATCGTCGGTCCAGACCCGCACCCTGTCGTCGGCTTCGGTCTGCTCCCATGAATTCGACGATGCGAGCCTGCCGACGTCGGCATCCTCGCGGGCGGATATCACGACGTCGGTCGAGAAGATGTAGTCACCATCGCGACCCGAATCCTCGTTGTAGACCCAGCTCTTGAGATCGTTGGCATCGGCGATGCCGACCACGACGGTCTCGAGATCGAGGTGGCGGTTGGAGACGTGCATCACCACCGCGCCGTGCGGAGCGAGCTTGTCCTTGTAGATCTTCATCGCTTCTTCGGTCGCAAGATGGATCGGGATCGCATCGGACGAATAGGCGTCGACGATGATGAGATCATAGGCGCCGTCCGGCTCCTTCGCGAAGGTGAGGCGGGCATCGCCGATCACCGGCTTCAGGCCCGGCATGCAGCTCGAGATGTAGCGGAAATTCTTCGGATCGCTTGCCGCGTCGACCATGGACTGGTCGATCTCGAAGAATGTCCAGCTCTCGTTTGGCTCGGCGGCACAGGCGAGCGTGCCCGATCCGACGCCGATCGCCGCGACCTTCAACGGAGCGCCCTTGCGTTCCCGGATCGCGCTGACGGCCTGACCGATGCCGCCATCCTTGTGATAGTAGGTGATCGGCTCGGGCCGGCCGGTGACCGGCGTGCCGTCATTGTTGAGGAAGCGCTCGGCGCCGTGGATCGTGGTGCCGTGCATCAGCACGTGAAAATAGCCGCCGGGCGTCACCACGATCTTGTGCACGCCGAAGAAGCTGCGCACCGTGGTGACGCGGCCTTCGTCCGCCGGATAAACCCGGATCAACGCCAGCGCGAGCGCGACGGTGGCGAATATCTTCCAGCGGCCGGCGTTGACCGCCAGCGCCAGCAGCGCGGCGAGCACGCCGACGCCGCCGGCCAGCCAGACGCGGTGATCCTCGAACCAGCTCGACAGGGCGCCCGTCGTGGCAAAGGGCGCAACGAGCACGACGACCAGCGCGGCAAGCGCCAGCCAGTACCATTTGACGATGCCGGGCAACCGCTCGTTCGCGGGCGGCCGGCACAGCGCGGCAAGCGCAACCAGGATCGGATATTCGGCGATCCAGGAGAATGTGAACGGCGCGACGAGCCCTGCGAACAGGCCGCCGACCATGCCGCCGAACGACAGCGCGACATAGAATCCGGTGAGATATCTGGCGCCTGGCCGGGTCCGCGCCAATTCGCCGTGGCAGGCCATGGCGATGACGAAGAAGCACAATTGATGGCCGCCGAGCGTCAGCAGCAGGTTCTGTTCGCCGCCGAACGCCAGCAGGAAGACGATGCCCGCGATCGCGACCGGCTGCAGCATCAGCATCCATTTGTGCGGCAGCAGCGGCCGCGACTGGAACACCACCACCCAGGTCAAGAGGTACAGCGACAGCGGCAGCACCCACAGCAGCGGCGCGGCCGCAACGTCGGTCGAGATGTGCGCGGTGACGGCGATGAGCAGGCCGGACGGCACTCCGGCGAGGAATATCCAGCGCAGCCGCGTCATGAAACCGGGCGGCGGCGCATTCAAATCCTCGGTTCGTGCATCGACCACGGCCAGCTTCGGCGAGCGCAACAGCAGCACGCCGCATGCGGCGATCAGGACGATCAGAATGCCGTAACCGCCGGTCCAGAGCCGGTTCTGCGTGTGCAGCGTGAATATCGGCTCCAGCAGGAACGGATAGGACAGCAGGGCCAAGAAGCTGCCGATGTTGGAGGACGCGTAGAGGAAATAGGGATCATGTCCGGCAGGATGCCCGGTGCGGACAAACCAGGCCTGCAGCAACGGATTGTTGGCGGCGAGCGCGAAGAACGGCAGCCCGATCGAGATCACGAACAGGCCGAGCAGCCAGACCGCGTAGCCCGAAGCGGGCGGATCGCCATAGGCGGAGGCGATGCCGAGCGGCAACGTGACGAACGCCGTGATCAGCAGCAGGAGATGCACCACCACCGGAACGATGCGGTTCCTCACCTGCATCAGGAGATGCGCATAGGCGTAGCCCGCCAGCAGCAGGGACTGGAAGAACACCATCGCCACCGACCACACCGCCGGCGAGCCGCCGAGCCGCGGCAGGACCATCTTGGTGAACAGCGGCTGCACCGAGAACAGCAACAGCGCGCTGACGAAGATCGCCGCGGTGTAGACCGTCAGCAGCAGCCGGTTGCGTGACGAGGACGGCTGCTCCGTGGCGGCGGGTTGCACGATCGAATCCATGGAAGCTCCGGCATAATTCCGGCGGGCGCCGGGCGCGCGCAATGGAGCACAAGGCGCATGAACGGGCAATAAAGGGTCTCGTGATGTTGCAGCGGGGAATGCTTCATATACAGATGTCATTCCGAACCGGGTCGCTCAGACCGTCCCGGAATGACCGTGGAACAGCTTGCACCCTTCATGATCGAAACCGACGTCATCATCATCGGCGCTGGCCATAACGGCCTCACCTGCGCGGCCTATCTCGCGATGGCCGGCTTGCGCGTGCGCGTGGTCGAGCGCCGCAAGGTGGTCGGCGGGGCCGCGGTCACGGAGGAGTTTCATCCGGGCTTCCGGAATTCGGTCGCGGCCTACACCGTGAGCCTGCTCAATCCGCAAGTGGTCCGCGACTTGAAGCTGGCCGAACAGGGCCTGCGGATCGTCGAACGGCGCGCGCAGAATTTTCTGCCCGCTCCCGACGGCAGCTATCTCCTCACAGGCGAGGGGCGGACGCAGGCATCCGTCGCACGGCTGAGCGCGCATGACGCAAACGCGCTCGACGGGTTTTCGCGCGAGCTGGAAGATATCGCCGACGTGCTCCGGCAATTCGTGCTGCGCGCGCCGCCAAACCTGCTCGATGGTTTCGGCACGGCCTCGATCCGCGAGGCCGTGAACGCATTCCAGAGCGCCAATATCCTGCGCGGGTTGTCGCTGGAGCAGAGCCGCAGCCTGCTCGATCTCTTCACCCGCTCGGCCGGCGAGATGCTGGACGAACGTTTCGAGCATGATCTGGTCAAGGCGCTATTCGGCTTCGATGCCATCGTCGGCAATTATGCCAGCCCCTACGCCGCGGGCTCGGCCTATGTGATGCTGCATCACGCCTTCGGCGAGGTGAACGGCAAGAAGGGCGTCTGGGGTCACGCCATCGGCGGCATGGGCGCGATCACCCAGGCCATGGCACGCGCCGCACGCGACCGCGGCGTCGTGATCGACACCGACGCGGGCGTGCGCGAGGTTATCGTCGAGCGCGACCGCGCGGTCGGCGTGGCGCTGGAGAACGGCACGACCATCCGCGCGAAATATGTCGCAGCCAACGTCAATCCGAAGCTGCTCTATACGCGGCTGGTCGCCGCCGATGCGCTTCCCCAAACCTTCCTCGACCGCATCCGGCACTGGAGGAACGGCTCCGGCACCTTCCGCATGAACGTGGCGCTGGACCGCCTGCCCTCGTTCACGGCGCTGCCGGGCGACGGCGATCATCTCACCTCCGGCATCATCCTGGCGCCTGATCTCGGCTACATGGACCGCGCCTTTCTCGATGCCCGGGCGCACGGCTGGAGCCGAGAGCCGGTCGTGGAAATGCTGATCCCCTCGACGCTCGACGACACGCTCGCGCCCGCAGGACAACATGTCGCGAGCCTGTTCTGCCAGCACGTGGCGCCGGAGCTTCCCGATGGAAAGTCGTGGGACGACCATCGTGAAGAAGTTGCCGACCTCATGATCGCGACGGTGGACAAATACGCGCCGGGTTTTGCGACCAGCGTGCTCGGCCGCCAGATCCTGTCACCGCTCGATCTCGAACGGCAGTTCGGCCTGCTCGGCGGCGACATCTTCCACGGCGCGCTGACGCTGAACCAGCTGTTTTCGGCCCGGCCGATGCTGGGCCATGCCGATTATCGCGGACCCGTGAGGGGCCTCTATCACTGCGGCTCCGGCGCCCATCCCGGCGGCGGCGTCACCGGCGCCCCCGGCCATAACGCCGCTCAGGCGATTTTGAGGGATCACCGCAGCCTGTTCGGAAGCCGTGGATGAGCCTGTGGATGGGCTGTGGACAAGGCTGTTGGCAGAGCTGTGAAAGAGCGGTGGGTGACGCCTCTCCAAGCCTGGTTCGAGTCGGTGGAAAATCCGGGGATGAGCGCCGGGATAATCCGTGGACAAAGTCCGGAAAAACCACCGGAAAGCCTGTGGGCATTCTGTGAAAGCCAATCCCAAAAACGACTTCCGCCCGCCGGGGGGCAATTCCCCCCGACGGGCGCGGCTCGAAAGCAGTCGTATGGAGAAATGGCCCCGCCGGGAGATGGAAGGCGGAAATTACTTCAAGGAGGTGCTAATCGAGGTGAACTTCTCGTTCATCGTGGTACCGAGGCCGTTCACCACGGTGATGATCGCCAGCGCGATGCCGGCTGCGATCAGACCGTATTCGATTGCGGTTGCACCTGAATCGTCGGTCCAGAACTTCAAAATCATGCGCTTCAAGTTTCGCCTCCTATTCTATTTCAAGCTGTGTGGGTTGCCCAACACCCGGAGATGTACGGGGTACAACCTGCGGTCGGGTTAATCTCTTAGATGCAAGTTATGAGAAAAATCCGGAACAAAAGTTCCAAAAATTGAACCGGACGGAACCCTAAGAATGCAGCCTTCCCCCACCCATCGCGCCAGTTTTTCGATCGGCAGCGAGATCGCCGCCAGGCGCATTGTCGACGTCCTCACCGAAATGTTCTTCGAGGAGGATGCGGCCGTCGTCGCCTTCGAGCAACCGAACGGACAATGGGACGTCGCGCTGCATTTCGCGAACGCGCCGGACCGGGCATGGCTGCACGAACTCGTTGCAACATCAGCAGGAAATGAGATCGCGGACACGCTCGCCTTCGACACTGTCGAAGCCAGGGACTGGGTCAGGTCGAGCCTGGAAGATCTCGTCCCGGTGCCGGCCGGGCGCTTCGTCGTCCACGGCAGCCATGACCGCGACCGCGTGGCGGCAAACAAGCTCGCCATCGAGATCGAGGCGGCTCTCGCCTTCGGCACCGGCCATCACGGCACCACACGCGGCTGTTTACTCCTGCTTGACCATGTCCTGAAAAGCACCCGGCCCGGCCGCGTGCTCGACCTCGGCACCGGGACCGGCGTGCTGGGGATAGCGGCGGCAAAGGCGCTGCATCGCGCGGTGCTGGCCTCCGACATCGACCCGGCCTCGGTCAAGGTGGCAGCCGAGAACGCCTTGTTGAACGAGGTTGGTCACCATGTGCGAGTGATCCGCGCCACCGGATTCGCGGCGGCTGATTTTGGCAGAAGCGGCCCGTTCGACCTGGTGCTGGCCAACATCCTGGCCAATCCGTTACGGCAGTTGGCGGGCCCGTTGACGCGGCACCTCGCGACCGGAGGGCGCGTCATCCTCTCCGGCCTGTTGACGCCCCAGGTCCCCGCCGTGATCGCCGCCTACCGCGCGCGCGGCCTTGTGCCTCTGAAGCACTTGCGGATCGAGGGGTGGAGCAGCCTGTTGCTGCGGAAGATGGGGTGAGTACGGGTGCTGCCGTAGATGCCGCTACTTTGCGGCCTTCTCGTCCGGGCGCATCGCGCGCTCGGCCTGCGAGGCCCGCCTCGCGCGGCGTTCGGCGAAACGGTCGATCATCTGGTTGATGAGGCCGCGCGGTTTCTTCGGTGTTGCCGCAGCCGGGGCGCGGCGCACCGGCGGCGTAATCTTCTCAAACGTGAACGCTGGCATCGAGTGTCCCCTCGTCGTTGAGATGAACAACTTGCTCGAATTTCCCTGTTATCTGGACGAAGCGCAACTGCCGCATCCTGTACTCCACTCAATTCGAATGGAACTTGTTCAAGCACAGTCCATGCCAGATACGACCTCAAATGCGTCTACATTGCGGACTGATCCGCATGATCCTAAAGTGATCCACCATGTTCGAAGCGCACTTCCAGACATTCGAAGAGCCCGAGGCCGGCGTCGCGTTGACGGCCCGGTTGGCCGCGCTCCGTGAAGAACTCGCCCGCCGCAAGCTGACCGGTTTCGTGATTCCACGCGCCGACCAGCAGCAGAATGAGTATGTGCCGCCGTCGGAAGAGCGTCTGGCCTGGCTGACCGGTTTTACCGGCTCGGCGGGACTGGCGGTGGTGCTGACGCACGAGGCCGCGGTCTTCGTCGATGGCCGCTACACGATCCAGGCGGCCAAGCAGGTCGATTCAAGGGCCTGGGCCGTGGAATGTCTGATCGATCCCCCGCCGGAAAGCTGGATATCGGCACACCTGAAGGCCGGCGACCGCCTAGGATTTGATCCGTGGCTGCACACTTTTGCGGCAGCCGAGCGTTTGTCCGCCGCCTGCACCAAGGCCGGTGCCGAGCTGGTCGCCGTCGACAGCAATCCGATCGATGCGATCTGGCAAGACCGACCACAGCCGCCGATTGCGCCGGTCACGGTGCACGGGATGCAACATGCCGGCGTGACTGAAGCCGAGAAGCTGACGCAGATCAGGAGCGAGATCGGCAAGCTCGGCGTCGATGCGTTGGTGCTGTCCGACAGCCATGCCGTGGCCTGGACCTTCAACATCCGCGGCGCCGACGTCGCGCATACGCCGCTGCCGCTGTCCTATGCGCTGGTGCCGAAGGACGGCCGTCCCACCATCTTCATCGACCACCGCAAGCTCTCCAATCTGACCCGCGACCATCTCGAGCAGTCCGCCGACGTGCGCGAGCCCGATGCGATGGCGCCGACGCTGATGGCGCTCGCCAAGAGCGGTGGATCGATCGCGCTCGACAATGCGACCGCGGCCGATGCCCTCAGCCGGCTGATCACCGGCGCCGGCGGCAAGCCGGTGCGCGGCAGCGATCCGATCGCGCTGCTCAAGGCGGTCAAGAACACGACCGAGATCAAGGGCACGCAAACGGCGCACCGCCGCGACGCCGTGGCGCTGGCGCGCTTCCTCGCCTTCATCGATCGTGAGGCGGCAAGCGGCAAGCTCACCGAGATCGACGCGGTCGAGGCGCTGGAGACGTTCCGGCGCGACACTGGCGCGCTCAAGGACGTCTCGTTCCCGACCATATCGGGCACGGGCCCGAATGGCGCGATCGTGCACTACCGCGTCACCCGCAAGAGCAACCGGCGGATCGTGCCCGGCGATCTGCTGCTGATCGATTCAGGTGCACAATACGAAGACGGCACCACCGACGTCACCCGCACCATGGCCGTGGGCGAGCCGACCGCCGAGATGCGCGACCGTTTCACGCGTGTGCTGCGCGGCCACATCGCGATCGCGCGGGCGATCTTTCCCGACGGCGCCACCGGCGCGCAACTCGACACACTCGCACGGCAATATCTCTGGGCCGCCGGCGTCGATTTCGAGCATGGCACCGGCCACGGCGTCGGCAGCTATCTCTCGGTGCATGAAGGACCGGCGCGGATATCGAAGCTCGGCACCACGCCGCTGAAGCGCGGCATGATCCTGTCCAACGAGCCCGGCTACTACAAGACCGACGGTTTCGGCATCCGCATCGAGAACCTCGAACTGGTGGTCGCAGCCGACATCGAGGGCGCTGAGAAATCGATGAACGCGTTCGAGACGCTGACCCTGGCGCCGATCGACCGCCGGCTGATCGATGTCGGCATGCTCAGCAAGGACGAGCTCGACTGGCTCAACGCCTATCACGCCCGCGTCAGGGCCGAGGTGCGGCCGGCCCTGGACGAGACGACGAAGGCCTGGCTGGACCAGGCCACGGCGGAGTTGAAGGCGTAAGTTCGCCATTTCACGGGCTCGACGCATAGCACCACGCGATTTGCGCAAGGCTCATTTCCACCCCGCTGTCATTCCCCGCGAAGGCGGGGAATCCAGTATTCCAGAGACAGCAAACGTATGCGGAGATGCCGCGGCGTACTGGATCGCCCGGTCAAGCCGGGCGATGACACCGAATTTTTGACGCGAGCAGCGCGCCCAATCCATCCTCATCGCGCCGCCACTACAACCGTCCCGGAATCCGTATAGCCGCATTCCGAAACGCCGATATGCGTCTTGCGCGGGCGCGCTACAGTCCGATTCGAATTTCGACGAGACGGACGCGCATGCACGGCATGATCAGCAAGCCGCCGGAAACGGCGAAGAACCTCGCGACCTCGCGCGTGGTGTTGCTGTTGCTCGTCGTCATGACCGGCATCGCGCCGATCTCGCTCTACATGCTGGTTCCGGCGCTGCCGGTGCTGGCGACGACATTTGGCAGCGACATCTCGGTCGCGCAGATGACGGTGTCGCTCTACATGGTCGGCATCGCGCTGTCGCAACTCATCATGGGACCGCTGTCGGATCGTTTCGGGCGGCGCCCGGTGCTGCTCGGAGGACTGGCGCTGATGGTGGTCGCCAGCGTCGCCTGCATCTTCGCGGAAACGCTGCCGCAGCTGATCGCCGCGCGGTTCTTCCAGGCGCTCGGCGGCGCCGCCGGCATGGTGGTGAGCCGCGCCATCATTCGCGACATCTACGAGCGCGATCGCGTCGCCTCGATGATCAGCCTCGTGGTCGCGGCGCTGATGATCGGGCAGATGGTCTCCCCGCTCACCGGCGGCCTGATCGAGACTGCGTTCGGCTGGCGCGCGATCTTCTACGCCATCACCGTCGCTGCGATCATCGTCGCCGTCGGCATCGCATTCGCGCTGCCCGAGACGCGCCGAGACCGCGCCGCCGGCAGCGGCTTTCGCGGCGATGTCGGCATCCTGATCCGCAACCGCGCCTTCGTCGGCTATGTGATGTGCCAGGTGCTGGCCTCGCAGATCATCTTCACCTTCGCCGGCGGCGGTCCCTATATCGTGGTGACGCAGATGGGCAGGACCAGCGCCGAATACGGCGCGTGGTTCGCGACGACGGGTTTTGCCTATCTCGTCGGCAATCTGCTCTGCGTGCGCTTCGCGCCCAGGCACTCGTTGGAGAAGTTGATCTGGTTCGGCCTCGCGCTCCAGCTTTGCGGCAGCCTGTTGAACCTGCTGTGGAGTTTCGCCGGCTGGAACGAGGCACCCGCCTGGCTGTTCGGCACGCAGATGATCGTGATGGTCGGCAATGCCTTCGTGATGGCGAACTCCGCGGCTGGCGCCATCAGCATCCGTCCCGAGGCCGCCGGCACCGCATCAGGTGCGATGGGCTTCCTCCAGCAGGGCATCGGCGCGTTGATGTCGCAATTCGGCGCCTATCTCGGCGGCCATTCCGCGACCACGCTGCCGCTCACCGCCGCGGTGCTGGCGATCTCCCTGCTGTGCGCCTGCACGATGATTTTCGTCGTCCCCCGCCGCGAGGCCATCGTGAGCGAGACGCTGATCGGGCAGGCGGAAGAGCAAGAGAGCGGGATGATGTGAGGCATGCCCGGTGAGGCCTTCTTCCTTCTCCCCTTGTGGGAGAAGGTGGCGCGCGTAGCGCGCCGGATGAGGGGTCTCTCTCCGCACGGGTCCCCTCTCAAAGCTTGAACTCGAGGATAGAACCCCTCATCCGGCGCTACGCGCCACCTTCTCCCACAAGGGGAGAAGGGAAGAGTCACTCCCCGATGAGCGTCAGCCACTCGTCCTCGGTCAGCACCTTGACGCCGTGCTTGTTCGCTTCCGCGAGCTTCGAACCTGCGCCGGGGCCGGCGACGACGAAATCGGTTTTCTTGGACACCGATCCGGACACTTTTGCGCCTAACCGCTCAGCGGTGGCCTTGGCCTCGTCGCGCGTCATCTTCTCCAGCGAGCCCGTGAACACCACGGTCTTGCCGGCGACGGCGGAGTTGCTCTTCGGCTTCTCGGCGTCGATGATCTCGACCTCCCTGGTCAGCCGCTCGACGATGCCGCGATTGTGGCTCTCGCCGAAATAATCGGCGATGCTCTTGATCACGGTCTCGCCGATCTGGTCGAGCGCATCCATCTCGGCCATCGCCTCCTCGTCGCCCTTGGCGACCTTGAGGCTGGCATCATGAAAGGCCTCCCAGGAGCTGTAGCCGCGGGCCAGGGCCAGCGCCGTGGTCTCGCCGATATGGCGCATGCCGAGCGCATAGATAAAGCGCTCCAGCGCGATCTTGCGACGGCTCTCGATCGCGCCGAACAAATTGCGCACCGATGTTGCGCCGTAACCCTCGATGTCCTCCAGCTTGAGTTTCGAATTGCGCTTTTCCAGCGTGAAGATGTCGGCTGGCTCCTTCACAAAACCCTCGTCGAAGAAATACTGGAGCTGCTTCTCGCCAAGACCGTCGATGTCGAACGCACGGCGCGACACGAACAGCTTCAAATGCTCAATCTTCTGATAGGGGCAGGCGAACTCACCGGTGCAGCGAGCGCGTGCTTCCTCTTCGCCAGCGGCCGTCTCTCCTCGCACGACGTCAGTATGCAGGGGACACGGGCACTTCTTCGGAAATTCGAACTCCTTGGCAGCCTTCGGCCGCTTGTCGAGGACGACGTCGACCACCTGCGGGATGACGTCGCCGGCGCGCTGGATCACAACGGTGTCGCCGATCCTGATGTCGCGGCCCTCGCGCAGCACCTCGCCCTTGTTGCCGATGCCCTTGATGTAGTCCTCGTTGTGCAGCGTGACGTTCTGCACGATCACGCCGCCGACGCCGACCGGTTCGAGCTTGCCCACCGGCGTGAACGAGCCGGTACGGCCGACCTGGATCTCGATGTCGCGCAACACCGTCGTGGCGCGCTCGGCCGGGAATTTATGGGCGATGCCCCAGCGCGGCGTGCGCGAGACGAAGCCGAGCCGTTCCTGCCAGTCGATGCGATCGACCTTGTAGACGACCCCGTCGATGTCGTAGTCGAGCTTTGCGCGCTGCTCCTCGATCGCACGATGAAACGCCAGCAGTTCCTCGACGGAGTGACAGAGCTTCGTCAGCGGGTTGGTCTTGAGGCCGCAGCGCTCGAACCAGCCGATCATGCCGCTCTGCGTGCTCTCCGGCATCGCGCTCATCTCACCCCAGGCATAGGCGAAGAAGCCGAGGGGGCGCGAGGCGGTGATGGTCGGATCCTTCTGCCGGAGCGAGCCCGCGGCCGAGTTGCGCGGATTGGCGAAGATGGTGCTGCCTTCCGCCTTCTGCCGCTCGTTGAGCGCGAGGAAGGCCTTCTTGGTCATGTAGACCTCGCCGCGCACCTCGCAGATATCGGGGACGTTGCGTCCCTTCAGCTTTTGCGGCACGTCTTCGAGGGTGCGGATATTCGCAGTGACGTCCTCGCCGACCGCGCCGTCGCCGCGTGTCGCGGCGGTGACGAGTTCACCGCCCTCATAGCGCAGCGACATCGAGAGGCCGTCGATCTTCGGCTCGGCGGAGAAATCGATTCTGTCGTCGTCGAGCTTCAGGAAGCGCACGATGCGGCCGACGAAGTCGCGTAGATCCTCTTCCGCAAAGGCGTTGTCGAGCGACAGCATGGGGACGGCATGCCGCACCTTCTTGAAGCGGCCTGACGGTGCAGCACCGACTTTCTGCGACGGCGAGTCCGCGCTGACGAATTCCGGGAAGCGCTTCTCGATCGCGTTGAAGCGCTGGCGTAGCGCGTCATACTCGGCATCGGTGACGGTGGGCGCGTCCTCCTGGTAGTAACGTTCGTTATGCCCCTCGATCTCGAGCGCGAGCCGCATGTGCTCGACCTTGGCCTGCGCCTTGGTGAGGTCGGCGACGTCGCGAAGCGGTGCTGGTTTGGATTTTGCTGCTCTGGCCATAGTGCTTGGATACGATGGAGCGGGCGGGAGGGTAAAGGCGGTTACAGTTTCGTACCCCGGACATAACGTTTAGGGCCCCGGCGCTTGCGCGCGTCCGGGACACGAAATCAAGCCGTCGCCGCCTTGAGCAGACGGTCCGCAGCAGCCCTCGCCTCGGCGGTGATCTCGGCGCCGGCGAGCATCCGCGCGATCTCCTCGCGGCGGTGGTCGGCGGCGAGCGCATTGACGCGGGTGGCGACGCGCTTGCCCTTGTCCAGCGCGTCCTTGGAGATCAGCAAATGCTGGTCGGCACGGGCGGCGACCTGCGGGGCGTGCGTGACGGCCATCACCTGGACCTTGCCGGCGAGCCGCGCCAGCCGTCCGCCGATCGCGTCCGCGACCGCGCCGCCGACGCCGGTGTCGATCTCGTCGAACACCAAGGTCGGCGCCGAGCCGCGGTCGGACAGCACGACCTTCAGCGCCAGCAGGAAGCGCGACAGCTCGCCGCCGGAGGCGACCTTCATCATCGGCCCTGGCTTGGTGCCCGGGTTGGTCTGCACCCAGAACTCGACGCGGTCGAAGCCTTGGGGGCCTGGCGCTGCCTCGTCGGTCTGGATCTGGGTCATGAACTTGGCGCGGTCGAGCTTGAGCGGCGCGAGCTCGGCATTGACCGCCTTGTTGAGCTTCTCCGCCGATTTCTGTCGCGCCATCGACAGCTTCTTGGCGGCCGCCGCATAGCGCGCATCGGCCTCGATCGCGGCCTGCTCCAGCTTTTTCAGCCGTGAGGCGCCGGCATCGATCAGGACGACATCGGCGGCATATCTGGCAGCAAGTGCTGCGAGCCCGTCGACCGGCGTCGAATATTTGCGCGACGCTGCACGCAACGCGAACAGCCGCTCCTCGATGCGTTCGAGCTCCGAGGGATCGAAATCGGTCGCGGCAAGCGCCGCCTGGAGATGCTGGTCGGCTTCCTCCAGCGCGTTGATCGCGATGTCGATCGCCCTCACCGCGGGTTCGACCAGCGCCGGCGAGTTGACGCCGCGACGCTCCAGTCGACGCACGGCCGCCGACAGCGAGGCGACCGGCGAATGGTGGCCGCCGACCGCCTCCTGCGCCTCGCGCAAGTCGGAGGCGATCTTCTCGCCCTGCATCATCGTCGTGCGCCTCGAAGCCAGCGAGGTCTCCTCGCCGTCCCTAGGCGCGAGCTGCTTCAATTCGTCCGAGGCGTGGCGGAGGTAATCGGCTTCGCGCGCGGCGCGCTCCATGCCGGCGCGATGCTCCTCCAGCGCGGTGTTGGCGGTGCGGCGGGCGTCCCAGAGCGCCTCGACCGCCGAGACGTCCTTTTCGAGACCGGCGAAGGCGTCGAGCAGGCGGCGGTGGGTGGCGGCATCGACCAGCGCGCGCTCGTCGTGCTGGCCGTGGATCTCGACCAAGGCAGCACCGACCGCCTTCAGCGTCTGCACGCTGATCGCCTGGTCGTTGATGAAGGCGCGGGTGCGGCCGTCGGCGAGCTGAACCCGGCGGAGAATCATCTCGCCGGTATCCTCCAGCCCGTTTTCCGCGAGGATCTTCGCTGCAGGGTGATTCTTGGGGATATCGAATACGGCAGTGACCTGCCCCTGCTCCGCGCCATGGCGCACGAGGCCGGCATCGCCGCGCCCGCCGAGCGCCAACGCAAAGGCATCGAGCAGGATGGATTTGCCCGCACCGGTCTCGCCGGTCAAAACCGCGAGGCCCGGTGCGAATTCGATATCGAGCCGTTCGATCAGGACGATGTCACGGATCGACAGACGCGCCAGCATGGAACTCTATTTCCTAGCCGAGACCCATTTTCTTGAAGGTCTTGCTAATCCAGGACCCCTGATTCTCGCTCGGTTCGAGACCGCCTGATTTTACAAGATTATAGGCGTCCTTGTACCAGCGACTGTCAGGAAAATTATGCCCGAGCACGGCGGCGGCCGTCTGAGCCTCGCCGACGATCCCGATCGCCATATAGGCCTCGGTCAGGCGGTACAGCGCCTCCTCGACATGGCGGGTGGTCTGGTACTGCGTCACCACGGCCTTGTAGCGGTTGATCGCCGCCGTGTAGTCGCGCTTCTGCGCGTAATAGCGGCCGACGTTCATTTCCTTGCCGGCGAGCTGGTCGCGCGCACCTTCGATCTTGGCCTTGGCCGAGGTCGCATATTCGGAGGTCGGATATTTGCGCACCACCTCTTCCAGCGAGGCGATCGCCTTCTCGGTGCGGGTCTGGTCGCGGCTGATGTCCGGAATCTGGTCGTAATGCGAGGCGGCAATCAGATATTGCGCGTAGGCCGCATCCGGGCTGCCGGGATGCAGCGTGACGTAGCGGGTGGCCGCGCCGATGCAGCTGTCGTAGTCGCCGCCCTGGTAGGACGCGTAGGCCGACATCAGCAACGATTTGCGGGCCCAGTCGGAAT
This sequence comes from Bradyrhizobium sp. Kon37, assembly GCF_055807535.1. NCBI lineage: Bacteria > Pseudomonadati > Pseudomonadota > Alphaproteobacteria > Hyphomicrobiales > Nitrobacteraceae > Bradyrhizobium > Bradyrhizobium sp. Kon37. Next base: position 75,411 of record NZ_JBVVOY010000008.1, read on the forward strand.
AAGGATGCTGGCGGTCGACCTCTTCGAACTTCTTGTTCGCCGCCTTCATGTCCTTCTTCTCGTTCATGAGGTACAGGCCCTCATTGTAGATCTTGTCGGCGGGCTCCTCGACGAAGGTGTCGTCCTTGGCGGTGAACTTGTCCCAAAGCGCGCCGGTGCCGCAGCCGGCCAGCGGCAGCGCGAGCACGAAGAGGACGACAGCCTGAATCAGCCCACGGGCTCGAGACGAGACCTCTCGAGACGGGACTTGAAGATATCCGCGCGTCATACGCTGTGCCGACATGAATATTGCCCTGACGCCCTGTGGTGCGGTGTCCGCCAGCCCATGAACCCCGTCCTGGGCGCGAAATATAGCCGTGGCGCCTGCCGTGCGACCACGCCGGTGTAACCGAAAAACGATCTTCAACCAACCGGATAGGCAGGCATTCCGCCCGGATTAAGGCGAACGCGCCGCAATCCTAGCCGATCATCGTTACCAGGAGTTTCCCGGGGAAAGCCGCCGCCAAACGCCCGCGGCGACGGATCTCTTCAGGCCCGTCTCTCTTCGGGAATGTCTCGCTTCAGGAAACGTCTCTCTTTTAGGAAACGTCCGGCCCGTAGACCGCGGCGATCCGGCCGCCGACGATGCCGCGACCGGTTTCGGCCACCGGACGCGTGGTGCGGCGGGCTGCCTCGCCCTCGACCACCCGCCACGCGGTGCGGTCGGCGAGCAGCGCGGTCAGGACGGCGTGGTTGAGCTTGTGGCCGCCACGCACCGAGCGGTAGGCGCCGAGCAGCGGCAGACCGGCCAGCGCGAGGTCGCCGATCACGTCCAGCACCTTGTGGCGGGCGCATTCGTCGGCGTAGCGCAGTCCCTCGGTGTTGAGCAGCCGCTCCTCGTCGAACACGACGGTGTTGTCGAACGAGGCGCCGAGCGCATAGCCGGCGCTCCAGAGCCGCGCGACGTCGCACATCAGACCGAAAGTCCGGGCCCGGCCGACTTCGCGGCGGAAACGCTCCGGGTTGAGGTCGAAGGCGTAGTTCTGCTGGCCGATGACAGGATTGGTGAAATCGATCTCGACCTCGGCGCGGAACCCGTCGGCATAGGGCCTGATCTCGCCGAAGGAGTCGCCGATCTTGACCGAGATCGGCTTCAAAACCTGGATGAAGCGGCGCTGTGCCGGCTGGGTCACGATGCCGGCCTGGTCGATCGCCGCAACGAAGGCTGCCGCGCTGCCGTCCATGATCGGCACTTCCGGCCCGTCGATCTCGATGATGGCGTTGTCGACGCCCATGCCCCGCAGCGCAGCAAGCACATGCTCGGCGGTGGAAACCAGCGGGCCGTTGCGATCTCCGAGGACGGTGGCGAAATCGGTCGCGATCACCTGCTCGGCGGTGGCCTGAACTTCGCGGTCACTTCCCTCGAGCCCGGTACGGATAAAAACAAAGCCCGCGTCGACAGGCGCGGGTCCAAGCGTGAGCGTGACGGGAAGACCGGAATGAACGCCGACGCCTGCCACACTGGCTTGCGCACGAAGCGTTGTTTGCCGGCTAAATTTCATCAGGAACCGCCCCACTACGACCATCGCGACTTATACTGAACCCGACTGAGCGGCTGAGACCGCTCGCTTCCGAATCCGTATCCCCAAGTCACGGCAAACCATAGTCACTGCCTCAAACAGCGCCAACTCACGCTTTTTTACCGATTGTTACCCCAAACCCGCCGTATTCGCGCCAAGGCTTAACCAAATTGGACCGGAGTTTGGGACCGTTTTCGGTAGTTTTACTGAACCATCGAATATGTAATTAATTATTTAAAATCAGTTGCTTGGCTACGCAATCCGGATACGCACGGGGCAAAAGAAAAGGTCCCGGCAAGCTTCCCGCCGGGACCTTTTTTCGTCTGCCTTATTGTAACAATCCTCAGGTCGCCTGCCGCCGCAGGAAGGCCGGGATATCAAGATGGTCGTCTCCCTGTGGCGCCGGGGCAACAGGCGCAGGACGGCCGTGCATGTCCAGGCCCTGCGGCGCGGGACGACGGGCATACTCGGACACCGGCTCGGTGGACGCGATTTGCTGCGCCACGGTCTTCTGGGGGCGGCGATCGGGCAGCGGCGGCATCGCGGGACCGGCGGTGCGGGCCGCGATTGGCGCCTCGCTCTCCTCGTCACGGCGGCCGAGGCCGACATTGGCGAGGCGCTGCAGCAGCGACAGCCGCGTCTTCTGCGGGGTCTCCTCCTCGACCTCGCCGCGGGCCTGGCGAAGCTCGGCCTGGGCGGGCATCGGAAGTTCCTCGATACGCGGCATCCGCGGTGTGCGGACCGGCGCACGCTCGGCCTGCGGGGGGATGAAGGTTTCCGGCGTCATCGGCTCATGCATGGCCATCGGCGCCTGCTCGGGCTCCGGGAACAGCGTGGGCTTCTGCGCGATCGGGCGCACGGTGACGTCGCCATAGGTCTGCATCGGCGCGGGAGCCTGCGGAACGTCCGCAACGGCGGCGGCGATGGCGGCAAGCGCAGCGCGCTCCACGTTCGGACGCGGAGCCGTGGGAGCGGCGGCAAACTGACCCGTTCCTGCGGCCGGGGTCTGCGCTTCGAACTTCTGGGCGCGCTCGGCCATGCGCTGATTGTCGGCGCGGAGCCGTGCGGTCAAATCGGCAAGGCGGCTCTCGGCAGCCGCGGCCGGAGCCTGCTGAGCCTGCGGTGCCGGGTTCGCAACCGGCGCACTGGTGGCCTGGGTGTTACGAGCGATCGCGGCCTGCTCGATGCCGGTGGCGACGACCGAGACGCGGATCAGGCCGTCGAGCGCCTCGTCGAAGGTGGCGCCGACGATGATGTTGGCGTCCTGGTCGACTTCCTCGCGGATGCGGGTCGCGGCTTCGTCGACCTCGAACAAAGTGAGGTCCTTGCCGCCCGTGATGGAGATCAGGAGGCCTTTGGCGCCCTTCATCGAGCTGTCGTCGATCAGCGGGTTGGCGATCGCGGCTTCGGCGGCGGTCAGCGCGCGCTTGTCGCCGGAGGCTTCGCCCGTGCCCATCATCGCCTTGCCCATTTCCTTCATCACCGCTCTCACGTCGGCGAAGTCGAGATTGATCAGGCCTTCCTTGACCATCAGGTCGGTGATGCAGGCAACGCCCGAATAGAGCACCTGGTCGGCCATCGCGAAGGCGTCGGCGAAGGTGGTCTTCTCGTTGGCGACCCGGAACAGGTTCTGGTTCGGGATGATCAGCAGCGTATCGACGACCTTGTGCAGCTCGTTGATGCCCGCTTCCGCGGTGCGCATGCGGCGGCCGCCTTCGAAGTGGAAGGGCTTGGTCACGACGCCGACGGTGAGGATGCCCATCTCGCGCGCGATCTTGGCGATCACGGGAGCCGCACCGGTGCCGGTGCCGCCGCCCATGCCGGCGGTGACGAACACCATGTTGGCGCCCGAGAGATGGTCACGCAGCTCGTCCATCACTTCTTCGGCCGCGGCCGCGCCGACGACCGGCTGCGAACCTGCGCCCAACCCTTGCGTGGCCGCAGTGCCCATCTGCACGATGCGCTGCGCCTTCGACATCGTCAGCGCCTGCGCGTCGGTATTGGCGACCACGAAGTCGACGCCCTGGAGGCCCGCCGTGATCATGTTGTTGACGGCGTTACCACCGGCGCCGCCGACGCCGAACACGGTGATGCGGGGCTTCAGTTCGTGAATATCAGGAACATTGATGCTGATGGTCATGTTTGCCTCTCGATCACGCGCGCGTGGGTTCGCCCCGGCCGGCGGCCGCGGGAGTTGGTGAAAATCGAATATTGCGGGAAGGAGTCATCAGAAGCCCTCGCGTAGCCATCGTCCGACCTTTCCGAAATACCCGCCGGTCCCCGTCCTGACCTGCTGCCGCGTATGCCGCGGTTCGACATGTTCGTGGTGAACATATTGCGGGTAGACGAGCAGTCCGGCCGGCACCGCGAAGGCGGCGTTCTTCGCCTCGTTGGGCAGCCGGCCGAAACCGAGCGGACGTCCGACCCGCACGGGCCGGCCGAGAATCTGCGTTCCGAGCTCAACGAGACCGGTGAGCTGCGAGGCCCCGCCCGAGAGCACGACACGGCCGTTGGGCTCCGAGGCGAAGGGCGAATCCTTCAGCTTGTCCCGAACCATTTCGAAGACTTCCTCGGCACGATGCTTGACGATGTTGGCGATGGTAGCGCGGGAGACGATCTGCGGCAGATCCTGCTCGTCACCGGCTGTCGGTACAGACATCAGCTCACGCGAGTCCGATCCGCCGGTGATGACGGTCCCGTATAACGTCTTGATTCGCTCGGCATCGGCAATGGTCGCGGAGAGTCCGCGCGCCAGATCCATCGTGATGTGTTGCCCGCCGACCGCAAAACCCGCGGCATGTACGAACCGGCCGCCGGAAAAGACCGCGATCGTGGTGGTGCCCGCGCCCATCTCGACGACGGCGGCGCCGAGATCGGCCTCGTCGTCGGTCAGCACCGACAGGCCTGCCACATAGGGGCTTGCCGCCATGGCTTCGACGTTGATGTGGCAGCGTTCCACCGCCAGCATCAGGTTCCGCGCCACGGTGGCGTCGCAGGTGACGACGTTCATGTCGATCCCGAACTGATGCGCGACCATGCCGCGCGGGTCGCGGATGCCCTTGACGCCGTCGAGCGTGTAGCCGACCGGCAGCGCGTGCAGCACGGTGCGGCCTTCGCCGGTGGCGTGGCGCATGCCGGTGGAGGTGACGCGGCTGACATCGGCCGGCGTCACGGCGCCGCCGCGGATGTCGGCGGCAGCTTCGACCAGCTGACCGGAGAGCCGGCCGCCGGAGACCGACAGCAGCACGGACTCGACCCGCACCTTGGCCATTTTCTCCGCAAGCCCGACGGCCTGTCGTACCGCCTGCTCGCATTCGCCGAGATCGATCACGGCGCCGGCCTTCATGCCGCGCGACTGGATCTGGCTATAGCCGATCAGCTCCACCGCATGGGTCCGGTCGCGCAGGGCTTCGCTCGGCGCCGACGGCTTCAGCCGGGCGATCATGCAGGCGATCTTGCTGGTGCCGATGTCGAGGCAGGCGACGAGGCCGCCGCGCTTGTGCGGCATCGGGCGTGTCTTCGGTGTCTGGGTGCGATCAAGACCGGTCATGCAGCGTCCCCGGCCTTTTTCTTCTTCTTGTCCTTGAACAAATCGTCCCGCGCCTTGGCAGCGTCCTCGGACAGCTGCACCACCAGCCGATCGGGCAGGCGCAGGTCGACCGCGACGATGTCGCGGGAGAACAGCCTGTCCTCCTTGTCGAGCCTGGACAGCATCGCAAGCGCGTTGCCGACGTCCTGCTCGGGCAGGCGGATGTCGAGGCCGTCCTTGAGCCTGAGGTTCCAGCGCCGCTCACCGACGAAGATCGCGGCCTTGGTGATGGAATTGACCTGCGGATAGCGCGCCAGCAAAGCGAGGAAATCGCGGGCCTGCGTATCGGCGCCCTTGCCGACCACGAGCGGCAGCGACAGGAAGCGGCGCGAGACATAGGGTTCGAGCACGGCGCCGTCATCGGCGATGACGGAGAGCCGGCCGGCCTCCTGCCACAGCGCGAACGCCTTGCGCTCGGTGAGCTCGATCATGAGCTGGCCCGGATAGAGCTTCAGCACGGTCGCATCCGCGATCCAGGGATTGGCCTTGAGCTTGTCGCGCACCGCGTCGGCGTCGAGGAACAGCAGCGAGGATCGGCCGCTGACGCCGCCGATCGCGAGGATCTCGTCCTGGCTGAGCTGCTTGCGGCCGTTGATCACGACCGAGGTGATGCGGAAGCCGGCGGAATTGGCCAGCGCGTTACGGGTGTCGTTGACCGCCGTGATGAAATCCTGGAGATGGCCGCCCTTGACGATACCGAAGCCGCAGCTTCCGATCAGGAGCAGCACCGTCATGCTGATCCCGACCCGGCGCGGCAGATAGCGCTCGACCAGTGCGACCAACCGCGGCGGCGGCTCGCGCTCGATGATGGCTTTGGCCCGGGTCTTTTCCTTGGCGGCGGCACGCGCGCCGTGAACTCGTTCCAGACGCTTGTCCTGCACCCACTCGCGCAGAAGCACGACCGCTCCGATAGCGGCCGCCTTCAGGTCAGCTTGGGGCCTCAGCGATCTGAAAAGCGACCGAGTGAGGCTTCCTGCTCCATCCATTGCACGAGCTCGTCAACAGTTTGCCCGCGACATCGCGCGGGTCCTGGCGAACATGACGTCTCGGACTTGCCGGGCCGGGTGCTGGTCTTCAGCAGAAGAAAACCTCTCCCCTTCAGAGCGTTCGCTGGGAGTGACAACACCCGCAACGGTCCACGCGCCGGCAGCCAAAGCGTCATATGCGCCGCCAGCGTTAACCTTCGGACGTCCTGGTAAACAAAAGGTAAAGTTCGTTAACGACGTGAGCGTTTTGCCCAGGCCTGTGAGGCATTTATGCCGCAATATCCGGCATTTTACCGGTTTTGGGTTCCAAAACCGGCCGTTTCGCCGGTTCGGCCGTTAACCAGTCCTAATTATTTTCGCACACCTGCCACAGCGAGCTCGACCAGGCCGCGCAGGAAGTCGACGAACGCGATGCCCTCGGCCTTCAGCGCCTTGGGGTAGAGCGAGGACTTGGTCAGGCCGGGCAGCGTGTTGGTTTCGAGATAGACCAGCCCCTTGTCCGAGACGATGAAGTCCGAACGGGAATAGCCGGTACAGGACATCGCCCGGTGCGCCAGCATCGCCTGCTGCTTCAGTGCGGCGGAGATCTCCGCCGTGAAGCGGCCGGGACAGATCTCCTGGGTCGACTTCAAAAGATATTTCGCCGCGTAGTCGAAACTGCCCTCGCCCGGAATGATTTCGATCGGCGGCAGCGACATGATGGAGCCGTCCGGCCGCTCCAGCACGCCGCAGGTCGCCTCGACGCCGGCGATGTAGGGCTCGATCACGTACTCTTCGTGCTTGGCGGCATTGTGGACGGCGACGAGATCCTGCCTGGCGTTGACGAAGATCAGACCGTAGCTCGAGCCGTCCCTGGCGGGCTTTGCGATCAGCCGGCCGTATTCGGCGAAGGCCTCGTCGATCTGGTCCAGCGCAATGTTGGCCGGCGGCGACACGCCGCCGAGCGCGGCGAAATGTTTGGCCGCGAACTTGTCGAACGCGAGATGCGAGGAGGCCGAGCCCGATCCGGTGAACGGCACGCCGCGCGCCTCGCACATCACCTGCAACTCGCCGTTCTCGGCGCGCCCGCCGTGCAGGCCGAGCACCAGCACGCGGTTCTCCGCCCTGGCCTGGTCGAGCGCCTGCTCCAACGGAATGCCTGACGTGCCCGGCTTGAATTCGTCCTCGAACGGACGGGCATGTTCGAGCAGCTGCTTCGACTGCACGACATGCACCTTGTCCTCGACGTCCCACCACCAGAGATCGGCCTCGGGCAGCGCCTGATGCAGCGCCTGGGCTGAGGCGACCGAAACCAGACGTTCGCGGTTGGAGCCGCCGAAGAGGATGGTGATGCGCATGTTCTCTCGTTGCTTGTCCAAATTAGCCGGGGATTCCGATCCGCTTGATTTCCCAGTGTAGCTCAATTCCGGAATTTGCCTTCACCCGTTCACGCACGGTCTCGCCCAGCGTCTCAATGTCGTGCGCGGTCGCATTGCCCGTGTTGATCAGGAAATTGCAGTGCATTTCGGACACCTCGGCGCCCCCGACGCGCAGGCCGCGGCAGCCGGCGGCGTCGACCAGCTTCCAGGCGGAATGGCCGGGCGGATTCTTGAAGGTCGAGCCGCCGGTCTTTTCGCGGATCGGCTGCGCGGTCTCGCGATGGGTTTGCACTTCCGCCATGCGCGCGCGGATCGCCTCGGCATCCCTGATCTCGCCGCGGAAACGCGCGGAGGTGAAGATGATGGAGGGATCGACGCCGCTGTTGCGGTAGACGAACTTCATGTCGGCATTGGAGAAGACGTGCTTGGTGCCGTCGCGCCCCACGCCTCGCGCCTCGATCAACACGTCCCTGGTCTCGCCGCCATTGGCGCCCGCATTCATGCGCAGCGCGCCGCCGATCGTGCCGGGAATGCCGAAGTAGAATTCGAGCCCGCCGATGTTCGCGCCCGCGGCGACTTCCGCCACGCGCTTGTCGAGCGCGGCCGCGCCCGCGGTGACGACATCGCTGTTCGCGCTCGCCTCGCCAAAGGCGCGCGGCGCCAGACGAACCACCACGCCCGCAATGCCGCCGTCGCGCACGATCAGGTTGGAGCCGACACCGACGACATAGACGGGAATGTCGCTTGCGAGATGCGCGAGGAAGTAGGCGAGATCGTCCTCGTCCGCCGGCGTGAACAACACCTGCGCGGGACCGCCGACACGAAACCAGGTGAGCTCGGAGAGCGACTGGTTCGCCAGCAGCCGGCCGCGAAGATCGGGCATCGCGGCTTTGAGGTCGGATGTGATGTCGGGGAAGCTCACTGCCCTACCCCAGCGCCTTCAACTCGCCGGGCAAGGCATACGCCCATTGCGTGATGTTGCCGGCCCCTAAGCACACGACGAGATCTCCCGACTTCGCCACGCCCTTGACGATGCCGGCGAGATCCGAGGCCGCCGGCAGCGGGATCACCTCGCGGTGGCCGTGGGCGCGCAGGCCCGCGGCGAAATGGTCGCGATCGATGCCCTCGATCGGCGTCTCGCCTGCGGCATAGACCTCGGCGACGACCACCGCATCCGCATCGTTGAAACAGGTGCAGAATTCCTCGAACAGCGACTGCAGGCGGGTATAGCGATGCGGCTGCACGACGGCGACAATCTTGCCGTTGGTGGATTCCCGCGCGGCTTTCAGCACCGCGGCGATCTCGACCGGATGATGGCCGTAATCGTCGATGACGGTAACGCCGTTCCACTCGCCGGTCTTGGTGAAGCGGCGCTTGACGCCGCCGAAGCCGGCGATCGCCTTGCGGATCGCCTCGTCCGACACGCCGAGCTCGCGCGCGACCGCAATCGCGGCCGTCGCGTTGGAGGCATTGTGGCGTCCCGGCATCGGCAGCAAGAGATCCGCGATCTCGTGCACGGCGCCCGTCTTGCGATCGCGGAACGCAACCTTGAACTTCGATCCGCCGCCCGTCGGGGTCAGGTCGATGAAGCGGACATCGGCCTGCGGATTCTCGCCATAGGTGATGATGCGCCGATCCTCGATCTTGCCGACGAGATTCTGCACCACGGGATGATCGATGCACATCACGGCGAAGCCATAGAACGGCAGGTTCTCGACGAAATGGCGGAAGGCATCCTGCACGGCTTCGAAGGTCTTGAAGTGGTCGAGATGCTCGGGATCGACATTGGTGACGATCGCGACCTCGGTCGGCAGCTTCAGGAACGTGCCGTCACTCTCGTCGGCTTCGACCACCATCCAGTCGCCTGCACCGAGACGCGCGTTGGAGCCGTAGGCATTGATGATGCCCCCGTTGATCACGGTGGGATCGAGCCCGCCGGCGTCGAGCAGCGTCGCGACCATCGTGGTCGTGGTGGTCTTGCCGTGCGTGCCGGCGATGGCGACGCAGCTCTTCAGCCGCATCAGTTCGGCCAGCATCTCGGCGCGGCGCACCACCGGGATACGCCGTTCGCGCGCCGCCGTCAGTTCCGGATTGTCACGCTTGATCGCGGTGGAGACCACGACGACCTCGGCGCCGTCGACGTTCTCCGCCTTGTGGCCGACCGAGACTTTCGCGCCGTTCTTGCGCAGACGGTCGAGATTGTAATTGTCCGAGGCGTCGGACCCCTGCACGGAATAGCCGAGATTGAGCAGCACCTCGGCGATACCGCTCATGCCGATCCCGCCGATCCCGACGAAGTGGATGGGTCCGATCTCGCGCGGCAGTCTCATGGCGTATCCCGCAGTTCCCTCGTCATGCCCGGGCTTGTCCCGGGCATCCACGAATCCTTACCACTTCTTGCAAGACGTGGATGGCCGGGACAAGCCCGGCCATGACGGCAAAAGTAGGAATTCTGGCTGATTTCGCGTCAGATTCCCGCGATTTTGGCCACCAGATCGGCCAGCCGCTCCGCTGCGTCGAGCCGGCCGGCGCCGCGGGCGGCCTGCGCCATGGCGGCAAGGCGCGCGGGCTCGGCAGCGAAGGCGGAGATCTCGGCGGCGAGGCGATCGGAGGAAAACTCGGTTTGCGGAATGCGGATCGCACCGTCGACCTTGGCCAGCACGCCGGCATTGGCGAACTGGTCCTGGTCGATCGCACCCGGCAGCGGCACCAGGATCGAGGGCCGCCCGATCGCGGCGAGTTCTGCCACGGTGCCGGCGCCTGAGCGCGATACCACCAGATGGTTGGAGGCGAGCCGCGCCGGCAGATCGGTGAAAAACGGCGCAAGCTCGGCCTTGATCTTCAGCCTGTCGTAGACCGCACGCACGCGCGCCATGTCCTCGTCGCGCACCTGCTGGGTAAGGACGAGCCGGCTCCACAGCGCGGGCTCGAGGCGCTCGATCGCGCCCGGCACGATGTCGGCCATGATGCGCGCGCCCTGGCTGCCGCCGACGACGAGCAGGCACAACGGGCCGTTCACTTCAGGCGCAGCATATGGCACGGCGGCTGCGGCGAGGATCGCCGGCCGCATCGGCGTGCCGACCGTCGTGGTCTTGCCCGATAGCGCCGGATCGCGGTCGAGCACGCCGGGCAACGACGTCGCGATGGCACGGACGCGGCTCGACAGGAACCTGTTGGCGCGGCCGAGCACGGCATTGGCGTCATGGATGATGCCGGGCACGCCCGCGAATTTTGCCGCGACCAGCGGCGGCAGCGTCGGATAGCCGCCGAAGCCGACGACGGCGACCGGCTTCAATCGCTTGATCAGGCTGTAGGCGGACAACGTGCCGGCCGCGAGCGTCAGGCCGGCATAGGCGAGCTGCAGCGGATTGCGTCCACGCGCAGTCTCGCTCGAGACGACGTCGATCATGTTCTTGGTGAACAGGCCGCTGTAGCGCAGCGCGCGCTCGTCCGTAACGAGGCGGACGCGGAATCCGCGCCGGATCAGCTCGACGCCGAGCGCCTCGGCTGGAAACAAATGGCCGCCGGTGCCGCCCGCGGCGAGAAGAATCAGGGGGGAGGTGTCCATGGTGATAAGTTTTACAGTGTCTCCCCCGTCATTGCGAGCGAGGCGAAAAACTACGCGTAGCTGCGCATCGCCTCGGCGTGGCCGCTCGCCTCGATCTCGGTGCGCGGGCGCAGCCGCGTCAGCGCGAGCATCATGCCGACGCCATAGGCCAGCGACACGATCGAGGAACCGCCATAGGAGATGAAGGGCAGCGTCATGCCCTTGGCGGGGATGAGCTGGAGATTGACCGACATGTTGATCGCGGCCTGCACGCCGAACAGGATCGCAAGACCCGAGGCCGCAAAGCGCGAGAACATGTCCTCGTTGGCATAGGCGCGCGACAGCGTGCGGATGACGACGAAAGCAAACAGGGCCAGCATCGCGAGGCACAGGATGATGCCGAACTCTTCGGCGGCAACCGCGAACACGAAGTCGGTGTGGCTGTCCGGCAGGCTGCGCTTGGCAATGCCCTCGCCCGGTCCGAGCCCGAACCAGCCGCCATTGTAGAACGCCTCCATGGCGGTATCGACCTGGAAGGTGTCGCCCGAGGCCGGATTCATGAAGCGCTTGATGCGGCCGGCGACGTGCGGAACAAAAAGGTAGGCACTGAACAGCCCGGCGGCGCCGAGACCGGCGAGCCCGAACACCCAAATCATCCGCATGCCCGCGATAAAGAACAGCGAGCCCCACACCATCAGGATCAGCATGGTCTGGCCGAAGTCGGGCTCCATGACGAGAAGCGAGACCAGCATCAACAGCAGCGCGAGCGCCATCGAAGTCGCCGGCATCTCCGGCCGCTTGGTCGACTCTGCGAACAGCCACGCGGCGATAACGACGAATGACGGCTTTGCGATTTCGGAGGCCTGGATGTTGACGCCGATCAGCGTGATCCAGCGCCGCGAGCCCTTCACCTCCGGGCCGATCGCGAGCGTCAGCACGATCAGGACGATGCTGGCCGCGAAGATGATCAGCGCCGAGCGACGGATCGCCCGCGGCGACAGAAAGGACACCCCGAGCAGCACCAGGCCGGACGGCGCCAGGAACATCACGTGGCGGCTGAAGAAATGGAAGGGATCGAGTCCGATGCGGGTCGCAACCGGCGGGCTCGCCGCCAGCGACAGGATCACGCCGGTCAGCATCAGCGCCAGGATGGCACCCATCAGCGGCTTATCGACGGTCCACCACCACTCGGAAAAGGGGGTGCGTTCTTCACGGGAGAGCATGGCGGCCGCTTTCGGACAGAGGTCGGTCCATTGGTCGCCGAGGTTAGTTACCGCAAGGTTAAGAAATCGCGGATGATTGGGGATGGAGGGAGACCGCCACCTCACATGCTCGTCATGCCCCGCCTAGTGCGCAGTTGCGCACGGGGGCGGGCATCCAGTACGCCGCGGCTTCTCGATGAATCACAGCTGTCACGGAGTACTGGATCGCCCGCCTTCGCGGGCGATGACAGCGGAGAACGAACAGCGGAGAACGAGGAGGCTACAGGCCTCACACCACCGGCTTCACGCCCGGCAGCGCCTGCACCAGTTCGCGGAACCTGGTGCCGCGGATCTCGAAATTGCGGTACTGGTCGAAGGAGGCGCAGGCGGGTGACAGCAGCACGACCGCGTCGGTGATGCCTGACGCCTCTGCATCGCGCGCGGCTTGCTCGACGGCGACGTCGAGCGTCTGGCTGATCTCGTGCGCCGCTTGCGTGCCCAGCGTCTCCGAAAACTCCTGCGCGGCCTCGCCGATCAGATAGGCTTTTCGGATGCGCGGGAAGTAGCCGGTGAGACCAGTGATTCCGCCGGCCTTCGGCTTGCCGCCCGCGATCCAGAAGATGTCCGAAAAGGAAGATAGTGCGTGCGCGGTGGCGTCCGCATTGGTGCCCTTGGAGTCGTTGACGAACAGCACGCTGCCGCGGCGGCCAACCTGCTCCATGCGATGCGCCAGGCCTGGAAAGCTCCGCAGGCCGTTCTGAAGCACATCGAGCCCGATGCCCATCGCGAGCGCGGCGGCGGCGGCGCACGCCGCGTTCTGCGCATTGTGCAGGCCACGCAGAGAACCGATGCCGCCGAGCGCCGCGATTTCACTGCGTGCGCCGCCGGAATTGCGCACAATGGTGCCGTGCTCGACATGGATGCCGCTGGCCAGCGGATTTTTGACGGAGATGCGCACCACATTCTTGCCCGCGCGGTCGAGCCGGTCGGCGATATCGCGGCAAAAACCGTCGTCGACGCCGACGATCGCCGTGCCGCCCGGCTGCACACCGGCAACGAGGCGCTCCTTCACCGCAGCGTAGTGCGCGATGGTGCCATGGCGATCGATGTGGTCCTCGCTGACATTCAGCAGAATGCCGACGGAGGGATCGAGCGAGGGCGTGAGGTCGATCTGGTAGGACGACATCTCGATGACGTGGACGCGGCCCATGCCCGGCGGCTCCAGCGACAGGATCGCGGTGCCGATATTGCCGCCCATCTGGGTGTCGTAGCCGGCCACTTTGGTGAGATGCGCGATCAAAGCCGTCGTTGTCGATTTGCCATTGGTGCCGGTGATGGCGACGAACGGCGCGTCCGGCGCGTGCCGACGCCGCTCGCGGCAGAACAGCTCGATGTCGCCGATCACCTCGATAGCGGCCTCGCGCGCCTTCAGCACGCTCCAATGCGGCACCGGGTGGGTCAGGGGAACGCCGGGCGCGAGCACCAGCGCGGCGAAATTCGCCCAGGAGACGTTGCGCAAATCAGCCGTGATGAAGCCGGCTTGCGCGCCCTTGGCGACGTTGTCGGCATTGTCGTCGGCGGCGATCACCTCGGCGCCGCCCGCTTTCAACGCGTGACAGGAGGCGAGCCCCGAGCCGCCGAGGCCGAACACCGCGACCGTCTTGCCGGCAAAGGACGTGACGGGGATCATCGAGCGCTCACCGCAGCTTCAGCGTCGACAGGCCGGCGAGCGCCAGCATCACCGAGATGATCCAGAAACGGATCACGATCTGGGGCTCGGTCCAGCCGAGCTGCTCGAAATGGTGATGGATCGGCGCCATCCGGAAGATGCGCTTTCCCGTCATCTTGAACGACACCACCTGCACGATGACGGAGACCGCCTCCAGCACGAACAGGCCGCCGATCACCGCGAGCACGATCTCGTGCTTCACCGCGACCGCGATCGCACCCAGCATGCCGCCGAGCGCGAGCGAACCGGTGTCGCCCATGAAGATCGAGGCCGGCGGCGCGTTGAACCAGAGGAAGCCGAGACCGGCGCCCAGCAGCGCGCCGCAGAGCACCGCGAGCTCGCCGGTGCCGGCGACATATTTGATCTGGAGATAATCGGCGAACACCGCGTTGCCGGCGAGATAGGCGATCATCGCAAAGCTCGCGGTCGCGATCATCACGGGCACGATGGCAAGGCCGTCGAGACCGTCGGTGAGGTTCACCGCGTTGCCGGCGCCGACGATGACGAAGGCGCCGAAGATGACGAAGAACCAGCCGAAATGCAGCACGGTGTCCTTCAGGAAAGGAATCGTCAGCGCGGTCGATGCGGGATCGCGGTTCAGCCGCACCAGCGCGTAGCAGGCAACCAGCGCGATCGCCGCCTCGATCAGCAGGCGAAGCTTGCTGCCGAACCCGGTCGTGGTCTGCTTGGTCACCTTGAGATAATCGTCATAGAAGCCGACGAAGCCGAAGCCGAGCGTCACCGCCAGCACGATCCAGACGTAAGGATTGAGCGGATTGGCCCACAGCACCGTGCCGACCGTGAGGCCGGACAGGATCATCAGCCCGCCCATGGTGGGCGTGCCTTTCTTGGCGAGATGCGATTGCGGACCATCGGCCCGGATCGGCTGGCCCTTGCCTTGCCGGATGCGCAAATGGTCGATGATCCAGGGGCCGAACAGGAACACGAACAGCGCGCCGGTGACGACCGCGCCGCCGGTGCGGAAGGTGATGTAGCGGAAGACGTTCAGGAAGGTGCGAACGGCACCGAAGCCCGGAAATGTGTTGGAGAGCTCGATCAGCCAGTAAAACATTCAGACGGTCCTATGGCGCCTTTGCACGCGCCTTGATCTTGGCCTTATCAACCTGTCTCACGCGCATTCGCTGGTCTTCATCCTGGGGTCGGGCGACCTCTAAAGAAAACGAACGGCTTCGCGACGGAAAGGGTGGGATTCGGGAACAGCGCCTTCCAAGCAGTTTACGCCCTTGCCTGCAAGGCGGCCACTAGGCCCGGCACAAACTTGTTGACCCAGAACATCTTCTTGCTGCCCTTGACAACCACGACATCGCCTGCCCTGAGCAGATTTGCGACCTCACCCGGCTTCAGCGTAACGGGGTCGTCGTGCCAGCCGAGACCCTTGCCGGCTGGAAGCACCTCGAACAGGTGACGCATCAGGGGCCCGACGCAATAGACGCCGTCGATCCCGTCGAGATGCCTGGCGAGGTCGGTGTGATAGCCGGGCGCGCCATCGCCCAGCTCCAGCATGTCGCCGAGCACCGCAATGCGGCGGCCGCCGGTCGTGTTGCGCGCCTGGAGGCTTTGCAGCGCGGCAGCCACGCTGGCCGGATTGCCGTTGAAGCTGTCGTCGATCACGATGACGCCGCCGACCGCCTGCTCGACGCCACGGCCGGTCATGATGCCGACCCGGTCGAGCTTGATCGCAAGCGTCGCCGCATCGAGGTTGGCCGCACGGATCGATGCGAGCGCGGCGAGCGCATTCTGGACGCGGTGCGGCGCGCCCGGCGTCAGGCTGAACGCAATTTCCTTCTTGCCGAGCGCGGCCACGACCTGCCAGCTGTCGCCGTGCGGCGCGTGCGCGACCTCGTGCACCTCGGCTTTGTCGCCGAAGCGTATGACCTTGCCCTTCCAGTCCGGCGCCTTTATCCCGGCGGGCAGCACCAGCACGCCTTCCGAAGGCAGGCCGAGTGCAATCGACACCTTTTCGCGACGGATGGCTTCGAGCGAGCCAAGCTTCTCCAGATGCACCGGCTGGACGTTGACGACGAGCGCGACTGTCGGCCGCGTCAGTTCGCTGAGCCGCGCGATCTCGCCGGCCTGGTTCATGCCCATCTCGACGACCCAGAGACTGGCATCGGGCCGCGCATTGCACAGCGTCAGCGGCACGCCCCAGAAATTGTTGAAGCTCGACGGGCTGGCATAGGCATTGGGGTAGGCCGCGAGGAATTCCTTGGTGCTGGTCTTGCCGGCGCTGCCGGTGAGCCCGATCACCGGTCCGTTGAAGCGCGCACGTGCCGCGCGCGCTAGGCCCCAGAGTCCGTCGATCAGCGTGTCCTTGACGACGATCTGGGGAATGCGGATGCCCGCGATCTCGTGCGGCACGATCATCGCGACCGCGCCCGAGGCTTCCGCCTTCTCCGCGAACTCCCAGCCGTCACGCGCGCTGGCGAAGGCCGAGATGAAGCCGCCGCTCGGGGTGCCGCTCAGCGCCACGAACAGGCTGCCCGGTTTCACCAGCCGGCTGTCCTGGGTGACGAAGTCGATCGGCGTGTCCGGGAACGATCCGGCAGCGCCCAGCGCGCGCGCCACTTCGGCCACCGTCCATATGGGCCCGCTCATGCAATCCTCGACGCTAATGCGGCGGCGACCGCCTCGTGATCACTGAAGGGCAAAACCTCTCCGCCGACGATCTGCCCGGTCTCGTGGCCCTTGCCGGCGATGAGCAGCGCATCGCCATCTTCCAATTCCGCGATCGCGGTACGGATCGCAACGGCCCGGTCGCCGATTTCGCGGGCGCCCTTGGCGGCGGCGAGGATTTCGGCGCGAATGGCCTCCGGCTTCTCGCTGCGCGGATTGTCGTCGGTGATGATGATGCCGTCGGCGTTGCCGGCCGCGATCTCGCCCATGATCGGACGCTTGCCGGCATCGCGGTCGCCGCCGGCGCCGAACACGACGACCAGCCTGCGCCTGGCGTAGGGACGCAGCGCCTGCAGCGCCTTCGCCAGCGCATCGGGCTTGTGCGCATAGTCGACGAAGATCGGCGCACCGTTGCGCTCGCCGACGCGCTCCAACCGGCCTTTGGCGCCCTCGAGATGTTCGAGGCTCGCGAACACGTCTGCTGCGTCGCTGCCGGTGCCGATGGCGAGACCGGCCGACACCAGCGCATTCTCGATCTGGAATTCGCCGACCAGCGGCAGCCGGATCGTATGCCGCTTGCCGCGATGTTCGAGCGCGAGCACTTGCGAAAACCCTTCGACCTCCGCACCGGCGAGACGAATGCCCTCGCCGGCCCCGTCGCCGTTGCGACCGACCGCCATCACGCGCAAGCCGCGCGACTTTGCCGCGTCGATTGCCTCCGCCGAGCAATCATGATCGGCGGAGATCACGGCCGCGCCTCCCGGCGGAACAAGTTCGCGGAACAGCCTGAGCTTGGCCGCGAGGTAATGCGCGACGGTCGGATGGTAATCCATGTGGTCGCGCGAAAGATTGGTGAAGCCGCCGGCGGACACGCGCACGCCGTCGAGGCGATATTGGTCGAGCCCGTGAGAAGAGGCCTCGAAGGCGAGATGCGTGACGCCCTCACGCGCGATCTCGTCGAGCTGCCGGTGCAGCGCGATCGGATCTGGCGTCGTCAGCGAGCCGTAGACGGTGCGCTTCGGCGAGACCAAGCCAATGGTTCCGATGCTGGCGGAGGCGTGCCCGAGCCGCTCCCATATCTGCCGGGTGAATGCGGCGACCGAGGTCTTGCCGCTGGTACCGGTCACCGCAGCAATTGTCGCGGGTTGCGCGGGGTAGAATTTTGCCGCGGCCAGCGCCAGCTCGCTGCGCGGATTGGCGACTGTGATGAACGGCACCTTGCAGCCATCAGGCGCATGGTCGCCGACAACCGCCACCGCGCCTGCGGCAATCGCGGCATCGATGAAGCGCGCACCGTCGGTCTTGCTGCCCGCAAGTGCGAAGAAGAGATCGCCGGGCTTGACCGCGCGGCTGTCGAGGGCAACGCCGCTCACGTCGAGCGCCGCGACCGCGGGCTCGATTGCGGCATCATTGCCCTGAACGTCCTGATCGAGGAGGTCGCGCAGCTTCATGGTCTTCCAGTCGACATGGCCGCGCCGGAAGCCGAATCTCCAGGGAAATCCCGACTCAGCAGCGGCAACGGCCCACCCGGTTGATTACTGGGTTGTCCTGGATGCTGCAAGAATAAGGCGGTCGGACGGCGGCAGGTCGAACCGCGGCTCGACACCGAGAAGCGGCGCGATCCGCTCGATCACCTTGCCGCCGGTCGGCACCGCGTTCCAGCCCGAGGTGATGAAACCATGGGTTTCGGGCAGCGCCTGCGGCTCGTCCAGCATCACCAGGATCTGATACTTCGGATTGTCGGAGGGCATGATCGCCGTGAAGGAGTTGAGCACCCGCTTCTTGGCGTAGCGGCCATTGATGACTTTCTCGGACGTGCCGGTCTTGCCGCCGACATAGTAACCCTTGACGTCCGCCTGCCTTGCCGACCCGACCTCCGCATTGAGCCGCATCAGATACCGCATCTTGTCGCTGGTCTCTTGCTTGATCACGCGCTTGGCCATCGCCGCCGCTTCAGATTCGCTGCGCTTCATGAATGTCGGCGGAATCAGGTAGCCACCGTTCATCAGCGCGTTGATGCCCATTACCGCCTGGAGCGGCGCCACCGATAGGCCCTGGCCGAACGCGATGGTGACCGTGTTCAGCTCACTCCAGCGGCGCGGCACCAGCGGCGCCGCGCTCTCGGGCAGCTCGGTGCGCAGCCGCGTCAACTGGCCCATTTTGGCCAGGAACGCCTTGTGCGCCTCGACGCCCTGGCCGAGCGCGATCCGCGCGGCGCCGATGTTGGAGGAGTAATAGAACACTTCCTTGGTGTTGATGAAACGTCCGAGCGCGTGGCTGTCATGGATGGTGAACTTGCCGTAGTGCAGGTTTCCCCGTGCATCCCACATCGAGTTCAAATTGATCTTGCCGGAATCGAGCGCCATTGCCAGCGTGAACGCCTTGAAGGTCGAGCCCATCTCGTAGACGCCGGTGGTCAGGCGGTTGATGCGGTCGGGGTCATGCGCTTCCTTTGGATTGTTGGGATCGAAGTCCGGCAGGGAGACCATCGCCACGATCTCGCCGGTCTTGACGTTGGAGACGATGCCGGAGGCGGCCTTGGCGTGGTATTTCTCCTTGGCCTTCAGGAGCTCGTCACGCAGGGCGTGCTCGACGCGCAGATCGACCGAGAGCTCGATCGGCTTTTGCAGCCGGTCGGTGGCAAAGCCCGCGCGGTGGAGATCGGCCAGCCCTTGATTGTCGAGCCACTTCTCCATGCCGGCGATGCCCTGGTTGTCGATGTTGACGAGACCGATGAGGTGGGCGACCTCGTTGCCGGTCGGATAGACGCGCTTGTTCTCGCGCAGGAAGCCGATGCCGGGAATGCCGAGCTTGTGGATGTCCTGCTGCTGCTTCGCCGTGATTTCGCGCTTGAGCCAGACGAAGCCCTTGCGCGTCTTCAGGCGCTCGCGCACCTCGGCCTCGTCGAGGTCGGGCACGGTGGCGGTCAGAAGTTCGATTGCCTCGTCCTTGTCGATGATGCGGCGCGGCTCGCCGAACAGGCTCGACGCCTTGACGTCGGTCGCGAGGATCGCACCGTTGCGGTCAACGATGTCGGGCCGCGCGGTCGCGACCACCTCCTGCGCCGCGGCGCGGCGCGCGCCGTGGGCGTCGGCGCCGATTGCGAACATCACGAGCCGGCCGCCGATCAGGGCGTAGACCGCGCCGAAGGCGAGCATCGCCAGGCCGACGCGCGCCCGCGCCTTGGCCGCGCGATCGACGTTGCGCCCGTACAGCAGGCTGCGGATCAGCCGTTGCCGCCAGGGCTCGGTCGGCTTTTCTGCAGGTTTGGCCGGGGTCACAGCGTTCATGGCTTGTCCTCGGGCTGAGGCACGGAGCCCGTCACATTATCGGGATCGCTCGCGGCTTCGATGGTATTGAGCATGGCGCCGATCGGATCCGGCTCGCCCGGCCTGAACATCCGCGGCGGACGTTCGGGCAAATTCTTCAGTGAATCATATTGCGTGCCGTTGACCGGCTTGAGCTGCAGATGCCGGTCGGACAGGCCTTGCAGGCGCAGGGGTGCATCGAGCTTGGCCCATTCGGAGCGCAGCGCCGCGATCGCATCGCGCTGCTCGCGGATCTCCGCATGCAGCCGCAGCACCTTTTCGGTGCGCGCCGTGGAGTCCATCTTGATCCGGTAGACATAGGCCGCCGCGAAGATTAGCGCGCCGATGACGAGGAGGTGGATGAAGCGCATGCGCTAGCCACCTCTCATGATGTCGGAGAGTTTTGGCCAGGACGATTGCTCGCGATCGTCATGCGCGGGCGCCGAGGTGCGCTCGGCGGCGCGCAGTTTTGCCGACCGCGCGCGCGGGTTATGCGCGACTTCGTCCTCGCCCGCGATCACCGGCCGCCGCGTCAGCAGCTGGAAGCTCGGCACCGCCTGAGACACTTCCGGCAAATGGCGTGAGCCGCCACCTGTCTTGCTGCGCTCGGCGAAGAAATTCTTGACGATGCGGTCTTCCAGCGAATGGAACGAGACGACCACGAGGCGACCACCGGGCTTGAGCACACGCTCGGCAGCGATGAGCGCGCTCTGGAGTTCCTCCAGCTCTTCGTTGACGAAGATGCGCAGGGCCTGGAACGTCCGCGTCGCGGGATGAATATCGCCGGGCTTGGAACGAACCACCCTGCCGACGAGATCGGCGAGCGCGCGCGTGGTTGTGAACGGCGTCTCCTGACGGTCCGCGACGACAGCGCGGGCGATCCGGCGCGACTGCCGCTCTTCGCCGAGGAGATAAATGATGTCGGCGAGATCGCCTTCCGAGGCGCGCGCCACGACATCGGCCGCAGTCGGGCCTGCCTGCCCCATCCGCATATCGAGCGGACCATCGAGGCGGAACGAGAAGCCGCGGCCGGCCTGGTCGAGCTGCATCGAGGACACGCCGACGTCCATCACGACGCCGTCGACGCCTTCGAGGCCTTGCGCCGCGCAGACCTCGGCGAGGTTGGAGAAACGATCTTCAACGAGGGTCAGCCGGCCCGCGGAGCGGGCGACCAGCTCGGCGCCGCCCTCGATCGCAGTACGGTCGCGATCAATGGCGATCACCCGGGTTCCCGGCACGTCGAGAATCGCACGGCTATAGCCGCCGGCGCCAAAGGTCGCGTCGATGTAAAGGCCGCCTTCCCGTGGGGCGAGGTGGTCGATGGCCTCACGGCCAAGAACGGGGATGTGCGGAGCCGAGCTCATGCGCCAAGCCTGCCGATCGCCCCGCCGGACTCCCAAGTGAGATCGGGGACGAACAAGCTCATAACGCCTCGAATGATTCCGCGTCGCGGCGGTTCCACGACCCAACCCCCGTCCAACATGGTTACCGAGCCCGGTCGTCCCGGGCCACCAACCCAGTATTCCCCTTGGAATTTGTCGGGCAGCCATGGGATTTCGAGCCAAAATACGCTTTGGCCGCCTCCGGACGCGGGTCGGCTCTTCATCCCTCAGTAACGGCCCTTAGCGTTAAGAAAGCGTTGATCGGCTCGCGACAAGTCGAAAAGCTGACACGGCGGTGATGCTTCATCCACACACATGCGCCAAAATGCATACGTTAACCTCGTCGCGCGGTTGCGCACGGTGGAGGGTAAAGGAATAGTAAAGAGAAGGGCTTGGCCCACTCTCTGTCTGTCTCGAGCTGTTTATGTCGTCCGGTTCGTCCACGCCGTCTGGATCTGATTCGAAGCGTCAACGCGTTCTCCCGGTTCCCAAGGCCGCCGCGAACATGCGGACGTTCGAACCGGATTCCTCGATCGTCTCCGACATCATCCCCTCACCGAACCATGGCGACCGCAACAAGGGCCGGCAGCCCGACATGATCGTGCTGCACTACACCGGCATGCCCGACGTCGAAGGTGCGTTGGCGCGGCTCTGCTCCGCGGGCACCGAGGTGTCGGCACATTATGTCGTGCTGGAAGACGGCCGCATCGTGCAATGCGTGCCGGAGGCAAGGCGCGCCTGGCATGCCGGCGTGTCCGCCTGGGCCGGCGAGGATGACATCAATTCCTGCTCGATCGGAATCGAGATCGTCAATCGCGGCCACGATTGGGGTTATCCGGAGTTTCCGCTGCGCCAGATCGCCGCTGTGATCGCGCTGTGCCGCGGCATCATGCTCCGCCGCAAGGTGCCCGCTCACCGGGTGCTTGGCCACTCCGACGTGGCGCCGGCGCGCAAGAAAGATCCCGGCGAAAAATTTCCGTGGCATTCGCTGGCCAATTCCGGCGTCGGCCACTGGGTCACGCCCGCGCCGGTGGTGCGCGGCGAGAGCCTGATGCTCGGCACCATCAGCGACGAGGTGCTGAGCCTGCAGCAGGCGCTCGCCCGATACGGCTACGGCGTTCCCCTCACCGGCAAATACGACGCCGCGACCATGGAAGTCGTCACCGCGTTCCAACGCCATTTCCGCCCGGCGCGACTGGACGGAGTCGCGGATCACTCGACGCTGTCGACCTTGCAGGCGCTGTTGGGGAGTCTCCCTCAGGAGACAACGACTATCGCAACGAAGTGACGGCGATAGCCACATACTCGTCATTGCGAGCGAAGCGAAGCAATCCAGACCGCCTCCGCGGAAGCAGTCTGGATTGCTTCGTCGCAAGTGCTCCTCGCAATGACGGAGTATGAGGAAGTAGCTACTTCATCTCCCTCATCCTTCGCGCGTACAGCCGTCGCAGCGGCTCCAACTGCGTCGCCTCTGTCGCAGCGCGATAGGCGTCACGTGCCTCCTCCTTCCGGCCGAGCCGCCGCAATAGATCGGCCCGCACCGCCGGCAATAGCTCGTAGCCATGAAGCCCGCCGCGCGCCGTAATCGCATCCACGAGATCGAGCGCACGTGCCGGCCCATCGACCATCGACACCGCCGCCGCGTGGTTGAGCTCGATCACCGGCGACCGGTTGATGCGCAATAGCACTTCGTAGAGCCCGGCAATCTGCGGCCAGTCTGTCTGCTCATAGCTCGGCGCGCGCGCATGCAGCGCAGCGATCGCGGCTTGGACTGCATAGGGCTGCGGCCGGCCGGGCACGCGCAGTGCGTCGTCCACCAGACGGAGACCCTCCTCGATCTGTGCACGGTCCCACCGCGAACGATCCTGCTCTTCCAGCAGCACGATGTCGCCGGCGGCGGTCTGGCGCCCTGCGCGGCGCGCATCGTGCAGCAGCATCAGCGCCAGCAGGCCCTTGATCCCCGCGCGATCGGATAACAGCCGGTCGAGCAAGCGGCCAAGCCGGATCGCCTCGGCCGCAAGATCGGGTCGCATCAAATCCGCACCTGACGTCGCCACATAGCCTTCGGTGAAGACCAGATAGATCACGGCAAGCACACCGTCGAGCCGCGGCACCAGCGTGTCGCGCTCGGGAACCTCATAGGGGATGCCGGCGAGCCTGATCTTCTGCTTGGCGCGGACGAGACGCTGCCCCATCGCCTCTTCAGTGACGAGGAAGGCGCGCGCAACCTGCGCCGTGGAGAGGCCGCAGACGGTGCGCAGCGTCAGCGCGACCTGGACTTCGGACGCAAATGCAGGATGGCAGCAGGTGAAGATCAGCCGCAGCATGTCGTCGTCGAGCATCGCCGGCGGCTCGGCGGGCGATTGCGCGTTCAACTCGAGCTCGTGCACGAGCGCCTGCTCCTTGCCGCGGAACACGGCCTGGCGCCTGATACGGTCGATCGCCTTGTGCCTGGCGACATTGACCAGCCAGGCACGCGCATTGTCGGGGACCTCGCACGCCGGCCAGCGCTCCAGTGCCACCGCAAAGGCGTCCTGGAGCGCGTCCTCGGCGAGATCGAAATCGCCGACGAGGCGGATCAGCGTGGCCAGCGCCCGCCCCGCCTCGTCGCGGAAGATCTTGTCGATCTCAGACAATGTCATATGTCGATGCGCGGCCGCGCTATCACTTGTCGTAGACCCAGATCGGCCGCACCTCGATCGAGCCGATGCGCGCCGACGGAATCCGCGACGCGATCTCGATCGCGGTATCGAGATCCTTGGCCTCCACGAGGTAATAGCCGCCGAGCTGCTCGCGCGTTTCGGCAAACGGGCCGTCGGTCGTCAGGGTCTTGCCATCGCGCACGCGCACGGTCGTCGCGGTCGTGGTCGGCTGCAGCCGGTCGCCGGCCTTGAAATTGCCGCTCTGGATGATGCCTTGCGTGAAGGTCTGATATTCCGCCGTCATCTGCTGGCCGGCCGCCGGACGCATATTCGCGTACTCGGCTTCGTTCTGGTAGATCATCAGCAAATACTGCATCGCTTAACTCCTGTTGCACTTGGGATCGGCGACATCCAGTCGAACGGGACACGCGCCCAACGACATCTTCAGGATAAATTATTTCGGGCGAACCGTGCATGGCGTTATCGGCTTGCGGAACCGACACAAATGCTTCATGCGTAAGCCGTCAGTCGGCCGGACGGCCGCTCCGGCAAGTGCCGAAAGGCCGCCGGGGAGGAAAGTCCGGGCTCCCTTGACATACGGTGCCGGATAACGTCCGGCGGGGGCGACCCCAGGGAAAGTGCCACAGAGAACGAACCGCCCGCCTTCGCCCCTTCGGGGCTTCGGCGAGGCAGGCCCGCAAGGCTTGCCACGTCGTAGCAGCGTCAGCTGCGTAGACGGGTAAGGGTGAAAAGGTGCGGTAAGAGCGCACCGCGGCTGCGGCAACGGAGCCGGCATGGTAAACCCCACCGGGAGCAAAACCGAATAGGGACGGCGTAGCGGGCTGTTCGCGAAAGCGATAACGCCGCGGGGCGATGTCAGGCCCGCCGTCCGGGTAGGTTGCTCGAGGTCATGTGCAAACATGGTCCCAGAGGAATGGCCGTCACGTATCGTTCGCGCAAGCGGACGGTGCCTTACAGAACCCGGCTTACAGGCCGGCTGATATCTTTCAACGAGGGGCTCGGTGTTAACGCATCGGGCCCCTCACCATTTTGGCTCTCTATCCGACGATCTTCTCCAGGACCGCCATCAACGCCTCCGGCGCCGTCACGTTCGGCGCATGGCTCGCATCGAGATCGAAAGTGCGCCAGCCATCCTCGCTCTTGGTGCGCTTCGCAAACTGCCCGAACACGTCGCCCGGCGGAATGCGCGTGCAATAGATGTAGCTGCGCGGCATCACCGGCTCGCCATGTTCGAGCTTCAGCTTCGTCTCGAAACATTTGATCGGCATGTTGATCCGGCGCGCGTTGAGCCAATCGAGATCGGCCTGCGGCGTATCCGGCGGCGGCGGGTTCGGCGGGATGCGGTAGCCGTCGCCTGAGCTTGCCGCCTTGCGCATCGGCTCGCGCCCGCCCTCGTGGAGATCGAACAGCGATTGGCCGTCACGCGGCACGAAGGCGTCGAGGTAGATCAATTGCGTCACCCGCTCGCGCGCGCGATCGGCGACGCCGGTGGCGACCATGCCGCCATAGCTGTGGCCGAGCAGCACGATGTCCTCGAGGTCCTCGAACCTGATGACGTTGAGAACGTCCTGGATGTGCGTATCGAGATCGATCGCGGGACTGGTCAGATGCGCGCGCTCGCCGAGCCCAGTATAGGTCGGCGCAATCAGGCGATGGCCGGCCTGCGCCATCAGCGGGTGCATCTTCTTCCAGGCCCACCCGCCGGACCATGCGCCGTGACAAAGCAGGAAGGTTTTTGAGCGGGCGGCCATCGGCGTTTCCATCGTTCTTGTTTGTACGATGGAGTGTAGCGGCCGGTCCCGCGATGTAAACGCTACGGCCCCTTAAGCCGCGCGCGTGTTCACCTTGACGAAAACGGGTGCAGCCTGACCAGCTTCGCGCCGCAGCTTGCCCGGCTCAAAACCATGCATGCCGATCTGCCATTGCAGCCCGACGATGGCACCCTTGGTCGGCTGCAGCAGCGCAAGCGAGGCGAACAAGGTCACGGGGAGCCACACCGCCAGTTGCAGCCAGACGGCCGGCGCATAGGCGGTCTCGACCGCAAGGATTGCCGGCACCACGAGATGGCCGACGACGACCATCACGAGATAGGCCGGGAAATCGTCGGCGCGCTGGTGAAACAGCTCCTCGCCGCAATGGTCGCAGGTATCCGCCACCTTCAGGAAACGGCCGAACGCGTGCCCCTCGCCGCAATTGGGGCATTTGCCCAAGAAACCGCGCCACATCGCTTTCGTGAGAGAGACTGAACCGGTCGCCATGACCCCACCTCTTCCTTTTCTACGATCCATACAATAATATCTTGCATCCATACATTCAAAGGATATAGGCCTTAATTGCATGGATTGGACCCCTACAATCTCGGAGCTGAGCGGGCCGCGCTATCAGCGCATCGTCGAGGCCATGGAGGCCGACATCGCCGCCGGCCGGCTGGTGCGTGGGCAGCAATTGCCGACGCAGCGGGCGCTGGCAAAGGCGCTCGGCATCGACCTCACCACGGTGACGCGCGCCTACACCGAGGCGCGGCGCCGCGGCATCATGGAGGCCCGGGTCGGCCAGGGCTCGTTCGTGTCGGAGACCAGCGCGCGCCGCGCAGTCGATCTGCCGCATCCCGTCGCGATCGACCTCTCGATGAATGTGCCGCCGCAACCTCTCGAAGCGCAGCTGGACGAGCGCATCATCGCCGGGATGGAAGCCATCCGCGCGAAATCGGGCCTGACGGCGCATCTCAACTACCAGCCGCCCGGCGGCAGCGCACACGAGCGCGAGGTCGCCGCGCGATGGATGCGCGCACGCGTACCGCATGCGCATGCCGACAGGCTCGTGATCTTTCCCGGCGCGCAGACGATCCTGTTCAACCTGCTCGCCCATCTCGCACGCCCCGGCGACGTGATCCTCACGGAGGCCCTCACCTTCCCCGGCATCAAGGCCGCCGCGGCGCGGCTCGGCGTCAAGCTCGTCGGCGTCGCCATGGATGACGGCGGCATCCTGCCCGACGCGCTGGCGAAGGCTTGCCGCACGCATAGACCGAAAGCGGTCTATCTCATTCCGACGCTGCACAATCCGACCACCGCGACGCTTCTTCCCGAGCGCCGCAGCGTTATCGCAAGGATCATCAACGATGCCGATACGATTCTGATCGAGGACGACGCCTACGGGCTGCTCGATCGCTCGGCATCGCCGATCGCCAATCTCATTCCGGAACGGACATATCTCGCGACCACGCTGTCAAAATGCATCGCGCCCGCGCTGCGGGTTGCCTATCTGGTGACGCCTGACAGCAGCTCGCAGCGGGAGATGCGCAGCTATTTGCAGGCGACGGTGCAGATGCCGGCACCGCTGATGGTCGCGCTGGTAACGCATTGGATCGAGACCGGCATCGCCGACCGCATCATCACCGCCATCAGGAGCGAGGCCGTCGGCCGCCAGCAGCTCGCGCAACGCGCGCTCAAAGGATTCGAGTTCCAGGCCAAGCCCGCCGCTCACCATCTGTGGCTGCGGCTGCCGGAGGGCCGTTTAGACGTCGCGGCGCATCTGCTGCGGAATGGACTGGCAGTCGTCGCCGGCGAGGCCTTCACCGTCGACGGACCACCGCCACACGCGGCACGCGTCTCGCTTGGCGCGGCGCGCAACAGGGCGGAATTGACGGAAGCGCTACGCATCCTGGTCGGCGCGCTGCAAAGGCCCGCCGACACCAGACAGATCGTCTAACAATAGCCTATTGATGCTGGCGGCGATGCCGCGAGCGCACGACCGGCGCGACGGGGGACGGATAGGCCGCATAGGCTTCGCTCGGCGCGACGGACTCGCCGCGGGCCCCGCGCCCGGCTGGCGTGAGCTGGCCGCCATTCAGAACATCGCGGTCCGGATGGGCAGCCTGATAGGCCGCGGGCTCGGAAAACTGGGCCTGCGCCATTGTCGGCATCAAGGCCGCCGCCGACACCAGCGCGGCCGCGACGGCAATCTTCGTGCGGGTCATCGTCCTCCTCCATATGCTCATGCGGGAGTCTGGCCGATCGAACCGCATGATGGCGTCGAGCGGGCCCCAGGTTGAAGTACGAGCATCATGTAGGCCTGTCTTTCGCGAACGCCCGCCGCTGCGGATCACGCTTGCGTGCGGTTTTGAAATTGACCTGCACGGCCGCAGCTGTGCTATGCGAGCGATGGCGATCAACAGTTCGGGATCGCCCAGGCGACAGGGACAATCTGTTGGAAATACTCACCTACGCGCTGCTGCTGCTCGGCGCACTGGCCGGGGGCTTCGTCTCGGGCCTTGCCGGATTCGGCACGGCGCTGATGGCGCTCGGCATCTGGCTCTACGTGCTGCCGCCCTCGCTCGCGGTGCCGCTGGTGCTGATCTGCTCGGTGATCGCGCAGAGCTCGACGCTGCCGTCGATGTGGAAAAGTTTTGATCTTTCGCTGGTCTGGCCGTTCCTGATTGGAGGACTGATCGGCGTGCCGCTGGGCACCATGCTGGTCGCCTCTGCCGATCCCAAAGTGTTCAAGCTGAGCGTCGGCGTGCTGCTGCTGATCTTCTCGACCGCGCTGTACCTCAACAAGAAGCCGCTCGCCATCACGTTCGGTGGTCGCATTGCCGACGGCGCGATCGGCTTCGCCGGCGGCATTCTTGGTGGCCTTGCCGGATTGTCGGGGCCGCTGCCGATCCTGTGGGCCAACATCCGCGGCTGGAACAAGCACGAGCGGCGCGGCATCTTCCAGCTCTTCAATTTCACCGTGCTCGCCACCGCTTTGGTGTTGCAGACGGCCTCGGGCCTCGTCGCGTTCAAGGTGGTCTGGCTCGCGGTGGTCGCATTTCCGGGCACGCTGATCGGCGCGTGGGCCGGCGCGCGCGTCTATCACGCGCTGAGCGACAAGCATTTCGGCGATGTCGTGCTCGGTCTGTTGTTCCTGTCGGGCCTCGGCCTGGTCTGGAACAGTCTTGGCACGCACTAGCTCCGTATTGTCTTCGCGGCGAGCGCCATGCCGCCGGCAATTCCGACGCCAAGCACGTAGATCCAGCCCTCGCTACGCGGGCGCGCGTACAGGAGACGCCACGGGCTCGGGGGCAGCCTGCTCAGGGGACTCCTCGTGCCGAAGCACCACAAGGCGCTTCCTGAATTCACGCCGTAGCAGCCACAAGCTCAGGGCCGCCTGCAGCGTGGTCGTCGCGATCGACAGGTACCAGACATGCTCCATCCGAAAGCCCGGCCACGTCGAGAGCCAGATCGACGGCAGGGAATAGGTGAGGACCCGCGTTGCCGAGGTCAACAACACCGGCTTGGTGTTGCCGAGCCCCTGAAACTGGCTGGAGCAGGTGAAGATCAGGCCCTGCGCCACCATGTTGAGCGAGACGATCCGCAGGAAAAGCGAGGCAACCGCCATCGTCTCCTGATCCTTCGAGAAGCCGGTAAGCAACAGACCAGGCACGAGCTGCGCCGGGATCAAGAAAACAATCATCACGGCGGTCGCGACAAGCGCCGCCTTGACAAACGTCTCCCTCACGCGCGCTCCATTGCCGGCGCCGAAGTTCTGGCCGGCGATCGGTCCTGCGGCAAGGGCGATGGCGAGCGCCGGCATCTGCATCAGGCCGAGGAGACGCGTCCCGATGCCAAATCCGGCCTGTGCCGCCGAGCCGAAAACGCTCAGCACGTAATAGCCCACGGCCATGATGATGAAGACCATCGCGAACTCGCCGCCTGCAGGCAGGCCGACATTGAGGATCCTCTTCCACTCTCGAAGCTGCGGTCGCCATTGCGCGGGATTAAAGGCGACATAGCGTTCCAGTTTCAGGAAATACACCAGCAGCATCAGCACACCGATGAAGACGGCAATCGAGCTTGCGAGGCCCGCTCCGGCAACACCGAGCGCGTGCCCGGTGCCCCAACCCGAGATCAGGACCGGCGCCAGCGCGATGTTGATGGCCACTGCAAGCGCTTGAACCACCATGCTCGGTCGCACGATGCCCGTCGCCCGCAACGCAGACGCCATGACTTGCGACGCAAACTGCAGCGCCAAAGCCGGCATGAACCAGAGCAGATAAATCGCGCCGGCTTCGACCGTGGCCTCATCGGCCGCGACCGCGCGCATATATGGGCGCGACAATACGAAGCCCGCGCCCAGGGTCAGGAGCCCGAACAGCACCGATAGGAGGACCGACTGGTTGAAGACGAGGTTGGCGTCGCCGCGATCCTTGCGCCCCACCGCGTGCGCCATCAGTGCCACCGTGCCGACGCCGAGCACCTGCATCAGCGCATTGACGAGAAAGCCGGCATTGCCGGCCGCGGCGACGCCTGCGATTGCCGCATCGCCCAGTCCCGACACGAAATACAGGTCGACGAGCTGGCAGATCATGATCGTGATCATGCCAACCACGATCGGTGGCGCCATGCTCAGGATGTGGCTCACGATGGAGCCGCGTGTCAGGTCCTTCATGTCTTCCATCCTCTGGCGGCGCGACAGTGGGACTTTCGTCCCGCCGTCCGCGTGCACTCATTCCGCTGCTGCGATCTGTCCGAGCTCCACCACCTGGCGCTCGAACAGTCCGCGATAGATGCCGCCGGGCTTGGCTGCGAGCCTGGCATGGGTGCCTTGCTCGACGATCTCGCCGCGGTCGAACACCAGGATGCGATCGAGGCTCTTCACCGTCGACAGCCGGTGCGCGATCACGATCGAGGTGCGGCCTCTCATCAGCCGCTCCATCGCCTGCTGGATCAGCGCCTCGGATTCCGAATCGAGGCTCGAGGTTGCTTCGTCCAGGATCAGCACCGGCGCATCGGCCAGGAAGGCGCGCGCCAGCGCCACGCGCTGCCGCTCGCCGCCGGAGAGCTTGACGCCGCGTTCGCCGACCAGCGTGCCGTAGCCCTTGGGCAGGCGCAGGATAAAGTCGTGCGCGTTGGCCAGCCGCGCCGCCTGCTCGATCGCCTCCAGGCTGGCGCCGGGCCGTCCATAGGCGATGTTCTCGGCGAGCGAGCGGTGGAACAGGATCGGGTCCTGCTGCACGATCGCGATCTGGCTGCGCAGCGAATGCTGCGTGGCCATGGCGATGTCTTGCCCATCGATCAGAACGCGGCCGCCGGTCACGTCGTAGAGCCGCTGCACCAGCTTGACGAAGGTGGTCTTGCCGGAGCCGGAGCGGCCGACGAGACCGACGCGTTCGCCGGCGCGGATCGTGACTGACAGTCCGTCATAGAGCGGCGCGTGATGGCCGCCATAATGGAACGTGACGTCGTCGAACACGAGCTCGCCGCGCTCGATCGCGATCGGCCGCGCGTCCGTCGCATCCGCAATCCCGATCGGCTCGTCGTGGATCGCCACCAGCTCCTCCATGTCGTTGACCGAGCGCTGCAGGTTGTTGATGTGCATTCCGACGTCGCGCAAATAGGCATGGATGACATAATAGCTCGTCAGCACATAGGTGACGTCGCCGGGCGAGGCCCGCCCCGAGATCCACAGCAGCACGGCGCCGCCGATCACGGAAGCGCGCAGGGCCAGCAGCACCGAAAGCTGCGCCAGATTGGTGTAGTTGTAGCGCAGCCATGTCCGCCGCACGCGCACGCGCCAGCGGTTGACGACGCGGGCAAGCCGCGCATCCTCGCGCACTTCCGCGCCGAAGGATTTCACCACCGCGTTGCAGGTCAGCGCATCCGCCAGCGTGCCGCCGACCTTGGTGTCCCAGGCATTGGAGATGCGCGCGGCCGGCGCGATGTAGCGCGTCGAGAACAGCACCGTCATCGTGACATAGACCAGCGCGCCCAACGCGATCACCGCGCCAAGCGACGCCCAGTGCAGGCCGAGCAGGATCATCGACCCGATCAGCACCAGCAGCGACGGCGCCAGCGCCATCAAGATGGTGTCGTTCAACAGGTCGAGCGCCCACATGCCGCGGGTCACCTTGCGCACCGTGGATCCCGCGAAGGAGTTGGCGTGCCAGTCGGTCGAGAACCGTTGCACGCGCATGAAGGCTTCCTGCGCGACCTCCGACATGATCTTCAGCGAGAACGGCACGATGGCCTGGAGGCCGGTCAGCCGCAGCACCATGGAGGCTGCGCCCAGCGCCACGATACCGCCCAGTGCCATCAGCGCCGCGTGACGCGCGGCGGGATCGGATGGGCCGCGCGTCAGGGCGTCGACCAGATGTCCGGAGAAGACCGGCATGAACAGGTCGGCGATGGTCGCACCCAACAAGCCACCGGCCACGACGAGGGTACGCCCCGGCTGCTTCAGCCAGTGCCGGAAGACGAAGGGCAGCACCACGCGTATCGCCGCGGGCCTTTTTGACAGAGCGGTCATGGCATCATCCGGCCGCTTATGCCGCGGGCCGGCTCCATTGATGGACGCAGGCCGGCCGCGAGGGCCGAGACGGCGTCACTTGAAGTTGGGTTTGACTTGGGAAGCGGAGCGATCGGGACTGGAAGCCCAATCGAAGCTGGCGGAAGAGGCCTCTAGGAGGCCGAGCAGATACCGAGCCAGAACATCATCGAGCGCGGGCGTGCGATCTGCGAATGCGACGAAATCATGCAAATCCTCCCGGTTCGATGGAATGAGGTGCGCTTTATAGATGTGTCAGTGGTGATTTGCAACGGGGCTCGCGCGAGATCACGCACGAGTGTTGCAAATTGGTGCGCGTCGCCGCGCGCTCCTCCGTCATGCCCGCGTAGGCGGGCGTCCAGTACGCCGCGGCGCCTCGGTTCTATCACAGCCTTCTCGGAATACTGGATCGCCCGCCTTCGCGGGCGATGACACCGAATGAGCGGCTGGCTTAATGCGCGTCGCCGCTGGCGCCGAACGGCGAGGCCGGCTTCTTCAACAGCGTGACGAGCAGGGTGAGGCCGAGATAGAACAGCGTCAGGATGAAGAAAGCATCGCCGAAGCCCATCACCACGGCCTGGCGATGCACGAGCTGCGACAGCTGCTTCATCGCCATCAGCGTGGAATCGCCAAGCCCCTGAAACTTCTGCATGAACATGGTCAGGGTTTCGGTCGCGGTCGCGTTGCCCCAGGTCACGCGCTCCTGCAGGCGCGTGATGTGCAGGTCGGTGCGGTCGTTGAGCACGGTGTTGATGACGGCGAGACCTACGGCGCCGCCGAGATTGCGCATCAGGTTGAAGAGGCCCGAGGCGTTCTTCACCCGGTCGGGCGCGAGCGTGCCGAGCGCGATGTTGTTGGTCGGCACCATCGCGAACATCATACCGATGCCGCGCAGGATCTGCGGAATCAAGAGCTCGTAGAAATCGTAGTCGCGCGTGATCCAGGTCATCTGGTAGGAGCCGAGCGCGAACACGACGAGCCCGAATGCGATCATGTAGCGCATGTCGTACTTCGCCATCAGACGGCCGACCACCGGCGCGACCAGGAACATGGTGATGCCTGAGACGAACATGGTCTCGCCGATCATCAGCGCGCTGTAGCCACGCACTTCGGCGAGGTAGCGCGGATAGATGTAGGTGAGGCCGTAGAGGCCGATGCCGATGCAGAACTGAAGGACGCAGCCGATCGCGAAATTGCGATTGGAAAAGGTGCGCAAATTGACGATCGGCTCGGCCGCCGTGAAAACGCGCCAGAAGAAGGCGATCGCCGAGATGCCGCAGATCCAGGCGCAGATTGCGACCGAGGGGTCCTGCATCCATTCATATTGCGGGCCTTCCTCCAGCACGTATTCCAGCGTGCCCAGGAAGCCGGCCATGAACAGCAGCCCCCACCAGTCGAAACGATCAAGCAATTCGAAATGCGGCTCGTCGAAATCGACCAGCGCCAGCACGCCGATGGTGATGCCGATGCCGGGCACGATGTTGATGAAGAACAGCCAGTTCCAGGACATCAGGTCGGTAATGTAGCCGCCGACGGTCGGCCCGATGGTCGGGGCCAGCGTCGCGACGAGCCCGATGATGGGACCGACGATGTGGAATTTGGTGCGCGGGAAAACGGTGTAGGCCGAAGCGAACACCGTCGGGATCATGCCGGCGCCGAGAAAGCCTTGCAGCGCGCGCCAGAGGATCATCTCCTCGATGGTGGTGGCAAAGCCGCAGAGCAGGCTCGATGCGGTAAAGCCGGCTGCCGAGATCGCGAACAACAGCCGCGTGCCGAAGGCGCGCGACAAGAATCCCGACAGCGGGATCGCGATCACTTCGGCGATCAGATAGGCGGTCTGGACCCAGGAGACCTCGCTGGAGCTTGCCGACAGGCCGGCCTGGATTTCACTCAGGGACGCCGAGACGATCTGGATGTCCAGGATCGACATGAACATCCCGAACACCATGATGATGAAAGCGAACAGCCGCTTCGGCGCGATGCGCTCCGAAGCGGGGTCCGCCATCATGGCAGGTGAAGCGGTCGTGGCATTCGCCATGGTCTGACCTCGCGGCGCAGGCGCGCTACTGCGGATGGATCATGGTGGCGTCGTCGAGATCGACCTCGCTGTCGGCGTCGGCCGCGCCCTTGTTGGTGTCGACGGTCGCAGTGACCGACATGCCGGCGCGGAGCAGGTTCTGCTTCGCGACCGACTTCGGTACGCGGATGCGGACCGGCACGCGCTGCACGATCTTGGTGAAGTTGCCGGTGGCGTTGTCAGGCGGCAGCAGCGTGAACACCGAGCCCGAGCCCGCCGCGATGCTATCGACGACACCGGAGAACTTGCGCATGCCGTAGGCGTCGACCTTGATCGTCACCGGCTGACCGGGACGGATGCGCTTGAGCTGGGTCTCCTTGAAATTGGCGTCGATATAGACGTTGTCGAGCGGCACGACGTTGCCGAGCCGCTGGCCCACCGCGACGAAGTCGCCGGCACTGACGAGGCGGTTCGAGAACGTGCCGTCGACCGGCGCGCGCACCGCGGTGAAGGCGAGATCGCGCTCGGCCTTGGCCAGCGTGGTCTTGAGCTCGGCGAGCTGCGCCTGCGCTTCGGCCTGCTGCGCCTTGGCGACGTCGACATTGCTGAGCGCGACGTCGTAGGCGGCCTGCGCAGCCTTGACCGCGGCGGCGCCCTGGTCGCGTCCGGCTTCGGAGCTCTCGAAGGTGGCGCGCGAGGCAAACCCCTTGTTGCTCAGCGCTTGCTGGCGCTCGTAATCGAGGTCGGCGCGCTTGAGACCGGCTTCGGCGGAGACGAGCTGCGCCTTGGCCTGTGCGACCTGGCTGTCGAGCGCCGCGACCTGGCGACCGATGCGATCGATGGTGGCCTGCTGGGTCGCGATCCTGGTCGCGGCGGCGTCGACCGCGATCTTGTAGTCGCCGTCGTCGATGCGGAAGACGATGTCGCCGGCGCGCACCGTCGTGTTGTCGCCGGCGAGGATCGAGGAGACATGGCCCGCAACGCGCGCGCCCAGCATGGTGTTATTGGCGCGGACATAGGCGTCGTCGGTCGCGACGTAGAAGCGGCCAACCAGCGTGTAATAGCCGGCATAGCTCGCGGCCGCGAGCGCCAGCACCAGCCCCACTCCCATCATCACGAATTTGCGCTTGCCGGACTTCGGCGCGCCGGCGGCGGCGGGCGCGTCTGGGGCTGCGGCCGGCTTGTCGGTCACGGGCTGCTCCGGCGCCTCGCTGGGGCGGCGCTTGGTTTCCTCGGCCACATGAGAGCGCAACTGCTCGGCGAGAGCCACAGACGTCTCGGTGGCAGCGTCACCACTCGCGGGCGTCGGCGTCTCCGCGGCGTCCGGGCGAAGGACGCGCGCAGCCTGGTCTCTCACTACGGCCATGAAGGCCTCCCCAAAAAAAAGCGCGATGAGGGACGGCCGCCGTGCGGCCGGGTCCCTCTCGCCGATCCCAAATATCATTGACCGAACGGTTCGGTCAATATAGATAATATTCCCGGGCAGACCCTACTGGCCCGAATCCTTTATTTCGGTTTCATGACCCTCGACCGAAGCAAAAACTTTCCGAGACCCTGAACCAATGGTTGTAGCCGGCCGCGAACATCTGCACGTCATCCAAGAGGAGGACAGCTCCAAACGCCGCCAGATCCTGGACGGGGCCCGCAAGGTGTTCATGGATCTCGGGTTTGACGGTGCCAGCATGGGCGAGATCGCCCGCGCGGCGCAGGTCTCCAAGGGCACGCTTTACGTCTACTTCGCCGACAAATGTGCGCTGTTCGAAGCCATTCTCGAGCAGGAGGCGCTCCAGCACGGACAGGTTGCGTTCAATTTCGATCCGGCACGCGATGTTGAAACCACGCTGAAGGATTTCGGCCGGGCCTACAACCGTTTGCTGTGCCGGCCCGGCGGCGGATCGGCGATCCGCACCGTGATGGCGATCGCCGAGCGCATGCCCGATCTCGGCCGCCGCTATTATGCGCGCGTGCTGGACAAATCCATCAACCGCCTCTCCGACTATCTCAACACCCATGTCGCCTCCGGCGATCTCGCGATCGACGATTGCGATCTGGCGGCGTCGCAGTTCATGGAACTGTGCAAGGCCTCGCTGTTCCTTCCCTTCGTCTTCCAGGCCGCGCCTGCGCCGTCCGAAGAGCGAATGAGCGAAGTCGTCGACAGCGCGACACGGATGTTCCTGGCGGCTTATCGGGCGAAGTAGCCGCGCAAAATAACCTCTCGCCGTCATTGCGAGCGCAGCGAAGCAATCCAGAATCTCTCCGCGGGAACACTCTGGATTGCTTCGTCGCTTCGCTCCTCGCAATGACGGCTGAGTTGCGCCTGTAGAAGTCTCAGCATTATATTTGGGCTCATGTCCCGTGATCTCCGCCCGCCCGTCGATATCCTCCATTACGAGATTGTCCAGGAACAGGCCTCCGCCCTCGGACGGATGGGCCGCACGCTCGAACAGGCGCTGGCGCGCCTGCGCGAGTTCGACGCCGCCCATGCCCTCCCCGAGGTGCCGGCCTCGATGCAGCCGGCCAGGCGCAAGCTGGTGATGGAAGCCGGCCACGCGCTCTGGATGTTCGTGGTGCAGCGTGAGGCAACCGGCCTGCGCGACAGCCGCCACATCATGCGGACCTACAATGTCCCGGCCGAGGTGCAGCTGTGCATGGGGCTGGTCCCAGCACCGTCGAAGTCGGGCTGAAAATGATTCTCGACGGCGCCGGAATACGTGAAGAACAGGTACCGAGAACCGGACATATGCGGTGCAGCGATAACCGGCTTTGCCGCTGGAAAGCCTGATCCGTCTTGCGCTTATGCTCCGATTGCGCGGAGCGCCTTATAGCCCGCGGCAACCGACGCCATAGATTTAATTGTTCCGTCTTCGAGCGCTTTAATCACTTCCTGCAGCGACATCAATACAACTTCGACTCCTGACGCCTCTTCCAATTCGTCAAGGCGTTGACTGCCTGTCAGCGCACATCCGCTCGCAAGGAAAATATGCACTAGATTCGAATTCTTGGTTGAATCGTCAAAGCAAGTTCCGAGGTCGATCATGTCGCTCGGCGAATAGCCGGTCTCTTCTTCAAGCTCCCGCGCTGCTGCCGTCATCGGTGATTCCGACTGAAAGGTGCCGGCCGGGAATTCCAACGTGATTGCCTGCACGCCATGCTTATACTGCCGAACGAGGATAAGATCGTTTTCTCTTGTGAGCGGGACCGCAATAGCCACATTAGGCCGCTGCGAGACAAAGTAGTCGTCAACAACGCGCCCATTGGGCAATTTAACGGTGTCTCGCCGGAGCTTATACCAGCGGTGGTCGAAGGCCATTTCGCTCGACAGTAGTGTCCAAGGCTGAATCAAGAGACCTTCCTCGCTGGTGAGATGGCCGTTTGAGGTTAACTGGCCCGTTCCGGCACTGGCAACTCCAATTCGTCCTGCACCGCGTATAGCAGATTCAATCGCCTGAGCCAGACCGTGCGTGAATCTGGCAATCGAGTGTTCGCGCGCATTGCGCGAGCCGCGCCATGTCCGAAGTGGGAAGGCTGCCCATCATGCTCAACGCGGGAGACTTCCGTCTTGCGCCGGTAGCTGACCTTAATGAGTACACGACCTAGTCGGTCACCTGCTTCCGTAACGCAGCGAGATCGTTGACGACCATCTTGGTTGGGCCGGTCCAGATGATGCCGTCGTCCTGGAGGCGGCTGAGGATCAGGCTGATCGACTGGCGCGTGGCGCCGATCATGCGCGCGAGATTGGCCTGCGTGATGCGGCCGAGCGAGATCGGGCCACTCTCGTCCTGGGCCGCGTTCTCGCATCACGCGCAATCCTCAGTCGTCGGCGTACTCGTCCTCTTCGTGTTTCCGCGCCATGCTCTTGCGCGTCCCCAGCGAGCCGGTCACGGAGGGATCGCGCGCATTCGCATAGGGATTGCGCCCGCCCGCGCGCGCGGCGACCTCTTCGCCGGAGACGGCGGCGGGCTGGCAGATCAGGCGGCGGCTGGCGCGACGCATCAGATCGACGTGGATGTGATCGTAATGATAGACGTTCGAGCCCGGCGCCAGCACCGTGGTAAAATGCACGCAGGCGCCCGACTGCACGTCGCGCAGGAACCCCTGCTCTTCCGGCATGCCGCGCCAGCCATCCTTCACGGTGACGCGGCGGCCGTCGGCGAGCACGAAGGCGGCGATGTCGAGCGCATTGCCGAAGGCGTGCTCGGAAATATGGGCATGCGAATTGCCGTTCATGCCGCGGCAGGAATAGGCGGAGATCTGCTTGATCTCCGCGACGCGGGTGCCGAACCAGCGCATCGCCGAGGGCTGCACAGTGTCGGCGAGCCAACGGTCGAGCTCGGAGACGATCGGACAGGCCAGCGTCGCAACCGGCTTGATCGCGACAGGGCCGACGGCGGTGACGGGATCGCCCCGTGCCGGACCTAGACGCGGCGGCGGCTGCTGCGCGGGCGCCTGCGAGTACGGCGCCGGTCGCGCTGGATAGCTCGGCGCATTCATGTAGCGCGACGCGCCCGCGGCATCGGTACCCTCGGGCGGCAGGTCGATCTCGTCCTCCTGCTGCGCCACGCCGGGCGCATTCAATGGCATCGGACCAGGCGAGGCGCCATAGCCGGACGGCTGCCGCACCGCGCTCTCGGGATAGTTTGAGCGTTGCGGATAGTTCTGGCTCTGCGGGTAATTGGATCGTGGCTGCGTCACCGGCCAGCGCGGCTGGTTGCCGATGCTCCCGGGCGGTCGCAAATCCTCATCGGCAAAGCCGTAGCTGCTCGAGCCTTCGCCGAGGGCGGCGACCTTGAGCGGAAACTCCGCGCCGCACATGCCCGGCCCGGAGATCGGGTCGATGCGAACGAGATCCGGCCCTTCTTTCACCGCGCCCGATTTCAGGCATGCGGCTTCGGCCTCGGCCCGCCACGGTTCACGTTCGGCCTGGAAGACGCCGCGTCCGCAACCCGCTAACGAAACAAGGACGATGGAGCCGACGAGATACAAACGAACTCCGCGCGTCATGCACGCACGTTCGGTGAATTTACTTAAAGACTCTTCAACGTGTTGATTTCAGTGTTCTTTAACCATGTTAGCTCGCGCCAGCAGCCGCCTCTGCCGGTGACGAGCGACAGCAAGGCTGACTTTTTCGGAAAGAGACTTTCTGTTAACCATGACGCTCTCGCGCAGGGCGGCGCGAGCAGCGGGAGCGACCTCATGACGTTCGCCGGGAGACTGAGCGTTATCACCGCGTACCTCGCCATGGCCTTTGTCGGTGCCATCGTGCTCGGCATGATCTAGCGGCTTCAGTCGGAGCTATCGAACGCGTCCCTTACGACCGCGCGCTCCCCTGCCGCGACGTCGTGATCAGCCTCTCCGGCCGCTCTTCGGCTCGCGTCCAGTCGTTGCCGGAACACCAGAAGTGGCCCAGTGCGCAGGCTTCGACGTGGAGCTTGCCGGAGCTCTTCAGCGTCATCGTCGCATAATAGGTGCTGCCGCTGGAGCGGCTGTAGATGTTGCCGGTCCAGACGTCGTGCGTTTTCGGTTTCATGTTGACGAGCACGCTCTCGCCCCTGGTCGATGCTTCGGTCAGCGCGAAGCCGCACAGTGCAGGACCGCAGCGTTCGATGCGAACCGTGCCCTTGGCGCCTGCGCTCTCCCATTCGCCGAGCGGCAAGTAGGCGAGTTCGTCGTCGCTGCGCTCAGGGTTGGTCACGGCCTGCTCGAGCTCCGGCCGCGGCGCGACGACCGGCGCCTCCATGCGCGGCGGATCGAGCGCGACGGTCTTCGGCGGATCCATCGGCGATAGCACCACCCGTGGCGGATTGGAGCTTGGCGCCTGCAGCAGGACAATTGGCTGCGACGTCGTCGAAGCAAGGACAGGAGCCGCCGGCGCCAGTGGAGGCGCGACCGCAATGGCTGGCGCCGGCCTGACCGGAGCCACGGGATAGAGCGGCTGCGGCGGCGGTAGCACCGGCGTCGGCGCCGGTGTCGTATCGACCTCCGGCCGAAAGCTGCGATGGGAGGAAACCGAGACACAGGAAGCCGATCGGCAATTCCTGGGCGACTCGACCTGGAATCGATGACCGCCGATCGAGAACGCGTAGGACCCGGCCTCGGCTGCGGGCGCAATCGCCAGCAACGCGATCAATGTGCCAAGCGAAGTCACAAGCCGCATCATCGGCGCCTCCCTCTGTGTGGCGACGACGTTACACAGATGGAATCGCGGCTGAATGTGCGCTGCCTCACCCAGCGGCGGCGAGCCGTTGTGACGTCCATCACAGAACGTCCGGCCCGCCAGGCGTAGGGTCGAACCACGTTTCATCCACCAGCGACTTCAGTCCCATCGGGACCCACACATTCTTCGGAGGTTGTCATGAACAAGCTCACCATCGCCGCCACTGCCCTCTTCCTCGCGTCCACCGCCGCCGCGCATGCCGGCAATGCGATCTCGTTCCAGATCGAAGGCCAGAACATCCGCATCGAGACGCCGCGCAACTGCGCCTCGCTCAATTGCGTGACCATCGTGGCGCCGGGCTTGTCGGACAAGCCGATCAAACTGAACAACATCAACCTCAAGGGGCTTGGTTCCAAAGACGATGACATCGACACCACGCCGGCTCCGGCCACGACCGCGCAGCCGGCGCCGGCTCCGGCTCCGGTGCAGCAGCAGCCCGTGCAGCAGGCCCCGGTGCAGGCGACCGCGCCGGCAGCGCCGGCTATCGCGGCGCCGAGCACAACGGTTGCCGCTGCTCCGTCCGTCGGCTACGACGCCACGACGCAGACCGCGCCCGTTGCGGCTCCCGCTCCCGCTGCTGCGCCCGCGCCGGTCGCGGTTGTGCCGGCCCCCGCTCCGGCTCCCGTCATCGCCGCGCCTGCACTGGCCGCCAACACACCGATCGGCGTCTGGGCGACCGAAGAGAACAAGGGCAATGTCCGCGTCGAACAGTGCGGCGTCAATCTCTGCGGCTACGCCGCAAAGACCAACGAGCGCATCCTGATCAACATGAAGCCCGACGGCGCGAAGTGGAGCGGCCGCATCCACGATCCCGACTCCGGCCGCAACTACGACTCGACGATCGCGATGAAGGGCCCGAATGCGATGCGCGTGCAGGGTTGCGCCTTCGGCGGCATGTTCTGCGGCGGCCAGACCTGGAAGCGCGTGAGCTGAAGCACCAGGTGCCGTCTCCAACACATGCACATTCTTTGTCATGCCCGGGCTTGTCCCGGGCATCCACGTTCTTAGTCCCGCGCTTCAAGGCGTGGATGGCCGGGACAAGCCCGGCCATGACGGTGGGGAGGCTTGGCCACAAGCTAGCATCGCGGTCCGTTTGAACCTTCACCGCCCCCGTGCGATAGACATTCATCCGCCGTTCACCTGTATCAGGATGATATCGGTCGATCTCACCTCGCGTTTCTCACCGGGACCTCCTCGTGAATTTTATCGTGGCCTGGCGCCGCTTCTTGTTCGCGCTTGTGCTGCTGGCGTTGCCGCCGGCCGGCGCGAGCGTTGCGTTCGCATCCGATGCGATCGAGCTTGCGCAGGCACAGCCACAAGCGCAGCCGTCGCCCGCCCCCTCGCCGACGCCATCGGCTTCACCCGCTCCCGCGACGGAGGCGCAGCCCGCCGCCGTCGAGCCGATCGGCAATGTCGCGACGGTGACGGGCATCGCGACCGTGATCCGCGACAAAAATTCCTATCCGCTGCGGGTGCGCGACGACATCTATCTCAACGACGTCGTGCAGACTTCGTCGAACTCCTCGCTCGGCATCACCTTTGACGACGCGACCACGTTCAATCTCTCCGCCGGCACGAAGATCACTATCGATACTTACGTCTACGAGGACGGCGGCAAGCACAACGCAGGAATCTTCGACATCGGCAAGGGCACGGTCGCCTTCGTCGCGGCGGCGGTGGCAAAGACCGGCGACATGAAGATCACGACGCCGACGGCGACGCTCGGCATCCGCGGCACCACGGGCGTCGTGGACGTGCCGGAAGGCGCGGCCGCGAACAAAGCCAACAACGTCAACATCAAGCTCTATCCCGACGCCGACGGCCGGGTCGGACACATCGACGTCGACGACCGCACGAGCGGGACGCGGCTCGGCGCACTGACGCAAGGCGCGAGCGGTTTTGCGATCCGGCCGGGCGCAGCCGCGGCAGGCGTCATGCGCTTTGCCGCGGTGCCGATCACGATCGCACCACAGCAGATCGCACGCGACCGCGGCTTCGTCAGCCAGGTGCATCTGGCGCAAACCACGGGCCGGCAGATCGTCACCGAGCAACGCGACTTCCGCCGCGCCAATCCGGCCGCGAGCCCGCGCATTCCGCGACCGTTCCAACCGCCGCAACAGCAACAATTGCGGCCGAACACGGCGCCAGGACAACAGCCGCAACAGCCGCAGCGGCCGAACGGTCAACCCGGCCAGAACAACCGTCCAGGCCAGCAACAGCCGGGCGCGCCGGGTCGCCAAGGCAGCCAGCCGCCGCAGCGGCAGGGCCAAGGCGGCGCCGTGCAGCCCGGTACGCCGCGCGCGGGTCAGGGTCAGCAGCAACAAGGCCAGAAGCAAGGCGCGGGACGTCCGGCAGGCCCGCCGCGCGCCGGTCAAGGCACGCAGCCTGACGGCACCCCGCAAACCCGGCCGCAGCGCGGTGGACAGATCCCGGCGCAGCCCGGCGGAGTCGCGCCGCCGCAGCCGGGCGGAACGCAGCAGCAGCCCGGTCCGCAGCCGCAACTTCCGCGCACCGGCATGCAACCCGGCCAGCCGCCCGCCGCTCAACAGCCGGGCCTGCAACGCCCGGGCGGATTCCAGCAGCGCCTCCCCGCCGCGCAACGCCCCGCGGCGCCGCGAAGGCCAGCGCCGGCTCCGAAGGAGAAGGAGCGGCGGTGACTTCTTCCTTCTCCCCTTGTGGGAGAAGGTGGCGCGAAGCGCCGGATGAGGGGTCGCTTCAGCGAACTCAACTGCAACAGATTCGCGCGCCGATAGAACCCCTCACCCGTCTCGCCGCTTCGCGGCGAGCCACCCTCTCCCACAAGGGGAGAGGGGAACTGTCAGCGCGGCTCGACGGCGATGTTGCTAAACTCACTCCTCGCCGCGCAGCCAGGCTTTCATCTTCTGCAACAGACCGTGCCGGAGCTCGCCCACCGAGGCCGCTTCAGCTGGTCTCAGTGTCTGCAAAGCTGCATCGACATCGTCGGTTGCCAGCGTCGGCTCGGGCGCAGGCGAGGATGCAAGCCCCGCCGCCGCGAGCGCGACCGGGCCAACCTGGGTCAGGAATACGCGCTCGTCCTCGCGCGACAGGCGCGCGAGCGCGTCTTCCAGCGTCAGCCAGTCGACGGCCTTGATGTCGTTCATCAGCTTGCGGACGGGACCGCCCCCGGCCTCCATGCGCCAGAAATGCACGACCTTGGAGCGGCCACCGGACTGGTAGACGAGCGTGCCCAGAAATTCGTGGATGGCGACGTCGTGGCCGGTCTCTTCCAGCACCTCGCGATGCGCGGCTTCTCTCGGCGTTTCGCCGTCGTCGAGCTTGCCCTTGGGCAAGACCCATTCGTTGCGCTTGCGCTGGCGCACGACGGCAATCAGCGGCGGCGCACCTCGCCGCAGCACAATACCACCCGCCGCCATGACCGGCGCCCGTGCCATCACCCAATCCGTCGTCGTAGAAACGTCCCCACGAACGATATAGGCGGCCGAGGCGCCGGATTGAAGGCTAGTTTTTTCTCAGCAGCGCTTGACCCGCCCGGATGCGCGTGCCTTCGGCGATGCCGTCGCAGAAGGTGAAATCGCCGGGAGCGAGGATGATGATGGTCGAGCCATGCTCGAACCAGCCAAGCTCCTCGCCCTTGCTCACGTTGACGTCGCAGGGAAAATTGACCGGCCCCCTGGTCTGCGCATTCAGCACCATGTCGAGGAAATGCAGACGGATGCTTGCGACCAGGATCGCGGCGACCGGTACCAGCGTCACGGCTTCGCCGGTTGGCAGATGCGTGCGGATCACCGCGCGCTCGTTCTTGCAAAACAGACGCTCGA
The DNA here is from genome assembly GCF_055807535.1 of Bradyrhizobium sp. Kon37. Lineage (NCBI taxonomy): Bacteria > Pseudomonadati > Pseudomonadota > Alphaproteobacteria > Hyphomicrobiales > Nitrobacteraceae > Bradyrhizobium > Bradyrhizobium sp. Kon37. Next base: position 119,703 of record NZ_JBVVOY010000008.1, read on the forward strand.
CCCGCTTCAGCGCGATCGGGTTGACGTTCCAGACATCGCCATGGATCAGCGTGACGCGCTCAATATGCGCGTCAAAGGGCGCGTGGAAGCGGTGATACATGCTCGAGGTCAGCCGCAGCGTGACGAAGGAGCCGTCGCGGTGCTGGTCGACCAGCGCGGAATCGCCGAGCAGATCGAGCAGCGAGTACGGCGCGCCCTTGACCTGGAACAGCTCGGTGTCGGCGATCCGGCCATGGGCGCCGACGATGCCGTCGGACGGGCTGGCGACGATGGAGGGGTCCGGATCAAAGGGTCGCAGGCCGGGCTTGAGCTCCCGGGTGAAGCAGTCGTGCAGACTCCTGAAATGGGTCTTGCGCGCCTCCGTGAGATCCAGGTCGGAGAACAGCTTCCACAGCGCGATGGAGCCGTCCCGCACCAGCGGGTTCTCGATCTTCGAGAACCAGCCCATGAAGCGGGTCAGCGCGGCGCGAGGGATGCGGTTGGTCAACAGGAAGTTGAGGTCTTCCTGCTGGGTGAAAGAGGCGATGAGGGCTTTGACTGTCATGAATCTGTCAGCTCGCAGTATTAGCGCTTGTTGTCATGGAAACGACACTCCCGATTCTTTCTTTGTCCGTGGCCGCCGCAGCGTCCGCTGCCGCCGCCTTCCCGAAAATCAAGGCGCGGATCGAATTGTCCCGCGCCAAGCACCGCTCGCTCGCCGGACATTCCAAGATGTCCCGCCGCGTGGCCAAGCTGCTTCCGTTCTACGAATTCGAAGGCGATGCGTACTTCGCCTGCGACGGCGCGCCGGCGAACGTCGCAACGCAGCGCAAGGACGGCTTCTTCCGTCTCGCAAGCCTCTACGCCGAGCGCTACCCCAAGGGCCGCGCGATGACGAAGGAAGCGGCGGAAAAGATCTCCGACCTGCACTTCACCGAAACCTACCGCGTGCCGTTCCAGTTCTCGCGTCTCGTTCGCGAGCATTTGGGCACCTCGACCTTCGTGGAGTCCTCGCGCGGCGTCACCGTCACGGATGTCGACGGCAACATTTCCTACGATCTCACCGGGTCCTACGGCGTCAACATCTTCGGCAACGACTTCTACAAGGAGTGCATCGAGGGCTCCGAGAAGCGCGCGCACGCGCTCGGACCGGTGCTCGGCCCCTACCATCCCGTCATCCTCGAGAACGTGGCGCGGCTGTGCCAGATATCGGGCCTCGACGAAGTGTCCTTCCACATGTCCGGCACCGAGGCCGTGATGCAGGCGGTGCGGCTCGCGCGCTACCACACCAGGCGCACCCATCTCGTCCGCTTCGCCGGCGCCTATCACGGCTGGTGGGGCGACGTGCAGCCCGGCGTCGGCAATCCGATTCCCGCGCACGAGACCTACACCCTCGCCGAGATGTCGGAGAAGACGCTGCACGTGCTGCGGACGCGCAAGGACATCGCCTGCGTGCTGGTCAACCCGCTGCAGGGGCTGCATCCGAACGGCAATGCGCCCGGCGATTCCTCGCTGGTCGATTCCTCCCGCGGCGGCAGTTTCGATCGCGCGGCCTACACCGAATGGCTGAAGAAGCTGCGCGACGTCTGCACGGAGCGCGGCATCGTGCTGATCTTCGACGAGGTCTTCGTCGGCTTTCGTCTCGCTGCCGGCGGCGCCCAGGAATACTTTGGCATCAAGGCCGACATGGTGACCTACGGCAAGAGTCTGGCCGGCGGCCTGCCGGTCGGCGTCGTCTGCGGCAAGAAGGAGCTGATGCGCCGCTTCAACGACGACCGCCCCGCCGACATCTGCTTCGCCCGCGGCACCTTCAACTCGCATCCCTATGTCATGACGGCGATGGACGAGTTCTTGAGTCGCCTGGCCAGCCCGAACTTCCGCGCCATCTATGACGGACTGGACGCCACCTGGAACGGCCGCGCGCAGAAGCTCAACCAGATGATGGAGGGCGCGGACCTGCCGGTGCGGTTCGCCAACTTCTCCTCGATCTGGACCGTGAAATACACCACCCCGTCCCGCTACAACTGGATGCTGCAATATTATCTGCGCGCCGAGGGCCTGGCGCTGAGCTGGGTCGGCACCGGACGGCTGATCTTCAGCCTCAACTACACCGACGCCGACTTCACCGAAGTCGCCGAGCGCTTCGTCCGCGCCGCCGAGAAGATGAAGGCCGACGGCTTCTGGTGGCACGATGGCGTGCTGACCAACAAGACCATCAAGCGGCAGATCCTGAAAGAGATGCTCGCCAAGCGCTTCGGGCGCTGAGGTTCTTCCTTCCACCACGGTCAGTCCGGGGCACAGCCTCTCCTCTCCCTCTCCCCGCTCTTCGCGGGGAGAGGGAGAGGAGAGGGGCTGCCTCCGCAATCAAGGTGAGAGCTGGACTCGCGGAGAGCCCCCCTCACCCGGATTTGCGTGACACGCAAATCCGACCACTCCCCGCACGCGGGGAGAGGTGAAGGAAGCACCGCGTTCGCGGCTCCCAACACGTGGATGCCCGGGACGAGCCCGGGCATGACGTAGCCAATCGACATCGGAGTATCTTGTGAGAAAAGCGCGCTCAGGCGTGCTGCTCTTCGAGCGTGGGCTCGCCGATGAGGCCCAACGTATGCTCGGGCTTGAGGTGCAGGCCGGGGTCCATCAGCTCGCCGCGCATCAGCGCCAGCGGCGCGTTGCGGTAGAGCATCAAATCGTGGAAGGGGTCGGTCAGGATCTTCGTCATCCAGACGAGGCCGGTCTCGACGTCGCGGATGAAGAACAGGTGCACCGTCCGGAACATCAGACCGCCGCCGCCGACCACGAGCCAGATCTTGGCGACCTGCCGCATGAAGTCGGTCGCGCCAACCCAGGGCGTGAACAGTCCGAACGACGTGGGATCGACCAACAGGACCACCGGGGACAGCGCCCAGATCGACATCAGCACCACCTTGCGCTGAAGATTGTAGCCGACCTTGATTTCTTCCTTGTGCTCGTGCGTCGCCTGGTTGATCTGGTCGTAGCCGTGCGGCTCGAAGAAGAAGTGACCGGCCTGGCGCGAGGTCATCGAGACCAGCCAGCCGACCAGCGCCGAGATCATGGGATCGACGAACAGCCAGACATAGGCGAACAGGAAGCTCAGCGCGCTGACGAAGTGCAGGCTCTGATTGATGCGGCTGTGGTGATAGTAGCGATGGTCGTCCCAGCGCTGGATCCGCAGCTGCTCGAGATAGTTCTTGATCATGCTCTCCCCCAAATGCTTTCGGGTTCAGGATTTACAGAGATTCGATGTAGGCCGTGTGACATCATCATTTTGTCATGTGACGATGTGCAGCGACGCGGTGACGCACGCGAACGGCGGCTCACGCCGCCTTGGCGACGTCAAGCTTGCGGAAGCGCACCAGCGAGAAATGACCGAGCGGCGGGATCAGGCGGCGCTCGGCGAGTTCGATGCCGTCGGCACCGGCCAGCCATTTGGCGTAACGCGACCAGGCGAACTCGGCGGTGCGGAAGCCGAGCGGACGCACCACCGGCTGCAACTTCTGCTCGATGAAGCGACGCATGCCGGCGTCCGCGCTGACGCGGGTCAGGATGATCAGCTCGCCGCCCGGGCGCAGTACGCGGGCGAATTCGTCGAGCGCGACTTCCGGATTCGGCACGGCGGTGACGACATATTGCGCCATCACGACGTCGAAGGAGTTGTCGGGAAATTCGAGCTTCTCGGCATCCATCACCGCCAGGCCCTCGACATTCTTCAAGCCGCCCTCGGCAACGCGCTGGCGCGCCTTGTCGAGCATCGCCTCCGAGATGTCGGTGCCGAAGATGCGCAGATGCGGTGCGTAGAGCGGCAGCGAGATGCCGGTGCCGACGCCGACCTCGAGCACCCGGCCGCCGATCTTGTTGGTGGCCGCGATCGCGGCCTGCCGGCCCTTGGCGAACACGCCGCCGAACACGAGGTCGTAGACGGGTGCCCAGCGATCATAGGCCTGCTCGACCGTGCCACGGGTGAGATCGAGCTGCTGGGTGCCGTCAAGGTTCATGATCTTAGCCATCGATGAGGTTCTCGCTGTGGTCGAACGGGATCAGCCGCGCACCGGCCGCCGCGCCATGATCGGCGAGGCGCGCAAGGCACGGCTGGGCTGAAGTGAGGTGAGGTTGCCGACGAACTGGCGCGCGCTCTTTTCCCAGGAGCGCTCCAGCGCGAAGTTGCGGCAGGTCTGGCGCGACATGGTGAGCGCGCGCAGGCACGCGGCGCGCAGATCGTGATCAATCGCGCCGATCGGATGATCGGCGATGACGTCCTTCGGACCCGTCACCGGAAACGCCGCAACCGGCGTGCCGCAGGCGAGCGCTTCGAGCTGCACCACGCCGAACGTGTCGGTCAGGCTCGGAAACACGAACACGTCGGCGGCGGCGAGATGCGCGGTGAGATCGGCGCCCTTTTTCTCGCCGAGGAATACCGCGTCGGGATATTTCTTTTCGAGCGCGGCCTTCTGCGGGCCGTCGCCGACGACGACCTTGGTGCCGGGCAGGTCGAGCGAGAGGAACGTCTCGAGATTCTTCTCCACCGCCACGCGGCCCATCGTCATGAAGATCGGGCCGGGCAGATCGAGCCTGGCCGGAGAGCCGGGATGGAAGAGCTCGGTGTTGACGCCGCGCGTCCAGAAGCCGAGCCGCTTGAAGCCGCGCTCGGAGAGCTCCTGCCGCAACGAGGGCGTCGCGACCATCGTCATCGCGGCGGCATCGTGGAAGTGGCGCAGCACGGCATAGCCGACACTCGCGGGGATGCCGGTCCGCACCGAGACGTATTCGGGAAAGCGCGTGGTGTAGGAGGTGGTGAAGGCGAGCCGGTTGCGACGGCAATAGGCCCGCGCCGCCCAGCCGATCGGCCCTTCGGTCGCGATGTGCAGCGCCTCGGGCGCGGCCTTCTCGATCCGCCGCGCAATCTCCTTGCCGCTCGGCAGCGCAATGCGCAGCCCCGGATAGGTCGGCAACGGCCACGACCGAAAGCCGTCCGGCGTCAGGAAGTCGATCTCGACATCCAATGCCTTGGCCGCGCCAGCCAGCGAGGTCAGCGTCCGCACCACACCGTTGACCTGCGGATGCCAGGCGTCAGTCGCGATTAATACCCGCATGGGAAATTCCCGAGATTTTTATGATTCTCGGCTTACGACCATCAACCACGGATATTTCAGGCGTGTGACGTCATGGAAGTGTCGGCCCGCTGTTTTGTTCGTTAACGGGTCCGCGCAGCCACGAAACCGTCATGAAACAATCCTTGCCGCCATGAAGCCGTTTTCGGTTTTCCGCGCAAACGTCCCGAAACTTCTTTCCGTTAGTGAATTACGCAACAGAGCACCGAAACGGTGCCGGGGTGACCAAGAAACACCGCGCAACAGGGGCGACCAATGATCAATCTGGAGACGTTGAAGACCTATTCGCGCGCCGTTGCGTTTGGCGCAGTGGCTGTCACCGCGATCGCGATCGCCGGCCCGGCCAAGGCCGCGCCCGTGCAGCTCTTCCCCTTCTTCCAGCCGCTGCCGCCGATCGCAGCGCCGCAGCCGTATCAGCCTTATCAAGCGACGCCCTATCAAGCCGCGCCGTCCGAAGATCAGGACGCCGTCGAAACGCCAGCCCGCTTCCGTCGCCAGACCGTCTCCTACGCAACGCGTGAGGCGCCCGGCACCATCATCATCGATACACCCAACACCTACCTCTATCTCGTGCTCGGCAACGGCCAGGCGATGCGCTATGGCATCGGCGTCGGCCGCGACGGCTTCACGTGGTCCGGCACCCAGTCGGTGACCAAGAAGGCCGAGTGGCCGGATTGGACCCCGCCGCCGGAAATGATCGCCCGCCAGCCCTATCTGCCGCGCCACATGGCCGGCGGCCCCGGCAACCCTCTCGGCGCCCGCGCCATGTATCTCGGCGGCACCATCTACCGCATCCACGGCACCAATGCGCCCGACACCATCGGCAAGCACGTCTCGTCCGGTTGCATCCGCCTGACCAATGACGACGTCGCGGATCTCTACTCCCGCGTCAATGTCGGCACCAAGGTCATCGTGCTGCCGATGACGGAACGCCGCGCGGATCTCGGCGCCGCGACGCGGTAAGCAACAGGACATTGTGACGCAAACGGCCCCGGAACCCACCGGGGCCGTTTTCGTTTGCCCTCGGCATCCCGATGCGCGCGCTGCGGCGCGATCCCCCATGGAGGCGCGAGTGCAATCAAATCCGCAAACGCCGCAAGGCACATGGCTGCGCGCGATCGTCAGCGCCGGCGCTCTGACGCTATTGCTGACCGCGCCCGCCTCGCGCGCACAGCAGCCGGCGAGCGACGACGCAGCCCAGCAAGCCTTCAACAATTCTTGCCGCACCTGCCACTCGGTGAAAGAGGGCGACAATCGTCTGGGTCCCCACCTCAATAAAATCGTCGGACGCAAGGCCGGCTCGCTGCCGAACTACAATTATTCCTCGTCGATGAAAGAAGCGGGCTTCGTCTGGGACAAGGACAAACTCACCCGCTTCATGGTCAAGCCGGACGAGATCGTATCCGGCAACAAGATGCAGCCCTATGGCGGCATCTCGGCGGAAGAAGCGGCGAAGGTGGTTGCTTATTTGCAGGCGGCATCAAGCTCGCAATGACGGCGCTGGCGCTGCGTGTTCAGGTTCGCATCAGAAATCGCGGCGCATCCTTCGAGACGCCCGCCTCTGGCGGGCTCCTCAGGATGAGGGCGGAGTGCGTGGCCGTTAATCCGTCCGAAGCGCTTGCACCAAACCGCCGATGCCAGTTAGCCTCATCCTGAGGAGCGCGCCCTTGCGCGCGTCTCGAAGGACGAGGCGGGCACGATGACAGAAGGCGCGTACCTCTACATTCTCAGATGCACCGATGGCAGCTACTACATCGGAACGACGCGCACGGAGCTTGAGATCAGAATCGCGCAGCACAACGCCGGCACATTCGGCGGTTACACAAAGTCTCGCCGGCCTGTGACGTTGGTCTACTCGCAGTGGTTCGACCGCATCACCGATGCGATCGAATGTGAGAGGAAGCTCAAGAAATGGAGCCGCGCCAAGAAAGAAGCCTTCATGCGCGGCAATTTTGCCGAGCTGCATGAATTGGCCAGGCGCGGATCTCATCATCCTTCGAGACGCCCGCCTGCGGCGGGCCCTCAGGATGAGGGCGGAGTGTAAGGCTCCGAGTTGCAAGCGAGACCTCGGCAAATGCCTACCGCGACCCGCAGGATGCCCGTTGAGCCTCATCCTGAGGAGCCCGCGTGAGCCGGCGTCTCGAAGGACGAGGCGGGCACCACGCGGGACTACTTACGCCGCCCGGCCCCGCCGCTCCGCAATCAGCCTCAGCCATGCCGCCGAATGAAACGCGCTCATCAAGAGATACATCGACACCATCCCGCCGAGCATCGCCCCATGTCCGGAGCCACACAGCATGTCGGCCGGGCCGTCGAGCACGGCCGTCAGCACGGCCATGATCGCAAAGGTCGGGGTCGCCGCCAGCCCCAGCCATCCGGCGAGGTGGCGCGCGGCCACCACGCCGTTGCGGCTCGGGCCGGCAGTTGCGCTGACGGGACTAGTCACGTCCTTCAGCCGCCTCCTCGCGAAAAGCCTTCTCGCCGGCGGTCGAGATCTCGACCCATTTCTTGTCGGGTGCCGCACCTTCGCTGTAACTGTCGTGCCAGTTCCACCATTTGTAGGTCGGCGTCTGCGGATAGCCCTTCGGCGAATCCTCCCAGACCTCCTGGCGTCCCAGCGGCGTGATGTCGAGGTAATTCCAGGTGCCGCCCATCTGCTCGTCGCCGCGGCTCTTGACGAAGTAGGTGCGGAAGATCCGCGTCCCATCGCGGAAGAACACGTTGGTCCCGTGCCATTCGTCGACGCCGAAATCCGCATCGAAACTGTCGGTGACGGTGACCCATGGCATGGTCCAGCCCATCCGCTGCTTCAGCCTGCTGATATCGGCCTGCGGCGCGCGCGAGGCGAACACCAGCGTGGTGTCGCGGGCATTGAGATGCGCGACATGGGCAACCTGGTCGGCCACCATAGAGCAGCCGCGGCAGGCATGATCCGGCCAGCCGAACACGCCCGGCTCGAAGAAGGCGCGGTAGACGATCAGTTGTCGCCGGCCCTGAAACAGGTCGTGCAGACTGACCTTGCCGCCGGGCCCCTCGAACGCATAGGTTTTGGTGACTTCCATCCACGGCATGCGCCGGCGCTCGGCGGCCAGGGCGTCGCGGGCACGGGTATGCGCCTTTTCCTTCACGAGCAGTTGCTGACGGGCGGCCTCCCAGTCCTGCGGCGACACCACCGGCGGTGTTTGCATGGCGGCCTGTCCGTTATTTCCCGCGTTGTCAGCTGATGTCATCATGGCTCTCCAACTTTTCCCGGGCGGCCGTTCCGGATCTCGCGATGGAAGATGCGGAACCGCTCGGCCCTGGCCGCACATTGTCGGCGGTCAACGATCTCTCGCACTGGACGGTTGCGTGGTGGGAGTAACAAGTGTGGCGGGATTTGAATGGAGTCGCTGATCACGGCCGCGGCGCGCGCGCTCCAAGCCGGCGATCCGCTCGGCGCGCTGAACCGCGTTGCGCTGCGCAACGATGCACCTTCGCTGGCGTTGCGTGGCATCGCGATGGCGCAGCTCGGCGATCTCGCCACGGCGAAGACATTGCTGCGCAGCGCCGCACGCGCCTTCGGCCCGAAAGAGGCGGTCGCGCGCGCCAGGTGCGTGGTGGCGGAGGCCGAGATCGCGCTCGTCTCGCGCGACCTGAACTGGCCGGCCAACACGCTCGCGGCCGCGCGAGCGACGCTCGCAAGCCACGGTGACCTCGCCAACGCCGCCCATGCGGGTCACATCGAGGCGCGCCGACTTCTCCTTCTCGGACGTCTCGACGAGGCCGAGCGCACGCTGGCCGAGATCAACACCACGCCGTTGCCCCCTGCTGCGCAGGTCGCCCGCGAGCTCGTGATCGCCGGCATTGCCATCAGGCGGCTGCGAACGAAAGCCGCGCGCGCGGCACTCGGGCGCGCGGCGAGCGCAGCACGGCAGGCCGGCATTGCCGCGCTTGCGGCCGAGGTCGAAGGCACGAGCCGCGTGCTCGACACGCCCGCAGCGCGCCTGATCACGCGCGGGCACGAACGGCCGTTGCTGCTCAAGGAGGTCGAGGACCTCGCGACGTCGGAGGCGCTCGTGGTGGACACGTTCCATCACGCGGTTCGCCGGCGAGGCATCCTCGTGCCGCTCGGAAGGCGGCCGGTGCTGTTCGCGCTCGCCCGCATCCTGGCGCAGGCCTGGCCGGCCGATGTCTCGCGGGAAGCGTTGATCACGGGAGCGTTTCAGGCAAGGCATGTCGATGAATCGCATCGCGCCCGACTGCGCGTCGAAATCGGACGGCTCCGCACAAAACTCAAGCCTCTCGCCGATGTCAGCGCGACCAGCCAAGGTTTTGCGCTGACGCCGCGCAACACGCGGCAGGTTCTCGTCCTCGCACGACCCATCGAGGAAAAGCACGCCAATGTGCTCGCCTTCCTCTCCGATGGCGAGCCCTGGTCGAGCTCGGCGCTCGCGCTGGCGCTGGGAACGAGCGCGCGCACCGTGCAACGCGCCCTCGAAGAGCTGGCGCGATCGAACAAGGTGCAGTCCTTCGGACACGGACGGGCGCGGCGCTGGATGACGCCGCCCGTCCCGGGTTTCCCGACAGGCTTGTTACTCCCGGGACCGCTCATGAAGACGTAAGGTGGGATTCACACCACAGGGACCCAGCAGATGAAACGTTCAGCCGCCGAGATCGTCAGGGAATACGGGCCCTATGCAGGCGTCGAAGCCGTGCACGGCGTCACCTATGACGGCGCCCATGTCTGGTTCGCGTCCGGCGACAGATTGAACGCGGTCGATCCGGCCGATGGCAAGATCACCCGCTCCATCGATGTCGCCGCGCATGCGGGAACGGCATTCGACGGCCGCCACTTGTTCCAGATCGCCGAGGACCGCATCCAGAAGATTGACGCTGCGACCGGCAAGGTGCTCGCCACCATCCCCGCACCCGGCGGCGGCGGCGACTCTGGATTGGCCTGGGCCGAGGGCTCGCTCTGGGTCGGACAGTATCGGGAGCGCAAGATCCATCAGGTCGATCCCCAGACGGGGAAAATTCTCCGCACCATCGAAAGCAAGCGCTTCGTCACCGGCGTGACCTGGGTCGACGGCGAGCTCTGGCACGGCACCTGGGAAGGCGAGGACAGCGACATCAGGCGGATCGACCCCGAGACGGGCAAGGTGCTGGAGCAGCTCGACCTGCCCGCCGGGACCATGGTGTCAGGATTGGAGTCCGATGGCGGCGACCGCTTCTTCTGCGGGGGCGGAGATCGCGGCAATGTGAGGGCGGTCCGCCGTCCGAAGCGCAGCTAGGGTGTGCCATGACGAATGCGCGGCAATTGCGCGATCGCAGCCGTTAATTTGTTTGCCCCAATTCCACCCCATCGGTGGGCTCTAGCGCCCTCCTCGCCTGCCCTGTAGACTTCTGCCCGGGCGGCCTGGGGGATTGATGCGACTGACGCTGAACTTGAAAACTGTCCTGATCGCCGTCGCGGTGCTCGCGGCGTCGTTTTTCATCAGCCTGAAGGCGATGGACTGGCTGTCGCCGCGGGCGACGAATTCCGCACCGCCGGTCGCGCAACTGCCGCCGCTGCCGCCGGTCGCGAAGAGCTCGATCGTGGTGGCGCCGGTCGCCATCGCGCTGTCGGCGATCCGCGAGCAGGCCGAGAAGGCCGCTCCGCGCAATTTCGCCGGCAAGGCCGAGAACCCGATCTCGCAAATCCTGGAGAACGCCGACATCGGCTGGTCCGCCGTACGCGGGCCGATGTCGGCTGCCGGCGACAAGGACGTGCTGACGATCTCGACGCCGCTCACGGGCAAGCTGAACGTGACGGGATCGCTCTCGTCGAAAGCCACCGGCGCGCTCGGCGAGGCGCTCGGCAGCGTGCTCGGCGGCAATGCCGCGAAACAGATCGGCGCGGTCAACATCAAGAATTTGAACGCCAGCGCCGAGATCAAGGGCAACGTCGTCGTCACCTCGCGGCCGAAGATTGCGGCCAACTGGCATCTCGAGCCCAATCTCGGCGCCCAGGTCAACCTTGGCGACACCAACCTCAACATCTCGGGCGCCAAGGTCAACGTGCCCGCGCAAGTGAAGCCGCTGATCGACAAGACCGTCGGCGAACAGATCAACGCCGTCTCCGAACGCATGCGCAACGATCCGACCTTGCGGGAGAACGCGAAGCTGCAATGGGCCAAGGCCTGCCGCTCGATCCCGCTGCAAGGCTCGGGCTCCTCGGCCGCGCTGCCGCCGCTCTGGCTGGAGATGAAGCCGATCCGCGCCATCGCGGCGCAGCCGCGCGTCGACGCGCAGGCCGTGACCCTGCTGATGGGCCTGGAAGCGGAGACGCGCGTCACCTCCACGCCGACGAAGCCCGACTGCCCGTTCCCCGACAAGATCTCGATCGTGCCGCCGACCGGCACCGGTGTGAACATCGGCGTACCGATCGACGTGCCCTTCACCGAGATCAACAAGCTGATCGCGGCGCAGATGGTCGGCCACACTTATCCCGAGGACGGCTCCGGTCCCGTGGACGTCACGGTGAAAAGCGTGAACGTGGTCCCGTCTGGCGAGCGCCTCCTGATCTCGCTGCTGGTGCGCGCCAAGGAGAAGAAGAGCTGGCTTGGTCTCGGCGCCGAAGCGACCGTGCACATCTGGGGCCGGCCGATGCTCGACCAGGCGCAGCAGACGCTGCGGCTCGCCGACATCCAACTCGCGGTGGAGTCCGAGGCGGCCTTCGGCCTGCTGGGTGCCGCGGCACGCGCGGTGGTTCCGCAGATGCAGCAGGCGCTGGTGCAGAAAGCGACAATCGACCTGAAGCCGATTGCCGCCAATGCACGCGAGAAGATCGCCGCCGCGATCGCGGACTTCCAGAAGAGCGAGGACGGCGTCAGGGTCGAGGCAAAGATCGACAGCCTGACGCTGGCCGACATCGCCTTCGACTCCAAGACGCTGCGTGTAATCGCGGAAGCCGGCGGCTCGCTGAATGTGTCCGTGACGAAATTGTCGGGAATGTAGCGCGCCGCCTTCCCTCGACGGTCCGCGCGTCGCCGCTTGCGCCGCTGGCAATCTGGACGGAGGATGCTAAGCTATTCCTCGCACCCCGGGGACGAGGTGCTGACAGCATCGTGGCTGATAACGCGAGGACGACATGAAAGCCGGCATGGTCACGCCTGCGCCGGCGCTGGTGCGCTTTTCCGGCATTCAGAAAACCTACGATGGCGAGCACCTCGTGGTGAAGAACCTCGATCTCGACATCAGGAAGGGCGAGTTCGTCACCCTGCTTGGTCCGTCGGGCTCGGGTAAGACGACCACGCTGATGATGCTGGCCGGCTTCGAGGTTCCGACTCATGGCGAGATCTACCTCGCGGACCGGCCGATCAAGAACGTGCCGCCGCACAAGCGCGACATCGGCATGGTGTTCCAGAACTATGCCTTGTTTCCGCACCTGACGATCGCCGAGAATATCGCCTTCCCGCTATCCGTCCGCAACACCAACAAGGCGGAAGCGCAGGAGCGCGTCAAGGCGGCATTGCGCATGATCAAGATGGAAACCCTGGCGCAGCGCCGGCCTGGGCAGCTGTCCGGCGGTCAGCAGCAGCGCGTGGCGCTGGCTCGCGCGCTGGTTTTCAATCCGCAACTCGTGCTGATGGACGAACCGCTGGGCGCCCTGGACAAGCGCCTGCGGGAGCAGATGCAACTGGAGATCAAGCAACTGCACGAGACGATGGGCATCACCGTCGTCTATGTCACCCACGATCAAAGTGAAGCGCTCACCATGTCGGACCGCATCGCCGTGTTCAACGACGGCATCGTGCAGCAGATCGACAGGCCCGACGCGCTGTACGAGCATCCGGTGAACAGCTTCGTCGCCCATTTCATCGGCGAGAACAATGTGCTGTCCGGCACCGTCGAGACGGTCGAGAAACAATATTGCCGCGTTGCGCTGGCGGGCGGCGGCGCCGTGACCGCACGCGCGGTCAACGTATCGGGCGCGGGCGCATCGACCTCGCTGTCGGTGCGGCCGGAGCGGATCGCCATTATCCCGGTTGGCACCTCCAGCGACGAACCGAACCGACTGCCGGCCAAGGTGCAGAACACCATCTATCTCGGGGACCACGCGCTGGCCGTGCTCGACGTCGCCGACAACAGGGAGTTCATGGTCAAGCTTCAGCCGGGGACGCATGACAGCCTTAGACATGGCAACGTAAGAGCTGACAGCCTTACACCCGGGGATGACGTGTTCATCACCTTCCGCCCGGAGGACTGCCTGGCCCTCGATCCCGTCTGATCCAACCATGCAGCATCGCTCGCACGCGGGCGGGCCTGCACCGACCAAGCTCAACGCAAGTCACGTGAAGAAGAAGGAACAAAGACCATGCTGAAGCGCAAGATTGTACTGGGGTTCGCCGCGGCATTCACCGCCAGCGCTGCGCTGGCCACGGTCGCGCAGGCGCGTGACCTCACAATCGTGTCGTGGGGCGGCGCGTATCAGGATGCCCAGAAGAAGGTCTATTTCGAGCCGTTCAAGAAAGCGACCGGTGTTGCGATGAACGACGAGTCCTGGGATGGCGGCGTCGGCGTGTTGCGCGCCAAGGTGCAGGGTGGCGCCGCCACCTGGGACGTCGTCCAGGTCGAAAGCGACGAACTGGCGGTCGGCTGCGAGGAAGGCCTGTTCGAAAAGCTCGACTATTCGAAGATCGGCGGCGAGGCCGCCTATATCCCGCCGTCGGTCAACGCTTGCGGCGTCGGCGCCATCCTCTACGATTTCGTTCTCGGCTACGACAAGGACAAGCTCAAGGAGGCCCCGAAGGGCTGGGCCGACTTCTTCGACACCAAGAAGATCCCGGGCAAGCGCGCGCTGCGTCAGGGCCCGAAGACCACGCTGGAGATCGCCCTCATGGCCGACGGCGTCGCGCCAAAGGACGTCTACAAGGTGCTGGCGACCGACGAGGGCGTCGAGCGCGGGTTCAAGAAGCTGGATACCATCAAGGGCGATATCGTCTGGTGGAAGGCCGGCGCCCAGCCGCCGCAATTGCTCGCCTCCGGCGAGGTGGTGATGACCTCGGTCTACAATGGCCGCATCGACACCGCGAACAAGAACGAGAAGAAGAATTTCGGCATGGTGTGGGACGGAGCGCTCTTCACGCTCGACACCTGGGTGATCCTGAAAGGCAGCCCGAACAAGGACGCGGCCTACAAGTTCCTGGACTTCGTCGGCAAAGCGGAGAACCAGTCGAAACTGTCGGAGAACATTGCCTATGGCACCTCGAACAAGGACGCAGCCGCCCTGCTCGCACCTGCCGTTCTAAAAGACCTGCCGACAGCCCCTGACAACATCAAGAATGCGGTCGAGATCAACGTTGCCTTCTGGCTCGAGAACATCGACCGCCTGACCGAGCGCTTCAACAAATGGGCAGCGAAATAGCGCGCTCCGCAGGAGCTCGACCGAAGGTAACACCAATGACGGATGCGCTCTTGACCGGCGCCGATGCGTCGACCGAGGTGCCGCTCAAGCGCCGATTGCGGCGGGCGGAGCGAGCACGCCAGATCAAAGCATTGGCGCTGGTTCTGCCGCTTCTCGTCTTCCTGCTCTTCACCTTCGCTGGGCCCATCGCCGGCATGCTGTGGCGTGCCGTCGATGACCGGGAGGTGCGTCTGGTTCTGCCTCAGACCATCGCGGCTCTCGCCAGTTGGGACGGCAGGGATCTGCCGGACGAAAAGGCCTACGCGGCGCTGGCAGGCGACATCATGACGGCGCGCGCTTCCGGCACCATTGCGATTGCGGCCAAGCGGCTCAATTACGCACTGAACGGCTTCCGCACGATCCTGACCACCACCGCACGCAATCTGAAGACTGCGCCGGAGCCCGGCACGGCCAGGGAGACGCTGGGCAAGATCAATCCGGCCTGGCGCGAACGCGCCACCTGGACCACGATCAAGGACGCCAGTGGCCCCGTGACCGGCTTCTACCTTTTGTCGGCGCTCGATCTGACGCGGAACGCGGACGGCGCGATTATCGCAGCCCCGCCGGATCAGGCCATCTACCGCGACGTTTTCGCCCGCACCTTCCTCATTAGCCTCAGCGTCACGGCACTTTGCCTGATCCTCGGCTTCCCGGTCGCTTACTTGCTGGCCGCGCTGCCGCCCGGCCGGTCGAACCTGCTGATGATCTTCGTCCTGCTGCCGTTCTGGACATCGCTTCTGGTCCGCACCTGCGCCTGGATCGTTCTGTTGCAGAGCAAAGGCGTCGTGAACGACAGCCTGCTCTGGCTTGGCATCATCGACGCGCCGTTGCGCCTGATCTACAACCGCTTCGGTGTCTGCGTCGCCATGACCCACGTCCTCCTGCCGTTCATGATCCTGCCGCTGTACAGCAGCATGAAGGCGATCTCGCCTGCTTACATGCGTGCCGCCGCCTCGCTAGGAGCGCCGCCGCTCACCGCCTTCCTGCGGATCTACCTGCCTCAGACCCTGCCCGGCATCGGCGCGGGAAGCCTGCTCGTCTTCATCCTGGCGCTCGGCTATTACATCACGCCGGCACTCGTCGGCGGCGCCGCCGACCAGATGATCAGCTACTTCATCGCGCTCTACACGACCGAGACCGCCAATTGGGGACTTGCTTCGGCACTGGGTGCGGTGCTGCTGCTCGCCACTATTCTGCTCGCGCTCGTGTACGGAAAGCTGGTGCAGGGACAGCAGGTCACGGGAGGGATGAAGAATTGAGCGACAATTCGTCCATCCGCACGCCGAGCCAGCGTATCGCGTGGACCGCGACCATCGTGATCTCCACGCTGGTGTTCATCTTCCTGATCGCGCCGATCCTCGCGATCATGCCGCTGTCCTTCAGCTCGGGTTCCTACCTGACCTATCCACTGCCGGGTCTCTCGCTGCGCTGGTATGACGACTTCGTCAATTCGCCGCGCTGGATGAATTCGCTGAAGAACAGCATGATCATCGGTGTGGCCTCGACCCTGCTGTCGATGATGCTTGGCACGTTGGCGGCGCTGGGGCTGGCGCAGTGGAAGAGCCGGTTCAAGCCGCTCGTGCTGGCCTTCGTGCTGTCGCCGGTCGTCGTGCCCGGCGTCATCACCGCGGTTGGCCTGTATTTCTTCTTCGCGCCGATCGGACTGACCGGCAGCTATCTCGGCTTGATCCTGGCCCACACCGCGCTGGCGACGCCCTTCGTCGTCATCACGGTCGGCGCGACGCTGCAGAGCTTCGACACCAATCTGGCCCGCGCCGCCGCCTCGCTCGGTGCCTCGCCGCTTGAGGCGTTCCGCCGCGTGATCCTGCCGCTGATCCTGCCCGGCGTGGCGTCGGGGGCGCTGTTCGCCTTCGCGACCAGCTTCGACGAGGTGGTGATCGTGCTGTTCATGGCAGGTCCGGAACAGCGCACCCTGCCGCGCGAGATGTTCAGCGGCATCCGCGAGAACATCAGCCCGACCATCACGGCAGCGGCGGTGATCCTGACCACGGTCTCGGTCGTCCTGCTCGCCACCCTGGAAGGCCTGCGCCGACGCAATGAACGGCTGAAGGGCAGCGGCGCGTGACTTTCTTCCTTCTCCCCTTGCGGGAGAAGGTGGCGCGAAGCGCCGGATGAGGGGTTGCTTCAGCGAGTTCAAATGCATGAGATGTACGCGCGGAGAGAACCCCTCACCCGTCTCGCCGCTTCGCGGCGAGCCACCCTCTCCCGCAAGGGGAGAGGGGCAAAAACACCGCCGCGTCCTGCTTATTTCTCAACCCTCCTCGCGCATTCCGGGCTTTGCTCCCGCGCCCGATTGTCGTTAGAACGGCTCCCGCAACAAAGCCCAAACAACAACGCTGAGGGAGAAAAACAAAATGCAAAAACTCATCGCCGCGGTCGCGGCCGGACTCGCTCTCGCCGCCACGTCAGGCGCCGCGCGGGCGCAGATTTCCGACGACGTCGTCAAGATCGGCGTGCTCACGGACATGTCGAGCCTCTATGCGGACGCGACCGGCAAAGGCTCGCTAGCTGCCGTGGAGATGGCGGTCGCCGATTACGGCGCCAAGGTCGCGGGCAAGCCTGTCGCAGTGGTCTCCGCCGATCACCAGAACAAGCCCGACGTCGGCGTCAACATCGCCCGCAACTGGTACGACAACGACAAGGTCGACGCGATCTTCGACGTGCCAACCTCGTCGGTGGCGCTGCCGATCTCGGCGCTGACGCGCGAGAAGAACAAGATCCACATCAATTCCGGCGGCGGCTCATCCGATATCACGGGCGTCGCCTGCTCGCCCAATACGGTGCACTGGACCTACGACACCTATGCGCTGTCGAATGTCGCCGGCAAGGCCATGGTCAAGCGCGGCGAGGACACCTGGTTCTTCGTCACCGCCGACTACGCCTTCGGCATGGCGCTACAACGCGACGCAGCCAACGTCGTCAAGGAGAGCGGCGGCAAGGTGCTCGGCGAGGTCCGCCATCCGCTCAACTCGTCGGACTTCTCCTCGTTCCTGCTCCAGGCCCAGGCCTCTAAGGCCAAGGTGGTCGCGCTCGCCAATGCCGGCGGCGACACCACCAATGCGCTGAAACAGGCGGCCGAGTTCGGCCTGACGGAGGGCGGGCAGAAGATGATCGCCTTGCTCATGGAGATCACCGACGTTCATTCGCTCGGCATCAAGTCGACGCAAGGACTGATCATCACCGACGCGTTCTACTGGGACACCAACGAGGAGACGCGCGCGTTCTCCAAGCGCTTCAACGAGAAGGTCGGCCACATGCCGACCATGATCCAGGCGGGGCTCTATTCGGCGACCATGCATTATCTGAAGGCAATCGACGCCATCAAGTCCGACGAGGCACCGAAGGTGATGGAGCAGATGCGCAAAACGCCGGTCAACGACTTCTTCGCCAAGAACGGCAAGATCCGCATCGACGGCCGCATGGTCCACGACATGTATCTGTTCGAGGTCAAGAAGCCCGAGGACTCCAAGGGAGAGTGGGACCTCTACAAGCTGATCGCCACCGTGCCCGGCGACGAAGCCTTCCGCCCGCTCGACAAGGGCGGCTGCCCGCTGGTGAAGGGGAACTAGGGACATTCTCCGTCATTGCGAGCGAAGCGAAGCAATCCAGAATGCTTCCGCGGTGGCAGCCTGGACTGCTTCGTCGCAAGAGCTCCTCGCAATGACGGCAGGCGAAAAAACACACGACAGCGCGCCCGGCAGAAACCGGGCGCGCTTCGTTTAGCCGTTCAGAGCCGCGTTACTCCGAGTACTTGAACTCGGGCATGTTCTTCAGCTCATCCTTGCTCGCATTGAACACGGCGTGGTCCGGATACCATTTCGACGAGGACGTGGCCGTCGTTGTCGTCGCGGGCTTGTTGTCGGTGCCGGTCGCGGCACCCGTCGTGGTGGTCGCCGCCGGCCGGTTGGCTGCGCTGTTCGGGTTGTTCCCGGCAGCGCCGGTATAGGCCACCGCCTCGTTGACGAACTTCAGCTTCTCATAGGGCACGGCAACCAGATGCTCGCCCAGGCCGAGGAAGCCGCCGACGCCGATCACGGCGATCTTGATGTTGCCGCTCTTGTCCATGAGCAGATCGTTGATCGAGCCGATGTTTTCGTTGGCGTCGTTATAGACCTTGATGCCGTCCATCTTGGACGTACGCCACTGTCCCGACGCGGTCGTGGTGGTCGTCGAGGCGGCGGCAGCCGGCGCCTTGTCGGTGGTGGCGGTCGGATTTTGCGCGAATGCAACGGTTGCGAGCAGTGCGGTACCGGCGAGACCGGCCGCGATCGATTTCATCAACATATTGTCCTCTCCTTCAGCAGAAAACTCGTGCGGAGAAAACAGCTCGGATCAGTCCCAGTTCCGTGCGTGCTGCAATTTCGTCGCGTGCTGCGCGAGCATCGGAGCCGCGTGCAATTGTTCCTAAGTCACCCAGGAACATTTTGCAGCGCACTGTTCCTCGCCGACGATCGGGCACCCTGGGTGAAGCACGACCGCAGCGAGGAACGCGCCGATCTGCGTCGCGCAGGTCAGCTCTTGTAATCGATCAGAAGCGCGGCGAAGTTCGAGCCGGCGGATGAGCTGCCGTTTGCACCGTACGACGACGAAGACGATTGCGACTGCTGCAGCGCCTGCAGAAACTGCTGGAGGATCTCGGCCGTGGTGGAGCCGGTCGACGTGCTGCCGGTCGCGTCCGTTGACGACGAATCCGATGAGCTGTCGTCCGGCGGCGGACCGGGCGGGGGGCCGCCCGCACCCCCCGGACCGCCCGCACCACCGGGGCCGCCGCCGCCATTGGCGAAGGCGGACTGGAATACGTTCTTCAGCTGGTCGGCCTGGTCCGACGTCAGCGTCCCGTTCGACACCTCGTTGGAGATGAGGTCGTCGATCTTCGACTTGATGTCGCCCTTGGAGGAACGCGTGCCGCTCGACTGATCGCTCGACCGGCTCTGCTGAAGCGCCGTGTCGATGTCGGTCAGCGCCGTCGAAAGCGCCGACTGGTCCGACGACGAGACCGTGCCGGCGGACACGTCCGATTGCAATTCCTGCTGCAGCCGCTGCAGCGGCGACTGTTGGTAACCGGCGGAGGCCGCCGAGATCGAGGTCATGATGGCTCCGTGAGTTCTGCGGGGGTTTCGTAGCCGACCACGCCACGGTATGGTTAGCGCGCTTAACGAGACCTTGCCGCTTCCCTGCCCGGTGATGTCCTGCTGTTGCGGCGTGGACCGTGGAAACAATCTGAAACAAAAATCCTCGCCTTTTGGCCCGAATCTTGGACAAACAAAGCGTATGGCCATTCCCAATCCCAACATCCTTGTCGTCGAAGACGACCGTGAAACCCGGACGTTGATTGCGAAATACCTGCGCAACAACGCCTGCAACGTCACCGCTGTGAGCGACGGCCGCGAGATGTCGCGCGCGATGGCCGATCATCGCGTCGACCTCATCATCCTCGACGTCATGCTGCCCGGCGAGGACGGCCTCAGCCTGTGCCGCAGGGTGCGCGCCGACGGACAGACGCCGATCATCATGCTGACCGCACGCGGCGAGGACGTCGACCGCATCGTCGGCCTCGAGATGGGCGCGGACGACTATCTGCCGAAACCGTTCAACCCGCGCGAGCTGCTCGCCCGCATCAACGCGGTGCTGCGCCGCCAGGCGGCCGCGCAGGCGGCAAGCTCGATCGAAGGCGCAAGCACGCTCGCCTTCGAAGGCTGGCGCATCGATCTGCGGCTGCGCGAGCTGCGCAATCCCGAGGGCGCGCGCGTCGCGGTGACCAGCGCCGAGTTCGACCTGCTGCGGACGTTCTGCGAGCGACCCGGCCGCGTGCTGTCGCGCGACAGCCTGCTCGACCTCACGCAGGGGCGCAGCACCGGCTCGTTCGAGCGCTCGATCGACGTGCTGGTCAGCCGCATCCGCCGCAAGATCGAGCCCAATCCGGCTGATCCGACCATGATAAAGACGGTGCGCTCGGGCGGCTATCTGTTCACGCCAAGAACCGAAGTGGTGAGAACGGAAGCGGCAAGCACCGACACTACAAGCACGGAAGCGGTCGCGGCAGTCTTGAGCATCTGACATGCGGCTTTTGGGATTTTTCCATCTCAGGAGCATCAGCGGCCAGATCGCTGCGCTCGTCGTGGTGTCGATCGTCGCGCTTCATCTGGTCATCACGGCGGGTTTTCTGATCACGCGGCCGGACCGTGCGGCGGCGCCGCCCGACAGCGAGCATGAGCTGGCCAATGCCGCGCTGCTGCTGTCCGCGGCCGACGCGAGCGAGCGGCCGCGCCTTCTTGCCGACATCGCGCGCGCCTTTCCGGATCTGCGGCTGGAAGCGATCGCGCCCGGCTCCGTGACGGACATCGGCGACGGCCCCCATATGCACGGGATGCGCCGCCATCTCGGTGAGGGCTACAAGGTCGTCACGCTGCCGCCGAACGGCGGTTCGCCCCGGATCGGCATCCAGCTGCCCGACGGCACGACGGTCGCTGGCCATGTTGAACGGGGACGGCCGGGCTGGTTCTGGGGCAATCCCTGGATAACGACGCTGCTGTCTGCCGTGATCAGCGTGACGCTGCTCGGCGTATGGGCCGCACATGCGCTCGCCGCGCCGCTGTCGTCGTTTGCAAAGGCGGCCGAGAATTTCAGCCTGGATGGGACAGCCGATCCGCTGCCCGAACGCGGCCCGGAAGAGATCCGCTCGGTGGCGCGCGCGCTCAACCGCATGCATGAGCGGATCGCGCGGCTGATGTCGGACCGCACGCGGATGCTCGCCGCGATCAGCCACGATCTGCGCACACCGATCACGCGGCTGCGCCTGCGCGCCGAGTTCGTCGAGGACGAAGGCAACCGCAAGCGCATGCTGATCGACCTCGACCAGATGCGCTCGATGCTGGAAAGCGTGCTGTCGCTGTTGCGCAACGACCGCCAGATCGAGGCGGTGACGCTGGTCGACATCGCGAGCACGCTGCAGCTCATCGCCGACCAGTTCGGCGACATGGGTCATGCCGTGCGCTATGCCGGCCCGCAATCCGCGACCGCCGTGGCGCGGCCCGACGATCTGCATCGCGGCGTCACCAATCTCGTCGAAAACGCGGTGCGCTTCGGCGCCGAGGTGACGATCCGGCTGGACATCTCGGGCAGCAAGCTCGTCATCGACGTCGAGGACGACGGACCCGGCATTTCGGATGGCCGCAAGCAGGAGATGCTGGAGCCGTTCGTGCGCGGCGACGACGCGCGCACCATGGACGAGTCCACCGGCTTCGGCCTCGGTCTGTCGATCGCGCGCGCGATCGCGATCGCCCATGGCGGCGAGCTGTCGCTGCACGACCGGGAGCCGCATGGGCTGATCGTGCGGATGCAATTGCCGATCTGGCAGCAGCCGCGGCTTGCGGCTTAACTTCAGGCCGCGAGGGGCGGATGCGCGATGGGCATATCGTCGAAGATCGCCACCGCCTCGAAGCGATAATTGCAGGCGTGGCACGTCCAGAGATAGGAGACGCGCCCTTCGCCCGGCTCGATCCAGTCGGGCGTGGGGATCAGCGTGCCGCATTGGGCACAGGGGTTGTTTCTGGGCAAATCGTGTTCTGACATGTCGCCACTGTGGGCTTTGACCATGGTTGATTTTGTCATGGCACCTCTCCCGATTCGCTGGCCGTGACATACTCGCTTTCGTGCGCCCATGCGAATAGACAGGCCTGCTGTCGCGAGTTGTCCGCCTGAGGAAACTCTGGCACCAGCATTGAGTCGTCACAGCGGCTCGGCGCCGCGAAAACGTTAAAGGCGGCGTTTGGTCACATCATCGCCGCGTTCGCGAGGCCTAAACGGCAGCCGGGCGCAGGCCTTCAATCAGTCTCAGGGACCTCCGGAATATCTGATGAAAATTTTACATGTTGCCGCGCTGCTCGCGGCCGGACTGACGCTGCCGCAGGCCGCATTCGCGGGCCAGGCGGAGTACGCCGAGATGGTCGCGGCCCATGCGCGCGCCAACGGCGTGCCGGAGGCGCTGGTGCATCGCGTCATCATGCGCGAGAGCCGCTATCAGCCCGGCCTGGTCGGCCATGGCGGCACCATCGGACTGATGCAGATCAAGCTCGCGACCGCCCGCGGGGTCGGTTACACCGGCGACGCCGCCGGCCTGCGCGATCCCAACACCAACCTCACCTATGCCGTGAAATATCTCGCCGGCGCCTATCACGCCGCCAATGGCGACCATAGCCGCGCCGTTCGTTATTTCGCCGGCGGCTATTACTACGCCGCAAAGCGGCAGCGGCAGGAGGCCGTGCAGGTCGCCAATATGGGCGAGGCCAATATGGGCGGCCCTTGGCTCGAGCCAAACGGCAATCCGCAGCCGATGTTCGGCAGCGTCCCACATCGCAAGCTCGCCCAGCGCGTCCGCAACGCCCGGGCACAGGCGCCCAAGTAAGCGCGGTTCCCACCAAGCGCGTTGACCACCCAGCCCTGCTGGCATACATTAGAGCCGTTCCGAGGGGTGCTCCGAGGAGGAGCTGAGATACCGCTAAATGGGCAAATCCGCCCAGGACCGCGGTGACCCTTTGAACCTGATCCGGGTCATGCCGGCGAAGGGACAGGGATGTTGCAGACGACCAAGCGACCGGATTCCCCGGTATCCATCATCGGCGCAGGCATTGCCGGCGCCTGGCAGGCCTTGCTGTTCGCGCAGGCCGGCCACGCCGTCACCCTGCACGAGCGCGGTGACGCCGAAATGACCGATGCCACCAGCCATTGGGCCGGCGGCATGCTCGCGCCCTATTGCGAGGCGGAGGTTTCCGAACCCATCATCTCCAGGCTCGGCCTGCGCTCGCTCGACATCTGGCGGCGCGAATTGCCCGACACGCCCTTCAACGGCTCGCTGGTCGTCGCCCACCCGCGCGAGTGCAACGACTTCGAGCGTTTTGCCCGGATGACCGAAGGCCATCGCCGGCTCGATGCCGCCGGTCTTGCCGAGCTCGAGCCGTCGCTCGAAGGCCGTTTCCGCGACGCGCTGTTCTTCCCGACCGAGGGCCATGTCGAGCCGCGCCGCGTGCTGCCGAAACTGCACGAGCGCATCCGCGCCGCCGGCGGCACCATCAAATTCGAAAGCGACGTCGCCGCGGCCGAACTCGCAAAGCTCGATCCTAAAGGCATCGTGATCGACTGCCGCGGTCTTGCTGCGCGCGACGAGCAGCCGGAGCTTCGCGGCGTCAAGGGCGAGATGATCCTGATCGAGACCGCCGAGGTGCAGCTCGCGCGCCCGGTGCGGCTGATCCATCCACGCTGGCCGCTCTATGTGATCCCGCGCGAGGACAATCTGTTCATGCTGGGCGCGACCTCGATCGAGGCCGAGGACACCGGCGTCAGCGTGCGTTCCGCGCTGGAGCTGTTGGGCGCGGCCTATGCCGTGCATCCCGCTTTCGGCGAGGCCCGCATCGTCGAATTCGGCTCCGGCCTGCGCCCCGCCTTTCCGGACAATCTCCCGCGCATCGGCATCCGTGACGGCACGATCAGCGTGAACGGCCTCTACCGCCACGGCTTCCTGATCGCGCCGGCGCTGGCCGAGCTGACGCTTGGCTTTGTCGAGCGCG
Source organism: Bradyrhizobium sp. Kon37 (assembly GCF_055807535.1). Lineage (NCBI taxonomy): Bacteria > Pseudomonadati > Pseudomonadota > Alphaproteobacteria > Hyphomicrobiales > Nitrobacteraceae > Bradyrhizobium > Bradyrhizobium sp. Kon37. The sequence continues at coordinate 143,816 of NZ_JBVVOY010000008.1, forward strand.
GCCAGATCGACAATGAGGTGATGCAATGCGCGTGATCGTTAACGGCGAGCAGCGCGAGATCAATTCGGCCCGCGTGGACGCGCTGCTCAGCGAGCTCGACTACGAGGGCACCCATTTCGCGATCGCGCTGAACTACGACGTCGTGCCGAAGAGCCGCTGGGCCGAAACGGCGCTGAAGGCCGGCGACGAGATCGAGATCATCACACCGCGGCAGGGAGGGTGATGTGAACGATGCAATCGCCTTTCTTCACCTCGCCCCGCTTGCGGGGAGAGGTCGAAATTCGCGCGAGCGCGAATTTCGGGTGAGGGGGACTCTCCGCGAGTCCGTCTCTCACCTCCTTTGCGGATACAGCCCCTCACCCCAACCCTCTCCCCGCAAGCGGGGCGAGGGAGCAAACCGCGAAGCGCGGAGACACTGATGGTCAATTTTTACGGCAAAACCTTCCCCTCCCGCCTCCTGATCGGCAGCGCGCTTTATCCCTCGCCTGCGATCATGCAGTCGGCGATCCGCGCCTCGGGCTCGAACATCGTCACGGTGTCGCTGCGGCGCGAATCCGCCGGCGGCAAGACCGGCGACGCGTTCTGGAATCTGATCCGCGAGCTCGACGTCACCGTGCTGCCGAACACCGCCGGCTGCCGCAGCGTGCGCGAAGCGGTGACCACGGCCAAGCTCGCACGCGAATTGTTCGGCACGAGCTGGATCAAGCTCGAAGTCATCGCCGACAACGACACGCTGCAGCCCGACGTGGTCGGACTTGTGGAAGCAGCAAGCATCCTGATCAAGGACGGCTTTGAAGTGTTCCCCTATTGCACCGAGGATCTCTCGGTCGCCAACCGCCTGGTCGATGCCGGCTGCAAGGTGGTGATGCCGTGGGCGGCGCCGATCGGCAGCGCAAAGGGCATCACCAACCGCGACGCGCTCAAGCTGATGCGCGAGCGGCTGCCCGATATCACACTGGTGGTCGACGCCGGCATCGGCGCGCCGTCGCATGCGGCGCAAGCGCTCGAGCTCGGCTACGACGCCGTGCTGCTCAACACGGCCATCGCCAAAGCCGCCGATCCCGTCGCCATGGCCAACGCCTTCCGCCTCGGGATCGAAGCCGGCCGCACCGCTTTTGAGGCCGGGCTGATGAACGCCCGCGATTTCGCCTCCCCTTCCACCCCTGTCGTTGGGACACCGTTCTGGCATGCCGTATCCTGATCGCAACGCGTATCCTGATCGCTTTTATCCCGTCGTCGACAGCCTGGCCTGGGTCGAGCGCCTGACCAGGCTCGGCGTCGGCACCATTCAGCTGCGCGCGAAAGATCTCGACGACTCGCAATCGCTGCAGATGGTCACCGATGCGCTGGCGATCACCGCGGGCACGCAAGCCAAGCTCGTCGTCAACGATTATTGGCGCGCGGCGATCGTCGCCGGCGCGAAATATCTGCATCTCGGCCAGGAGGATCTTGCAGACGCCGACCTCGCGGCCATCCGCGAGGCCGGCTTGTCACTCGGCGTCTCCACCCATGACGATGCGGAGCTGGACACCGCGCTCGCCGCCGAGCCCGATTATGTCGCGCTGGGCCCGATCTTCTTCACCACGCTGAAGTCGATGCGCTTCGAACCGCAGGGCATTCCAAAGATCACGGAGTGGAAGAAGCGCATCGGAAATATCCCGCTGGTCGCGATCGGCGGCATCAAGTTCGAGCACGCCGCGGAGATCTTTGCCGCGGGCGCCGATTCCATCGCCGTCGTCAGCGACGTCACCCAGAATGCCGACCCGGATGCGCGGGTGCGGCAATGGCTCGGCCTATCCGCGGAGGCCGCGTGATGCGCACTCTCTCCACCCGTCATTGCGAGGAGTACTTGCGACGAAGCAATCCAGACTGTCTCTGCAGAGAGATTCTGGATTGCTTCGCTGCGCTCGCAATGACGGAGCAAGAATTCACCGCCCTCGCCCAGACGCACGCACATACGAATTAAACCGGAGGATCCCATGAACATCCGCTCCAATCCCGACAAGACCGTTCCCGCCGTCACCACCGGCCCGCTGCCCTCGTCGCGAAAAATCTTCGCTTCGCCCGATGCCGCGCCCGACCTGCGCGTGCCGCTGCGCGAGATCATCCTCTCCGAGGGCGCCGGCGAGCCGAACCTGCCGGTGTACGACACCTCCGGCCCCTACACCGACCCGAGCGTGACCATCGACGTCAACGCCGGTCTCGCGCGCGGCCGCAAGGCCTGGGTGCTGGAGCGCGGCGGCGTCGAGGAATATCAGGGACGGCAGATCAAGCCGGAGGACAATGGCAGCGTCTCCACCGACAAGGCCGCGCGCGCCTTCTCGGCCTATCACCAGCCCCTGCGCGGCCTCGACGGCCACAAGATCACCCAGCTCGAATTCGCCCGCGCCGGCATCATCACCAAGGAGATGATCTACGTCGCCGCGCGCGAAAACCTCGGCCGCAAGGAGCAGCTCGAGCGTGCGGAAGCAGCCCTTGCCGACGGCGAGAGCTTCGGCGCCGAGGTCCCCGCCTTCATCACCCCGGAGTTCGTCCGCAGCGAGATCGCGCGCGGCCGCGCCATCATCCCCTGCAACATCAACCACAGTGAACTCGAGCCGATGATCATCGGCCGCAACTTCCTCACCAAGATCAACGCCAATATCGGCAACTCGGCGGTGACGTCATCGGTCGAGGAAGAGGTCGAGAAGATGGTGTGGGCGATCCGCTGGGGCGCCGACACCGTGATGGACCTCTCGACGGGCCGCAACATCCACACCACCCGCGAATGGATTTTGCGCAACGCGCCGGTGCCGATCGGCACCGTTCCAATTTATCAGGCGCTGGAGAAGTGCGACGGCGATCCGGTCAAGCTGACCTGGGAACTCTACAAGGACACGCTGATCGAGCAGTGCGAGCAGGGCGTCGATTATTTCACCATCCACGCCGGCGTGCGCCTGCAATACATCCACCTCACCGCCAACCGCGTCACCGGCATCGTCAGCCGCGGCGGCTCGATCATGGCGAAGTGGTGCCTGGCGCATCACAAGGAGAGCTTCCTCTACACCCATTTCGACGAGATCTGCGACCTCATGCGCAAGTATGACGTCTCGTTCTCGCTGGGTGATGGCCTGCGTCCCGGCTCGATCGCGGACGCCAACGATCGCGCGCAGTTCGCCGAGCTGGAGACGCTCGGAGAACTCACCAAAATCGCGTGGGACAAGGGCTGCCAGGTCATGATCGAAGGCCCCGGCCACGTGCCGATGCACAAGATCAAGATCAACATGGACAAGCAGCTCAAGGAGTGCGGCGAAGCGCCGTTCTACACCCTCGGGCCCCTGACCACCGACATCGCGCCGGGCTACGACCACATCACCTCGGGCATCGGTGCGGCCATGATCGGCTGGTTCGGCTGCGCCATGCTCTGCTACGTCACGCCGAAGGAGCATCTTGGGCTACCCGATCGCAACGACGTCAAGGTCGGCGTCATCACCTACAAGATCGCCGCCCACGCCTCCGACCTCGCCAAGGGCCACCCGGCAGCCCAACTGCGCGACGACGCCCTCTCCCGCGCCCGTTTCGACTTCCGCTGGAGCGACCAGTTCAACCTCGGCCTCGACCCCGACACCGCCAAGAACTTCCACGATGAGACCCTGCCGAAGGAAGCCCACAAGGTCGCGCATTTCTGCTCGATGTGCGGCCCAAAATTCTGCTCGATGAAGATCACGCAGGACGTCCGCGATTACGCGGCGACGCTGAACGATCCGAACGGCGTGGGCATGTCGATGAGCGGCACTGCCGAGGACGGCATGGCCAAGATGAGCGCGAAGTTCAAGGAGATGGGGAGCAGCGTTTATCTGGATGCGGAGAAGGTGAAGGAGAGCAATCGGGTGTTGTGAGGTATCGCGCACCTTTGCGTGACCTTCCGGATGCTTGATGATAGGCTACGAATCAATGGCATCAAAAACAAAATCATCGACCAAGAAGTCAGCGACGGCCCCCGTAGAGTGGGAGTTCGACGCTGGCTTGAGGAAGGATGTCTGGCGGAGGCTTTCGCAACTGAAGGCCTCTACAGTTCAAAGATCTGGTAAATCAGGCGAATTGCACAAGAAATTGCCACGCAAGAAGTAGTTGGCTCGATGGCGCTATATCGAACTAGTGATTGGCGCCGCCAGATTCCGATAAAGAAGGGCGGAGACAAGGAGGCTTACCGTGCCCCTTGGCGAAGAGATTATGCTCGCCTAATCCACAGCCCTAGCTTCCGCAGGCTTCAAGGAAAGACACAAGTTTTCCCGGGTAGGGAGTCAGATTTTTTCCGTAACAGGCTCACGCATTCGTTGGAAGTGGCTCAAATTGCGAAATCGATCGCAATTCGCCTTAACTACACCTCAGGGCTCTTCCGCGGTGAGCAGAGGAACGTAAAAGCCTCACGCGCTATTCCCACAAATGCACCAAGTCAGACTTCGGTTTTCGACTTTTCTCGAAGTAGAGGTTCTAAAGAATATTACTTTTCACGCTGTTATTCGATCCCCAAGAGTCCAAGTGGTCGAATACCGAGGAAAGGATATTGTTCGCAAAATTTTTGAAGCGTTGTCTGGTCCAAAGGGACTTCGGCTTTTGCCTGAAGATTTCCGAGCTGTGTGCGAAGGAGCGACTCGCGCACAAGAGCTTCGCGCGATTTCAGACTTTATCGCCGGAATGACCGATCGATACGCGATTGAGTTTTATACGCGATTGTTCGGTGCAGAGGGACTTACTATTCACAAACCCCTGTAAGATGTTAGCCCTCAGTTGATAGACTCGTCCCCACACCGCCTCCCCGACCAGCTCCGCCCCAACCTCCGCCTCGTCTTCGTCGGCACCGCCGCCAGCACGCGCTCGGCGGAGCTCGGGCACTACTACGCCCATCCCGGCAATCGCTTCTGGCGCGCGATCCACGAGGCCGGAATCACGCCGCGGCGCTATCAGCCGGGCGAGTTCGCGAGCTTGCTCGATCTCGGGATCGGCTTCACCGACCTGTCCAAGTCGGGCGCCGGGATGGATCACCAGATCGCGGCTGAGACGATCGACGTGCCGGGGTTCAGGGCCAAGATCGAGCAGTATCGCCCGAAGACGATTGCGTTCACGAGCAAGAAGGCGGCGAGCTTGTTTTATGGCAGGCCGTCAAGCGGGATTGCGCTCGGGCGGCAGCAGCGCGATGAGAGTTTGCCCGAAATCTTCGTGCTGCCCTCGCCGTCCGGCGCCGCGTCCGGGCATTGGACATTGGAGCCGTGGCACGATTTGGCCGAGTGGATCGGCAAGCTTCAGGAAAACGATCTCAACACCGGTTGATACGTTCTGAGACTCACATCGTACCCCGCTTCCCAAGGAAACCGTCCCTCGCGATCTGGCCATACGATCTGAAGGCAGGGAAACGGCCGCGGCAATCTTGCATAGAACCAGATCGCCGTGCCGAGATAGGCTTCGTAGGCCCTGAGCGGCACCTCGACGAAGCAGACCTTACGCTCGAGCGGAAGGTCGTCGCAGACGTCGCCCGCGACGTAGCGCCGTCCCGCTGCGGCTCGGTCGCGAACGGCGTTGATGACGGCGCAAGCGTCTTTGGAGTCGAGCCCGAACAAGACGAGTTCGGCGTGCGCGTAGTTGAGGTAGAGGCCAATCGAGAAAACATAAGCCGGGGTCTGCGCCTCAGCGGCGATGCCCATCAGATGGCAGCCGTGTTCCCGAACGTTGCGGAACAGTATCTCGTCGGGAGCCCCGTCCGGCTCGGGCCATACGAAACTATCCAGCATGGGCGGGTCTCGGACCTGGCGTTCGCGGGGTGCATGAGCGCAGCGTAACCCACCACCTCGCGTCTGCAAACGACATCCCTCAGCCCCTCACCCCGCATACGCCCTGTCCAGATCCACAATCACGATCTTTCTCATCTGCATCATCGCCTGCATGACGCGGTTCGCCTTGCTGCGGTCGGGGTCGCCGAGGTAGCGGCCGAGCGCTGATGGGATCACCTGCCAGGACAGCCCGAACTTGTCCTTGAGCCAGCCGCAGCGGGATTCCTCGCCGCCGTCGGCGGTGAGCCTGTCCCAGAAATAATCGACTTCCGCCTGCGTCTCCACGCTGATGAAGAACGACACCGCCTCGTTGAACTTGTATTGCGGACCCCCGTTGAGCGCGTTGAAGCGCTGGCCTTCGAGCTCGAACACCGCCATGAAGTCGCTGACAGTCTCGACCTCGGCGTTGGGGAACACCGATTTGTAGAAGGCGACGGCCTCCGGCACGTTGTTGTCGAACCAGAGAAACGGCGTGATGGAGGTCATGAATGGAAATCCTTTTGCCTCGGGCGGACGCGCGCCGGCGCGCCGATGTTCCAAGGACGAGGCAGGAGGCAACGATCCGACAGTGGCGGCGGGATTTTCTTGTAGCCCGGATGAGCGACAGCGACATCCGGGGCCGGCAGCTGCCCCGCATATCGCTATCGCTCATGCGGCTACGGGTCCACGAAAACGCATTAACCTGTCGGAATCCACTCATTCCATTCGTCCTCCGAACGCAAGCCACCACCCGGAGCCCGCCAGATGCCGCCCACCATCACCGCCTTCGCCAACTCTCCGGACCGCGGCAAAGGACAGGCCCGCGACATGCGGGTTCGTTGGGCGCTCGAAGAAGTGGGGCAGCCCTACGATGTGCGTCTGGTTTCGTTCGAAGACATGAAAGCGCCCGCCCATCTCGCCCTGCATCCGTTCGGGCAGATTCCAACCTACGAGGACGGTGACCTCGCCCTGTTCGAGTCCGGCGCGATCGTGCTCCATATCGCGGAGCGCCATACCGGGCTGCTGCCGACGGAGCCGCACGCCAGGGCCCGCGCGATCGCGTGGATGTTTGCCGCGCTGAGCACGCTGGAGCCGCCGATCGTCGAGCTCGGGATGGCCATGCTGTTCGAGCGCGACAAGGGCTGGTACGCGGAGCGGCTGCCGATGCTGCAGGATCGCGTCCGTGTCAGGCTCGGCGAATTGTCCCGCCGCCTCGGCGATGCCGACTGGCTCGACGGTGCGTTCAGCGCCGGCGATCTCATGATGGTGACGGTGCTGCGCCGGTTGAATGCGTCAGGCCTGCTGGACGAATATCCAGAAATCGCCGCCTACGTCGCCCGCGGCGAAGCACGGCCCGCGTTCAGGCGGGCATTCGAGGCACAATTTGCGGTGTTCACCGCCGCATCGCGTTCGTAGGGTGAGTTAGCCGCGCGGCTGCGTCGTCATCGGCTAACCCACCGTCGCACCGTCACGTCTCTCAGGGCACCTTGAACTGCTTGCGCGACGTCGCACCGATCACCTCGATGCCAATGGTGCCGCGCAGATGGGAAATATCCAGGCTGACGTGATAGGGGGCTTGCCTGGGCAATCCGATGCCGCTTTGACATCCGACGACCTCGATGCCCCAGTATTCCGGTTGTCGGATGTAGATCAGCGGCACCAATTCGACCTTCATCGTCACCCATGGCTTCACGCCGCTGACGATCAGGATGAACGTATTGGGCACGATACCGGGAACCACCTCTGCATCCGCAAATGATATGAGCCTGCAAGTGCTTGAATGAGGTAGCGCTTCCAGCTCCTTGAGATCACTCTCTTTCATGGAAAGCTCCTGCTGAAATCGATGACCATCGGCTGTCATCACCTCACAGTCTAATTCAATCTTTGATTGTATACAATGGGCGCCGCGCCTCGCACAGCTTTGAGCAATTCATCGCGTCACACGGTGAGATCCCGATAGTTGGGGAACGCCGCCCTACAGCGCATCTCGAATGTAAGGCCGAGCAAATTCGTGTACTGATCGGGCATTGCTTCTGCCGCAAAGCCCCCGCATGCTACCTCCGCAGATCGATGAGGAGCCCGCCCATGCTGACCCTCTACTCCTATCCAGAGCTGTTCGGCGTCGCCGACAACAACGGCTACGGCCTCAAGGTCTATGCCTTCCTGAAGATCGCGGGCGTACCGTTCATGCATGAGCATGTGTTCGATGCCTCCGCCGCGCCGCGCGGGCAGCTGCCCTATATCGTGGATGACGGCGAGACGATCGGCGACAGCGAGACCATCATCGCGCACGCGACAGCGAGATACCGCCTCACCACCGACGCAGCGCTAACTGCCGAGCAAAGGCGGACCAATCACTTCGTCACGCGCATGCTCGACGATCTCTATTGGGTGATGTCGTATTCGCGCTGGAAGGACGAGCGCTATTATCCCGCGTTCCGCGACGCCTTCATCGCGCAGCACAATCAGATCGACGCGACAGGGTTCGAGAAGGCGAAGGCGTATAATGCGCAGCGCTACCATTTCCAGGGCATCGGCCGCTACACGCCCGAGCAGGCCTACGCGCGGGGGCTCGCCGATCTGCAGGTGCTGGCGGAGATCGTTCCCGTCGCGGGCTTCGTGCACGGCGCGGCGCCAACAAGCGTCGATGCCGGCATCTACGGCTTCATCGCCAACATTTATTACTTTCCCATCCCGACACCGCTGAAGGCCTTCGTCGATGCGCACGAGAATCTCGTCGCACATTGCGAGAGGGTGCATGCGATGGTGTCGGGAACGTAGCCCGGATGAGCGACAGCGACATCCGGGGCTGAGGGTTGACCCGCATGTCGCTCTCGCTCATGCGGGCTACGAAATGAGCTGATCGCCCTACCGCATCGTGATCGCAAGCCCGCTGAGATCCGCATTCGCCATAAGGCCGACCTGCGTGCCGGACAGCTCGAGCACGGCGCCCTTCTGGTTGGTCAGCACGATCGCACGGGCGCCGCGGCCCACCGCGATGCCGGCACCGGCGGCGCCGTAGACGCCGGCGATGTCGGAGGGCCGGTTGATGTTCGAGACGCGGCCGCGCAGCACGGTCTTGGAGCCGCCGAAGACGAGGCCGTAGTCGAGGCCGCCGGTCGAGAGCGAATAGGCGCGGCCGCGGAAGTTCAGCACGCCCGAGCCGCCGGAGCCGCCGATGATCCAGCCCGCCTTGTAGATCGTCAGCACCACGGTGCCGCCATCGGCCAGCGCCGAGGTCGAGAGGCCGGCCAGCGCGGCAATGCCGACCAGCGCGGCGCGAAGGGTGGATGCGAACTTCATGAAGAATCTCCGGGGGCTATCTTTCAAGGGGAAAGCGAATCAGACGAGCGGAATCTATCCGATGGATCGGGGCGGCAACATGATGGCTGGGCGTGTGTCGCGGTCTGTAGCAACACACTCAACTGTCATCGCCCGGTTTAACCGGGCGATCCAGTATTCCAGAGAGAGCGATGGTGAACCGAGACGCCGCGGCGTACTGGATGACCCGGTCGAGCCGGGCATGACGGCGGAGTTTGGCGCGACGAGACGCTCACCCGCCATCATGCCATTCTGCCCCCGTTTTGCCCGACGAAGCAACGATTATTTTGCTTTTCCCGAAGTCAAAAAGAAACATCAATGATTTCCGCCGGATGCCTACTGTGCATGGGGTTGTTTTCGCGTTTTTTGTTGGAGGCGCCCCGGCCTGCCGCTACGCTTGTGCGTCCAGCCGTCCATCCGAGGTGATCCCATGCCGATCCAGCATTTCGCGCCCCCGCCGCACGTCAAGGCGCCGCCGCTGTCCTTTGCCGCGCGCGCCGGCGATCTCCTGTTCGTCTCCGGCATTCCCGGCTTCGACGCGACCGGCGCGCTGCCCGATGGCTTCGATGCGCAGTTCGCCAACGTCGCCGTCAACATCAAGCGCGTGCTGGCGGAGGCCGGCGCCGAGATCCGCGATCTCGTCAAGGTCAACGTGCTGCTGACCCGCGCCTCCGACGTCGCCGCCATGAACGCGCTCTATGCCGGCGCCTTCGGCCCGCCGCCCTACCCTGCCCGCACCACCTGCGTGGTCCACGCACTGCCCGATCCGAAGATGCTGATCGAGATCGAGGCGGTGGCGTCGCTGGCGAAGGGGTAGACGTGTGCTCGTCCGGCGATAGTCAAGGAATAAGGATCGTTCGAACAGCCGACCAACGGCTGACATATCCGTGAACGGTCGCCGCCCCGCTTGCCAGCCGCACCATTTTGCCGCACCAGTTCCCGTGTCACGTTCCCATCAGGAGATATTTCATGCGTCGCGTTCTCGCCCTCTGTGCCGTTGCCGGCATCGCCACCTCCGTGTTCGCCGTGCCGGCCTCCGCGGCGGTCGGCTATTACGTGATCCGCTGGGACAACACCGGCATCTGCCAGGTCTGGAACGAAGACCTGAAGTACAAGCCGTTCCAGTGGGGCGTGTCGACCTACAAGGTCGTCAGCAAGCCGCTCCCGACCTTCACGGCCGCCTCGGAGCTCCAGATCAAGCTGCGCGCGGAGCGCCGCTGCACGCTCTAGGCGTGAGGCGACAGACCGCATTTCAAGGGGCGGATCGCGCAAGCGGTCCGCCCTTTTCTTTTGGACGCGCCATTGGTTTTTCGGCGAACGTCGCGCATTTCCGCGCACGCGCTTTGAACCTGGCCCGTTGGCGGACCTACTCACATTTTGTCCGGGGCGCCCCCATCCTTGCCCGCTTGTTTTTGCCCGCTTGTTTTTTCACCTCGCGGCTTTGGAGCCAATCGATGCGCGCACCGACGACAGCCACGGTTCTGGCCGCATCGCTGCTTCTCGCCGCAACGGCGAACGCACAGGCCCCGCAATCCTTCCGCGTGATCTCGCCAGTGTTCGGCCAGCTTGTCAGCTTCGCGATGCCGTCGAATTTTTCCGCGGTGTTCGAGAACACCAAGGGCGGCCACTACATCCGCGAGGCCGTGCTGAAGGGTGAGACGCCCGAGCGCTGGACCGAGATGATCACCGTAACAGGCGAGAAGGGTATGACGACCACTCCTGGTTCATCGCCGGAGAAGTTCGCGGGCTCGATCGCAGGCGGTTTCAAATCCGCCTGCCCCGACAGCTTTGCGGCAAGGTCGCTTGGCGCCACCGCGTTCGGCCGCTTCGAAGGTTTCGTCGCCGTGATCGGCTGCGGCCGCGTCGACAGCGGCCCGACCCGGCACAGCGAGACCGCGCTCCTGGTCACGCTGAAGGGCACGACCGACTACTACACAATCCAGTGGGCCGAGCGCGGCCCCGAAAGCGACGAGCCGCCGGTGAACGACGACCGCTGGCAGGCGCGTTTGCGCGCGCTCAGCCCGATCGAGCTCTGTCCGATCGTAGCAGGCGAAGCCGCGCCCTATCCAAGCTGCGTGAACAAGAGTTGAGGCCTCACGCGTCCTTGTACGCGCGGGGATGGATCAGGAGATCGCGCGCGGCGGCGAGATCGATGAAGGCTTGCGCGCTGCCGCCTTGGTCGGGGTGCATGCCCTTGGCGGCGCGGCGATAGGCCTGGTTGATGTCCTCGCAGGTGAGCTGTACCGCGAGCGGCAGGCCGAGCACCTTGCGGGCGCGATCCTCGCTGGACAATGTCTTCGGCGCAGCATTGCGGCGGCCGAAGCGCGGCGCGGTCAGGTCGTGAACGACATCGAGCACCACGCCGAGACGGCGCCGTGCCGCCAGCGTGACGCTGTGATCGTCGTTGTCGACGGCCTGGCGCAGCACCGGAAGCGCCTGCTCGGCAGCCTGACGCAGCATGGTATCGGTGCTCATCCGCGTGATCTCGGCCACCAGACGGCCCGCCTCGGCCCAATCGGCGCCGTCCGCCGACCGCAGGCGTTCGAGTGCGAGTTTCCAGGATTCAAGCCGTTCCATCATGCGCGCAACGTTTAGCAATCAAGATCAGTATGCCAAGGCCGCCGTTTCCGACCCCTTAATTTCGAGTTAGCCTTTCATGAAACTTCGAAACGAATCCTGAAGGAAATTGTCACAGCTGCGCGCAGACCGCATCGCGGTCGTTACGTCCCCGCCGGACGGACCGCCAGACCCGGCACGGATCAGTTGAACTGATACGCGAGACCGAAAGTCGCAACGTGGGTGCGCAGTGTGACATCGAAAGTATCGACGGTGTTGCTGGGCGCGAAGTGCGACGTTCGACCGATTGCGTAAGTCGACGTGCCGAAGTCGGCGAAGCGGTATTCGGCGCGCGCCAGCCAGTGATGGCCCAGCGCCGTCTCCAGGCCACCGCCGAGGGTCCAGCCCAGTTTCGTCGTGGAGTTCGCTATCACCGACGGCGATAAATTAAACAAGGTCCGGCAGGGCGCGCTCCCGCAGGTCGAGATCACCTCGTCATGCTGCCACGCCGCACCGCCGCTCGCGAATAGCAGCGTCGCCGGCGTCACCAGGAAGCCGAGACGCGCGCGCAAGCTCGCGTCCCATGTTGACTTCACCACAAGGGAATCGGCGGCCTCGTGGAAGGTGCCGAAGGCAGGCGACACCGGATATCCGCTCAGGGTGACGGTCCGGCCGGCAAAGCCGGCGTCGCCCTCGATACCGGCGACCCATTTGGGAGCGAATTGCCAGTTGACGCCGGCATAGGGACTGGCGCGGAAGGCGGTGCCGTTGAACGGCACCGTGTTCTTCTCGAGCGGAATCAGTGCAACGCCAAACAGTTCCGACGTTGCCGCCGTATCCACCTGCTGCGCGCGGGCACCGAGACCAAGACCGAGATAGGGGCCGGTCCATGACATCGCGATCGGCGCTGCCTTGGTGATCATCGCTGCCTGCACTCCTGCCACGATCGGGTCGCCGAACTTGTAGGCCAGGCCGAACGAGGCGGCGTGAGTCTGGATCTTGAGATCGAATTTGTCCTCGGTCGAATTGAAGCCCGAAGCGGGCACGGCAGTTCGAGCAATGGTGAACGGTGCAGCGCCAAAATCGGCGTAGCGATATTCGGCGCGCGCAAACCAATTGCCACCCAGCGCGGTCTCGATGCCGCCACCGACGGTCCAACCAACCTGGATAGACGATGCGGAAATCACGGCGGGCGAAAACGTGAAGCCGGGACAGTTGGCGCAGTTCGAATTGATGTAGCTACGCTGCCAGGCGATGCCACCGGTCGCATAGGCCAGCGTGGAAGGTGTGAGCAGGAAGCCGAGACGGGCACGCAGGCTGGCGTCCCACTCGGTCTTTGCGGTCAGGCTGTCGGGCGGCAAGGCGAAGCGGACGAAGCCGGGGGAGAAGGCCAGCGACTGGCGCGTGGTGGACTGGTCGGCGAAGCCGACATCGCCTTCGAGGCCCCCAATCCATTGCGGCGCCAATTGCCAGTTGAAGCCGCTAAAGGCACTGGTGCGGAAGCCCAGTCCGTCGAAGGACGCGCTTGTCGGCCGGCCGTCCGCCAGATTTTGCGGGGCGCCGGCGACCGTCTCCGATGTCGCCGTGGCGTCCGTGCGCGAACCACGGAAACCAAGCCCAAAACCCGCATAAAATCCACCCCAGAGCGACGTGACCGCCGATGGGACCTTGTACGTCGGCGCGCCCCCGCTATCCGCCGCCAAGGCAGGCACCGTCGCTGCGAACGCGATCAGAGCCGCGCTTCCGCCCCTCAACTTCTTCATGCCCAATATCCCCGTCCGCGCGGAATCGCCGCCGCCCCAAATATTCGAGACAGATGTGACGCTGACGGCGCCAGATTTCTTGGACCCAAGCGACGGCGGATCAGACAAGAACGAACTGGCGATGTTCGTGCCGTGCCGTGGCATCTTTGCCACGTCCATCGGAAGTCACCGCGCTCCCCCGATTGCATAAGGCGTCAGCGCGGCATGGCGTTTCTGCCGCCTTCGTTTTCAACTAGTCTTGCCGGCAACGTTGAAAAACCCCAGCCAAGGAAACGCCCATGCCTCTCCTCCAAAACCATCTCGCCGTCATCACGGGCGCCGGATCCGGTATCGGCCGGGCCATCGCTGCCGGCTACGCCCGCGAGGGCGCGCAGGTGGTGCTGCTCGACGTCAATGCCGACACGGTCGCGGAAGCCGCCGAGGAGATCCGCAAGTCCGGCGGCAAGGCCGAGAGCTTTGCGCTCGACGTCACCAAGCGCGACGACTGCTTTGCGCTCGCCAGGCAAGTCGCCGACAAGGTCGGGCAGGTCTCGATCCTCGTCAACAATGCCGGCATCACTCGCCGCAATGCCTTCACCGCGGATACCGAGACGGTGGCGAAGGACTGGAACGACATCATCTCGCTCAACCTCAACGGCGTCTTCAACATGACGCAGGCGTTCCTCAGCCCCTTGCGCGCAGCCAAGGGCCGCATCGTCAATATCGGCTCGATCCAGTCCTTCGTGCATCTGCGCACGCCGAGTTCGGCGGCCTACACCACTTCGAAACACGGCGTGCTCGGCTTCACCAAGGCGCTCGCGGTCGAGCTCGGCAAGGAAGGCGTGCGCGTCAATGCGATCGGGCCGGGCTTCATCGAGACCAACATCAACGCCAATGTGCGCGCGACCAATCCGGCGCTGGTGCAGGCTTTCGTCGATCACACGCCGCTGGCGCGCACCGGCAAGCCCGAGGACATCGTGGGTCCCGCGATCTTCCTTGCGTCGGACATGTCGGCCTACGTCACGGGAACGATCGTGATGGTGGATGGCGGATACCGGACGGTGTGAGCGGGATGATGCCCGCTCCGTAACGCGGGGTATGCTCGCGGGAACATGCAATCCGTGCCAATCGCGGCGGTGCGGCGGCATTCCCAAGGTCAATTGGTGCGATCGCCCCGCGGTTAACCTTTCGTTAACCAAACCCGCCCACCGTAGATTTACGGCTTGGGGGTCGTTTGTTCTCGATCCGCTTCCAAAGAGGGAGGCGGGCGTTGATCGGGGAGTGTGTCGATGACCACTGTTCATGTCGCTGCGTCCGAGCCGGGCGCATATTTCCTTTCACCGAACCAGATCGTTCCGCTGCTGATCGGCGCGACCGTCGACGAGGTCGAGCGTGAGCTCGTGCTGCAGACGCTCGCCCGCTGCGACGGCAATCGCACGCGCGCCTCGCGCGTGCTCGGCCTCTCGGTGCGCACACTGCGCAACAAGATCAGGCTCTACGCCGCCTCCGGCATCGAGGTCCCCGCCTATCACGACTAGCGCGTGACGTGCGGCCGATTGGTGTTGATCAAGCCAGCGCGCTGTCCGGGCGGAATTGCCGCTGTCGTCAAACGCCGCTAATTAGCTTGCTTCCGGTCAAGGGAGCAGCGGCGTGGCAGACGAACCAAAACGGCAGGGACCTCAGGGACCGCGCGGACGGCAGGGCGAACCGGGGCGGCCGGGACCGCAGGGTCATCCGGGCAAGCGCGGGCCGGATGGGGCGCGCGGCAAGCCGGGACCTCAGGGCAAGCCGGGGCCGATCGGGAAGGCCGGATCGCTGGGCAAGCCCGGTCCGCGAGGCAAGCAGGGCGAAGCCGGCCCGCGCGGGGCGGCCGGTGCACAGGGACCTGTCGGGCCGCAAGGGCCGGCGGGGCCGCAGGGCCCGCGTGGTGAAGCCGGACCTCCGGGCCAACTCCCGTCGATCGAACAGGTGCTGCCGTGGCTCGATCAGCTGTTCGACGCCTGGGACGAGCGCCGCCGCCAGCGCGAGCGTGAAGCCGCCGAGCGCGACGCGCTGGAAGCCGCCGTGCAGGAGACCGACGACGCGCCCCTCGGTGACGAGGACGAGGACAGCGAAGGCGATCACAGGAAGAAGAAGAAAAAGAAGAAGCACGGCCAAAAGGACTGACAGGCGAATCTATTTCGTCCCATTCTCGCGTCGCGGCAGCATGCCCATGCGCTCGAACTGCCAGCGCATGGCGCGGTACCAGAGATAGCCGACCGCTGCGCCGCACAAGGCCAGGATCACGACGTTCGCGCTCGAGAACGAGCCGCTCCACCACGTCATCCACGCGGTCCATAGCAGCGTGAAGACGATGGCACCTGCTTTCAGCGGAAGAAGGGGGCGGGTCATGGTGGTGCTCCGGCGTGTCAAAAGCCCGACGAACATCATCGCGCGTTGCGACCGCTTCCACCGTGAGCCAGGTCACGGAACGGACCTTCGAGCTGCCTAGCCGAAGCGCAGCCGTGAACGTTCCCTGGCCTTTTCCGCCTCGACCTCACGGTCGCGCGCAGGGGCATGGGTGTGCAGCGATGTCAGGAGTTTTCGCGCAGCCTCCGAGACCTCCGCCACCGCACGGTCGAAGGCCGCCTCGTTGGCCTGCGACGGCTTATTGAAGCCGGACAGCTTTCGAACGAACTGGAGCGCGCTGGCGTGGATCTCATCCTCCGTCGCCTCCGGCTCGAAGTTGAACAGCGTCTTGATGTTGCGGCACATGCAGCCTCTCCTGACCTTTCCCTCAAGGACGACCGGCGGAAACGAAATCCTACATCCTTCCGGACAGTTCTGCTAAGTTCCGCCGCAACGCGGCCGCCGACCAGAGCCGCACGGGGGAAATAGACATGAAAGCTTCTTGCGCCGCGCTGTCAGCCATCCTGTTATCGGTCTCGTTGGCGGCCCTCTCGACATCCGCAAGGGCGGCCGATTATCCGGCGCCGAAACAGGGCGACTGGGTCGCCAGGGATTTCAAGTTCCACACCGGCGAGACCATGCCGGAGCTGAAGCTGCACTACACCACGGTGGGTGAGCCGAGCGGCCAGCCGGTCCTTGTGCTGCACGGCACCGGCGGCTCAGGCGCGAGCATGCTGTCACCCGCCTTTGCCGGCGAGCTGTTCGGCGCGGGGCAGCCACTTGATGCCTCCAAATATTACATCATCATTCCCGACAATGTCGGCCATGGCAAATCGTCAAAACCGTCCGACGGGATGAAGACGAGCTTCCCGAAATACGGTTACGAGGACATGGTCGAAGCTCAGTATCGCCTGGTGACGGAAGGGCTCGGGGTCAAGCACCTGCGGCTCGTCATCGGCAATTCGATGGGCGGCATGCACACCTGGCTGTGGGGCGAGAAATATCCGAAGGCGATGGACGCGCTGATCCCGATGGCCTCGCAGCCGACCGAGATGGCGTCGCGCAACTGGATGCTGCGGCGGATCATGCTCGACACCATTCGCAGCGATCCCGACTACAATGGCGGCAATTACACCGGCCAGCCGCGCATGATGAAATACGCGATCACCGCCTACGGCATCGCGAGCATCGGCGGAACGCTGGCCTATCAATCGCAGGCGCCGACGGCAGCAAAGGCCGACAAGATCGTCGACGAGCGGCTGGCCATGCCGATCACGGCAGATGCCAACGACTTCGTCTACCAGTGGGAGTCCTCGCATGACTACAATGCCGGCGAGAAGCTGGAGGCCATCGAAGCGCCGCTGCTGCTGATCAATTCCGCCGACGACGAACGCAACCCGCCCGAGACCGGCATCACGGACGCTGCGATGACGCGGGTCAAGAACGGCAAACTGCATCTCATCCCGGCCAGCACCGAGACGCGCGGCCACGGCACCACCGGAAACGCCAAATTCTACAGCGAGCAGGTCCAGCAATTGCTGCAAGCCGCGCCGCAGCAAACGATCGAATCTGCACGCCGCTGAGTTTGCATCGCATCAACGGCCATCTACCCCGCATATTATTTGAGCATGCATTACGCTGACGGCTCGGGCTTAATTGCGTCGATGTCCGAATCGACGCGTGGGATAATCGCGCGCCGACGGCACGACACGCGATGAGGAGGATCGCATGCACAGGCTCGCACTGTGCGTTTGGCTGGCCACGCTGACGGGCGCCGCGCTTGCGTTCGACAACGGGCAATATGATCACGTCCCGCCCGACATCCGCGCCTGGTTCAAGAGCGTGATCGCACCGAACGGCGTGCCCTGCTGCGACGTCTCCGACGGCCATCGCACCGAGTACGACGTGCGCAGCGGCGCCTATTGGCTGCCGATCGAGGGACAATGGATGGAGGTGCCCGAGCGCGCCATCATCCGCGACCGCGGCAATCCGGTCGGCCAGGCCGTGGTGTGGTACGTCCATCACCGCGGAGCCGTCATCATCAGTTGCTTCGTGCCGGCCGATGCGGTGTAGCGCGCGATAGCGCCTCGGCGCCGCGCGTGCTAGTTGGGCCGATGGCTCCTGCGAACGACAGAACGCACGCTGTGATGCGCTTTGTGCTGGCAGCGTTTTACATCGCGGCCGGCATCGCGCATCTCCTGGCCCCCGACAAGCTGCTTGCGATCACGCCGGCCTGGGTTCCGTTTGCAACACAGCTGATCCTCATCACTGGCGTCTGCGAGATCGCAGGCGCAATTGCGCTGGTGACGAAACCGCTGCGCTGGTGGGCGGGCGTTGCGCTCGCGCTCTATGCGCTTTGCGTATGGCCGGCCAACATCAAGCACGCCCTGGAGGGCATCGACCTTCCACCCATCCCCGACAGCTGGCTCTATCACGGGCCGCGGCTGGCGTTTCAGCCGGTCTTGATCTGGTGGGCTCTGTATTGTGCTGGCGTGATCGACTGGCCGTGGTGGCGCGACAAGGGGGATAGCGATCGCGCCGGGAGATGATATTCTCAGACATTCCACCAGGGAGACCTTCGTGACTGATCTTTGCGCCGAAGACCTCGCCACCATCTATGCCCAGCCGAGCCCGCGCGTGATCGCGAAAGCGCGCCCCGCGATCGATGCGCACGCGAAGAAATTCATCGAGATGTCGCCGTTTTGCGTGCTCGCGACGTCGGGAGCCGATGGCAGCGTCGATGCCTCACCGCGCGGCGGCGGCGTTGGCTTCGTCCACGTCGCCGGCCCCAACCAGCTGCTGATGCCTGATCGCTCCGGCAACAACCGGATCGACAGTTTTCGGAATGTGGTGGAGGGCTCGGGCTTCGTACATCTGTTATTCTTCGTCCCCGGCATCGACGAGACGCTGCGCGTCGGCGGCCGCGGCACGCTGTCGGCCGATCCGGACCTGCTCGCCTCGATGGTGGAATTTGGCAAAGCGCCGCGCGCGGTGCTGAACGTCGCCGTCAGCGAAGTCTATTTCCACTGCGGCAAGGCCCTGATGCGCTCGAAGCTGTGGTCATCCGAGAAAGTGCCGCGCTCGGTGATGCCGAGCATCGTCGAGGTGGTCCACGAGCAGACCGGCCTTGGTGAGCCGCAGAGCCAGGAGATCGTGGAAGCGCTCTACAAGACGCAGTTGTAGCTGGGCTTTCGAACTGCACACGGGCGTCATGCCCGGGCTTGTCCCGGGCATCCACGTCTTCGTTGCGGGGTAGCACGTGGATGGCCGGGACAAGCCCGGCCATGACGAATGGAGAGTGCGGAGTAAGAGACCTAGTGCCCCTCGCCCTCGAGCCCGCCGACGTGCTTCTGGGTATAGAGCTCGAGGCCGATGCGGCCGATCAGGTCGAGCTGGGTCTCGAGGAAGTCGATGTGGTGCTCCTCGTCGCTCATCAGTTTCTCGAACAGGTCGCGTGTCACGTAGTCCTTGACGCTGTGGCAGTAGGTCGCCGCTTCCTGGTAGAGCGCCCGCGCGCTCATCTCGGCGGCGAGATCGCACTCGATGATCTCCTTGACGTTCTGGCCGATACGCAAGGGATCGAGCACCTGCATGTTCGGGAAGCCGTCGAAGAACAGGATCCGCTCGGTGAGCTTGTCGGCGTGCTCCATCTCCTCGATGGACTCCTTGCGCCAGACCTTTGACATGTCCCGCAGGCCCCAATTGTCGAGGAAGCGGTAGTGCAGCCAGTACTGGTTGATCGCAGTCAGTTCGTGACGCAGTGCCTTGTTGAGATAGTCGATAACTTTTGCGTCGCCCTGCATGGTTCACTCCAGCTCTTGCAGTCCAAATCGGCCGTAAACCGAATTTAGAACGCTTCTAAATGAGTTTGAAGACTGGAGCAACCGGCTACGGGGACGCAGCCGGGGAAAAGCTCAGTCAGGGTCGCGGAAGATTTCAGCAGGCCGCGAGGGCGAACTCGGCCGGCTGGGCCGTCTCGTCATTGGCAGCCACACTGTGGTTGTGCGGGCAGCCGGAGCAGCAGGACGAGGCACAGGGGCCGAGCGCTTCGTCGATAATGGTCTTGATCGTCCGAGCGCAGCGGCCGCATTCGGCGCTACAGCCGAGACATCCATAGACCTGCTTGGCATGGCGCACGGCGTCGTCGGACTCGGCGACGGCGGCGCGGATGTCGTCATCGCTCAGCACGTTACAGGAACAAACGATCATGGAAGCGGCAGGCCCTTTGGTGATGCGCCATCATCGATATTTAAGGGGCCGGCCGGATGCAAAAGGAAAAAGCGGAATTTGAAGCTATTCCAAACTAGCCCGGAAACAGCCTAGAACGGCTCTAAAATAGGGCCTTGCGCTGGATCAAGATTGCGGCGGATCTAGTCGCCCCCGCCTCCTCCACCACCATCGCCGCCGCCTCCGCAATCCCCGCCACCACTGCCGCTATCGCTGCTGGAACAGCTGCCGCCGTCGGTCGCGCTGCCGGAACTATCGCTGGAAAACCAGCTCCCGAACGAGAAGCCGTCGCTCGTCCCCGTGGAGGTGTCGCCGCCGCCATCGCCCCCGGCGCGGGAGCGCCGCTGGCCGCGGTTCTGGAGATGGGTGATCCAGCCGTAGCCGATCGCTGAGACGATCCCGGCAGCGATCAATGCATTTATCATCGCGTTGCCCATCATCGCCCTCCCCTGGCTGAGCTGCGGTCCATGTTAATTGGTCGCCCCCGGCAAAGGTGCCGTTCATTGATCATTCAAAGGAAATATGGAACTTTACCCCCAAAGAGTTCCCGTGTGTTTGCTCGAAAGGTCAGTCAATGAAGAAGTCGCTCCTGGCAATCGCTGCCGTCGCCGCTGTGGCCCTTAGCGCCGTTACACCAGCCCAGGCGCAACGCGGCGTCGCCGCGGGCGTGGCGGCCGGGATCATCGGGGGCGCCATCGTCGGTGGGGCGCTGGCCTCTCCGTACTATTACGGACCGGGCCCCGGCCCCGGCTACGCATATGGTCCGGGATATGGCCCCGGCTACTATCCGCCGCGCTACTACGCGCCGGGCCCGGGCTACGTCGCCGACGACTATTACGGCAACGGCTGCGTTTGGCAGAAGCAGCGTTTCTGGGACGGTTACGCCTGGCGGGTCCGCCGCGCGCGAGTCTGTGGCTGAAGTCGCCGCAAGCCGGTTGATTCCAGCTGCGCCGTTCATCCAGGGGCCTGAAAAAGACCGCTTTTTCTCGTCACAGCTCCGTGCGCGTTTACCGGGGATTGACCATTTGCGCGCTTCCTAGCTGCAAGGCCAATTCCATCAGAGTCTGCGTGAACCTTTGAACCCCGGACGCTCCTAACAAGGAGCATCCATCTCTCAGGAGAGCCAAGAGTATGAAGAAGACTTTAGTTGCCGCCCTTACGGTTGCGACGATCGCCGGTTCGCTGGTGACCGCCACGCCGTCCGCCCAGGCCCATGACGGCGTCGGCGTCGGCATCGCAGCCGGCCTGATCGGCGGCGCGATCGTCGGCGGCGCCATCGCATCGAGCCGTCCCGCCTATGGTGGACCGGTTTATGTGGCCGAGCCCGGCCCGCCGCCCCCGCCCTGCTACTGGCAGCGCCAGCGCTACTGGGATGGCTACGGCTGGACCGTCCGCCCGGTTCGCGTTTGCTACTGATCTGATCGCATGGCGCTCATGAGCGCCGCGATCGAAGCCCGGCCGAACACCTCGGCCGGGCTTTTTTGTTTTAGCCAGCCCTGCGCGCCTATCGCGCCGCCTGGATCGAGCGCAGCACCTCTTCGCTCGGCCAGCAATCGACCTTGAGGCCTGCGGACTTCTGGTAGGCGCCGAGCGCAGCGCGCGTCTGCATGCCGGCCTTGCCGTCGATCTTGTCCTTGTAGAGCCCGACGCGCGTGAGCCCGCGCTGCATCGCCTCGACGTCCTTAGTTCGCAATTGCTTCGAGGCAGACCACGGCGTCGCGAACGGTTGCGGGCTCGTCATGCGGTCGGCGAGATGGCCGACGAACAGCACGTAGAGATCGGAGAAATTGTACTCCTTGATGACGAAGTAGTTCTTCGTGGTCAGGAAGGACGGGCCGTAGATCCCTTCCGGTTGCAGCAGCGAGGCCGGCTGCGCCTGCTCGGCGGCAGTGAGCTTTTGTCCACGCACCGGCACAAAGCCTTCGCGCAGCCACTGTCCGATCGGCTTCGTCACCTCGGGCACGCCGGCGGTACAATCGACCTTGGCCGGTGCCTGTACCTCGTAAGCCCAGCGCACGCCGCTCTGCCAGCCCTTGTTGACGAGCTGCTGCGCGGCGGAGGCCAGCGCATCCGGCACCGAATGCCAGATATCGATACGGCCGTCGCGATCGAAATCGACACCGTGCTTGTAATATTCGGACGGCAGGAATTGCGTGAGCCCGGTCGCGCCGGCCCAGGACGAGCGCATGTCCTTGCGTGTCACCACGCCGTCACCGAGAATTTTCAGCGAGAGGATGAACTCGTTGCGATAGGTGTCCTTGCGGCGGCCGACATAGGCCTGCGTCGCCAGCACACGGACGAGATCGTAGGGCAGTGTGTAGCGGCCATAGTCGGTCTCGCGGCCCCAGATCGCCAGCATGACGGTGGCGGGCACGCCCGAGCTCTTCTCGATCTCGCTCAGGGCCTGACGATATTTTTGCAGCAGCCGCTGCCCCTCGCCCGCAAGCCGCGCGATCGAGGCTTCCCTGACATAGTCGGCCGGCACTTGCACGAACTCGGCCTGCGACGGCGCACCGGTCGCGGGCCGCCCCGGCAGGATCAGATCCGGCAGCTTGTAGTCAGGCTCGAGGCCGCGCGTCTCTTGCTCGAACGTCGAGCGCGACACGCCTGCGGTCTCCGCCTCCGGCCACAGCGAGGCGATGAACTGCGTGAAGGCGGCGTCGGCAGCGCGGGCGGGCGACATGCCGCAGGTGATAGCGATCACCGCAGCTATGAGCACCCGCCGCATCATGCCGGGATCACCGCGTCAGCTTCTTGTACTTCACGCGGTGCGGGATGATGCTGTCCTGGCCGAGCCGGCGCATCTTGTCCTTCTCGTAGTCCTGGAAGTTGCCCTCGAACCATTCGACATGGCTGTCGCCTTCGAAGGCCAGGATGTGGGTCGCGATGCGATCGAGGAACCAGCGATCATGGCTGATGATGACGGCGCAACCGGCAAAATCCTCCAGCGCCTCTTCGAGCGCACGCAGGGTGTCGACGTCGAGATCGTTGGTCGGCTCGTCGAGCAGCAGCACGTTGGCGCCGGATTTCAGCATTTTCGCAAGGTGCACGCGGTTGCGTTCGCCGCCGGAGAGCGCGCCGACTTTCTTCTGCTGGTCGGCGCCCTTGAAGTTGAACGACGAACAATAGCCGCGTGAATTGACTTCCCTCTTGCCGAGCAGGATCAGCTCGTTGCCGCCGGAGATCTCCTCCCACACGTTCTTGCTGCCATCGAGCGCGTCGCGCGACTGGTCGACGTAACCGAGATGCACGCTCTCGCCGACCGTGATGGTGCCTTTGTCCGGCTGTTCCTGCTTGGTGATCATCCTGAACAGCGTGGTCTTGCCGGCGCCGTTGGCGCCGATCACGCCGACGATACCGCCGGGCGGCAGCTTGAAAGTGAGATCGTCGATCAGCATGCGATCGCCGAAACCTTTGCTGAGCCCTTCGAAGTCGACCACGTTCTGACCTAGGCGCTCGGCCACCGGAATCGTGATCTGCGCGGTCTGGGTCTGCTTTTCGCTCGCCTGTTTCAGCAGTTCGTCATACCGCTGATAGCGCGCCTTGGATTTGGCCTGGCGGGCTTTCGGCGAGGACGCGATCCATTCCTGCTCGCGGGCCAGCGTCTTCTGATGCGCAGCGTCCTCGCGGCCCTCCTGCTCGAGCCGCTTCTGCTTCTGCTGCAGCCAGGACGAGTAATTGCCCTCGTAGGGAATGCCCTTGCCGCGATCGAGCTCGAGAATCCAGCTCGTGACGTTGTCGAGGAAGTAGCGGTCATGGGTGACGATCAGGATCGCGCCGGGATAGTTGCGCAGATGGCCTTCCAGCCACGACACCGATTCCGCGTCGAGATGGTTGGTCGGCTCGTCGAGCAGCAACAACTCAGGCTGGTCGAGCAACAGCTTGCACAGCGCGACACGGCGGCGCTCACCGCCGGAGAGTTTCGATACATCGGCATCGTCGGGCGGACAGCGCAGCGCATCCATGGCCTGGTCGACCTTGCTGTCGAGATCCCAGAGGCCCTGGGCCTCGATCTCGTCCTGCAGCTTGGTCATCTCGTCGGCGGTCTCCTCGGAGTAGTTCATCGCCAGCTCGTTGTAGCGATCGAGGATGGCCTTCTGTTTGGCGACGCCCAGCATGACGTTCTCGCGCACGCTGAGTGCCGGATCGAGATGCGGCTCCTGCTCGAGATAGCCGACGCGGGCGCCCTGGGCGACCCAGGCTTCGCCGTTATATTCCTTGTCGAGGCCGGCCATGATCTTGAGCAGCGTCGACTTGCCCGAGCCGTTGACACCGAGCACGCCGATCTTGGCGTCCGGGTAGAAGCTCAGATGGATGTTATCGAGCACCTTCCGGGTCGGGTAGCTCTTGGTCAGGCCCTGCATGAAATAGATGAACTGGCGCGCCATCGGTCCCGAAAACCTTCGATTTGAGGAAATTTGCTTGCCGCCGATGTAGCGATCCCGCCCCCAAAGGGCAATGTTTTCCCTCCGTTCACCACGGATGAATACGGGCCGGACACCATCCCGCCGCCGATCCGGACAATTGAAACCATCTTTTAATAAATCAGGCCAAAGCTCGTTTTCGCGCGGAAACAGCGCCACCCGCTCAGAATGAACGGGAGCACAGCGAGACAGCGTCATGGCCATGATCGAGACCCATTCCCTCCCCGTTCCGGCGGAAGCCGCCAGCGCCTCCGCATTTGCCTCGGAGATCAAGGGCTTCTGGAAGCGTTTCTTCGCCACCGCTTTCAATCCCTACCGGCCCGAACTGCACTACATGCGCGGCCCCGGCCCCGCCTGGCGCGCCAAGCACGGCATGAATGCGCCGTTCCGGCTCAAGCCCCGCGACCTCTGAGGCTTTATCAGCTGTCGGATTTTTGAAGACGCGAACGGCTTGCGCACGGTCCTGATTGCGCGCAACCATGGCCTGGTTCCACCTCTTGCCATGGAAGAACGCTGATGACGCGGCTGCGCTGTGCAATTCTCGACGACTATTTCAACCTCGCCCTCGACGTCGCCGATTGGCAAAGCCTGTCCGACCGGATCGACGTCACCGTGTTCAGCCACCCCTTCGCCTCCGAGCAGGCCGCGGCGAGCGCGCTGGCCGATTTCGAGATCGTCTGCGCGATGCGCGAGCGCACCGCGTTCCCGAAGAGCCTGTTCGAGAGCCTGCCGAAGCTGAAGCTGCTGCTGACCTCAGGCATGCGCAACGCCTCGATCGACATGGAGGCCGCCAAGGCGCGGGGCGTCACGATCGGCGGCACGCAATATTCACGCGATCCGACTGCGCCCCTCACCATGGGCCTGATCCTGGAACTGACCCGTGGGATCGGCCGCGAGAACGCGCGCATGCATGCGGGCGAGCCCTGGCAGACCTTTGCCGGCATCGAGATCGAGGGATTGACGCTCGGCGTCGTCGGGCTCGGCAAGCTCGGCAGCAAGATGTCGGGTATCGCGAAGGCGTTCGGCATGAACGTGATCGCCTGGAGCCCGAACCTGACCCCGGAGAAGTGCAAGGACGCCGGCGCCGGCTACGCCACCAAGGAGGAGCTGTTCGCCAAGGCCGATATCGTCAGCATCCATGTGGTGCTGAGCGAGCGCTCGCGTGGGCTGGTCGGGGCTGCCGATCTCGCGCGGATGAAACCGACGGCCTTCCTCGTCAACACCGCGCGCGGGCCGATCGTGGACGAGCAGGCGCTGCTTGAGGCGTTGCAGCAGAAGAGGATTGCAGGCGCCGGCATCGACGTGTTCTCGGTCGAGCCGCTGCCGACGGACCATCCCTTCCGCAAGCTCGACAACCTCGTGCTGACGCCGCATCTCGGCTACGCCACCGAGGACGGCTTGCGCATCCATTACGGCCAGATGGTCGAGGCGATCGACGCCTTCACCAAGGGCAGCGGGCTGCCGCGGAAGCTGGCCTGAAGCCTCAGGCCGCCGTGCGGTGGCTGGCGGGCTGCCGCGCCGCATCGGCAAAGCCGTCGCGCCAGGAGGCATGCGCCGGCAGCCAGCCGAACTCGCGCTTTGCCTTGGCGTTGGATGCTCCGCGCACCTCCGTCATCATCGCAACCATATGCTCGCCCGCAAGCAGGCGCCCGAGCCAGGCGGGAATGTGACGCGGCGGCTTGGCACCAAGCAATTCGGCCAGCGCGGGCAACCAATCCTTCACCTGCGCCGGATGATCGTCGACGATATTGTAGATGCTGCCGGCGCGTCCGCGTTCAAGCGCGGCGAGCGTGGCAGAGGCGGCATCTTCGGTGTGAATGAATGACCACGTGCCGCCGCCATCGCCGATCACCGGCACACGCCGGTGGCGCAACTGGTCGATCATCGCCGGCGAGAGCGTGCCGGTGCCAGGTCCATAGAAGAATCCATAGCGCAGCACGATGCCCTGCGGCGTCGTTGAAGCGGTGACGCTTCGCTCCAGATACCGGATCGCCTCAAGCGTGCGTCGCAGCTCTCGCGGCGGATGCGAGTCGAGCTCATCGGTCTCGGTCTTCACCGTTCCCCCGGCGCGACTGAAGGTCCAGCCGCAGAAGCTTTGCGCGATGAAGCGCCTGGCGCCGGCCTCGCGTGCGGCGTTGAGCAGAATGTCGGTTCCGCGGGTGCGGAGCTCGTTGGTTCGGTTGAAAGCCCGATCGAAATGCCGGAGGTCCGTGGCGGCCGCGAGATCTGTCATCTGGTGGATGACGGCGTCGGGCTTTGCCGCAATCACCGCAGCGCGCATGCTGTCGGCATGGAGGCCGTCGGCGACGACCGGCTCCCCACCCAATCGCCGCACAAGCTCTGTTTTTGCCGCACTCCGTGTCGTGCCGATCACCGAATGACCCGCGGCGACCAGCGCCGGAACAAGATACTGACCGACCGCGCCGGTCGCGCCCGCAACAAAGATGCGCATCCTGTGCTCCTCAATTCGTTGCAATCCTCCCGGACGTAGTCGAGGTGCGGAGCCGTTCAAGTATGCGTAAGCGAGACATACACGCATGCGTCAAATGATGACGGCGCGTGACCGAAGGTCACGCGCCGTCATCAGATCAATTCTTGCTAGATCAATTCTTGTGAGGCCGGTTCAGCGCACGGTGACGGGCGCGGGCAGCGGGGGCACCACTGTCGGCTGGGTGCCTCCGACCGGGCCGGCCTGCGCGGCCATTGGTGCGGGGCCGGCAGTGCCGGGCATGGGCGCGGCGGATGCGGTCGCCGTTCCCGGCGGCGGACCACCCGGCATCACGACCACGCGGGTGCCGACCTTGACGCGATCGAACAAGTCGGAGACGTCCTCGTTCAGCATGCCGATGCAGCCGGACGACACGAACTTGCCGATCGTCGAGGGCTGGTTGGTGCCGTGGATGCGGTAGACGGTCGAGCCGAGATACATCGCGCGGGCGCCGAGCGGATTGCCGGGACCGCCGGCCATGAAACGCGGCAGATAGGGCTGGCGCTCGATCATCTCGGTCGGGGGATGCCAATCCGGCCACTCGGCCTTGCGGGTGATCTTCTGCACGCCGGTCCAGGTGAAGCCGTCGCGGCCGACGCGGACGCCGTAGCGGATCGCACGGCCGTTGCCGAGCACGTAATAGAGGTAGGTGTTCGGGGTATCGACGATGAGTGTTCCGGCCGGCTCCTTGGTCGCCAGCGAAACCTCCTGGCGGCGCAGGTTCTGCGGCAGCTGCGCCGGAGCAGCGTCAGGCTGCTCCTCGGGCGGGAGCGAGGCGATCGCCATCGGCCGGCCGTCGGCACCCACGGGCGGCTGCCCGGCCTGGACCGTTCCGGTCGCGCCGGGACCACCGACTGCCTCGGGCGGACGCAGGCCGTCACTGCCGGGCGCCTGCGCCGGACGATCGGCGTAGATCACCGCGGGCGGGCCGGCAGGGCGGCCGTATCGCGGATCGTCGGGTGATGTCACGGGCCCCTGCGGCGGCGCGGCCGAATAGACGGGGGCGCCGGCGGGACGGCCATAACGGGGATCATCGGGCGACATCACCGGCCCCTGCGGCGGCGCGGCGGAATACACCGGGGGAGCGCCGGGCGGACGGCCGTAGCGCGGATCCGGGCCGGGCGGCGGCAGCGCTGCCTGCGGCATCGCATCGTCTTCATCGTCCATAGCGTCGAAATTCGGCGCGCGGTCGCCGGGCCGATATTCGGCCGGCGCGCCATAGCTCGGCGCCTGCTGGACCGGATAGCTCTGGGCCTGCGCGAGCGAGGTTCCCGCCGCAGCGACTGTTGCGGCAGCGCATATCGTCAGAAAATGTTTGATCATCATCGCTCTTGTATAGTCCCCGGGCCCCGTCCGGACCGTTAACGGCCAGATGACGGAAGATAGCGGCACATTCAAGACATGACAGGCGGATTTGTGCCCGATTTGCCGATTTGTGATCCGCAAGACTACCGTTGCCTGCTTGCATCAGGGGACGAAAATCAGCCCACGCCCGAGATCGCAGGAGTCGCCGGCTCCGTTTTTTACGGAACGGCGCGGAATCGTTGCGGTATGTTCGAATCAGCCTGATTCGCCTCCGCTTTGAGCTTCGATCCCCGCGTGGCGAACGCGGCAAGCAGTACCGTCACCGCGTTCAGATGGCTCATGGGCCCTGGCCACTTCGCCGCCGGGGCGGAAATTCGCAATCCCTCGATGCTTCCCGGCTTTCGCTTCCTGTTTGCCGCGATCCTGCTGTCAGCCTCCATCCTGGTATTCGGCCTGGGCGCCGCCGCGCTGCTGCGGGCGAGCCACGAGCAGTATGTCAGCAACCCCTCCTGGCGGAATGGTCCGCAGGAGCAGGTGTTTGCACAAGCTCCCGAACCGGCCCAGCCGGTGCTCGCGGTCCTGCGCACCGAACCGGAAGCAGCCACCGATCCGACGCCGTCGCTGCGCGATCAAGTCCCGACCATCGCGCTGCCGATGAGCGAGCCCGAACAAGTGGTCGCGCTGACGACTGAGACCGACGGTCAGCCGCAGGTCGCTGCACCTCCGGCCGACGTCCCGGCCGAACCGGAGGCCAAGGCCGAGAGGACGCCGGACGCCGCGACGCCGGCCTCGAGCAACACGCTTACTCCGGCCGACGCCAGCGCATCCATCGCCGAGGCCAAGCCGGTTTCGATCGCTCTCACGAGCAAACCAGCACCTGCCGCCCCCAGCGGAGCCCCGGCTTCGTCCACGTTCGACATGGCGAGCGCGAAGTTCGCCGCGCTGAACGACCTGGCGACCACGGCCTGGAAGGATCCGCCGGCGAAGGCCAAGGCCGACTCTAAGGCCGACAGCGGTTCGCCGGAGAGCAAGGCGACCAAGCCGCGGGCGCATCGCGTGAAGAAGCGCCGCCGCATTGTCCGGGGTCCGCCGCCGCCGGTTCAGCAACTCGATCCGTTCGGGCAGCCGCAACCCACGCTCGCCGCAACGACGACCGCGCGCGCACGTCAGTAGGGTTACGCCGGCCCCGTTGCGATCGGCGGTCCCTTTTCCTGCCCCCATTCCGACCACGAGCCGTCATAGAGCGCGGTGTCGGTGATGCCGAGGCGATAAAGCGCCAGCGTCAGCACGCCGGCAGAGACCCCGGAGCCGCAGCTCGTCACGATCGGCGCATCGAGCCTGACGCCGGCGTTGGTGAAGGCAGCGCGGAGATCATCGAGCGGCTTCATCGTGCCGGTCGCGGCGTCGAACAGGAGGTTGTAGGGCACGTTGCGCGCGCCCGGGATATGGCCGGAGCGGATGCCCGCGCGCGGCTCCGGCGCCCGTCCCTTGAACCGGTCGGCGGCGCGCGCGTCGATCACCTGCTCGGCACGGCTTTCGACGTTGGCGATCAATTGCTGCATGCTGCGCACGCGCTTGGAATCGTAGCTCGCCTTGAACGTCGCGGGCTTCGGCTTCGCCTCGCCGCTCTCGACCGGACGCCCCTCGGCGCGCCACTTCTTCAGGCCACCATTGAGGATGCGCACATTGCCGTGGCCGAAAGCCAGGAACATCCACCACGCGCGGGGAGCGGCGACCCAGCCGCCGGCATCGTAAATCACGACGGTGTCGGCATTGGAGATGCCGAGATGACCGACGTCGCGGCCGAACTGCTCGGCGCTCGGATACATGTGCGGCAGCGGGTTGGAATGGTCCGAGACCGCGTCGACGTCGAAGAACACCGCGCCCGGCAGATGCGCGGCAAGATAATCATCCTTCGGCAATGGCAGCACGCCGGGCAGCTTAAAGCTGGCGTCGAGCACCTTGACGTTGGCATCGTTGATGTGGGCGGCGAGCCATTCGGTGGAGACGAGGGGATCGGTGGGGGTGGTCATTAGGGTGCTCCGGCGGTTGTCCCAGTCGTCATGGCCGGGCTTGTCCCGGCCATCCACGTTCTTCTTGCGGCGAAGACGTGGATGCCCGGGTCATCCAGCGCGAAGACGCGCTTCGCGCTTTTGCCCGGGCATGACGGAGTGTGTGGCGAGAGAGGTATTCACCTCACCCCTTCTTCTTCGGCTCCCACTGCTCGACGGGGCCGCCGGCGTCGCGCCAGGCGGCGTAGCCGCCGGCGATGTGGGCGACGGGCTTGAGGCCCATGTCCTGCGCGGTCTTGGCGGCGAGCGCAGAGCGCAAACCACCGGCGCAATGGAAGACGAACTTCTTGTCCTCCTGGAACACCGGCTTCGCATAAGGACTCTGCGGATCGATCCAGAATTCGAGCATGCCGCGGGTGCAGGCGAACGCGCCGGGGATGCGGCCGTCACGCTCGATCTCGCGGGGATCGCGGATATCGACGATGACGACGTCGCCGTTCTTGGAGATCTCGATGGCGTCCTTGGCGGTGAGCGTCTCGATCTCGGCATTGGCCTCGTCGATCAGCGCCTTGATGCCGCGGGTGATGGTCTGGGGCACGTGGTTCTCCCTCTTGTTGTCATTCCGGGGCGCGCGGAGCGCGAGCTAGTGCGTCAATTCCTTCATCGCACCCTCAAGCCCCTCGATCGTGATCGGGTACATGCGGTTGGCGAAGATGCGTTTGATGATGGTGGTGGATTCCGAATAGTCCCAGTGCTTCTGCTGCACGGGATTGAGCCACACCGAATGCGGATAGGTGCGGATGATGCGGTCGAGCCAGACCGAGCCGGGCTCCTCGTTGACGTGCTCGACCGAGCCGCCGGGCACCATGATCTCGTAAGGGCTCATCGAGGCGTCGCCGACAAACACGATCTTGTAGTCGTGCGGGTATTTATGCAGCACGTCCCAGGTCGGGGTGCGGTCGGTGAAGCGGCGCTTGTTCTGCTTCCACACGCCCTCATAGAGGCAATTGTGGAAGTAGAAATACTCCATATGCTTGAACTCGCTCTTCGCGGCCGAGAACAACTCCTCGACCTGCTCGATATGCGCGTCCATCGAGCCGCCGATGTCGAAGAACACCAGCAGCTTCACCGCGTTGCGTCGCTCGGGCCGCATGTGCACGTCGAGATAGCCGTGATTGGCGGTCTCGCGGATGGTGGTGTCGAGATCGAGCTCGTCAGGCGCGCCGGTGCGCGCGAACTTGCGCAGGCGGCGCAGCGCCACCTTGATGTTGCGGATGCCGAGCTCGACATTGCCGTCGAGATCCTTGAACTCGCGCTTGTCCCACACCTTCACGGCGCGGTTGTTGCGGTTCTTGTCCTGGCCGATGCGGATGCCTTCGGGATTGTAGCCATGGGCGCCGAACGGCGAGGTGCCGGCGGTGCCGATCCACTTCGAGCCGCCCTGGTGCCGGCCCTTCTGCTCCTCGAGGCGCTTCTTCAGGGTCTCCATGAGCTTGTCCCAGCCCATGGCCTCGATCTGCTTCTTCTCTTCGTCCGTCAGGTATTTCTCGGCGAGCTTCTTCAGCCACTCCTCGGGGATCTCGGCCCCCTCCATGGCGTCGAGCAGGCTTTCCAGCCCCTTGAAGACGGTGCCGAAGACGCGGTCGAACTTGTCGAGGTTGCGCTCGTCCTTCACCAGCGAGGTGCGCGAGAGATAGTAGAAATTCTCGACCGAGTAGTCCGCGAGGTCAGCGTCGAGCGCCTCCATCAGCGTGAGGTATTCGCGCAGCGTCACGGGGACCTGCGCATCGCGCAGAGAAGTGAAGAATTGCAGGAACATGGGTGACAGATTGCCCGTCGGGGGGCGAACGTCAAGGGGCGGAGGCCACTGCTCTGCGCTGGACCGGGAGGCTTTTTGCTCTAGAATTGGCGGTCTCACGGGGTTGTTTTGGGGACGTTTGCAATGGGAATTCTCGCAGCGCTCATCATTGGCGCGATCGCAGGCTGGCTTGCCGGCAAGATTGTCCATGGGGCGGGATTTGGGCTGATCGGCAACATCGTCGTCGGCATCATCGGTGCGCTCGTGGCGAGCTGGATTCTGCCTCAGCTGCATATCCAGCTCGCAACCGGCACGGTCGGGGCCATCGTGGATGCCACGATCGGCGCGGTGATTGTGCTCGTCATCCTTTCGCTGATAAAACGGGTCTGAAAGCCTGACCGAACCAGGAACGGCCGCCACGCGCGGCCGTTCCGTTTGTTGGACCAGGGCCATGAAACTGGCAATTCAAACTGGCAATTCCTGGGACGACGACCAACAAGGACGCGCGATGAAATTTACCGGCACCAAGGACTATGTTGCGACCGACGATCTCAAGGTCGCGGTCAACGCCTCGATCGTGCTGGAGCGCCCGCTGCTCATCAAGGGCGAGCCCGGCACCGGCAAGACGGTGCTGGCGGAGGAAGTGGCGAAGGCGCTGAACGCCCCGCTCCTGACCTGGCACATCAAGTCCACCACCAAGGCGCAGCAGGGCCTCTACGAATACGACGCGGTGTCGCGCCTGCGCGACAGCCAGCTCGGCGATGCGCGCGTGTCCGACATCAAGAACTACATCAAGCGCGGCAAGCTGTGGGATGCCTTCACCGCCGAGCAGCGCCCGGTGCTGCTGATCGACGAGATCGACAAGGCCGACATCGAATTCCCGAATGATTTGCTGCTCGAGCTCGACCGCATGGAATTCCATGTCTACGAGACCGGCGAGACGATCAAGGCCAAGCAGCGCCCGATCATGATGATCACCTCCAACAACGAGAAGGAGCTGCCGGACGCTTTCCTGCGCCGCTGCTTCTTCCACTACATCAAGTTCCCCGATGCCGACACCATGACCCGGATCGTCGACGTCCACTTCCCCGGCATCAAGAAGCGGCTGGTCGAGGAAGCCCTGCGCATCTTCTTCGAGGTGCGCGAGGTGCCCGGGTTGAAGAAGAAGCCGTCGACCTCAGAGCTGCTCGACTGGCTCAAGCTGCTGCTCAACGAAGACATGAGCGTCGAGCAGCTGCGCGAACGCGACCCGCGCAAGCTGATCCCGCCCCTGCACGGTGCGCTGCTGAAGAACGAGCAGGACGTGCATCTGTTCGAGCGATTGGCGTTCCTGAGCCGGAGGGAAGTGTAGGCGCTAGCGCATCCGCATTGCGGGCGAGCCATCGGACAATCAACCGGTGTCGTCCTGGCGAAGGCCAGGACCCATACCGCGCGATCTATCGAAAAGACACCGACGCATGTACCGCCCACCAAACCACTTCCTGGGGTAATGGGTCCTGGCCTTCCCAGGACGACGGTGGAGAGACATTTCCTCAACCTTTCCGCATCGTCATTGCGAGCGCAGCGAAGCAATCCAGAATCCCTCCGCGGTGACAGACTGGATTGCTTCACTGCGCTCGCAATGACGGAGCAAGACAACGCGCTCAGGTGCCCCGGACGCGCTGCAGCGTGAAGCGCTGCTGCGCAGAGCCGGGACCTAAGAGGCGAACCAAGGTCGCGTGAGATGGGCCCTCCGGCTCTGAGTGCACAGCTGCACCGGGCGCTGCTTCGCATCGCTGGGGAAGCGGTGCGCTGCGTCCGGGGGCACGAGACCTTGCTACGCCACCGCCGCATCCGGCACGCGCGCGGCTTCCATCGGCTGCTTGCCGCGGATCAGGTCCGAGGCGCGGTCGGCGATCATCATGGTCGACGCATTCAAATTCGCAGAGATCATGCGCGGCATCACGGAGGCATCGATGACGCGGAGACCTTGCAACCCGTGAACGCGGAGCTGGTCGTCGACCACCGCCCAGGTGGAATCCGCCGGGCCCATGCGGCAGGTGCAGCCGGGGTGGAAGGTGGTGGTGCCGCGTTCGGTGGCGGCGGCCAAAAACTCGTCGTCGGTGTTGATGTCAGGACCCGGGAAATCCTCGTAGGCGTAATAGGGCGACAGCGGCGCACTCTTCAAAAGCCGGCGCGCCAGCTTCATGCCGCCGACGATGACGCGGCGGTCGAGCTCGGCGTCGAGATAATTGGTCTGGATGATCGGCGGCGCGAACGGATCAGACGAGCGGATTCGGACATAGCCGCGGCTCTCGGGGCGCTGCTGCCAGGAGGCCACCGTCATGCCGGGTTCGTCCTCGAGCTGGCCCTGTACGCCTTCCTTGTAGCTCGCCGGTGTGAAGGTGAGCTGCAAGTCGGAGCTGTCGGCGCTCTCGCCGGAATGCCAGAAGCAATAGACCATGGTCGGCGACAGCGACAGCAGGCCTTTGCGCGCGGTCGCCCATTTCATGGCCTCGACCCAGAGACGCCAGCCGCGGCGAAGCTCGTTGATGGTCCTGATGTCTTTGACGCGCGCGACCGTGCGCGGCGCATAATGATCTTGCAGGCCTTCGCCGACCGGAAGCGCGTGACGCACCTGGATGCCGTGGGCGCTGAGCAAATCAGGCGAGCCGATGCCGGAGAGCTGCAAGAGCTGCGGCGAATTATAAGTGCCGCCGGACAGGATCACCTCCTTGTTGGCGCGGACTTCGACCGGCGTGCCGCCCGAGCCGCCTTTCATGTAGCGCACGCCGACGGCGCGCTTACCCTCGAAGATGATCTCGGTGGCGTGCGCGTGGGTGTGGACATGGACGTTCGGCCGCTTCATCGCGGGCTTGAGGAAGGCTGTGGAAGCCGAGACGCGCAGACCCTTGTCGATGGTGCGCTGGCAGTAGGAGACGCCTTCCTGCATCGCGCCGTTGTAATCGGGATTCCGGGGAATGCCGAGCGAGACCGCGCCCTCCATGAACGCTTCGCAGAGCGGATCGCGCCAGTTCATGGTAGTAACGGTGAGATTGCCGTCGCGGCCCCGGTAAACGTCCTCGCCCTCGCCGACGCGTTTCTCCAGCCGCCGGAAGTAGGGCAGCACGTCGGCATAGCCCCAGCCGCGATTGCCCATCTGGGCCCAAGTGTCGAAATCCATGCGCTGGCCGCGATTGTAGATATGGCCATTGATCGAGGACGAGCCGCCGAGCGTCTTGCCGCGCGGCGCGTAGATGCTGCGCCCGCCGGTCCAGGGCCCGACCTCCTGCTGGTAGGCCCAGTTGATGCTCTTCATGTGGAAGGTCTTGATGAAGCCGGCCGGCAGATGGATGTAGGGATGCCAATCGCTCGGGCCCGCCTCGAGTACGCAGACGCTGGTCGCAGGGTCTTCGCTCAGCCGGCTGGTGAGCACGCAACCGGCGGAGCCCGCGCCGACGATCACATAATCAAATCTGTCCATGGTGCCTCGGCCGCCTCTAGCGCGGCTTGTCGTTGAGTTGATAATTCAAATGCATTCGCACGGTCGGCCATTCGGCCGCGGTGATGCTGTAGACCACGGTGTCGCGGAGCGTGCCGTTGGGCGCGACCTGGTGGCTGCGCAGGATGCCGTCCTGCTTGGCGCCCAGGCGCTCGATGGCGCGACGGCTCTGGTGATTGAAGAAGTGGGTGCGGAATTCCACTGCGATGCAGTCCAGGGCTTCGAAGGCGTGGGTGAGCAGCAGCAGCTTGCATTGCGTGTTGAGCGGGCCGCGCTGCGCGCTCTTGCCATACCAGGTCGAGCCGATCTCGACGCGGCGGTTGGCGGCATCGATATTCATGTAGGTCGTCATGCCCACGATCTTGCCGCTGCCATCGAACACGGTGAAGGGGAGCATCGAGCCCGCGGCCTGAAGACCGAGCCGGCGGTCGATTTCCTTGCCCATGTTGTCCGGCGTCGGAATCGCGGTGTACCAGATGGTGGAGAGCTCGCCGTCCTTCACGGCCTCGATCAGCCCCTCGCGGTGCTGATGCGACAACGGCTCCAGACCGGCATGCTGTCCGCGCAGGGTGATGGGATCAGGCCAGGGCATTGCAGGTCTCTCTCTGTTGTCGTTACGAGCGGAGCAACCAATCGAGGCTGTCAGCTCCTCATCCTGAGGAGCGCGGCACGCGCGTCTCGAAGGATGAAGGCCCCGCTGGTGGCCTCGCCCTTCGAGACGCGCGCAGGACGCGCTCCTCAGGGTGAGGGTCTGCCGGATTGCTTCGCTCCCCGCAATGACGGCTTGGCTCACTTGTTCAAAAAGTTCAACGGCAAACCGCTGCGCGGCCAGTCCATGGCGATCAGCTCGCCCTTGCCTGAGAGCGTGATGTAGGCGGTCTTGAGCTCGGGGCCGCCGAAGGCGATGTTGGTGGTGACGCGGTCGCCGGTCGGGACCTGCTCGACCAGGGTGCCATCGGGCGCGATCACCGAGATGCAGCCGGAGACGAGGGTGGCGACGCAGACATTGCCGCTCGCTTCGACCGCCAGCGAGTCGAACATCTGGTAGCCGCCGAGGCCGCAGATCGGCTTTCCCCGCTCGCCCCGATAGATCACGTCGCGCGGCTTCAGCGTGCCGGGCGCGGAGAGCTCGTAGGCCCAGAGCCTGCCCGTCGGCGTCTCCGCGATGTAGACGGTGGTCTCGTCCGGCGACAGGCCGATGCCGTTGGCCGGCAGTATGCCGTGCACGACCTCGACGATCTCTTTCATGCCGGGCTTGAGATAATACATGCCGCCGACGTCCATCTCGCGCGCGCGGCGCTTGCCGAGATCGGAGAACCAGAGGCCGCCCTGCTTGTCGAACACCAGATCGTTCGGCCCGCGCAGATCATGCTCGCCGCATTTCGTCACGACGGTCTCGATCTTTCCCGATTGCAGATCGACGCGCTGGATCGAGCCGCCGAGATAATCGTCGGGCTGCGGACCCGGCATGATCATGTTGCGGGTCGGGATCCAGGAGAAGCCGCCATTGTTGCAAATGTAGATCTTGCCGTCGGGGCCGAGGGCTGCGCCGTTCGGGCCGCCCGGAATCTTCGCGACGATCTCCTTGCGGCCGTCGGGATGAATTCGGGTCAGGCGCTGGCCGCGGATTTCCACCAGCACCACCGAGCCGTCCGGCATCACGACCGGCCCTTCGGGAAATTCGAGGTCGGTGGCGAGAACGCGGACGTTGGACATGGGGGACCCTCCCGGCTGCTTGTTATGACTTGCGCGGGATGTCCGGCACGGGCCCCACACGCAAGATTGCCCGCGGTTATGACAAAGTCGCCGGGGCTTGCCAAGCAAGCGGGATGGTATGCCAGCGTTGCGCGCTAATCTCGCACGGGTATCCAAATCTCCAGGCCGCCATTGCCGGTGGCGGGATCGAATTTCTCGTCGTAGCGTTCGAAGTTCGGCGCATCGGCAGCCTTCAGGCCGGAGGCCGGCAGCCACTGATTCCAGATCGCGGTGACGGTGCGTCTGATCGAGGCGACGTGGTCGGCGTGGGTGAACACCGCATAGCGCTGCTCGGGGATACGGATACGGCCGAAGCGGCGGGGCAGCTCGGAGAAATCGCCCACCTCGACGCCGGCAATGTAGTCGAAATTCCCAGCATCGTCGCCGTTGCAGCAGACGCCATAGGCGACCGGTCCAACGGGAGCGGGAATGTCGGCGACCTCCTGGTGGAAGCGCTGCCACAGTCCAGGAATGGCCGCGCCGTTGTCGCAGGAGATGCGCTCGTTGATGCCTGCGACGAGGAAGGCCTTTGTGGTTTCGAAGCGCGGGGTGGCGAGTTTGTCTGCGATGGTTGAATCCATGAGGATCGGCTCCTGAAGCTCGAGATGGCCGGTGCATTGCGCGGCGCGCACCGCTTCGGGCGTGGTGCCGAACTGGTCGCGGAACGCGCGGGTGAATGCTTCGTGCGAGCCGTAATCCGCCTCCAGCGCCAGCGACAGGATGTCCGGCGCGCCGTTCGCAAGACTGCGCGCCGCTTCGCTCAGCCGCCGCGCACGCACGTACCGCATCACCGGCACGCCGGTGGCTGCGGCAAACGCGCGCACGATGTGGAACCGCGACACGCTCGATATCGCAGCGATCTCGTCGAGCGTCATCGGCTCGGCCAGATGGCTCTCGACATACCAGAGCGCGCGCTGGGCTGGGTTCATGGCGTTTCTCGTTCGAAGCGCGACCATGATGCACGGAAGTCCGAAGGTTTCGCTTGATCGGCGTTGCGGTCCCGCAAGAGGATAACGCCGGATCAGCCACTGGCAACGTCCGGGCGTTCATGGCTACACTCGGGACGTCCCTGAAACCGCTCACAAGAAAGCTGAAGGAACCGCGTCATGAAGATCACCGATGTGCGGGCGCACCATATCCGCATCCCCTATGACGCCGGTGTCGCGAGCTTCCGTCAGGGCGCCTCCGCCATCACCGCCCTCGACATGGTGATGGTCGAGGTCAGCACCGACGCCGGTTTGACCGGCTGGGGCGATGCCTTCGCCTATGTCTGCCCGCGCACCACGCGCAGTGCCGTCGAGGAGATGATCGCACCGCAGGCCCGTGGGCTGGAGGTTCCCGATGCCGCCGGCATTCCTGCGGTGATGGAGCAGATCCAGCGTAATCTGCATCTGTTCGGGCGTTACGGCATCACCATGTTCGCGATCTCCGGGCTCGACATCGCGCTGTGGGACCTCGCCGCCAAGATCAAGAGCGTGCCGCTGCACCGCCTGCTCGGCAGCACCCGGCGCCCGGCCATTCCGGCCTATGCGAGCCTGTTGCGGATCGGCTCGCCCGACAACATCGCCGCCGAATGCAAGAAGGCGCTCGCGCTCGGCTATGGCGCCATCAAGCTGCACGAGACCACGGCGCCGGCAGTGTTTGCCGCGCGCGCGGCGATCGGACCCGGCATTCCGCTGATGGTGGACATGAACTGCCCGCTGTCGGGCGAAGAGGCGATCGCGTTCGCCAGGACATGCCGGGACGCGCAGCCGATGTTCCTGGAGGAGCCGGTCTGGCCGCCGGAGGATTTTACGGCACTCGCCGAGGTCCGCAGCAAGGGCGGGCTCGGCGTCGCCGCCGGCGAGAACGCCTGCACGGAATATCAATTCCGCCAGATGATGGATGCGGGCGCGGTCAGCCACGCCCAGCCGTCGGTGACCAAGGTCGGCGGCATCACGGAATTCCTGAAGGTTGCGGCGCTCGCAGATCGGGTCGGCGTCAAGATCGTTCCGCACTCCCCGTATTTCGGCCCCGGCCTGCTGGCGACCTTGCATCTGCTGGCGGGGCGCGACGACGGGTTGATCGAGATGTTTTACCTGAAGCGCGCGGCCTGCCTGTGGGGCGGCCGCGCCGATGTCGATGCCACCGGCCATGTCGCGGTGCCGACCGGACCTGGGCTCGGCTATGAGCCCGACCGTAGCGTGATGGAGCGATATCGCGTCGCCTGAGCGCGGCGCCTATTTCGCCGCATCCTTCGGCGGCGGCGCATCCTGATTCTTCTTCACGTCCTCCGCGGTCTTCGCCTGCGCGGCCTGGAGATCGCCGAGCATCTTCTGCAAGCCGGCCAAGGTCGTCTTCAACGCATCGATCTGGCGAGCCGCGGCGTCCAGCTTTTGCTGGTGATCGAGGTTCAGCTTGGTGATCGTCTTCTGGAGGAAGTCGACATTGCTCTGGAGGCAGCTGGTGCGGCGCTCCATGGTCTTCTCGACGGTGCAGATCTCGATGCCGGGCACGTCCTGCGCGCGGACCGGCACAATCGCCAGCGTGGCGAGCAGTGGCATCGCGAAACAGATACCGGCGCTTCGAAGCAGCATGCAGGTTCCTCGTCAAATCAATCACGGCAATGTGCGCTTTTTGCACGCAGCCTGTCGAGGCTACCACACTCGCACCGCATTCTCGCGTTGAGCTTGCGGCTGTTCCCTCGGACGGGGAGCGATGATCTGCACGCGGAGGAAATGGGCGCTCCTTCCGCGGCTTTGTTTAGGGGAGATTTTTGGAATGGCAACGCGCGACAGACGACTGGCGGAATTCGACGGCGCCGGAGAACCGCCGCCTGGCCTTGCAGTCGAAGTGCTGTGCGAGGACCACAGCGGGACGTATCAGCTGCCGTTCGCCTGCCGCTATGTCGAGGGACGCTGGCAGAACCACGCGGCCGGCGTCGCAGTCGAGGCAACCGTCATCGGCTGGCGCGTCCCGCGCATGAAGCATTCGGGCGTGGCCTGAGCACTGATTTCTGTCTCAAAATGCAACGGGGCCGCGGCCCGGTTTAACCTTCGGAACGCGGCCCGAACGAATCACGTCCGAATCAGCCGTATGGCCCCGTACGCGCCTGTTCACGGCTAGATGTCGCAACCAGCCAGCGCGCGCATACAATATCTGCACAGCGCGTGAGCGGGCCCAGCCCAGCACGGGCATCAAACGTTAACGGCTTCAATGACATGACCGCGGGAGTGCGGCCGTTGGATGCTCGCTCCCAAAACAGGCAGATGGCACCCGGCCTGCCTAATATTCGACCTCGAGCTCCTCGATCTCGGCCGGCTCATCCCTCGCCGCCGCGATCCATTCCTTCATCTCCGGCATGGCCATGATGGTATCAGCATAGGCCTGCAGCTGCGGCTCGAGCTTGACGTTGTAGGTCACGAAGCGCGTCACCACCGGGGCGTACATCGCATCAGCCATGGTGCGGATCTCGCCGAACAGGAAGGGCCCGCCCGATTTGTCCAGGCAGTCGCGCCAGATCGCCCAGACGCGATCGATGTCGGCCTGCGCGCGCGACCAGATCTTGAAGCCGGGGAAGTGCCCCTTCAGGTTGACGGGCAGCGAGGCGCGCAAGGTGGTGAAGCCGGAATGGATTTCACCGCAGATCGAGCGGCAATGCGCGCGCTGGATGCGATCCGCGGGCAACAGCCCGGCATCCGGCATCGCCTCGTTGAGATATTCGGCGATCGCCAGCGTATCCCAGACGATCGCGCCGTCGTGCCGCAGGCACGGCACCAGGATCGACGACGACAACAGCAGGATTTCGGCGCGCGCCGACGCGTCGTCCGGTGCGGTGACGATCTCCTCGAAATCGAGCCCGGAAAATTTCGTCAGCAGCCAGCCACGCAGTGACCAGGACGAATAGTTCTTGCTGCTGATGGTCAGTGTCGCCTTCGCCATGTGGCCTTCCCTCACGCCTGTGACTCACGCCTAAGACTTGCACCCCGCCCGGGCTGCGGGAGTGCGCACCGCCTGTGCTTCCCGCGAAAAGAGCAGCAAGCGACGTGCCAATCTTGAGAGCGGCTCATCCCGGGTTGGCTTCGATATTGCATAACAGCACGGGGACAGGTGGGCGTTTCAGTATGATGTCGATGTATTATCAGGCCTTTCAGAACCATATGGACCTGACGGCGCCGTGGCGGTCGGGGGCCTCCTCCGCGCTCAAATTCCTCAATCTGGTGCCGCAGGGCTTATCGGATCAGGTCGTCGGCCGTCTGTCGGCCGCGCTGGAGCTGATCTCCCGCTCCACCCTCACCTACCACCGGCCCGCCTACGGCATCGACAGCGTCATGGTCGGCAATCGCGAGGTCGCCGTGACCGAGGAGATCGCTTACGCGACCCCGTTCGGCTCGCTGCTGCGTTTCAAGAAGGAGGGCGTAGGCGAGCAGCCGCGCATGCTGCTGGTGGCGCCGATGTCCGGCCATTTCGCGACGCTGCTGCGCGGCACCGTGAAGACGCTGCTGCAGGATCACGACGTCTACATCACCGACTGGCACAATCCGCGCGACATTCCCCGCAGCGAGGGCCGTTTCGGGCTCGACGACTACACCGAGCATCTCATCGACTTCCTCGGCCAATTGGGCCCGCGCCCGCATATGGTCGCGATCTGCCAGCCCTCGGTCTCGGCGCTCGCGGCCGCCGCGATCATGTGCGAGGGCAACCATCCTTCGCGGCCGGCGACGTTGACGCTGATGGCCGGGCCGATCGACACGCGCATCCTACCGACCAGGGTCAACGAATTCGCCAAGAGCAGGCCGATCGACTGGTTCGAGCAGAACCTGATCAACTACGTGCCGATGCAGTGCCGCGGTGCCTTGCGGAAAGTCTATCCCGGCTTCGTGCAGCTCACCGCCTTCGTCTCGATGAATCTCGAGCGCCACATCAAGCAGCATATCGATCTCGCCGATCACATCGCCAAGGGCGAGAAGGAGAAGGCGGCCAGCATCAAGACCTTCTACGACGAATATTTCGCCGTGATGGACCTGCCCGCGGAATTCTACATCGAGACCGTGCGCGACGTGTTCCAGGAGCATCTTCTGCCCCAGGGCAAGCTGATGCATCGGGGACGTCCGGTGGACACCAAGGCCGTCAGCCGCATGGGGCTGATGACGGTCGAGGGCGAGAAGGACGACATCTGTTCGATCGGCCAGACGCTGGCCGCGCAAGACCTCTGCACCGGCGTGCGCGCCTACCGCCGCGTCCACCACATGCAGGCCGGCGTCGGCCATTACGGCGTGTTCTCGGGCAAGCGCTGGAACAACGAAATCTATCCGCTGCTGCGGGATTTCGTGCACGTGAACTCCTGAAGCCGCGCCACATTTCTTCAACAGGATCGGACAAGGCAGCGCGGCTTTGGGAAAGACGCCGGCGCTGCACCAAACCTAAAACACGGACATGCCGCTCCCGCCGGAGGCCAAGCCATGTCCGAACTCCCCCTCGCTGTAACACCCGCCGCGATCGTCGATGCATTGAAGGCGGTCGCAGGCAATCCGCCAAAGGTGCGTGCGAGCTTCGCCAAGGGTCGATGCGTGCGCGGGACCTATGCCCCGTCCGACCGCGCCGCAGAGATCACGCGATCGCTGAGCTTCACCAAGCCCTCGCGCGTGCTGGCGCGCTTCTCCGTTGGCGGCGGCAATCCTGGGGTGACCGACACCAACGACCTCGTGCTGCGCGGCTTCAGCTTCAGGCTTGGCGACGACGCGCA
This sequence comes from Bradyrhizobium sp. Kon37, assembly GCF_055807535.1. NCBI lineage: Bacteria > Pseudomonadati > Pseudomonadota > Alphaproteobacteria > Hyphomicrobiales > Nitrobacteraceae > Bradyrhizobium > Bradyrhizobium sp. Kon37. Next base: position 186,824 of record NZ_JBVVOY010000008.1, read on the forward strand.
TCGCTCGGACATCCTGTTGGAAAGCGCTCCGGTGCATTTTGCCCGGACGCCCGACCAGATGCTCGCCTTCCTCGAGGCGCGCATTCCGGGCGCGGACGGCAAGCCTGACATCGAGAAGGTCCGGGCTTTTTCCGCGGCCAATCCTGAAACACTGAACCAGGCGAAGTACATCGCGGCGCGCCGGCTGCCCGGCAGTTTTGCCGGCACGACCTATTGGGGCGTACACGCCTTTCCCGCGACGAACGCGAACGGCGAGACCCGCTTCATCAAGTTCAAGATCGCGCCTGTCGGCGGCGACGTCACCTTGAGCGAAGACGAAGCGAGGGCGAAGTCGGCCGATTTCCTCCATGAGGATCTCGCGCGGAGGATCGCAGCCGGCGATGTCCGCTTCAACGTGATGGCCTTGCTCGACCGTCCCGGCGATCCCACCATGGACGTGACCCTGCGATGGCCGGACGAGGACAACCGTGAACAGGTGCGGATCGGGACGATCGTCATCACCAGCCTCGAGGCCAACGAGGCCTGCGACGGCTCCATCTTCAATCCGATCAATCTTGCCGACGGCATCGGCCATCCGCCGGACGAGATCTTTGCTGCGCGCCGTACGGCCTACACGATCTCGCTGGCGAAGCGCCGGTAAATCTAAGTCTTGTCCCGTCCGCCATCCGTTTCGCGGCGCCACGCGCCCGGACTGACGCCGACGATGGACGAGAACACCCGCGTGAAATGGCTCTGATTGGCAAATCCGGCCGATATGGCAATTTCGGACAAAGGCAGGTCGCGGACTGTCATGAGTTGCTTGGCCGCCTTCACGCGCTGCTTGAGCAGCCATTGATGCGGCGGCAGGCCGGTGGAGATCCGGAATGCGCGTGAGAAGTGGCTGACCGACAGGCCAAGCTCGGTCGCGATCAGCTGTAGCGCGATCTTGCCCGAAAGATCGGAATCGAGCCGGTCACACGCACGCTTCACCTGCCATGGCGCGAGACCGCCGCGGCTCGGTTCTGCGGCTGGCTTCAGCCCACCATAGGTCTGAGCGACATGGGCCGTGAGCGCGAGCATCATGTGATCGACGAAAAGCTGGTTGGTCTCGTCGGGCCGACGCAGTCCGTGCTGCAACGAGGCGCCGACATGTCGAACGACCTCGTCGTCATGACCGACACCGGGCTCGTAGCTGAGCTCGCCAACGCGCGGTCCGCCCGGTTGCCTGGCAATGCCGTTGAGTGCCGAGCGCGGCAAATAGAAGAAGAGCGAGTGAAATGGCTTGTCGATCACATAGCGCGGGTCGCGCTTGAGGTCGTACAGATAGGTCGCACCTGCGCGAACATCCGCCTTGGTGACACAGCGGCCCTCCTCCCAGCATTCGCAATCCGGATAGTCGCGGAGTTTCAGGCTGAGGAGATAGGCATCTTCCGCAGCCAGCGAGCCGGAAATATCCGGTGTCGGATCGTCGTTGCGGACTTCGGTGACCGCGAGCTCGGCGCTGTGCAGCGAACGCGTGATCAGGACCGGTGCTTGCTTCGAGCGAAGGCCCTGCCCGAGCCTGTGCCCGTAGACGCCTGCTTGTGTCATTTTAGTAAATCCATCCGTAAAGGCACGTCTTCGCCGGCCTTCCCGAGATCCGCGCATTATCGGAGATCGCCGGCCGACGGTCCAGTTGCAGCGCATAGCACGAAGCTGGCGCGGTCGGCCGTCGCACCGGATCGCGCCGCGATGATTTCATTGTGATTTCAGCGTGATGTCACAGGTCGGGCTGGGCGAAGGACACCACCGTTGACCTGCCCGGCAGATCGCTGCGCGACTTCATCGTGCATTTTGGAAATGAATTGCGGCCTGCACGTCAGGCGGACCATTCCTCGCCCTAGGCCTGGACGACGTGGCCCGGCGATACCTCGCGATATTGCCGAACGGGCGGCTGATAATCCGGCGCGCGCACCGGGCTCCTGATCTCGTCGTTCGCTACCTCGCGCCTGGTGCCGCGGCGCGCTGGATCGGGCACCGGCACGGCCGCCATCAGCTTCTTCGTATAGGGATGCTGCGGATTGCCGAACAGGGCCGCGCGCGGACCGGTCTCGACGATCTCGCCGAGATACATCACCGCGACGCGATGGCTCATCCGCTCGACCACCGCCATGTCGTGGGAAATGAAGAGATAGGCAAGTCCCATGCTGGCCTGAAGATCCAGCATCAGGTTGACGACCTGCGCCTTGACCGAAACGTCGAGCGCCGAGACCGCTTCGTCCGCGACGATCAGCTTCGGTCCGAGCGCGAGCGCACGGGCAATGCAGATGCGCTGGCGCTGGCCACCGGAGAATTCGTGCGGAAAGCGCGCGGCCATGTCGGCGGTGAGACCAACGCGAACGAGCAGGTCGGCGACCTTCTCCCGCGCCTGCGACGCCGTCGCGAGCCCATTTGCGAGCAATGGGGCCGCAATCGCCGTTCCCACCGACATGCGCGGGTTGAGGCTCGCGAACGGATCCTGGAACACGATCTGCATCTGCTTGCGAAAGTCACGCAAGGTGCGGGCATTCATCGCCAGCACATCCTGCCCGTCGATCAGAACGGTGCCGCTGTCCGGCTCCGTCAGCTTGAGAATGGAGCGGCCCGTCGTCGATTTGCCGCAGCCGGATTCGCCGACCAGCGCCAGCGTCTCCCCGGCGCGCAAGGAGAAGGAGATGTTCTCGACCGCATGGACGCGGCCCGAGACCTTGCCGAACAGGCCCGAGCGGATTGGAAAGCGCGTGGTGAGGTTGGAGACTTCGAGCAGCGGTCGCTCGGCAATCGAGACCGTATCGGGCGTCTCCGCCGGCTCGTCCGAGGTTCCCGTCAGCTTGTCGACGATCGGAAAACGCATCGGCCGCGTCCGCCCGTCCATCGAGCCGAGGCGTGGCACGGCGGCGAGCAGTGCCCTTGTGTAGGGATGCGAAGGGGCTGCGAAGATGCGCGAGGTATGGTCGGTCTCCACCGCCTGGCCGCCATACATCACCACGGTGCGGTCCGCGATCTCGGCCACCACGCCCATGTCGTGGGTGATGAAGAGGATCGACATCTCCTCTTCCTGCTGAAGCTCCTTCAGAAGCTCCAGGATCTGGGCCTGGATCGTGACGTCGAGCGCGGTGGTCGGCTCGTCCGCGATCAGCAGCCTCGGCTTGCAGGCCAGCGCCATCGCGATCATCACACGCTGGCGCATGCCGCCGGAGAAACGATGCGGATGCTCGTGGAAGCGCGATTTCGCCGCAGGTATCCGCACGCGGTCGAGCAGGCGAATGGTCTCGACCTCCGCCGCCGCGCGCGACAGGCCGCGGTGCTGGATCAGCGCTTCCGCAATCTGGAAGCCGATGGTCAGCACCGGATTGAGGCTCGTCATCGGCTCCTGGAAGATCATGGCGATGTCGTTGCCACGAACATCCTTCATGCTCGCTTCGGGCAGCGTCAGCAGGTCGCGACCGGCAAGCCGGACGCTACCTTCGACGCGGCCGTTCTCCTTCGGAATGAGCCGCATGATCGAGAGCGCGGTGACGCTCTTGCCTGAACCGGACTCGCCGACGATCGCCACGGTTTCCCGCGAGGCAATATCGAACGACACGTCGCGGACGACGGGATTCCATTGCCGTTCGCGGAGGAAGGACGTGGTGAGGCCGGAAACCGACAGCACCGGCGACGGCGCGTTGGCAGCGACTTGATCAGCTCCGCTTGCGCCCATGCTCATGCCGGTGTCCTAATAGCCACGACTACGATCGACACGCCCAGGCAGCTCCTCGCCGCGGCGGTGGCGCGCAATCACATCCAGCACGAAATCGACCGCCGTATCCGGCGTGGTCATGCTGGCATTGTGCGGCGTGACCAGGATGCGCGGATGGCTCCAGAAAGGGTGACCCGCAGGAAGCGGCTCCGGTTCGGCGACATCGAGGACGGCACCCGACAACGCGCCGCCGTCGAGCGCCGCGAGAAAGTCGGCTTCGACCAGATGCGGGCCTCGCCCGACATTGACCAGCGACGCGCCGCGCGGCAGGCGCGCGAACAGATCCGCATTCAGGATACCGCGGGTCTCATCGGTCAGGGGTAGCAGGCAGACGAGAATATCGGTCTGCGCAAGGAAATCCGGCAGCGTCTCCATGCCCGCGTAACAGGTGACGCCGTCGATCTCGCGCGGCGAGCGGTTCCAGCCGAGAAGCGGAAAGCCGAACGCCGTGAGGCGTTCAAGCACGGCCTGGCCAAGCTGGCCAAGACCCATCACGCCGACGCGACGACGTTTGGCCGGCGTGATCCGGATCTCGCGCCAGACTTGCGCCTTCTGCTGGCCGATGAAGTGCAGGAGATCACGATGCATGGCGAGCACAGCCATGGTGACGTATTCGACCATGGTCTCCGCGATGCCGGGCTCCAGCATGCGCACCAGCGGAATGTGCGGCGGAACTTTTGACGCGTCGAACTGGTCCACACCCGCACCGACCGAGAAGACGAGCTCGAGATTTGGGAACGTCGTCGCGATGTCGTCCGGCGGCACCCAGGCCACGAGATAGCGGACGTCGGCGGGATCGCCGATGTCGGGCCAGAGCCGGAACGGCAAATCGGGCGCGCGCTCGGCGAAGAAGCCCGCCCACTCCGCGCCGCGAACCATGTTGGCCTTGTACAGAACCGTCATGCCGCCAAACCCTCAGAACGGGCTGACCGGCGCGAGCCGGCGGCCGTCGATCAGGCGCTTGTGGCTGTAGGCCGCGGGATCGACCAGCGGCGTCGCGCCCGTCACGATGTCGGCGGCGAGCTTGCCGGCCGCAGGACCGATGCCAAAGCCGTGGCCGGAGAAGCCGGTGGCGAGGAAGAAGCCGGGCATGGCATCGACCGGCGAGATCACCGGAATGGTATCCGGCGTGCAGTCGATCGTCCCGCCCCAGGCTTCCGCGATCTCGATGTCCTTCAATTCAGGGTTCGACTTGATCAGCGAAGCCAGCGCGGCATTGACCAGCGACATGTCAGGCGCGGGATCGCGCACGCGCTCGGTCTCGAACGGCGACGGCTTGTCCAAGCTCCAGCTCGTGCCGCGCATGAGCTGGTCGAAGAAGGATTTGCCGAACGACAGTTTCAACCCGTTCTTGCGATGACGATAGGTCGGCCAGAAGGTCCGCGCGTAGCGGAACAGATCGGGCGACAGTTCGACCGTGCCGCGGTTGCGTAGCGCCAGCGTAAAGCCGCCGTCGAGGCGGCGGCGGATGCAATAGAAGTCGGTGCCGAGCGCGCCGGAGGTGATCTCCGGCCCCGGCGTGGTCCGGCACGCGGTGGCGTTGACAAGGCCGATCGGCAGCTCGATGCCGTGGCGGCGGCAGAACAGCGACGACCACGCGCCGCCGGACAGCAGCACCGATTGCGTGCGAATGGTGCCCTTCTCGGTGACGACGGCGCTCACCCGTCCGCCTTGCGTCTCCAACCCACGCGCGGCGCAGCCCTGGTGAATGGTGACGCCGTGTTTTCGCGCGGCGGTCGCAAGCGCAGGCACGGCCATCGAGGGCTCGGCGCGCCCGTCGCTCGGCGTGTGCAATCCGCCGACCCATTTTTCGGCGTTGCCGGGCAGGCGCTCGGCGACCTCCGCCGGCGTCAGGACCGTGGAGTGCACCTGCATCTCGCGCGCCGTTGCGGCCCATCGCTCCCAGCTGGCGAGTTCGTCCTTGCTCTTGGTCAGGAACAGCACGCCGGTACGGCGGAAACCGGCATCTACGCCGGCGTCGTTCTGCATGTCTTCCCACAGCCGCAGCGCCTCGCGGGCCAGCGGGATCTCCTCGCGCGCACGACCCTGCTGGCGGCACCAGCCCCAATTGCGGCTCGACTGCTCGCCGCCGACATGGCCCTTCTCGACCAGGGCGACGGAGAGGCCCTTCTTCGCGAGATGATAGGCTGCGGACACGCCGATGACGCCGCCGCCGATGACGACGACGTCCGCCTGCTGAGGCAGGCGTTCGTCGCTATTTATACGGGTGAGCGGCGGGGACATGGGACACTCCAGATATTCAGTTCGATCCGAGCAGGCTTGCTCGTCGCTGGTTTCCAGATCATGGGATATTCATTCGCGGATCGAGCGCGTCGCGCAGGCCGTCGCCGAGAAAGTTGAAGCTCGTCACCGCCAGCGTGATGGCGAGGCCCGGCGCAATCGCGAGCCAGGGCGCGCTGGTGAGATAGATCTGCGCGTTGTTGAGCATGTTGCCGAGGCTCGCCGCCGGCGGCTGGATGCCGTAACCGAGATAGCTGAGATAGGATTCCAGCAGAATTGCCTTGGCGACGTTCAACGTCGCCGCCACCACGATCGGCGCAACCGCGTTGGGCACGAGCTCGCGGAACATGATCCGCAGGTTCGAAGAGCCGAACGCGAGTGCAGCAACCGCAAACTCGCGTTCCCGCAGCGAGCGCACCTGGGCCTCGACGACGCGGGCCACCCACATCCAGGCGGTTGCCGCGATCAGCACGGTGGTGGTGACGAAGCCGGGCTCGATGAGCGCCGCGAGCGCAAGCAGCAGGAAGATGGTCGGAAAGCACAGCATGGCATCGACGAGCCGCATCAGCACCGCGCCGACCATGCCGCCATAGAAGCCGGCGAAGGCCCCGACGGCGATGCCCATCGCCATCGCGATCACCATCGCGACGAAGCCGATCGACAGCGAGACACGCGCGCCCATCATCAGCCGCGCCAGCACGTCGCGGCCGAGTTCGTCGGTGCCAAGGATATGCGCGCCTGACAGCGGCGGTGCGAACCGCTTCATGATATCGATATAGGTGTCGTCGAACGGCAGGAGGTACGGGCCGAATGCCGAACCGAGGACGAGCACCAGAATGATCAACGCGCCCGCGAGCGCAAGCCGGTGCCGACGAAATCGCCGCCACGCGGCCTGGCCCGGCGCAATTTGATCGGTGGAGAGGGCGGCAATCGTCATCCCTAGCCCACCCGGATGCGCGGATCGACGACGGCATAGAGGATGTCAGCGAGCAGCGATCCGATCAGCACCATGATCGCCGAGAACATCAGGATGCCCATCACCACGGGATAGTCGCGATATCCGATGGAATCGAGGAACAGCCGGCCCATGCCGGGCCATGTGAACACGGTCTCGGCGACCAGCGCACCACCGAGCAGCGTCGGAAACTGAAGGCCGCCCACCGTGATCATCGGCAGCAGGGCGTTGCGCAAGGCGTGAACCGTAAGGATCCGCCATTCCGGCATGCCCTTGGCGCGCGCGGTGCGAATGTAGTCCTGGTTGATGACTTCGAGCATCGAGGAGCGCATGAAGCGGCCCCACATCGCGGTTTCGACCAGCGCCAGCACGAGCGCCGGCGCGATGAGATGATGGAGCAGATCGAGCGGCGAGCCGTCGCCGACGGTCTGCCGGTTGCCGGCCGGCAGCCAGCCGAGCTTCACCGAGAAGACATAGATGGTGACGAGGCCGAACCAGAAGGTCGGGATCGACAACGCGATCATGGCGCCGACGGTCGCCAGCGAATCGAACAGCGAATAGCGGCGCAGCGCACCGAGCACGCCAATCCAGCAGCCGAGCATGACAGCGATGATGGTCGCAGTCGCCATCAGTTCCAGCGTGGCGCCAAGATGCGAGGAGATCACCGCCAGCACCGGCTCGCCGTCGCGATACGAGCGGCCCCAATCGCCCCTCAGCATCCGGCCGAACCAGTCGAGATACTGGATCGGCAGCGAACGATCGAGGCCAAGCTGCCGGGTGACGCGATCGAGATCCTCCTGCGTCATCTGCGCGGACGCGGCGAATTGCGAGAGCGGGCCGCCCGGCGCCAGATGCAGAATGGCGAAGCCGATCGCGGACACGATCACCAGCAGCATGATCGCCTGCGCCAGGCGATTGGCGACGTAACGGGCCATCTCAGGCGATCTCGCGCACCTGAACCATCAGGCCCAATACCATTCGCGGATGTTCCAGCAGTTGATCGACATGTTGATGTTGGGGCGGAAACCTTGCAGCCCTTCCTTCACGCCTTCGGCGATGAAGCCCTGGAACAGCGGCAGGATCGCGAGGTCGTCGCGGATGAGCTTTTGCAGACTGCCGTAGGTCGTCTTGCGCTGCGCCAGATCGAACTGCTTGGCACCTTCGGCGAGAAGTCGATCCGCCTCCGGGTTGCGATACTGATAGGTGTTGTAGCCGCGGCCACCCTTGGCAGGGATGGCGCCGGAGCCGAAGCGGGGCGTCACGTCGGGGTCGCTGCCGAGCATGAAATTCACCCCCACGATCACCGAGTTGAATTTCGATTGCTGCCAGAAGTCGCCCCAGATCACCGCGGCCGGCATGTTGTTGACGCGCATCGCAGCACCGATCGCGCGCCAGTCCTGGATCAGCAGCTGCTGGGTCTGCTCGCGCACCGCGTTGCCCGACGTCGTGGAATTGGCGAATTCGAGCTTGACGCCGCCCTTCTCGCGCACCCCGCCGGCGCCTCGGACCCAACCAGCCGCATCGAGCAGCGTGTTGGCCTTGGCCGGATCGTATTTGTGCTGCGGCAGTCCCTGCTGGAACGACCAGGCCTGCTGCGGCACGAAGCTTTCGGTCTGCGTCGGCAGGCCGTAGTTCAAGGCATCGATGATCGCCTGCTTGTTGATCGCGAGATAAAGCGCCTCGCGCACGGTGCGGTCCGCCAACGCGCCGAACTCCAGATTGGGCGCGATGTGCTCCACCGACGACGTCGAGGAGACGAAGATCTTGCGGCCCTTCAGCGTCTTCGCCTCCTGCACGAAGTTCGGCAGAATGCCTTGCAGGCCGGTGTAGTCGACCTGTCCGGTGCGGAACTGGGTGTAGAGCACGGTGAGGTCAGGAATGTACTTGAACACCACGCGTTCGACGTACGGCCCCTTGCCGTGATAGCCGGTATGGGCATTCATCTGAATGTGGTCGCCCGGCACGCGCTCGCCCCAGCGGAACGGTCCGGTGCCGACAGGCGCGTTGTGGAAGGGCGAGGCGTTCGGATCGGTCACCTTCTCCAGGATGTGCTTGGGCACGATGAAGGTCAGCGATCCCAGGATCGACATGTAGGGCGAATAGGGAGCTTCCATGCGCCAGTGAATCTCGTCGGGCGCGACGACCTTGATGTCCTTCACGAGGCTATGGCCGACCCGGCTGCGCGCGCGGAAATCGGGATTGTTGATCAGCTCGAGCGAAAACTTCACGTCCTCGGCCGTGAACGACGTGCCGTCGTGCCATTTCACGTCGCTGCGGAGCTTGATCTTCCAGGTCAGGCCGTCGGCCGACAGGCCGCCGTTCTCGAGGGTCGGGACTTCGCGGGCGAGGTCGGGAACGAACTTGCCGTCGGGATCGATGAACCAGAGCGGCGAGAACACCTGCCACCAGATACCCTGATCGACTTCGATGCCCGGCATCAGGGGATGAAAGACCGTCGGCTCCTGCGACAGCGCCGCGATCACCTGCCCGCGCGGCTTGTCGGGCGGATTGGTCGGGCGTTCGGTCTGCGCAAATGCGGCGCCCGAAAGCGTCCATCCCGCCGCGGCGCCTGCGCCGAGCTGAAAGATCTGACGGCGATTCGGATTGCCGAGATGCAGTGCTCCAACGCCGAACTTCCCGGTGTCGTCCGCCATGACCACTCTCCGTTTTCGCACGCGGCACCGTCTCCCGCGCCCCGAGATCCCCGGCAAAGGGACAGGAGTGGGCTTTAGTGCTTCTAAATTTTTCTATCAAAAGTTCATCACGACTAAATACAGCTGTCAATCGTATTGCTAGGATGCGCGACCTTTTCACTCCGACTGAAGCTTCGGACCATCGTTGTCCGGGGCTGAGATGATGCACGGGAGAGCGACATGGATGGTCGCGGCGAGATCAACGATCCGAAGGATGCCCCGGCGATCGAGGCCGACGATGCGGTCGACCAGCGCCTCGGCGAGACCGTGCGGCTGCTGCGGCAACGTGCAGGCCTGTCGATCCAGGACGTCGCCAACAAGACCGGCCTCTCCAACGGCATGATCAGCCAGCTCGAACGCGCGCGTGCCATGCCGTCGATACGCACGTTGCGCCTGCTCAGCATCGCGCTCGACGTTCCCATCTCCTATTTCTTCGAGACCACCGATCCCGCCGACGTGCAGCGCTACATCGTGCGCAAGAACAGCCGGCGCCTGCTGCGGCTCACCGCCAGCGGCGTCGTCAAGGAAGCGCTGACGCCGGCAGACAAGGGCCAGCTCGAACTCTACGAGCTCACGCTCAATCCCGGCGCCTCGTCCGGCACCGACTTCCTGCAGCACACCGGCGAGAAGGCGGGCTATATCCTCTCGGGCAGCCTGCGGCTGTGGCTCGACAACCAGGCCCATCTGCTCGAGGCCGGCGACAGCTTTCGCTTTCCGAGCATCGTGCCACACATGTTCGACAATCCGACCCAGCAGACGGCCCGCGTGATCTGGGTGACGACGCTGCGCCAGACCGATTCGCCGGCAGGTTGAAGCGCCGCCAACCCGGCACCACCGCAAATTGCCCCTCGACGCCGCCGCGCGGAATCTGTAGCTCACATCTGTCGCTGACGTGGAGCCGGACATTGACAGGGCGGACACGGGGGGCCGCGACTGACGCGTTGGTGTGAGACCATGAAACTCAGGGGGCTTCTGACACTCGCGATGACCGCGCAGGTCATCGTGACCGCGGCGGCTCTCCTCGTCTCCTATGCCGCGACCGGAACCGGGTTCGGCATTGCCCAGATCGTCGCCCTGCTCGCAAGCGGCGCCATTGCCGTCCTGCTCGCTCGTCTGTGCACGCGCGCGATCGAAACCGCGCAGGAAAAACGTGCCGCCGCGCAATTGGCCGAGCAGGCGCAGGCCAGCGCACAGATGACGCAAGCCGTCATCAAGACCGCGCTCGACGCCTTCATTCAGACCGACCAGAGCGGCGTCGTGCTGGAATGGAGCCTTCAGGCCGAGGCCCTGACCGGATGGACGCGCAAGGAGGCGGTCGGCACCGACGTCGTCAACCTCCTCATCGCCGAACCGCTGCGCGACGGCTTCAGGCAACGCATGATGCGGCTGCTGCCGGAATTGTCGGATACGCCGATCGGCATCCGGTTCGAAGCGACCCTGCTGCACCGGGACGGCGACGAGATCCTGATCGAGGCCTCCAGCACGGCGCTGCGCATCGGGGAGCGCACCCTCATCAACAATTTCGTCAAGGACGTCACCCAGAAGCGCGCCGCCGCGGAGCAGCTGATCCAGGCCCAGAAGATGGAGGCGATCGGCCAGCTCACCGGCGGCATCGCGCACGAATTCAACAACATGCTCACCGTGATCACGGGCACCATCGAGATCCTCGCCGACGCCGTGAAGGACAATCCGCCGCTTGCGACCATCACCAAGCTGATCAGCGACGCCGCCGACCGCGGTGCCGCGCTGACGTCGAGCCTGTTGTCCTTTGCCCGCAAGCAGGCGCTCAAGCCGGCCGAGAGCGACATCAACGAACTGCTCGGAGAGCTCGCAAAGCTGCTGCTGGCAACCTTCGACAAGAAGATCGAGATCGTGACCCGGCTCGACGGCAACATCTGGCTCGCCCTGGTCGATCGCGGCCAATTGAGCTCGGCACTTCTCAACCTCGCGATCAACGCCCGCGACGCGATGCTGGACGGCGGCAGACTGACATTGACGACGCGCAACGTCGTGTTCGGCGTCCGCGAAGCCGTGGCGGTCGGGGCCGGCTATGCCGGCGACTATGTCGAGATCGAGATCGCCGACACCGGCACCGGCATTCCGCCGGCCATTCTGGAGCGGATCTTCGATCCCTTCTTCTCGACCAAGGACGTCGGCAAGGGCACGGGGCTTGGGCTCAGCATGGTGTTCGGATTCATCAAGCAGTCCGGCGGCGGCATCAAGGTCGCTTCCGAAGAAGGACGCGGCACGATTTTCACGATCTACCTGCCGAAGGCGGAGGCGAGCACGCTTCGCCCCACCGGCTATGACGAGCGCAAGGTCGTGGGCGGGACGGAAACCATTCTTTGTGTCGAGGACGACCGCGACGTCCGCCAGTACGTTACGGTCCAGCTCGAAAGCCTCGGCTACAAGGTCATCCCGGCCGCCAATGCGGCGGAGGCGCTCGCCATCGCCGCCGAAGGCACGCCCTTCGACCTGCTCTTCACCGACATCGTGATGGCCGGCAGCTTGAATGGACGAGAGCTCGCCGACGAGATGGTGGCAGCGCGCCCCTCGCTGCGGGTGCTATTTACGTCGGGCTATGCCTACGACGCCCCGCATGCGCAGGGACGCGCCACCAAGGGCGCACCGCTTCTGACAAAGCCCTATCGGAAGGCCGAGCTCGCGCGCATGCTGCGCCGCTCTCTCGACACCGCCGTCGACGCGGTTGGCGATCCGATCCCGACGCCCTATTCGGTGCAGGCCGATCTCGAAGGCTTTCTGCGCAGGCAGGCGGCTGAACGCGACAGGCGTTAGGGCGCGTCTTGCGCATGGACAGCGCATGGCTGCTGCGCAACACTCCGTCTCAGTTACAATCCCATTGGAGGCGAGCCATGACTGCACTCGAAAAGGGCATCACCGCTGTTGGTACGGGCTATGGCGGCAAGACCTGGAACATCCTGGGCCAGGTCTACTTCCCCAAGGCCGTCACCGAGTCCACCTTCGCGTTCGAGACCAACAGCGAGCCAGGCCAGTTCGTGCCGGTGCACATCCATCCGACCCAGGACGAATTCATCCTGGTGCAGGAAGGCACGCTCGACCTCAAGCTCGACGGCAAATGGGTCAAGGCCCATGCCGGCGATCTCGTGCGCCTGCCGCGCGGCATCCCGCACGGCTATTTCAACAAATCCGACAAACCGGCCCGTGCGTTGTTCTGGGTCTCGCCGATGCAGAAACTGGAGGCGCTGTTCAATCAGCTCCATGACCTGACCGACCCGGCCGAGGTCGTGCGCATCTCGGCGCTGCACGAGGTCGACTTCCTGCCGCCCGAAGCCAACGACTAGGCTACGATCCCCCGACCGACGAATCGTTGGGGGAACCGGCCATGCCTGCACGACGTCAACTCCTCGCCATCATCGCAGCACTTGGGCTGCTCCTTACGACGTTGGTCCCGAGCCGGGCGCAAACGCTCACCGCCAGGCAATCGGAGGCGGTTGCGACCTACGAGCGAGCGCTCGGCGACTTCAAGGCGATTCTGGCCGAGCGGCGCCGCCAGATCGACGCCAGGCAGCCGCTGCCGAACCTGCCGGGCCAGGCGCTGTATCTGGCACGCGTCGCCGTGATCAGTGCTTACAAGGATCTCACCGACGCCATGCCCTCTCGGATCGGCAGGCCCAACAAGTTCGAGATACCTCCGGCCTATTTCGACGCCGATATCGAACCGCTGGTCGACGAATACTCAAAACTGTTCGAGATCATGGAAGCGCCGCCGGCCGGCGCGCAGAACTCGGCGACGCCGTTCAAGGACGTGGTCGATCTCGCGGTCGCGATCGCGCGCGCCAAGGGGCTTGCGCCTGACCACGCCGAAGCCGCGGGCCGGATCAGCCTCGGGCTGTTCTTCGCCGAGACCAACGGCAAGCAGAACGTCCGCAACGGGCGCTCGAACACCTATATGGGCAGCTTCCAGACCGGCCCGTCCGAGGACCGCAACGGCCGCAGGAAATGGGAGGCCATCAAGGGCGAGATCGCGGCCGCCGATCCCGGGTTGAGCGCGCGCGACGACAAGGAGGAGGCGCGCGCCCGCGGCACCGATCATCGCTTCAATCACTGGACCAACGTGCGCGACGGCCTGATGAACGCGCATGCGGATGTTTTCCGGGAGATCCCGGGAATCGTGAAGACGCTGCCCGACCCGATCGACCAGATGAAGCTGTTCGAGCTGATCCAGATCGTTCCGACCCCGACGCGGTCAGCGCTCAAGTCCGGCGATCTCCTGAACTACAGGGTGTCCAGTCCGACGATCATGAAGCACCTGCGCAACAACAGCATCTTCGCATTCGGACAGGCCGACCGGGCGCGCACCTCGGCAAGCTTCCGCGAGATCCTTGGCGCAATGTGGCTGTTCAAGCGGAAATTCGAGAAGGCGATGGTGAAATATGCGGAGATCAAGCCGCGCTGAGGGGCCTCGCCGCGTGGCATGCGGCTGAGAGGCTAGCTCCCGCCTTGTAGCCGTCCGTCGGCGTCTTCAAAGGCAACCAGTCGCCACCTGGTCATTGCGTCCTGCGCCCGGTGCATTTAGCTTCCCCGGACAAGAACAAATCTCGGGGGGACACATGACAGCCGCTCTTCGCAAGCGCACGCGCCGTGCCGCATGGGCTTTGATCTCAACATCCTTGGTCGGCCTCGCGAGTGACGCCGCGCATGCCGAGATCGTCGTCACCGCCAATGACGGCAAGATGGTGCTGGAGAACGGCACCGCCATGGTACGCAAGCAACCGCTGCCCGACACGGTGAGCGTCATCGACTTCACCGACGGTGCCCTGAAACTTCTCGGCGAGGTGCCCGCCCCCGCCAGCGTCGTCGGCCCGCCGCCGAGCGTGGCCATTGCGCCGGATGGCGCGTTCGCCCTCGTCACCGGCGCGATGAAGCTCGATCCTGCGGATCCGGCCAAGACGGTGCCCGACGACAAGCTCTCGGTCATCGACCTGAAATCCACGCCGCCCAAAGTGCTGGCGACCTTGCAAGCAGGCGCCGGCGCTGCCGGCGTTTCGATCAACCGCGCGGGCACGCTGGCACTGGTCGCGAACCGCAGCGAAGGCACGGTCTCGGTCTTCACGATCAGCGGGAGCACGCTGACGCCGGCCGGCAAGATCCAGCTCGGCGACGCCAAATCAGGACCCAGCCACGCGGTCTTTTCCCATGACGGCGCGACCGCGCTGGTCACCCGCGACGGAGACAGCAAGATCTCGCTTCTGACCGTGGACGGGAGCAAGGTCGAGTACGCCAAGCGCGATCTCTCCGCGGGCATCCGCCCCTACGATATCGATCTCACCGGCAGCGCTACGGCAATCGTCGGCAATGTCGGCGCCAGCAGCGGTGACAACGACTCGATCAGCCTGATCGACATGACGGCGAAACCGATCCGCGTCGTCACGACAGTCACCGTCGGGCAGACGCCGGAAGCCGTGAAGATGTCCCCGGACGGCAGCCATGTGGCCGTGACGGTCATGAACGGTTCGAACAAGCCGCCGGCCTCCCCGTTCTTCAATGATTTCGGACTGCTCAAGGTCTACAAAATTTCGGGCACCGACGTTACCCCGGTGGCGGAAGCGAAGATCGGCCATTGGTGCCAGGGCATGGTGTGGTCCAAGGACTCCAAATATGTCGTGGCGCAGTGCATGGTCGAAAACGAGCTGATCGCCTTCTCGTTCGACGGCAAAGCGCTGAACAAGACATCCACGCTCAAGATGCAAGTGAGCCCCGCGGGCATCCGCACCGCGGAGCCGTAGGGCCGGAGCGCGGCGCATCCTGCGTCCTACTCAGTCCGGATCGGAGAATCCTTCAGCCCGTTGTTATCGTAGGCCTTGCGCAAGGTGCCATTCGTCACCGCCTCGTTCATGAATTTGGTGACGAAGGTCAGCGCTTGGGGACGGCCGAGCGGGACGGCGACGGCGGTGACGGTCTTCTTGAAGGTCTCGTCGAGCACGCGCGTGCCTGGAATCTTCTGCGCCATCTTGTTGAGCTGATCGCGCGACAGCGCGAAGGCATCGATCTCGCCGCTCTTCAGCAGGCCGAAGATCTCGTCGTAGGTCTGATAGCCCGTGACCTTTGCATTTTTCAGATGCGCGACCGCGCCGCGCATCGTGGTGGTGGCGTTGACGGCCGCGACCTTGATGCCCACTTGGTCGAGCGTGGCGAAATTGGTCACGTTCGAACCGGCCTTGACGATATAGGTGGCGTCCGCGACCTCGTAGATCGGGCCGAACATCATCCTGGTCTCGCGCTCGGGATCCTTCGGGAGCCAGGTGACGTCCCAAGCACCTTTTTCAAGAGTGCCTTTCGATGCCGCATCGGTGATCTGGCCGGAATTCTGGTGCACGACATATTCGACGGGCACGCCGAGCTGGGCGGCCATCTCCCTGCCGAGCTCGACGGGCACGCCGGCATAACCGGCGTCGGTCTTGGTGGACCAGAATGCACCGCCCGCCGGGCTGATTGCGATCGCGACCCGCAGCTTGCCGGTCGGTGCGATCTCGTCCTTCAGACCATCGGCTAGCGCGGGCATGGCAACCGCCGCGGCGAGAACGAGGCCGGCAAGCACCGACTTAAGGACCGACTGGAGCGACGTGGGCATGTCATGATCTCCCGACCTTTTCTTCTTGTATTCTTCTCTTGTTCGTCCCGACTGCTTCGCGTGCCGCCGCAGGGCCTTTGACATAATTCTGGTCGATCGTGCGCGCGATGGAAAGCGGATTGTGATGGCAAAACTGCCAAAGGCCACAGCGCAGTCTGCAGTGCAAGGCCGACAACTGCCATGGCTATGGTGTTCCACGTCCGGGCATTTGTTGGTAGCCTCCCGCCCCGACAGACAGTAACCGGGGGCCACCGAATGACCTGCGCGAATCCCGCATCTCCCGCACGACGCAACGCAGCGTGGAGACATGTCGGGCGGGCACTGGCCGCCGCCATGGCCGTGGCCGCGCTCGCCGGCTGTGAGGACAAGAATACGTTCGTCGCCCCGCCGCCGCCCAAGGTGGACGTCGCCGCGCCGGTGCAGCGTCCGGTGACGCGGTATGTCGAGGCCACCGGCAACACCGCGCCGGTCAAGAATGTCGATCTCGTCGCGCGCGTGCAGGGATTCCTGCAATCGATCGACTACCAGGACGGCGCCTTCGTCAAGCAGGGCACCCAACTGTTCACGATCGAGCCCGAGACCTATAAGCTCAAGCTCGATCAGGCGCAGGCGGCCGAGGCCGGCGCGCAGGCCTCGCTCCGGCAGGCGGAAGCCGACTACAAGCGGCAGAGCGATCTCGTGCAGCGGCAAGCGGTCTCGCAAGCGACTTTGGACAGCTCGACCTCGAACCGCGACAACGCACAGGCCAACCTCCAGCAAGCCCAGGCCAACACCCGCCTCGCCGAAGTCAACTACGGCTACACCAAGGTGAGCGCACCATTCGACGGCGTCGTCAGCGCGCATATGGTCTCGATCGGCGAGCTCGTCGGGGTCTCCTCCCCGACTCAACTCGCCTCTATCGTCGCGATGGACCCGATCTATGTGAATTTCACCGTCAACGAGCAGGACGTGCTGCGCATCCGTGCCGAGGCCTCCCGCCGCGGGCTCACCGCCGCCGACATGAGGCAATTTCCGATTCAAGTCGGCCTGCAGACCGAGGCCGGCTATCCGCATGAGGGCAAGCTCGACTACGTCGCCCCGACCCTCACCCAGTCGACGGGCACGCTCGCGGTGCGCGGTCTCGTGCCCAACGACAAGCGGGTGCTGCTGCCCGGCTATTTCGTCCGCGTTCGCGTGCCCTTCACCCAGGAGAAGGACGCCCTACTCGTGCCCGACACCGCACTCGGCAGCGACCAGGGCGGCCGCTATCTCCTGGTCGTCAACGGCGACAACGTGGTCGAGCAGCGCAAGGTGCAGATCGGTCCCGTGGACAACGGCTTGCGTGTGATCGAAAGCGGCTTGAAGCCTGATGATCGCGTGGTGACCGCAGGGCTGCTGCGGGTGATTCCGGGCCAGAAGATCGACCCGCAGGTGATGAAGATCGAGCAGCCGCAGGCGTCTGCCAAGTAAGTAGGAGCGCCGGCCATGATCTCAAAGTTTTTCATCGAGCGGCCGGTCCTCTCGAACGTCATCGCGCTGCTGATGATCCTGATCGGCGGCGTCGCGCTGTTCAACCTCGCGATCGCGCAATATCCCGACGTGGTGCCGCCGACGGTGCAGGTCACGACCCGGTATCCCGGCGCGAGCGCCAAGACCGTGATCGACACGGTTGCCTTGCCGATCGAACAACAGGTCAACGGCGTCGAGGACATGCTCTACATGCAGTCCTACAGCGGCTCCGACGGCACCTATACGCTGACCGTGACCTTCAAGATCGGCACCGACCTCAACTTCGCGCAGGTGCTGGTGCAGAACCGCGTCTCCAGCGCGCTGTCACAACTGCCCCAATCGGTGCAGAACCAGGGCGTCACCGTGCAGAAGCGGTCGACGTCGATCCTGCTGTTCGTGACGCTGACCTCGCCCGACAAGACGTTCGACAGCCTTTATCTGAGCAACTACGCCACCATCAACCTCCGCGACGAACTCTCGCGCCTGCCCGGCGTCGGCAACGTCACCGTGTTCGGCGCCGGTCAGTATTCGATGCGGGTGTGGCTCGATCCGAACAAGCTGCAGGTCCGTGGTCTGGTGCCGCAGGACGTCATCCAGGCGATCCAGCAGCAGAGCCAACAGGTCTCCGCCGGCCAGGTCGGCGCGCCGCCGACGCCGTCGGGACAGGCGTTTCAGTACACCCTCAACGTCAACGGCAGGCTCGACGACACCGCCGAGTTCGAGAACATCATCGTCAAATCGGGCACCAGCGGTGACGTCACGCGGGTGCGCGACGTCGGTTGGGTTGAGCTCGGCGCGCAGACCTACAGCCAGATATTCTCCCTGAACAAGCAGCCGGCCACCGGCATCGGCGTGTTCCAGTCGCCCGGCGCCAATGCACTTCAGGTCGAGCAGGCCGTCGAGAAGAAGATGGCGGAGCTTGCAAAGGCGTTCCCGCAAGGGATGAAATACGACACGCCGTTCGACACCACCAAATTCGTGCAGGCCTCGGTGCACGAGGTCTACATGACGCTGATCGAGGCCGGTCTACTGGTGCTGGTCGTGATCCTGGTGTTCCTGCAGGACTGGCGCGCGATGCTGGTGCCGGCGACCACCGTTCCCGTCACCATCATCGGCGCGTTCGCCGCGATGGCGGCGCTCGGCTTCACCATCAACATGTCGACGCTGTTCGCGATCGTGCTCGCAATCGGCATCGTCGTCGACGATGCCATCGTCGTGGTGGAAGGCGCGGCGCACAACATCGAGCAGGGCATGAACGGCCACGACGCCGCGATCAAGGCGATGGACCAGCTGTTCGCGCCGATCGTCGGCATCACGCTGGTGCTGATCTCGGTGTTTTTGCCGGCGTCGTTCCTCGCCGGGCTCACCGGCCGAATCTATTCGCAATTCGCGCTGGTGATCGCCGCGACCGCGCTTCTGTCCGCCATCAACGCGGCGACGCTGAAGCCGACACAATGCGCGCTCTGGCTGCGGCCGACGGTGCCGCCGGAGCAACGCAACTTCTTCTATCGCGGCTTCAACGCGGTCTACAACCGCGTCGAGCGTGGCTACACGAAGCTGATCGGCTTCCTGTGCAGGCATGCCACGATCTCGGTCGCATTCGCGCTGGTGCTGATCGGGATCGGCGGCTACGGCCTGTCCCGGGTGCCGACCGGCTTCCTGCCGATCGAGGACCAGGGCTATCTGATCGCCGCCGTGCAGTTGCCCGACGGCGCCGCATTGGAGCGGACCCAGAAGGTGCTCGATAGAGCGAGCGAGCTGATCAAGGACACGCCGGGAGTCCAGCAGGTCATCACCATCGCCGGCATCTCCGCGCTCGATAACAGCGCCAGCCTTGCCAATGCAGGTGTCGCCTACATCATCCTGAAGGACTGGGACGCGCGCAAAGGACCGGGCGAGGATCTGCGTTCACTGGTGTACGGGCTGAACGACAAGCTCGCGGTGATCATGGAGGCGCGCACGCTGGTGCTGCCGCCGCCGCCGATCCAGGGCATCGGCAACGCCGCCGGCTTCTCGATGCAGGTCGAGCTGCGCGACGGCAACAGCGATTTCGCCAAGCTCCAGGCCATCACCGGCGCGATGGTCAGCAACGGCCAGAGCCAGAGCGCGCTGCAACGCGTCCAGTCCTCGTTCCGTTCCTCGGTGCCGCAGTTCAACGTCGAGATCGACCGCATCAAGACCCAGACGCTGCATGTCACGACCGACCAGGTGTTCGCGGCGCTGTCAACCTATCTCGGCTCGTCCTATGTCAACCAGTTCAACAAGTTCGGCCGCGTGTTCCAGGTCTACACCCAAGCCGATCCCGCCTTCCGCGTCACCGAGCGCGACATCGCCAACATGATGGTGCGCAACTCGAACGGCGACATGATCCCGATCGGCACCGTCGCCACGATTACGCCGGCCACCGGTCCGTCGCTGATCAGCCTCTACAATCTCTATCCGTCCTCGACCGTGATCGGCCTACCGGCGCAGGGCTACTCCTCCGGCCAGTCGCTGAAGCTGATGGAGGAGATCGCGGACAAGACGCTGCCGCCGGGCACCGGCTTCGAATGGACCGCGATGTCCTATCAGGAGAAGGCCGTCTCCAACCAGATCTACTGGGTCTTCGGTCTGGCCATGCTGCTGGTCTATCTCGTGCTCGCCGGCCAGTACGAGAGCTGGTACGCACCGATCTCGGTGATCCTGGCGGTGCCGCTGTCGTTGCTCGGCCCCATGCTGATCCTCAACGCATTGAAGATCGACAACAACCTCTATTGCCAGATCGGCCTGATCCTGCTGATCGCGCTGTCGGCCAAGAACGCCATTCTGATCGTCGAAGTCGGGCTCGAGCTGCACGGCCGCGACGGCAAGCCGGTGCTGGAATCCGCCATCGAAGCTGCGCGCGCCCGCTTCCGCCCGATCCTGATGACGTCGTTCGCCTTCATCCTCGGCGTGGTGCCGCTGGTGATCGCGACCGGCGCCGGCGCCAGCGCGCGCAAGTCGATCGGCATCACGGTGTTCTCGGGCATGCTGGCCTCGACCTGCCTCGCGGTGCTGTTCGTGCCGGCGTTCTTCGTGGTGGTGCAGCGCTTCGAGAACTGGCGTGCGTCGAAGAAGACGCCGAAGGCGGTGGCGGTGGCCGAGGTGAAGTCCTAGGCCTTCTCCGCAGGGGCCTGCCGCGCCTCGCCGCTCGAGACCAGCAGCACCGAGACTTTCGCCTGCCTGAGCACGGCGTCGGCGACGCCGCCGAAGGAGAGGTGATCGGCCTGGATGCGGTCGACGCCCATCACCACGAGATCGACGTCGGTGGTCTCGATCTCGCGCAGGATCGCCGCTTCGGGCGACCGGTTCGCGCGCAAGGTGGTGGTGATGTCGACCTCGTAGCGGGCGGCGAGATCGCTGGCGTCCTTCAGGATGCCGGCCTCCTGGCTCAGACCACGCGAGGCGCCGCGCTGCGCGCCCTTGTCGCGCGTCGTCGCGACATAGATCACCCGGAGCGAGCCTGATCCCGCCTGCGCCAGCGCGACCGCGACCTCGGCGCCACGCTTGGAGACGCCGCTGCCGGAGACCGGAACGAGGATGTTGAGCGCTTCGGGCATCGGCTGCTTCAGGTGCTTGCCCTTGGCCGCCACGATCGCGAGCGGTCCTTCGAACTTCGCTGCGATGTCCTCGATCCTCCGATCGAAGCGATCCTTGGCGGCAGCAACCTTGTCGACGCCGATGACCAGGAGATCGAAGCCCTTGCGCGCTTCGTCGGCGATGGACTCGCCGAGCTCCGCACGCCTTGCCCGGGTGACGACATCGACGCTGCCGACATCGCCATCGCACTGCGCCGACACGGTCTCGGCGGCCTTCTTCACCACGGTTTCGGGGCTTTCCTCTTCGTCGCGGCCCTTCTCCTGTTCCTTGGCGCGCTTGCCTACGTGCAGCACCGTGATCGGCAGGCCGCGCATGCCGACGATCAGGCCGGCGATGTGGGCGGCGAAGGTGGCGTTGACGCTTTCGTCCACCGCGAGCAAGGGACGTTCGAGATTGGCGACGAATCCGCGCTTCTCGAACTCTTCCCGCTCCAGGCGCTCCCTCTCCTCCTCGTTCATCGGCAGCTTCGCC
Source organism: Bradyrhizobium sp. Kon37 (assembly GCF_055807535.1). NCBI lineage: Bacteria > Pseudomonadati > Pseudomonadota > Alphaproteobacteria > Hyphomicrobiales > Nitrobacteraceae > Bradyrhizobium > Bradyrhizobium sp. Kon37. Next base: position 208,642 of record NZ_JBVVOY010000008.1, read on the forward strand.
AGCGCCGCGCGCAGCATCGGCGGCATGGCCATCGTGGTCACGATCGCCATGGTCACGATCATCGTGAACAGGTTCTGGCTGAGCACGCCGATCGAAAGACCGATGGTGGCGATGATCACCTCGGTCGAGCCACGCGCATTCATGCCGCTCGCGAGCGCCAGCGACTCCCGTGTGTTCAGTCCGCCCACGGTTCCGCCGACGAAAGCGCCGCCGAACTTTCCGACGCTGGCGATCACGACCAGCAGGCCGGTGAGCATCAGCAGATGGGGATCGCGCAGCACCGTGAGGTCGGCGCTTAGGCCGGCCAGACCGAAGAACACCGGCATGAAGAAGCTCGAGATCAACCCGCGCAGACGCTCGTCGATCTGCCGCGTCAGGATCGGGGACTCCCCGACCAGAATGCCGGCGACGAAGGCACCGAGCACGGTGTGGACGCCGATCAGATGCGTGATCAGCGCCATGGCGCACATCATCAGCAAGATCACCGTGATGACCGGCGCGGTGCTGACGAGATTGTCGTTGGCCCAGCGGATGAGCTGGAACGCGAGGCGGCGGCCGATGGTGAAGCTGATGGCGAGGAAGGCCAGCGTGCCCAGCACGGCTTTCGCCACCGAGGCGATATCCAGCGTGCCGTGCGAGGCCAAGCTGAAGATGACGGCGATGATGATCCAGCCGATGGTGTCGTCGATGACGGCGGTGGCGACGATGATCTGGCCGACATTGCGGCGCATGAAATTCATCTCGCGCACGACCACTGCGACGATCTTCACCGAGGAGATCGACAGCGCCGTGCCCATGAAAAGCGACGCAACCAGGCGGGCTTGCGGATTCGGCAACAGCGCATCCGGGAGGAACTCGCCGAGCGCAAAGCCGCAGGCGAAGGGCACGAGGATGCCCGCGATCGATATCGCAATCGCGGCCTTGCCGACCTTCCTGACCAGCTTGAGGTCTGTCTCCATGCCGGTCAGCAGCAACAGAAGCAGGATGCCGAACTGGGCGATGCCGTCGATCATCGCTTTCTGCTCGGGCGTTCTGGGGAAGATCGCGTGCTGTGCGTCAGGCCAGACCCAACCGAACAGCGAGGGACCGAGCAGGATGCCGGCGAGCAATTCGCCGATCACCGAGGGCTGGCCGAGGCGCTGCATGATCTCGCCGAGACCGCGGCCGACCGCGATCAACAGCACGATCTGCGCCACCAGCAGGAATTCGGAGGGACCGGCCGATTTGCCGCCCTCGGCACTGGCCGCAACGGTGGTGAGGACAAGCGCCGCGGCGACAAGGCCGACCGGTCGGAGCAGGCTCCGCTGCATGCAGGAATTTTACCCCTTCATCTGGCCCGGCGAGGCGCCGGGATGACGGGGATAGAACCCGCGGCAGGGGCAGCGGGTTCCTGTCGCTTGCAGCGGGTTCGGGAGGCAACATCAAAAAACGCGAAAAACAACCCCATGCACAGTAGGGATGAGGTTGAAAAGGCTGGAGAAAAATTTTGTCTTTGCCGAAATCAAATTTCGTCTTTGCCGAAACTGCTTGCTCCGTCGGGCAAAACACTGGCAGGATGGCATCATCGGCAGACTAAGCGAGCCGCCGCCACCTCCCCGTCATTGCGAGTTTCTCCGTCATTGCGAGCGAAGCGAAGCAATCCAGAGTCCCTCCGCGGAGGCGGTCTGGATTGCTTCGTCGCTGCGCTCCTCGCAATGACGGGGAGAGAGACTAGACCGCCGCCGGTGTCCTGATCTCGCGCGGGAGAATGATCGCGGCTGCGATCGCGAGCAGGCAGAGTGCGGCGAAGGCATGCAGCATGGTGACGAAGCCGCCCTGCTCGTAGAGCCAGGCGACCAGGCCGACCGAGGCGCCGGCCGCGGTGAAGCCGATGAAATAGCGCACGGCATAGGCGCGCGAGCGCCATTCCTCGCTGGTGTATTTGCCGACCATGGCGTCGTTGACCGTGACCTGTCCGAACGCGCCCATGACGATGCCGATCGAGACCAGGATCAGCGGCAGATTGGACAGGCTCGCGGCCAGATACAGGAACGGCGCCAGCATGAAGGACAGCGGCAGCGCCACCGTCTTCAGCGAATAGCGGTCGAGCAGCCGGCCGATCGTGTACTGCGTCATCGCGCCGAACACGTAGACACAGGCCGCGATGACACCAAGCAGCGCCGGGCTTTTGGTGAGATCGGCGAGCCGCTCGGCGAACAGCTTTGGCAGCGCCACGGTGACGGCGTTGAACGTGGTGGAAATCGCGATCACCACGATCAACAGCGACAGGATCACGCGCCACATGTCCTGCTTGGCGACCCGCGCTTGCGCTGCCGCCTGCTTCGAGCCCTTGCGGTCCTCGTGCACGACCATCATCGCAAACGCGATGCCGATCAGGATGGTGACGATGCCCGGGACGATGAAGGCGAAGCGCCAGCCGAGATACTGGCCGATCACGCCGGTGACCAGCGCCGACGATGCGACGCCGAGATTGCCCCAGACGCCGTTGATGCCCATCTCGCGGCCGAGCCTGTCCGCGTAGGAGACGATCATGGCGGTGCCGACGGGATGATAGATCGAGGCAAAAATGCCGATCGCGAACAGCGCCGCGCCGAGTTGGGCTGGGGTCTGCACGAAGCCGACCGAGATCATGGAGGCGCCGATGCCGACGAAGAAGATCAGCATCATGTGGCGGCGGCTCCAGCGGTCGCCGAGCCAGCCGGTGAGCAGCGAGCCCGCGCCGAAGGCGACGAAGCCCGGCGTCGCATAAGGCAGGAGTTCCGAATAGGCCATGCCGAGCGCCGGTCCCATGATGATCACCGCGGCGGCGAAAATCAGCATCGCGTAATGGTCGATGAAATGGCCCGCGTTGACGAAACTGATCACCCGGCTGGGGCTGTTCATTCCGAATCCTCTCCTACTCCGAAATGAGTTATATGTCTTGGGCATGACGGGATGCTGCCAATGACTGTCGTCGAGACGCCAATCCTCCGGGAGGTCCGGAGCAACCATCGCTCACCCGCGGGCGTGCATCTGGTCGCGCGCGACTACCCCAAGGGCATGCGGATCGATCCGCATCTGCACCGCGAGGCGCAGCTGATCTATGCCGCCAGGGGCACCATGCAGGTGACGACTCCCGGGGGACGCTGGCTGGTGCCGCCGGACCGCGCAGTGTGGGTCCCCGCCGGGCTCCAGCACGCCATCGATCTGCTTGCCGACATCGAGATGCGGACGCTCTATTTCGACCTGGCTTGGCTGAAGCGCGAGCAGCGCCATGAGGGACTGACCAGGGAATTCGTGGTGCGGGTGTCGCCGCTGCTGAACCAGGCGATCCTCGCGCTGTTCGACGCGCGCAATACCGAGGAGCGGACCGATCTGCTGGTTCGCCTCGTGATGCTGGAACTGGTCCAGGCCGAGGATTCCGCGACCTTCGTGCCGCTGCCGCACGAGCCGCGCTGCCGGCGCGCGGCCATGATCGTGCTCGACGATCCCACCGGCCTGCACGACATCGACGCGCTGGCGCGCGAGGTCGGAACCTCCGCGCGCACGCTGTCGCGGCTGTTTTCGACCGAGACGCAGCTGAGCTTCAAGAGCTGGTGCCAGCGCGCAAGAATCGCGGCAGCGATCCAGCGGCTGTCGACCGATGCCAACGTCTCGGTGAAGCAGCTCGCGACCCAGCTCGGCTATGCCAGCGTGCCGGCTTTTTCCGCAGCGTTCCGTCAGGTGACGGGGCGGACGCCGACGGAGTTTGCGGGGAAGGGGTAAACCGCCCTTCCCACCTCGTCATTGCGAGCGCAGCGAAGCAATCCAGGCTGCCACCGCGGAGGGATTCTGGATCGCTTCGCTGTGCTCGCAATGACGGTGTATGGGGCAGCCGCCTCGTTCTCCAAACGTCCCTCACCGGGCATGACAGCTTTCCTGGAGACGCACGCCCCCGCTAAACTTGCCAAAATCCCCCGCTTGATTGTGATCGGCTTCCGCCCAAATTCCGTGTAATATTCCCGCACCGCACAAACCCGACACGAAAGCCCCGATGGCCAACGCTTTCTTCTCCGACCTGCTCACCACCATCTCCGAGCGCGGCCGCACGCTGCTCCGGCGCGGGGATTCTGCCGACACCAAGCCGGACGCCGACGGGCTGATCGAGCTCTGTGGCGCGCTGCTGTCAGGCCGGGGTGAAGCTTCCGGCACCGCCATGGCGCGTGAGGTGCTCGACATCTACCAGGATCTGGATGCGGCGGGACGTCGCGCCTTTTTCGAAGCCCTGGTCCGCGATTTCGGCCCGGATCGGGAACGCCTGTCCAAGGCGATCGAGACATGGCGTGCCAAGCCGGCCGACGAGGATGCCAGCGCCTTGCACTTCGCCTCCGAGCCGCGCCGGCAGGAGCTGATCCGCCGCCTCAACCGCGCACCCGGCGGCACGGGCGATCTCGTCAAGATGCGCGCCGACCTGCTCGACATGAGGAACGGGCACACCGATCTCGCCGCGCTCGATCGCGACGTTTCGCATCTTCTCTCGTCATGGTTCAACAGGGGGTTTCTCGTGCTGCGCAGGATCGACTGGTCGACGCCGGCCAACATCCTCGAAAAGATCATCCGTTATGAGGCCGTGCACGAGATCAGCGACTGGGACGATCTGCGCCGCCGCATCGATCCGGTCGACCGCCGCTGCTACGCCTTCTTCCATCCCGCGATGGTCGACGAGCCCCTGATCTTCGTCGAGGTGGCGCTGACCGAGACGATCCCCGGCGCGATCGCGCCGCTGCTCGCGGTCGACCGCCCCTCCGTCCCGATCGAGCGCGCCCGCACCGCCGTGTTCTACTCGATCTCCAACACCCAGCGCGGTCTGGGCGGCATCTCCTTCGGCAGCTTCCTGATCAAGCAGGTGGTGGAGGAGCTGCGCCGCGAATTACCCAAGCTCGACAATTTCGTGACGCTGTCGCCGGTGCCGGGCTTCATGCCATGGGTGAAGCAGGACAAGGATTTGCCGCTGTCGGACGAGGACCGCGAGATCCTGAAGCGCCTCGACGATCCCAAATGGTTCGAGAACCCCGAGACCACGACACTGCTACGTGGCGTGATCGAACCGCTCGCGGCGCACTACTTCCTGAAGGCGCGCACGCCGAAAGGCAAGCTGATCGACTCCGTCGCCCGCTTCCATCTCGGCAACGGCGCCCGCCTCGAGCGCATCAACTGGTTAGGGGACCTCTCGCCGAAGGGCGTGCGCGAATCCGCCGGCGTGATGGTCAATTACCTCTACCGCCTCGACGACATCGAGAAGAACCACGAAGCTTATGCGAATGACGGCGAAGTCGTGGCCTCGAGCGCGGTGAAGAAGCTCTTGAAGGGCGAAGGGCGACGGCTGCTGGATATGCGGCTGTCGTAGGGGACATCCGGCTCACGCCACATCGTCAAGGCGAACCCAGCCGACGACGCACTCTCCGCCGTCATTGCGAGGAGCGCTCGCGACGAAGCAATCCAGACTGCTTCCGCGGAAAGATTCTGGATTGCTTCGCTACGCTCGCAATGACGGAGTATGTGGCGATCTGAGGCATCAAGGCCACCGTCCCCGGTCTGGGCGCTGACAGGAGAGACATCGCCCTCGCCGCCGTCATTGCGAGGAGCCCTTGCGACGAAGCAATCCAGACTGCCTCCGTGGAGACACTCTGGATTGCTTCGCTACGCTCGCAATGACGGAGTATGTGGCGACACCTGAGATTGCTTCGCTGCGCTCGCAATGACGGAGTGTGTGGTGACACCTGGTGCAATCAAATTAGCGTCTCGTACAAATCCATCCAATCCGGATTGACGCTCTCGATCAGCGCAAGCTTCTTTTCCCGGCTGCCGGCCTTGATCTGCTTCTCGCGTGTGATCGCGTCGGTCATCGTCGCATGCAGCTCGTACCGGACGAGAAGCTTGCAGCCATACTTTGACGAAAACCCTTTCACCAAGCCCTCGCGGTGCTCGAACGCGCGGCGCGGTGGATTGGACGTGACGCCTGTATAGATCGTCCCGTTGCGGCGATTGGCGAACATGTACACGCAAGGCTGCTTCATGATCGTGCTCAGCTGAGGAGAGCTTTCATGATATCACAACCAAGAGATGATTGCGAGACTTTCGCCACATCGTCGTTGCGAGGAGCTCGCGACAAAATTGCAAAGCAATTTTGCGCTGATGCGCCGAAGCGATCCAGGCTGCTTCGGCGGAAAGACTCTGGATTGCTTCGCTGCGCTCGCAATGACGGAGTGTGTGGCGCGGCCGTCGCGCCCCTCGCGTCGGCCTACTCCGCCAGCGCCTTCATCTCCTTGTAGAGATCCGATTTGCCCTCGAAGCCGATGCCCGGGAGATCGGGCATGGTGATGTGGCCGTTCTCGACGCGGACGCCGTCGGGGAAGCCGCCATAGGGCTGGAACAGGTCGGGGTAGCTCTCGTTGCCGCCGAGGCCTAAGCCGGCTGCGATGTTGAGCGACATCTGGTGGCCGCCGTGGGGGATGCAGCGGCTCGGCGACCAGCCATGAGTTTTCAGCACCTCAAGCGTGCGCTGGTATTCGCACAGGCCGTAGGATAACGCGCAGTCGAATTGCAGCCAGTCGCGGTCGGGCCGCATGCCGCCGTAGCGGATCAAATTGCGGGCGTCCTGGTGGCTGAACAGATTTTCGCCCGTTGCCATCGGGCCCGGATAGAATTCGGCGAGCGCTGCCTGCAGCGCGTAGTCGAGGGGATCGCCGACCTCCTCGTACCAGAACAGCGGATAGTCGCGCAGCATTTTTGCGTAGGCGATGCCGGTCTCGAGATCGAAGCGGCCGTTGGCGTCGACGGCGAGCTGCGCGTCCTTGCCGATCTCCTTCAGCACCGCCTCGATGCGGGCGCGGTCGTCCTCGATATCGGCGCCGCCGATCTTCATCTTCACGACGTTGTAGCCGCGATCGAGATAGCCGCGCATCTCGCCGCGCAGCATCGAAAGGTCCTTGCCGGGATAATAATAGCCGCCGGCGGCGTAGACGAACACGCGCGGATTGGCTTTGACGCGGTGACGCTCGGCCAGCAGCCGAAACAGCGGTTTCCCTGCGATCTTCGCCACCGCATCCCACACCGCCATGTCGATGGTGCCGACCGCGACGGAGCGCTCGCCGTGGCCGCCCGGCTTCTCGTTGGTCATCATCGCGCCCCAGACCTTGTCGGGGTCGAGATTGTCGCCGACCGCGTTCAGCAGCGATTTCGGATCGGCCTCCAGGATGCGCGAGGCAAAGCGCTCGCGGATCAGGCCGCCCTGCCCGTAGCGGCCGTTGGAGTTGAAGCCGTAGCCGACGACGCGCTTGCCGTCGCGCACGACGTCGGTGACGACGGCAACCAGGCTCGTCGTCATCTTGGTGAAATCGATATAGGCGTTGCGGATCGGCGAAGAGATCGGCTTCGTGATCTCGCGGACGTCGACGATGCGGACGGACATGGGGTTTGGCCTTTCACTTTCGTCATTGCGAGCGTAGCGATCCGGCAGACCCTCACCCTGAGGAGCCTGCGAAGCAGGCGTCTCGAAGGGCGAGGCCACTGGCCGGGCCTTCATCCTTCGAGACGCGCGTTCCGCGCTCCTCAGGATGAGGGACTAAGACTTGAGCTCGCTCCTCGCAGTGCCAGTACTTACTTCTTATCCCTGAAATACGGCTCGACCGGGCCGTGCACCTTGATGGTCAGCGGGTTGCCGTGGCGGTCCTTGGCGTTGCCGGCGGTGACGCGAACCCAGCCTTCGCTGATGCAGTATTCCTCGACATTGGTCTTCTCCACACCCTTGAAGCGGATGCCGACGTCGCGCGCCAGGATGTCCGCGTTGTAAAAGGGGCTGTTCGGATCGACCGAGAGGCGGTCCGGAAATTCGTCGCTCATGATTGTCTCGCTCATAACAGGGTCTCGATTTGCTGCCGCAATCCTTCGGGCCGCGCGGTCGGCGCATAGCGCGAAACCACCTTGCCGGCGCGATCCACCAGGAATTTGGTGAAATTCCATTTGATGGAGGCGCCCAGCAGGCCGGATTGCTGGCGTTTCAGGTACTCATACAACGGATGCGCATTGCTGCCGTTGACGTCGATCTTCTCGAACAGGGGAAAGGTGACGTCGTAATTGGTCGAGCAGAACGCCTGGATCTCGCTCGCCGGTCCCGGCTCCTGCGCACCGAACTGGTTGCAGGGAAAGCCGAGCACCGAGAAGCCGCGCGGGGACAGGTCGCGATGCAGATCCTCCAGGCCGCGATATTGCGGCGTGAAGCCGCATTTGCTCGCGGTGTTGACGATCAGCAGCACCTGTCCCTCGAAGCTGCGCATGGGCACTTCTTCGCCGAGAAGCGAGTTGGCCTTGAAGTCGTAGATCACCGACATCGCTAACCCACGGGATCGATCGGCGACGGCGGCACGCCGCCCGCCTCGATCGCCTCGCCTGCGAGCAGGCAGAGATCCTCGCGATAGCGGCCGGACACGATGTGTACGCCGACCGGGGCCTTGCCGACGAGGCCGGTGGAGACCACGAGGCCCGGCAGGCCCATGAATGGAATGGCGATCTGCGGCAGCTGTGCTTCCCAGACGCGTTTGAAGGAAGACTCGTCCTTGCGGTCGAGATGATCGGGGAACGGCAATTCGCCGGAGACCGGCGTCAGCAGCACGGCATAGGTCTCGAAAAACAGCATCCAGTCGCGGATCAGCGTGGCGCGGCGGGTCAATGCCTTGGCGTAATTGGCCTGGTCCATCGGCGTGACCCTGCCGCGGTTGCCGTTGAGGCACGCCAGCGCGCCGGGATCGCCCTCACGCTCGGCCATCTCGAGTTGCGCCTCATAGCCGTCGCCCAGCCACAGCTTGATCTGCCACTCGACCGCTTCGCGCATCGGCGGGGTGTTCTCGATTGTCTCGACGGTCCAGCCGGCACGCTCGAGCCGCTTGCCGGCGTCGATGACGGCGGCCTTCACCTCGGGCGCGGTGGCCAGGCCGTCCGGATTGAGACACAGCGCGGCGCGCTTGGGACGCGCCGGGCCTTCCAGCGGCGCCGGCACGAACCAGGGATCGCGGACATCGCGGGCCGACATCGCCGCGAGCGAAATCCTGATGTCGTTGACGGTGCGCGCCAGCGGTCCCGACACCGCCATGATCTGCGGCCCGATCGGGCGCTCCGGCAAGGCCGGATTGAAGGCCGGGATGCGGCCGAGCGTCGGGCGCAGGCCATGCACGCCGCAGGCATAGGCGGGATAGCGGATCGAGCCCGCAATGTCGGTGCCATGGGCGATATGGCCGATGCCGGCCGCGACCGCCGAGCCGGCGCCGCCGGACGAGCCGCCCGGCGTCAGCGAGGCGTCGCGGGGGTTCTTGGTGTCGCCGTGGACCAGATTGGTGGTGAACCAGCGATAGGAGAAGGCCGGGCAATTCGTGCGCCCAAGCAGAACGGCGCCGGCTTTGCGGAAATTGGCGACCACCGGATTGTCCTCGCGCGCGATCAGGTCGCGCTGGAGCTTGAGGCCGTTGGTGGTGGCAAAGCCCTCCTGATCGACATTGGCCTTGATGGTGACGGGCACGCCGGCGAGCGGGCCTGGGTCCTCGCCCCGCGCAATGGCGGCATCGACGGCGTCGGCCTGCTTGAGCACGTCCTCCGGCCGGTGGTCGATCACGGCGTTGAGGCTGGGATTGACGGCGTCGAGCCGGGCGAGGCCGGCCTGCGCGGCCTCCCTGGCGGAGACCTTCTTGGTTTTGACGAGGTTGGCGAGGTCGGCCGCCGACAGGCGCCAGAGATCTTGCATGGCTTGCTCCGTTTAACCGGCGTCTTTTAGCCCCGGGAACGCGGCAAAGCCATGCGGATTTCGCAGGGGCGAAGGGCGGGGGATGCGCGGGTGAGGCTCATTCTCCGTCATTGCGAGCGAAGCGAAGCAATCCAGACTGCCTCCGCGGAAGCAGTCTGGATTGCTTCGTCGCAAGGGCTCCTCGCAATGACGGGGAGAGAGTCGGGGGCTAATGCCGCGTCGCGGATTGGTCCGGGATGTCCAGCAATGCCTCGGTGAAGGGGAATTCGAGCACGATCTCGCCTTCGCGGTCGGTGACCTCGATGACGGCCTCGAGCAGGGCCGGCTGGGTGCCTTCCGATCTCAGCACCTCCAGGATCATCTGGCGGGCAACCTCCCAGGCGCGGTCGGGATTGCGCAAATCCTCGCCCTCAGGATCCACGATCAGTTCGTCGCCGATACGGGTGTTGAAGAAATATCTGGGCATCACGAAGTTCCAGTTGGGTCGCCGGTACCGGATTGAAAGCTGCACTGCACTCACAACTGCTTTATCAGGACAGGGTTCGCGACCGAATGCGCCGAGCGCAGGGCCGCATCACCAGAAAGTACTGTTCCCCGCGCTTTTCTCGCGGCGCAATATGCACTTGCTCGGGAAAATTTCACTGGCGAACTTTTGTGCTCGCAGTAACTTAGCCCCGGGCGGATACGTCCGAAATCTCGAAAATGGAGAGCCGAAATGGCCTGGAAAGCCCCGAAGATCGTCGAAGTGCCCTGTGGCATGGAAATCAACATGTATGTGAGCGCCACCCGCAAGTAAGCGGTTGGTGAGTTCGCGTTCTGCGCAGGTGGATCTTTCGGTCACGATGCATGTCCGGAAGACAGGATTTGTGTTTGCGTGAGGTCCACCTCGCGACATTGTCTCCAGGAGACGGATCATGCTTCGCGTCGTCGTCCTGGGCGCCGCAGCCGGCGGCGGAGTGCCGCAATGGAATTGCGGTTGCGAGGGCTGCCGGACGGCCCGTGATAACGGCCAAGAGCTGCAACGGACCCAAGCCTCGGTCGCCTTCAGTGGCGACGGCGAGCACTGGTTCTTGATCAACGCCTCCCCCGACCTCCGCCAGCAATTGAATGCGACGCCACAGCTGCATCCGAAGGCAGGCGCGCTGCGCCATACGCCGATCGCAGGCGTAATCCTGACCAACAGCGAAGTGGACGCGGTGGCAGGCCTGCTGTCGATGCGCGAGGGATCGCCCTTCACGGTCTATGCGCATGAGAAGGTGCTGGCGATCCTGAAGGCCAACAGCATCTTCAACGTGCTGAACGAGAAGAGCGTGCAGCGCCTGCCGATCGGCATCAATGAGCCGTTCGAGCCGCGGCTGCCGGACGGGACGCGCTCAGGACTTGAGGTGCTGCCCTTCGCGGTCTCGGGCAAATCGGCCTGGTACCTGGAAGGCAAGGCGCATCCGGGCGGCGACACTGGCGAAGGCGATACGCTGGGGCTGAAGATCACCGATAAATCAACCGGCAAATGCTTCTACTTCATCGCCGCCTGCGCAGAAATCACCGACGCGCTCAAGGCCGAGATCGACGGCGCTGCGCTGGTGTTCTTCGACGGCACGGTGTGGCAGGACGATGAGATGATCAAGACTGGGCTTAGCCACAAGACCGGCAAGAGCATGGGCCATGTCGCGATGTCCGGCGACGACGGCGCCATCGCGCGGCTCGCCGACCTCACTCTCGACAGGAAGATATTTCTGCATATCAATAACTCGAACCCGGCGCTGCTGCCCTCTTCCTCCGAGCGCAAGGCCGCTGAAGCGGCGGGCTGGCAGATACCCGCCGACGGAACGGAGATCGTGCTGTGAATGCCGCGTCACTGAATGGAATGACCGCGCTCTCGGTCGGCAAGGACATCAGGCTCACTAGCGCCGAGGAGCTGGAGGCGGCGCTGCGCCATATCGGTGCGACGCGCTATCACAGCCTGCATCCGTTCCATAGACTGCTGCACGGCGGCAAGCTGAACAAGGGCCAGGTCCAGGCCTGGGCGCTGAACCGCTACTATTACCAAAGCACCATCCCGATCAAGGACGCGGTGGTGATCTCGCGCTTCCGCGACCGCGCCACGCGCGTGGAATGGCGCCACCGCATCGAGGATCATGACGGCGATATCGGCTCCGAAGGCGGTATCGAGCGTTGGCTGAAGCTGACCGACGGCCTCGGGCTGGACACGGCCTATGTGGAATCGACCGAAGGCATCCTGCCGGCGACGCGCTTTGCGGTGGAAGCCTATGTGCACTATTGCCGCGAGAAGTCGCCGCTGGAGGCGATCGCCTCCTCGCTCACCGAATTGTTCGCGCCGAACCTGCACGAAGAGCGCATTGCCGGCATGCTGGAGCACTATGACTTCGTCAATCCAGACATCATGAGTTACTTCAAGCGCCGGCTGGCGCAGGCACCGCGCGACGCCGGCTTTGCGCTCGACTATGTCAAGGCGCATGCCACCACCCCCGAGCAACGCGCGTCGGTCTGCAACGCGCTGATCTTCAAGACCAACGTGCTGTGGGTGCAGCTCGACGCGCTCCAACACGCCTATGTCGAGGGCCACATTCCGCCGGGCGCGTTCGTGCCTCAAGAACACCAAAAGGCGAGCTGAGGAACAAGCGATGGCCGGGCCGCGTCACATCAGCGTCAGCGAGACCAGCCGGCCGGTGCTGCCGCGGCACGCCAAGCTGAAATATGACGAGACGCGAAAAGTCTGGGTGATCCTGGCGCCCGAACGCGTGCTGGCGCCGGACGAGATCGCGGTCGAGGTCTTGCAGCTCTGCGACGGCGAGCGCAATGTCGGCGAGGTTTCGGACGAGCTCGCGGCAAAATACGCCGCGCCGCGCGAGGCGATCCTGGCCGACGTCATCGTCATGCTGCAGGATCTCGCCGACAAGGGCTTCCTCACGGAGGCCCGGGAGAAGACGTCATGAGCGATGTGCTCGGTAATCCCACCATCCCGCCCGACGCCAGCGACAGCCTCGCGGTGCTGGAGAAGAGCCGCTCGACGGCGGAGACGTTCGGCATTCCGCTCGCCGTGCTGCTCGAGATCACCCATCGCTGCCCGCTGCAATGCCCCTATTGCTCCAACCCGGTCGAGCTCGACCGCTCGGGCAAGGAGCTGACCACCGAGGAATGGAAGAAGGTCCTGAGCGAGCTCGCCGAGATCGGCGTGCTCCAGGTGCATTTCTCCGGCGGCGAGCCGACCGCGCGCAAGGACCTGGTTGAGCTGGTCAAGCATGCCAGCGACGTCGGCCTCTACACCAACCTCATCACCTCGGCCGTGCTGCTGACGCGCGAGCGGCTGAGCGAGCTTGCGGATGCCGGGCTCTGCCACGTCCAGATCAGTTTCCAGGGCGTTGAAGAAGCCCTCGCCGATCGCGTCGGCGGTTACAAAAACGGGCACCGCAAGAAGCTCGAGGTGGCAAAATGGACCCGCGAGCTCGATTTGCCGCTCACCGTGAATGCGGTGATGCACCGGCAGAACCTGCATCAGCTGCCTGATATCATCCAGATGTCGGTCGATCTCGACGCCGACCGGCTCGAGGTCGCCAATGTGCAATATTACGGCTGGGCGCTGAAGAACCGCGCCGCGCTGATGCCGACGGTGGCCCAGCTCGACGAGTGCACCCGCATCGTCGAGGAGGCGCGCGAGCGGCTGAAGGGCCGGCTGACGATCGACTATGTCGTGCCCGATTACTACGCGCTGCGGCCGAAGAAGTGCATGGGCGGCTGGGGCCGGCAGTTCTTCAACATTTCGCCGGCCGGCAAGGTGCTGCCCTGCCACGCCGCCGAGAGCATCACCGGGCTCGACTTCGAATCGGTGCGCTCCAACCATTCGATCGCCTGGATCTGGCAGAACTCGGACGCCTTCAACCGCTATCGCGGCACCGGCTGGATGAAGGAGCCGTGCAAGAGTTGCGAATTCCGCGAGATCGATTTCGGCGGCTGCCGCTGCCAGGCCTTTGCGCTGACCGGTGACGCCGCCAACACCGATCCGGCCTGTGCGCTGTCGCCGCTGCACGAGACCATCTTCAAGCAGGCCGAGCGCGAGGCCGAGGGCGATACCACCCGCTTCGTCTATCGCAATTTCGCCGGCGGCACTCTGGAATCCGGGAATGATGCCTGACGCCGACGCGGCCAGCTCAGTCAAGCGCGCCGATCCCTTTGCACCGCTGACCTCCGAAATGCTCGACGTCGGCGACGGCCACGAGCTGTATGTCGAGAGCGTCGGCCGCACCGACGGAATCCCGGCGGTCTATCTGCATGGCGGCCCCGGCAGCGGCTGCCAGCCCGACCACCGCCGGCTGTTTGATCCCGACCGTTTCCATGCCGTGCTGTTCGACCAGCGTGGCTGCGGCCGCAGCCGGCCGAAGGGATCGCGCCAGCACAACACCACGCAGCATCTGATCGCGGACATGGAAAAGCTCCGCGAGAAATTCGGCGTCGCGCGCTGGATGGTGGTCGGCGGCTCCTGGGGCGCGACGCTGGCGCTGGCTTATGCGCAAGCCCATCCTAAGCGCGTCTCCGGGATTGCGCTCCGCGCGACGTTTCTCGGCACGCGTGCGGAGGTCGAGATCGCCTTCACCTCGCGCCTGTCGCAATTCTACCCCGCGCTCTACGAGGATTTTCTCAGCGTGCTGCCGCTGGAGGAACGCGCGCGGCCGGTGGAAGCCTATTATCGCCGCATCCTCGATGCCGATCCGGCCGTGCATGGCCCGGCGTCGCGCGCCTGGCACGACACCGAGCGCGCGTTGTCGGAACACAAGGCCGCAAAGACGCGGATCGACCTGGCGTCGCTGAACGTCTGGCGCACATTGCCGGCGACGCCGTTCATGGAGGCGCATTATTTCGTCCAGGACAGCTTCATGACGGAGAACCAGTTGTTGCGGAATGCCGGCAATCTCGACGGCATTCCCGGCATCATCGTCCAGGGCCGCTACGATCTGTTGTGCCCTCCCGAGACATCCGAGCGGCTAGCGAAAGCGTGGCCGGGTTCCGAGATTCGCGTCGTGGAAGAAGCCGGCCATTCGCTCTATGATACCGGCGTGCGAGACGCGGTCATGAAGTCGATCGCGGATATCGCCTCGAAGATCTCGCGCTAACAGGACAACAAGAAAATGCCACTCGCTGGGAAGGGCATGCTGCTGACGTCGATGAATATCGACGTTTCAGATGCAGCCGATTTCAACCGCTGGTACGATCGTGAGCATCTGGAAGAGCGCGTTGCGATCGAGGGTTTTCTGGAGGCGCGGCGCTATGTCGCGCACGCCGCCAATCCCAAATATCTTTCGCTGTATTCGACCGCGACGCTCGACGTGCTCGACAGTCCCGCCTACCGAGCGCGGCTCGCCAATCAGACCGAATGGTCGCGGCGGAGCATGGCGCATTTCAAGGACATGCTGCGTGTGGTCGCCCGTATCACGATCAGCAACGGCACTGGCCGAGGCGCGGCGCTCGGCGTGGTCCGGCTGCGGCCGACGCCGGACAATGCAGCCGCGTGGCGTGACGCACTGCAAGAAAGGCTAGCGCCGGAAAAACACGACGGCATCATCTCGATGCATCTGCTCGAGAGCGAGCCAGAACTATCGGGCGCGACCGCGGACATTCCGGCGGTGCGCAACGAAGGCGCGCGCGACTGGTTCGTGCTGATCGACGGCACGCATGTCGGCGCGGTCTCGGCCGTGATTGCCGCGCGCTTCACCGGCCCTGCCGCCTCTCCATTCCCGCTTCCCGTGTCGGTCGGCACCTACAGCCTGATGTGGGACCTCGCGAAGAGCGACATCGCGCGCAACTAGCCATCGGACGCATCGCAACATGCTGCACCGCCACATACTGCGCGCCGTCGTTAATGCTGTGCGCGCGTAGCTCCCATGAAAGAGGGGAAGCGCGAATTTTGCCGTTGTACTTCGGAGCGGTTCTAATAAGCTAACCCAATGACGTCATTCAGAAACCAGATCGCCGCGCGTTAGCGTTCGCCAAGCTCGAGAAAAGGCCGCGGGGTCTTTGAGCCTGCGCGGACAGGGTAGGAATGAAACCGACCGATATTGCGGCCCCCGACTACTTTCACAAAGTGGTCGATTGCCAATGGGCCTGTCCTGCGCACACCCCCGTTCCCGAATACATCCGACTGATCGCCCAAGGCCGCTACAGCGACGCCTATATGATCAATTGGAAATCGAACGTGTTTCCCGGAATTCTGGGACGCACCTGCGATCGTCCATGCGAGCCGGCGTGCCGCCGCGGACGTGTCGAGGAGACGCCGGTCGCGATCTGCCGCCTCAAGCGCGTCGCCGCCGACTTCAAGGACGACATCACGCAACGCCTGCCGCGGCCGTCGGCGAAGAACGGCAAGCGCGTTGCCTTCGTCGGCGGCGGTCCCGCTTCGCTGACGGTAGCCCGCGATCTCGCGCCGCTCGGCTATCACTGCACCGTGTTCGACGGTGATCCCCGAGCTGGCGGCATGATGCGCTCGCAGATCCCGAAATTCCGCCTGCCCGATTCGGTCATCGACGAGGAGACCGGCTACATCCTGGGTCTCGGCGTTGACTTCAAGGGCGGCCACCGCATCGAGAGCATGAAGGCGCTGCTCGCGGAGAAGTACGACGCGATCTTCGTCGGCTCCGGCGCACCGCGCGGCCGCGAGCTCGACATTCCCGGACGCAAGGAAGCCGCCGCAAACGTCCATATCGGCATCGACTGGCTTTCCTCGGTCTCGTTCGGCCATACCGACAAGATCGGCAAGCGCGTCATCGTGCTCGGCGGCGGCAACACCGCGATGGATTGCTGCCGCACCGCCCGCCGCCTCGGCGGCGAAGAGGTGAAAGTCGTCGTGCGCTCCGGCTTCGAGGAGATGAAGGCCTCGCCCTGGGAGAAGGAAGACGCGCTGCACGAGGACATTCCGATCCTCAACTTCCTCGTGCCCACAGCCTTCGTCCATGACAACGGCAAGCTCACCGGCATCACCTTCCAGAAGGTGAAGGCCGAATACGACGCCAAGGGCCGCCGCAACCTCGTGCCCTCGGGCGAGCCGGACCAAACCATCGAATGCGATGACGTGCTGGTCGCGGTCGGCCAGGAGAACGCCTTCCCCTGGATCGAGCAGGATTGCGGTATCGAGTTCGACAAATGGCATATGCCCAAGGTCGATCCGAAGACGTTCGTATCCACCAATCCAAAAGTGTTCTTCGGCGGCGACGCCGCGTTCGGGCCGAAGAACATCATCTGGGCGGTGGCGCAGGGCCATGACGCCGCGCTGTCGATCCACAAAATGCTCTCGGGCGAGGACGTCACCGAGCGACCATTGCCGGAGGTGCACATCTCGTCACAGAAGATGGGCATCCACGAATGGAGCTATGACAACGACATCTCCAACGACAAGCGCTACAAGGTGCCGCATCGCGACAAGGTGATCGCGCTGAAGGACATCCGCACCGAGGTCGAGCTCGGTTACGACGTCAAGCTGGCGCTGGGCGAGGCTCACCGCTGCCTGAACTGCGACGTCCAGACCGTGTTCTCGACCTCGCTCTGTATCGAGTGCGACGCCTGCGTCGATATCTGTCCGATGGATTGCATCACCTTCACCGACAACGGCGAGGAAGGCGATCTCCGTCAGCGCCTGAAAGCGCCCTCGCTGCATCCGGACCAGGATCTGTATGTGTCCAGCGACCTCAAGACCGGGCGCGTGATGGTCAAGGACGAGGATGTCTGCCTGCATTGCGGGCTCTGCGCCGAGCGCTGTCCCACCGGCGCCTGGGACATGCAGAAATATTTGATCGAGATGACTCAAGCGGGTTCGACATGTCCGACAAAAAGCCGATCAGCAGCGTAAACGACTTCGTCGTCCGCTTCGCCAACGTCAACGGATCAGGCTCGGCCAGCGCCAACGAGATGTTTGCGCGCGCGATCCTGCGCCATGGCGTTCCGGTGAGCCCGCGCAACATCTTCCCCTCCAACATCCAGGGCCTGCCGACCTGGTATGAGGTGCGGGTGACGGAAGACGGCCATCTCGGCGCCCGCGGCGGCGTCGACATGATGGTCGCCATGAACCCGCAGACCTGGGACAAGGACGTCGCCGGGATCGAGCCCGGCGGCTATCTGTTCTACGATTCCACCAAGCCGATGCCGTCGACCAAATTCCGCGACGACATCACTGTGATCGGTGTCCCCCTGACCGCGATCACCAACTCGACCTATACCGATCCGCGCCAGCGCCAGCTGTTCAAGAACATCATCTATCTCGGCGCGCTCTCGGCGCTGCTCGACATGGATCCGAAGCTGATCGAGCAGCTGATCGGCGAGCAGTACAAGGGCAAGGAGAAGCTGCTCTCGTCCAACGTCCACGCGCTGCATCTCGGCCGCGACTGGGCGCTGCAGAATCTGAAATGCCCGACCGGGCTGCGGGTGAAGAAGTCCGACAAGGTGGGCGACCGCATCTTCATCGAGGGCAACAGCGCCGCCGCACTTGGCGCCGTCTATGGCGGCGCCACGGTGTGCGCCTGGTATCCGATCACGCCGTCCTCGTCGGTGGCAGAGGCTTTCACCGCGCATTGCAAGAAGTACCGGCACGATCCGGAAACCGGCAAGGCGAAATACGCCATCGTGCAGGGCGAGGATGAGCTGGCTTCGATCGGCATCGTGATCGGCGCCTCCTGGAACGGCGCACGCGCCTTCACCGCGACCTCCGGGCCCGGCATCTCGCTGATGACCGAGTTCATCGGACTTTCGTACTTCGCCGAAATCCCGGCCGTGATCATGAACATCCAGCGCGCCGGTCCCTCCACGGGCATGCCGACCCGCACCCAGCAATGCGACATCATCGCCTGCGCCTATGCTTCGCATGGCGATACCAAGCATGTGCTGCTGTTCCCGGAGGATCCCGCCGAGGCGTTCGAGTTCGCGGCCGCGGCTTTCGATCTCGCCGAGCGGCTCCAGACCACCATCTTCCTGATGCTCGACCTCGACATCGGCATGAACCACCGGCTCTGCCGGCCGCTGAAATGGGACGATTCCAAGCAATATGACCGCGGCAAGGTGATGACCGCGGAGATGCTGGACGAAGGCCGCGACTTCGGGCGCTATCTCGACGTCGACGGCGACGGCATCCCGTACCGAACCTATCCCGGCACGCATCCGACCAAGGGATCCTTTTTTACCCGCGGCACGTCGCGTGACCGCTATGCGCGTTACTCCGAGGAAGGCTCGGTCTACGCCGACAACATGCAGCGGCTGATGCGCAAGTTCGAGACCGCGCAGGATCTGGTGCCGCGGCCGCTCCAGGCCAATGCCGAACGGCCGACCAAATACGGCGTGATCTATTTCGGCTCGACCACGCCGGCGATGGACGAGGCGATCGGCTTGCTGGAAGCGCGCGGGCATCAGCTCGATCGCCTGCGCATCCGCGCCTTCCCGTTCCATTCCAGCGTAGCGAGCTTCCTCGCCGAGCACGATTTCGTCTACGTCGTCGAGCAGAACCGCGACAGCCAGCTGCGCCAGCTCATCGTCAACGAAAACGGCATCGACCCGGTGCGGCTGGTGCCGATCGTGCACTACGACGGCTCGCCGATTACCGCTCGCTTCATCGCAAAAGCCATTGGCGACCACCAGGATCACCTCAAGGTGACCCCGCTCCGCAAGGCCGTGTCATGACCTACGCTTTACTCTTTCCTTCGTCATGCCCGGGCTTGACCCGGGCATCCACGCCTTCCTTCCTTGCCGCCAAGACGTGGATGGCCGGGACAAGCCCGGCCATGACGCAGCTGGGATCGCAGGTGCTCGCATGACCTACATTGCAAAGCCGAAATTCCACCATCCCGGGCTGAAGAAGAACGAGCTCGGCTACACCCACCGCGACTACGAAGGCAAGATCTCGACGCTGTGCGCCGGCTGCGGCCACGACTCGATCACGGCCTCGATCATCGAGGCCTGCTATGAGCTTTCGATCGAGCCGCACCGGGTCGCCAAGATCTCGGGCATCGGCTGCTCGTCGAAGACGCCGGACTATTTCCTCGGCAATTCGCACGGCTTCAACTCCGTGCACGGCCGCATGCCGTCGGTCCTGACCGGCGCCAATCTCGCCAATCGCGATTTGATCTATCTCGGCGTCTCCGGCGACGGCGATTCCGCCTCGATCGGCTTCGGCCAGTTCGCGCATTCGATCCGGCGCGGCGTCAACATGACCTATATCGTCGAGAACAACGGCGTCTACGGCCTGACCAAGGGCCAGTTCTCGGCCACCGCCGACCGCGGCTCGAAGTCCAAGAAGGGCGTCACCAACACCGACAACGCCATCGACCTCGTCGCGATCGCCCTGCAGTTGGGCGCGACTTTCGTCGCGCGCTCGTTCTCCGGCGACAAGGCCCAGCTCGTGCCGCTGATCGCGGCCGCGATCCGTCACAAGGGCGCGTCGTTCATCGACGTCATCAGCCCCTGCATCGCCTTCAACAACCACGCCGGCTCGACCAAGAGCTTCGACTATGTTCGCGAGCATAATGACGCGGTGAACCGGCTCGACGTGCTGGTCGGCCGCGACCCGATCGCGGTGGATTACGCACCTGGCACGGTGCAAATGGTCGAGCAGCATGACGGCAGCAGGATCGCGCTGCGCAAGATTGACGCCGACTACGATCCGCATGATCGGCTCGGCGCCCAGACCTTCCTGCAAAAGCACGCCGCCAAGGGACAGATCGTCACCGGCCTGCTCTACGTCGATCCTGACGCGGAAGATCTGCACGAGCATCTCAACACGGTCGAAACGCCGCTCAACACGCTGGAAGCCGACACGCTCTGCCCGGGCTCTGCGGCGCTGGACAAGTTCAACGCCAGCCTGCGGTGAGATCGCCTATCGCGCCGTGGTGGGCTGCCGGACGCGTATGGTGATCTTCTCCGACACGATGGGTGGCTCGAACGGATAGTGCCTGGCATCGCCCAGCACGAGTTGAAGCGTATGCGTCCCGGGCGGAAGCTCGAGCAGCGTTTCGGTCTGCCCTGCCCCGAAATGCAGATGCGACTTGTCCTGCAGGATCGGCTCCTTGGGATCGATGGGGTCGTTGACGTCGATCAGCAAATGATGATGACCGGCGTTCTGATACTCGTCGCCGGCATGGGTCACTCCCATGTTGCGCAAGCCGAACCGGACCCAGAATCCGCCGCGGACCTTCTGCCCGTCATGCGGGGTGATGAAATAGAGCTTTGCGTCCTTGGGCGCTGCCTTGCCCTGCGAAAAGGCTGCCCCCGGAAGCAATGCGAGCGCCGCCGCCAACGCGACGCAACGAAGGATCTGCATCAAACCAACTCCACCGCTTAAGGACTGAGCGCCACGCGGAATCCGTGCGTGGGGTAACGAACATTGGTGTCGTAGCCGTCGCGGTTGGACGGCCGCACATATCTCGAATCGTTCTTCCAGGAGCCTGAGCGCAAGACATGAGCGCTGCAGTCCCCGCTGCTCCATGCCGAGCCGTCACCGGGCGCGCCCTGATAGGTCTTGTGCCAGCAGTCCGCGACCCACTGATCGACGCCGCCGCCCATGTCGTGGAGCCCGAACGGATTAGGCCTGAAGCTGCCGACCTTCGCCGGTTGCTCGGCCGCGAGATCACCGCAATCCTTGCAACCGGCCATGCCCGGCTGCAGCTTGTCGCCCCACCAATATTTGGTCTGCGTTCCGCCCCGCGCGGCATATTCCCATTCGGCTTCGCTCGGAAGCCGGTAAGTCTTCTTCGTCGCCTGCGCGAGATAGGCCGCATATTGCTGCGCGTCGGTCCAGCTCACATTGCTGACCGGTGCATCGTCCTTGCCGATCGCCGTGAAGCCGCACGCCTTTGCAGCGGCGCACTCGTTCCATTCCTGCACGGTCACCGGATATTTGCCGATCGAGAACGGTCTGACCGTCACCTGATGGACAGGACGCTCGGTCGGGTCGTCATTGCTTCCCATCGCAAAGCTGCCGCCGCGAATGGCGACCATCTCGGGTTCGCGGACGGGAATTGGCGACTGACTTGCCGATTGGCTCGTCGATTGAGTTGGCGCCGGAGCGGCCGACGGAGATGACGAAGCCGACGAGGGAGAGGGCTGCGGCGCCGCTTCGCGCGGCGGAGGCTGCGGGCTCGGCGATGCGGCCGGAGAAGTGGTGGTCACGGCGGCCTGCTCGCCCACCCTGCCCGGCGCCTGAGCCAGCAGATACCACAGCACGCCGGCGGCCATCACCGACAGCGTGATTCCCAGGAGAAAGATCAGAGCATTCTCGCGCCGTCCGCGCGTCCTGCCGACCGCGTCTGCATCCGGCAGCACTTTATAGACGCGCACGGGATCGGTGATGTTCTTGACTTTGCGGTCCCCGAGCGACTCGTAACCGCACACGACCTTGTGCTTGATCTGCTCGTAGATCGCGCCGGAGATAAAGACCTGGCCTGGCTCGGCGATGCCCTCGATGCGCGTCGCGATGTTGACACCATCGCCGTAGACGTCATCAGGCTCCACGATGACGTCACCGAGATTGACGCCAATCCGGTACTCGATCCGGGTCTCCTTCGGAAGCGAGGCGTTGCGGCCGATGAGATTTTGCTGGATGACGATGCTGCATCGGACGGCCTCGACCGGACTGTCGAAAATCGCGATGAAGCCATCGCCCGTCGTCTTCACCAGACTTCCATGGTGCTCGACGATGCTGGGCTGGATGAGATCTCTCTCGATCCGCTTGACGCGGACGTGCGTGCCCTCCTCGTCGGCCTGCATCAGGCGGCTGTAGGAAGCGATGTCACCAACAATGATGGCCGCGAGA
>NZ_JBVVOY010000009.1:0-218523 GCF_055807535.1 Bradyrhizobium sp. Kon37
AAGGAGTTCATCGACGCCTCCGGCCGCCGCAAGGTCAAGGGCAACATGGACATCGAGCTCGCCGTGAACGCGATGGAACTCGCCGAGCACATCGATCAGATGGTGCTGTTCTCGGGTGACGGCGACTTCCGCTCCCTGGTCGAGGCCGTTCAGCGCCGCGGCGTGCGGGTCACAGTGGTCTCCACAATCGCCAGCCAGCCACCGATGATCGCCGACGAGCTGCGCCGCCAGGCCGATGTCTTCACCGATCTCATCGAGCTTCAATCCAAGGTCGGCCGCGACCCATCCGAACGCCCCGCCCCGCGCGACCGCGGACACATGCCTAGATTCTTGCAAGAGCCCAAGGGAAACGACTCCCTCGCCTAAACGATCGGCGAATGCGACTGGACAGGTCGGTAAGGAACGCTTTTGAGCTACCCGTGGCACCTACCTGTTCCTTCCGGGCGTGCCACACATCGGCAGTAACCTCAGACAAGATCGCGACGCGTTCCTGTGACAGTGTCGCCACCCGCCAAGATGGCTCTTTCGAAGAGCTTGGGGAGATGGTGGTCCGTGGGGGCGCGGCCGATCCAGCCACCGTTGCTAAGTGCGAGCTCGCTAAGCCACCGATCAGATGTCAAAGCTAAAGAATAAGGGCCTTTTCGCCGTCACCTGGTGCGATGTTTCTTTGGGTCTTGGGTGTGTGCAAACGAATAGGTCGGCAAGCGGCCGTGGTCGCCAATCGGATGCATCGCGTCGGAGCGTCCAATGACCGGTCAAAGTGGTTATCGCGACGCGATATTGCGCTTTTGGAGGCACTTTCTGGCCTTCAGGCGGCGCAAATGGCTGCAATCAGGCGCGGTTTGCCGACGATGTTCATTGCCCGGGTGAGGTTATAGGCGAGAACATGCAGCGCCATCTCAGCGGCAACATTCCGTAGGCGCTTCATCAGGAAGTGGGTCGCACCCATACGGGCTCTGATCGTGCCGAAGGGATGCTCGACCGTCTCGCGCCGCGTCCGCATGGCGTCGGGATTGGAATCGAGCCGTCTCTGGAATGTTGGTGTAGTGATAGGGCAGCAGCTGGCCGGACGGGCAGCGGTAGACGTCCTCATCAGGCGGGTAGGCGAAGTCCTGTTTGCCGAACCGACCTTCCGCCTTGGCGTTCGAAGTGACGGGCTTGGGCAGCGTGACTGCAAAGCCAGCCTCTTCGCAGGCCAATATCTCCTCTCCGTCGAAGTAGCCACGGTCGGCGACCGCCTCGAGTTTGTCCACTTCGAGCACTTCTTTGGATTTCTTCGACATCCGAGCAAGCTGCCCACGGTCGTTGCCGACGTTTATGACCTCATGCGTAACAATCAGATGGTGTTCGGTGTCCACCGCGACCTGGACATTGTAGCCGACGACACGCGTCCGCTGGTGGCCATCGAACAGGCATCCGGGTCGGTCAGCGATATCTGTTGATCCGGCGTGTTGCGCATCTGCGCATCAAGCGCCGAAGCTGCGTTCGCAATGTCAGCTTGCGTGGCCAGAGCCGAACTAGGTAACGCACCTAGGGCGATCCATGGCGTACGCTTAACCATCTGTAAGGTATCATGCATTTAAGATGGAGGCTTCCTAGCCTCACCATTTGTATATATGAGATTGCCGTGGCCTCAGATAATGATGACGAACTGGCTGTTTTGACGCGAGAGATCGCAGACATGGCGATCTATGTTCGGGATCAAACAGTTCTGATCGAGGTTCTTGAAGAGGATGGACATGACGTGTCCGAGTGCCAAAGAGAGCTAGCCAGGGAGCGATCGCATTTGGCGACACGGATCGCGAGGCAATTCAGGCTGCTCGAAATAACGTCGGCTCATGAAGGAAACGAGCCGGTCTCGCCGACCCAATGATAACCATGTCGGATCGCCGGAAGATCGACCGTGCGGAGGTCGACTTAGCCGCCTACATTTTTGGAGATGGCGGCAGCCAACGTTGCCGCGTGTTCAACATCTCGGAGGACGGGGCGGGGATCGAGTTGCAGACGAAGTTGCATATGCGTGCCACATTCAAGATGATGTTGGAAAGAGACCGTATCATCAGAGATTGTCGTCTGGTTTGGTGCAGCGAAACTCGCATCGGCGTTGTGTTCAAAACGGATTAAGTCGGCTAGGCCCATCCGCCATCACCGCGGGATTTCGGTGCTATTGCGCCATATCGGCCGGCCTGTCGCCCTGGTGAAGTGCGCGCAGAGATCTCCTCCAGGTTATCATCGTCTTCGGTCAAGACAAGAACGCTCTCAATTCGGATCTCGATCATGCCGGTTACCGCCGAGGGCGCGTGTCCGAAGGGGCCAATCGTAACCTCTGTCCGCGCTCCACTAGCGTTGCGGTGTACCAACCAGCGCCATCTGCGGCGCAACTGCAAGCCGCAATCGTTTCGACCGTAGGCTCAGTCTCCACTGCAAGTGCTGGACCATATGACTGGACGAGCAATAAACCATATGTTGCTTGCGCACAGCAGGCTTACAGCCACGGCCAGGTAGTTACCCAGTTCTACGGTCATACGGCCGGTGTGATCGCCTACAACCGCGATCGTCGCGCTTGCAACAGGCAGAATGGCTACCCGGATGCCTAACGTTGTTCACGCGGTGATCGGCGACTTCAAGTTCCCCGACCGCATCGTCCTCGGCACCGCCGACGAGTGCGGCCGCAAGGTGATGAGCGACAACTATGGGCCGCTCTCGCTGAACCAGGCGCCGCTGATGTTTACGGAACGCCGCACCGCCGAGATGATCAAATACGCCGCCAACGCATTCGTCGCGACTATCACCTTCATCAACGAACTCCGCAGACGTCTCCGAAAAGTCCGCGCCAACGTGCAGGAGGTCGCGCGCGGCATCGGCCTGGAAAACCGCGTCGGCGCCAAATTCGCATGCAGGTCCCGGGTTCGGCGGTCGTGCTCTCCGAAGGACACGAAGGCGCTGATCAAGATCGCGAAAAATCACGACGTGTCCTTGCATTGTCCTCGCGGTCAACGAGAACCGCAAGCGCGCGATGGCGCGAAAAGTGAGCCAGGCCCTCGGCGGCTCACTGGCGCGGCAAGACCACCGCCGTGCTCGGCTCACCTTCAAGCCGGATACCGACGACATGCGACGGCTTCGTCTATGAGAGCGTCTGACGGTCGTCCCAAGCTAAACTTAAGCTCGGCCGGACAATGCGGAGTTGAGCGTCGCTTCCCCAATGAGGAGCGGACGGAATAGTCTTCAGTGTGGTATGCTGCTCGCCGGCGAGCATTTCGTTCATCAGCCTTGGCTTCCGATGAGGACGGTCATGACCGACGCCACGCACACGATCCGCAGCGGCGGGCTCACCGCGACCATCAAGGCGCAAGGCGCGGAGATGTGTTCGCTGGCGAGCGATGCCGGCATCGAGTTCGTCTGGCAGGCGGAGCCCGCCTGGCCGCGCCATGCGCCGCTGCTGTTTCCGATCGTCGGGCGCCTCGCCAATGACGAATTGCGGCACCGGGGCAGGACCTACCGGATGACCCAGCACGGCTTCGCGCGTGACAGCCGCTTTGCGTGGGTGGAACGTGGCGAAAGTCGCTGTGTCCTGACGCTCGAAGACAGCGAGACGACGCGCGCGCTCTACCCCTTCGCGTTTCGCCTGACGGCAACCTATGCGCTCGACGAATCCGGTCTCGATCTTTCACTCGTGATCGCGAACACCGGCAAGGAGATATTGCCGGCCTCGCTCGGCGGCCATCCCGCTTTCAACTGGCCGCTCCAACCGGGGCTGGCGAAGGAGAGCTACGCGCTGAGCTTCGCGGACGCAGAGCCATCGCCCGTCCGCCGTCTCGACGGCGGCTTGCTGCGCCCGGCAACGCAGCCGAGCCCGATCCAAGGCTCCGTGTTGCCCTTGTCCGAATCCCTGTTCGTCGACGACGCAATCATCTTCGATCGGATCGCGAGCAATTCGGTCCGCTATGCCGTGGAGCAGGGCGCCTCCACCGGGCCGTGGTTGAAAATGTCATGGCGCGGCTTTCGCGAGCTCGGCGTCTGGTCGAAACCATCGGGCGCGCCGTTCCTCTGCATCGAGCCCTGGCGCGGCTATGCCAGTCCCGCCGGCTTCGACGGCGAATTCACTGACAAGCCGGGTCTGATGCACATCGCGCCCGGGACGGAAGAGCAATTGTCATTTCGGATTGAGGTTGGATCGTCCTGAGGTCGGACGGTCTTCGCGCATCTCGAGTTCTCAGACCTCGATCCGCGTGAGATCCTCGCCGAGCACGACAGGACCCGAATAGTCCCGTCTGACGTCCGCAAGCAGCGCGTTCAGCATGGAATCGTCGGTGCGAGGCCGGTGATGTGTCAGCGCGAGCTTCTTGATGCCGGCATTAGCCGCGACCTTGCCGACTGTATCGCCGCAGGCGATCGTGAATTTCGCAAGCCGGCGCAGGTGCTCGTTGTCGATCTCCGGTGTGGCGAGGAAGCAGCACTGGACCAGCAAGTCGGCCCCCTCAGCCAGTCGCTCGAGACCGGGGCAGGGCACCGTGTCGCCCGAAATTGCGATGACCTTGCCCTCGGCCTCGAAGCGGTAGCCGAGACACATCCAGCGTGCGAGGAAGGCCGGCGACATGTCGAGGCCGTCGCCATGCGAGACGAGTTCGGCGCTGATCTTCCAGCGCCCGGTGTCGAGAACGAGGCCCGGTATAATGTCGGTCGCGACGACTGGTTTCCAGCCGCCGAAGCTCGGCTCGCCCTGATCGCGCCAGGCGATGTCCTTGTCGTAGACCTGCGTGACCAGCGTATTGACGAGCCGTTCGGTATCCGGCGGACCATAGATGCGCAGATCGTCCTTGCGCCCGTGCAACCATGAATTGAGCATCACGTCGTAGAGGTCGCCGATGTGGTCGAAATGGTGATGGGTGAGAAAGACCGTATTGATGGAGCCGAGCGGCACGCCAGCCTTGCTGAGCTGCACCATGACGCCGCGGCCTGCGTCGATCAGGATGTTTTCCTCGCCGAGCCTGATCAGCGTGGTCGTCGCCATGCGGCGCGGGTCTGGGCGCGGGCCGCCGGTGCCGAGCAGGATGACTTCCATGGCGCCGCCTCCTGGGACAGACTTTTCGGGGCGCCACAGTAGATTTGAAGTTCTTGGCGTGGCAAGCGGCCGCGGGATGGGCTTCAGCTCGCACAACAGCCGCTCGTACGGGGCTCCCGAACATGCTGCGCGAGATGAGAAGTGTGGGCCAATTCATACTTAATCCAGTTGGATCGTGACCAATGTTGTTTGGGCGCGCTAACGCGCCTAGTATTGCAGCAGGCAATTCGAGGGGGCTCGAACAGTCGTGAATGTACGTTCACAGGACGGCGCGCTCGGCGACCTGAGCTTCCAGGTCGGCCCGCAAGCACACAGGACATCCAACATCGTGGCTGATTCCGCAGGTCAGGAATTGCGTGTCGCTGGCCGCGAGCGACTGATCGTCGTCGAGGACGATCCGGTGACGCGGACGATGCTGGTCGGTTATTTCAGCGAGAACAATTTCGACGTGGTCGGCGCCGGCTCCTGCGCCGAATGCCGCCAGGCGCTGCGGACGCGGACCGAT
This sequence comes from Bradyrhizobium sp. Kon37, assembly GCF_055807535.1. Lineage (NCBI taxonomy): Bacteria > Pseudomonadati > Pseudomonadota > Alphaproteobacteria > Hyphomicrobiales > Nitrobacteraceae > Bradyrhizobium > Bradyrhizobium sp. Kon37. The sequence continues at coordinate 5,568 of NZ_JBVVOY010000009.1, forward strand.
CTCGTCTTCCTCGACCTGCAGCTGCCCGACGGCGACGGCTTCGATCTCGCCAAGGAGATCCAGGCGACCAGCAATGCGGGCATCATCTTCGTGACCCGCCGCGACACCGACGTCGATCGTATCCTCGGCCTCGAGATCGCGGGCGACCACTACGTTACCAAGCCGATCAATTTGCGCGATCTGCTCGCACGCGCGCGAAGCGTGCTGCGGCGGCGCTCGATCGACCGCAAGGCGGCGCGCACCCACAATTCGATCGCGTTCGGCGACTGGATCATCGACCTGACGCGGCGCGAGCTGCTCGGCAGCGACGGCAAGCCGGTGGCGCTGACGCGGGCCGAATTCGACCTGCTCGCGGCGCTCGTCGGTGCCGACGGCAGGCCGCTCAGCCGCGACTATCTGATCGAGGTCGTCAGCAACCGCCAGGCCGAGGTCGACATCCGCACTGTCGATGCCCTGGTGGCGAGACTGCGCCGCAAGCTCGTCGGCAGCGGCACGCCCGTCATCACCACCGTCACCGGCGTCGGCTACAAGCTCGCGCTGAGCGAGCGGCTCTAGACTCGGGCGCAGCACGAAATGGTGCCGGCGGCGCCATCGGGTTCAGCCACTGAAACCGACCAGGAACCGAATCGCGAGAAAGGCCGACAAGGCCACGGCGCCAGTCGCGACGATTGCAAACAAAACTCTCAAACTATTGTGCATGATCTCTATTCAGGTTCGGTTTCAAAGTTCGGTTTCAAAAATGTCGTTCGTCCAACCGCTGCTCGTCTCAAGGCAGCAACTCTAATTCTATTGGCGTGATGCGACCCGTTTCCACTTGGCTTCGACGCGAGCCTTGATGAGGCGGACCCGGGCTTCCTGTGCTGCCCAATATGCCCTGCTCGCTGCGGCCGTGCCTTGGCGGTACCGCGCGTAAATCTCCTTCGGCTGTGCCGGTCTCTTTTGGCTGTGTGCTGACTTCTGATGGTGCGCTGACTTCGAGATGGCGGGCGGCGTAGTTGGTGCCGGTGCCACATCTGGGACGGCCGCAGCCTGGTTTCCCACACTCGTCGAGTTCATGGAGACAAGACGGTTGCGGGCGCGATGACAATAGACCTGGGAGCGCGGAGTCATGGACTCCTCGTCATGACCGGCTCGATATTTCATCAGGGCGCGGCAAAGGTCCCCGCCTGCCAGGCGCCATGCGCGGCTCAGATACAGAACGCCGTAGTGGATGTTGATATCGGGCTCTGCGAGCTCTGCGTTATTTCCCCGAAATCCGAGCATCGCTGCCGTTTCGGGCCGAACCTGCATGAGGCCGATCTCGCCGACGGTGCCGATGGTGGCCGGATTGTATCCGCTTTCAACGAAGACGACGGCCTCGGCGACGTCGGCGGGCAGATCGGTCTTGGCCGTTTCTCTTTCGATGATTTTTCGAATCGCTGCCCGCGATGCCGGCGTCTCTCCGGCGCCGAGATCTGCATTGTGACCGCCGGCCGCCAACGCCGGTGCCACCTCGTTCTGAGCGTGCACGGAGGTGGACGCCAACCAAAGCACAGCGATCGCAACGTGTGTCCACGTCGCGCGGGCATTGACGTGTGTTCGATCCCGCAGCATGGAGACGTATTATCTCTTTCGAGTTAACAACCGATTTTCTGGCGGCCCCGGGGCGCGGTCCGGCTCGGACGGCGCGGGCGGCCAGCGGCGCATTGAAGCTATCGCGACCGCGAGCTCTGGTCGGTTGATGTGCTTGGCGCAGCCCCGGCCAATTTGTCGTCGACCGCATAGAGCGTGCAGGTGGGTGACCATTTTGTGCAGGCGCCAAGTGAATCGCGCTGGGCGTCGTCGGCGGTCGCGCGCCCCGAACGCCAGCCGTAACCGCCGTTCGGCGACACCGCAAAAGCCTTGTGCGGCATCGTGCTGGCGAGATAGCGCGCGAACTCGGCGCGCGCGGCCTCGCTGAGCTGGCCCGGCGGCGGGAGCGGATCGGGCGGGCTCAGGACATCGTGGCCGAGACCTCGCTCGCGCAGGAAGGCGTCGAGATACGGCGTCCATTGCGGACGGCTCGCGACCGAATAGAGATAATGGCCATCGTCGCCATAAGGCGGCGCTGCGATGAATTTCGCATTGCCGCCATTGGCGCGAAATCCGTCATGAAGGCGGCGCGCGAGTTCGGGACCGAAGTAGGAATCGTTGCTGGCATAGACCCACAGCATCGGCGCGCGCGAGGTTTTGCCGAACGTGGCGAAGGCCTGCACCAGCCCGTTCGGATTGCAGACGTCGTCGTCGTCGCGCGAGCCGCGCCCGCCGGCAAAGCTGATCGCGGCGACGAGACCCGCTGGCGCCTGCGCGGTCAACGCGACGGTGGCGAACCCGCCGGCGGAATGGCCGGCCGCGATCATGCCTGATGTGGTGACGTCGGCCCTGCGCGCCATCGCCTCGATCGCCGCGCGCAAATCCGCCACCGCGACCGCCGCCGCCGGCAGGTAAGCGGCATTGGCGCAGCCGCCGACGCTGTCGACGCGACCGCCGGGCGAGGTGCCGTAGCCGCGCCGCATCACGATCAGCGCGGCAAAGCCGCGCCGGGCGTATTCGAGAGCGATGCCGTAATATTTGTGCGCGGACATCGTCGCGCGATCGTCGAAACTGCGCGGTGAGCCGTGGCTGAGCAGCGCGAGCGGATAGCGCCTGGTCCCGGCCGGCCGGACCAGGAACGCCTCCAGCCCCTGCGGTCCGGCCTCGGCCATCGGGATACGCAAATCCTCGGTGTAGAACTCCGCGGCCACCGCATCGGGCGCGATGCCAGCCGTCGCAAGCCAGGCCATCAGAACAACCAACAGCCTCTGAAACAGCGTCATGCCCCGACTCGAAAAGCCCCGATCGAAAGACCATAGCATGATCTCAGGAACGGCCGCCCCATCGCGGGTGTTGTGCCCTTGGCGGGGGCTTGGCCGATGCTATGGTATCGCGCAATTCTACGACAGGACGAGGTATATCCAGTGGCTGATGTTCATCCCGCGGCGGGCAAGCAGGCCTCGCCGGACGCGCTCACCAACGTTCCGCGGCTGGTGACGGCCTATTTCGCCGGCAAGCCCGACGTCGCCGATCCCGCCCAGCGGGTGGCGTTCGGCACCTCCGGCCATCGCGGCACCTCGTTCAAGACCAGCTTCAACGAGGGCCATATCCTCGCGACGACGCAGGCAATCTGTGATTACCGACGTGAAAAGGGGCTGACCGGTCCGCTCTTTATCGGCATCGACACCCATGCGCTGGCCGAGCCCGCGCTGGTCAGCGCCGTCGAGGTGTTCGCGGCCAACGGCGTCGACATCATGATCGACAAGGACGGCGGCTACACGCCGACGCCGGTGATCTCGCATGCGATCCTGACCTACAACAAGGGCCGCAGCTCGGGCCTTGCCGACGGCGTCGTCGTCACGCCCTCGCACAATCCGCCCGAGGACGGCGGCTACAAATACAATCCGCCGCATGGCGGACCCGCGGATACCGATGCGACCTCCGTGATCGAGAAGCGCGCCAACGCCTATCTCGCCGACGGCCTCAAGGGCGTGAACCGCATCGACTACGCCAGGGCACGCAAAGCCGCGAACGTCCACGCCTATGACTACGTCACACCCTATGTCGCCGATCTCGGCAACGTCGTCGATCTCGACCTGGTCAAATCCGCCGGTGTCAATATCGGTATCGATCCGCTCGGCGGCGCCGCCGTGCATTACTGGCATCCGATCATCGAGCGCTACGGCCTGAAGGCGACCGTGGTGAACGAGGCGATCGACCCGACGTTCCGCTTCATGACGGTGGATTGGGACGGCAAGATCCGCATGGACTGCTCCTCGCCTTACGCGATGGCGAGCCTGATCGCGATGCGCGACCGCTTCGACGTCGCGTTTGCAAACGACACCGACGCGGACCGCCACGGCATCGTGACGCGCACCGGCGGCCTGATGAATCCGAACCATTACCTCGCGACCGCGATCTTCTATCTGTTCGCGCACCGCCCGAACTGGGGCAAGGACGCCGCGATCGGCAAGACCGTGGTGTCGAGCTCGATCATCGACCGCGTCGCGAAAAAACTCGGCCGCAAGCTGGTCGAGACCCCGGTCGGCTTCAAATGGTTCGTCGATGGCCTGCTCACAGGCGGCTTCGGTTTCGGCGGCGAGGAGAGTGCAGGCGCCTCGTTCCTGCGCCGCGACGGCACGGTGTGGACCACCGACAAGGACGGCATCATCCTCGGCCTGCTCGCCGCCGAGATCATGGCGAAGACCGGCCGCGATCCGAGCCAGCTTTTCAACGACCTCACCGCCGAGTTCGGCGTGCCCCATTACGCGCGCATCGACGTCGCCGCCACCACGCCGCAGAAGAACATCCTGAAGTCCGTCACGCCCGAGCAGCTCGGCCTGAAGGATCTCGCCGGCGATCCCGTCCGCGCCACGCTGAGCAAGGCACCCGGCAACGGCCAGCCGTTCGGCGGCATCAAGGTCGAAACCGATTTCGGCTGGTTCGCCGCGAGGCCGTCAGGCACCGAGGACGTCTACAAGATCTACGCGGAGAGTTTTCGCAGCCCCGAGCACCTGAAGGCGATTCAGCAGGAGGCTCAGGTGGGGTTGGCGAAGGTGTTCGGGGCGTAGCCGACGCGGGCGCCTACCCGCGTACAAGCCCGGGCATGACGAGTTTGCGGGTGCGCCGCTGGGACAATATCTCGTCTGTATACCGGAACAAGAATAACGGTATTTTGGTAGGGCAAATTCGGCCTTGAACCATTCCACTCCTGCGCTATTGTATACATAACGTATCCACTAGCCTTGGGAGTGAGACCGGTGACAAAACCCTTCCCGATGAACGCCTGGTACGCCGCCGCCTGGGACGCCGACGTGAAGCCGGCACTGCTGCCGCGGACGATCTGCGGCAAGCACGTCGTGATGTACCGCAAGGCCGATGGCTCGGTGGCTGCGCTGGAGGATGCCTGCTGGCACCGCCTGGTGCCGCTGTCCAAGGGCCGGCTCGAAGGCGACACCGTCGTCTGCGGCTATCACGGCCTGAAATACAATGCGCAGGGGCGCTGCACCTTCATGCCCTCGCAGGAGACCATCAACCCGTCGGCCTGCGTGCGCGCCTATCCCGTGGTCGAGCGTCACCGCTACATCTGGCTCTGGATGGGCGATCCCGCGCTGGCCGATCCCGCGCTGGTGCCTGACCTGCATTGGAATCACGACCCGGCCTGGGCCGGCGACGGCAAGACCATTCACGTCAATTGCGACTACCGCCTCGTGCTCGACAATCTCATGGACCTCACCCACGAGACGTTCGTGCACGGCTCGTCCATCGGCAACGAGGCGGTCGCAGAGGCGCCGTTCGACGTCACCCATGGCGAGAAGACTGTGACGGTGACGCGCTGGATGCGCGGCATCGAGGCGCCTCCGTTCTGGGCGAAACAGCTCGGCAAATCCGGTCTCGTCGACCGCTGGCAGATCATTCGCTTCGAGGCGCCGTGCACCATTGCCATCGACGTCGGCGTGGCGCCAACCGGCACCGGCGCGCCCGAAGGCGACCGCTCGCAGGGCGTCAACGGCTTTGTGCTCAACACCATCACGCCGGAGACCGAGAAGACCTGCCACTATTTCTGGGCCTTCGTGCGCAACTATCAGCTCGGCGAGCAGCGCATCACCTCCGAGATCCGCGAGGGCGTCTCCGGCATCTTCCACGAGGACGAGCTGATCCTCGAGGCGCAGCAGCGCGCGATGGACGAGAACCCGGATCGCATCTTTTACAATCTCAACATCGACGCCGGCGCGATGTGGACGCGCAAGCTGATCGACAAGATGGTGGCAAAGGAAAACCCGCCGCAGCACCTCCAGGCCGCGGAGTAAGCCGACATGGCCGAGCGTGAGGTCGACCGCTCCGTCTCGCAGACGGTGAAGGCGCAGCTCGCGCTGCGCGATCAGCTCCTGTCGGGCTCGTTGCGTCCGGGCGAGCGCATCTCCGAGCTCCAGGCGGTGGAGACGACCGGCGCCTCGCGCACCCCGGTGCGCATGGCGCTGGTGCGGCTGGAGGAGGAGGGCCTCTTGGAGGCGATTCCCTCCGGCGGCTTCATGGTGAAGGCGTTCTCCGAGCGCGACATCTCCGATTCCATCGAGCTGCGCGGCACGCTGGAGGGGCTCGCCGCGCGCTTTGCCGCCGAGCGCGGCGTGTCCGCGCGCGAGCTCGAGCCGCTGAAGGAGTGCCTCGCCGCGATCGACGAGCTGTTGCGCCAGGTCCCGATCTCGGTCGATGCGTTCTCGTCCTATGTCACGCTGAACGCGCGCTTCCACGCCCTGCTCACCGAATTGTCGCGAAGCCCGCCGCTGATCCGGCAGATCGACCGCGCCTCGTCGCTGCCGTTTGCATCCCCGAGCGGTTTCGTGATGGCACAGTCGGCGCTGCCCGAGGCGCAGCAGATCCTGATCATCGGGCAGGAGCACCACCGCGTCGTGATCGACGCCATCGAGAACCGCGAAGGCGCCCGCGCCGAAGCGGTCATGCGCGAGCATGCGCGGCTCGCGGTGCGCAATTTGCGGCTTGCGCTACGCAACCGGACCCATCTCGACCTCTTGCCGGCGCTTGCGCTGATCAAGACCGCAACCGATTGAGGGGAGTGTCATGCGCTTCATCGAAACCTGGATTCCGGCGACACTCGTCTCGAGGCGCGATCTTGCGCCGAGCATCCGCGAATTCCTGATCCGGCCGGACCAGTTCGATGGCGCCGCCTATCCGGTCGGCAGCCACATCAATATCAGCGTCACCATCGACGGGCAGCCGGAGACGCGGTCCTATTCGCTGGTCGGGGAAGCGTCGTCGCAGGGTTTAAGGATTGCGGTGCGCCGCGCCGAGGATTCGCGTGGCGGCTCGCGCTATATGTGGTCGTTGCAACCGGGCGCGCGGCTCGACATCACGACGCCCGCCTCGCTGCTCGCGGTCGATTGGGCGCGTCCAAACTACTGCCTGATCGCCGGCGGCATCGGCATCACGCCGATCCTCGGTGCGGCGCAGGCGCTGGCGCGGCGCGGCGTCGATGTCACGCTGCATTACGCGGTGCGCTCGCGCGCTGAGGCCGCCTATCTCGACGATCTCGCCGCAACGCTGGGTGACCGCCTGGTCGTTCACGCCAGCGATGAGGGCAAGCGGCTCGATCTCGACGCCCTGTTCGCCTCAGTGCCCAAAGACACGCTGGCGCTGTTCTGCGGCCCGATGCGGATGCTGGATGCCGCGCGCCACGCCTGGATCGGCGCCGGCCACCCGCTTCCCGATCTTCGCTACGAGACTTTTGGTTCGAGCGGCACGCTGCCGACCGAGACATTTCGCGTGCGCCTGAAAGGCTCCGATGTCGAGCTGGAGATCCCACGCGAGCGCTCGATGCTGGATGTCCTCAACGCCAGCGGCCACGACGTCATGTACGATTGCAAGCGCGGCGAATGCGGCCTGTGCGCCATCGACGTGGTCGCCGTCGATGGCGAGATCGATCATCGCGACGTCTTCTTCAGCGACCATCAGAAGCAAAGCAACCAGAAGATCTGCGCCTGCGTCTCCCGCGCGCGGGGCACCATCACGGTTGACACACTGCTGCGAGTGGATGCGGTCTGAGGGGGGTAGGGCGTCTCCTCATACGCTTACCCCACGAAGGCAGGCCTTGTCCGCCCTGTTCGGGGGCCGGCACTCTTGGTCGAGCCGAGACTGCGTCGTCGCCGTAATACTAATATCCGCCGCTGTTACCATTCTGTCACGGATTTGGACGCTGCTTGTGCCCTAGTATTGGATGCCCGTCGTAACTTAAGGCTCCGCGGTTCGCGGGGCGCTTTGCAGTAGCCCGCCACTGGTTGCAAATGCCGCCCAGAGGTTTGCAATGAGATCAAACAAGCCGGGAAGCTGCGTCATCAACTATGCGACAGCGGTGGCTGCTCTCGTGCTTTGCGCTGATGTTTCGCATGCCGACCAGGGCGGTAGCTCATTCTGGTTTCCGGGTCAGTTTGCGAGTCTCGCCGCCATGCAGCAGACACCGGGCTGGGCGCTCAGCGTGATCGATTACCATTCCAGCGTCGCCGCCGCTGGGAGTGCTGCTGCAGCCAAAGAGATCCTGGCCGGCAAAATTCCCGCGAACGTCAATGTAAATTTGAATCTGAGTCTGAGCGGGCGCGCCGATCTGGTCGCCCTTACGCCATCGTATACATTCGCGACGGCGGTGCTTGGCGGCCAGTTGGTCGTAGGCATATCGGGCCAGTACGGCAGAGCCGCCACCAGTATCGCCGGAACGCTGACTGCGATAGCCGGACCGATTGTGGTGACGCGCACCGGAATGCTGGAAGGATCGCTTACCTCCTACGGCGACCTCGCACCGTTCGCGGAACTGCTATGGAACCATGGCGTCGACAATTACATGGCTTACGTCACGGGCAATGTTCCCGTCGGCGACTATGATCCGACGCGGATTCCCAATATCGGGCTCGGGCACGGCGCGATCGACATTGGGGGCGGCTATACCTATTTCGACCCGGCGGCAGGAAACGAAATCTCGGGCGTCGCCGGCCTGACCTACAATTTCAGGAATCCCGACACCCAGTACCGGAGCGGCATCGATTTCCACTTCGACTGGGGCGCATCGCACTACCTAACGAAGCAGCTTTTCGTCGGCATTGTCGGATACGCCTACCAGCAAATCACCGACGATTCCGGCCAGAACCCGATCCTCGGTGGTTTCAGGTCACGCGTTTTCGGTGCCGGTCCGCAAATCGGGTACAGCTTCCCGGTCGCAGACATGCAGGGCTTCCTTGGTCTGAGGGGATACGGCGAATTCGGTGCAGCCAACCGTCCGTCAGGATGGAATACTTGGCTGACGTTCACCATTTCCCCGTCCGCGCCTGCCGCCATAGCACCCACGAAGCATCTGGTTGTGAAATAAACCTCGTGCCAACCGGACGTCGGCTGCGATCGGCCGGTGTCAAATGGGTCAATCGCATCACTTTGGCCGTATGCCGGCCGATTCTGCTCGCCTACGCCGCGTAGGTCGCCCGCAACTTCTTCGGATCAAGCAGCGCCAGGACGCCATCCGCCGACACCGGCCGGCTGATGAGATAACCCTGAACTTCGTCGCAACCGACCTGGCGCAGATATTCGAGCTGGTCGGCGGTCTCGACACCTTCGGCGACCACGCCGATGCGAAGGTCGCGCGCGAGCCCAATCACGGATTTCACGATCGCGGCGCAGTCCGGCTGCACCAGCATATCGCGGATGAAGGACTGGTCGATCTTGATACGGCTGAACGGCAGCTTGCGCAGATAGGTCAGCGAGGAGAAGCCGGTGCCGAAATCGTCGAGCGCCACGGTGACGCCGAGCTCCAGCAGCGCGTTCAGGACCGACGCGGCGGAGGCGTATTTCGACAGCAGCATCGATTCCGTGATCTCGATCTCGAGGCGGTGCGGGGCGATCTTCGCCTCCGCGAGCGCCTGCACGATGATCTGGAGGAGGCCGTTGTTGTGAAACTGCGCGGCCGAGAAATTCACCGCGACCCTGATCTCTTCGGGCCACTCGGCAACCGTCGCGCAGGCGCGGCGGACGACCCATTCGCCGATCTCGTGGATCAACCCGGTTTCCTCGGCGATCGGAATGAACTCGCTCGGCGGCACCAGCCCGCGCTGGGGATGCTGCCAGCGCAGCAGCGCCTCGAACCCGGTGATGCGGTTGCCGCCGAGGTCGAGAAAGGTCTGAAAGACCAGGAACAGCTCGTCCCTGGCGATGGCGCCTTCCAGATCCGATTGCAGCGCCTTGCGGTCGCGTGACGAGCGGTCGTCGGCCTCCTCGAAGAAACACACCGTGCCGGGTCCGGCCTTCTTGGCGCGGTAGAGCGCGGTGTCGGCGTTCTTCATGATGTCGAGTTGCGTGCTGCCGTCGCGCGGCGCCAGCACGATGCCGACGCTGGTCGCGCCGACGATCTGGCGGCCCTCGATCTGGAACGGTTCATCGAAGGCCGCGACGAAGCGCTCGGCGATCTCGAGCGCATCCTCGGGGCGCGCCAGATTGGCCATCACCAGCGCGAACTCGTCGCCGCCGATGCGTGCGACATGCTCGGCCGCGCGGGTGCAGCGTTGCAGGCGGCTCGCGATCTGGACCAGAAACTCGTCGCCGGCGGGATGGCCGAACTTGTCGTTGACCTCCTTGAAACGATCGAGATCGAGCAGAAGGACCGCGAATTCCTCGCCGGACAGAGCGAGCCGCTTCAAGGCGGCATCGAGCGTTTCGTTGAACGCGACGCGATTGGGCAGATGGGTCAGCGGGTCCTGCCGCACCGTACGTTCGGCCTCGATCTGCCGTATCACGCGCCGTGCGAACGCGATCGAATTGACGAACACGCTGCGCAGCAGCACCGATCCGTAGACCACCACCAGGAAGGCGATCAGCAGAAACGCCGGATCGCCATTCCTGCCGAGGCAGATCGCGATGCCAGCGAAGATCGGGGCCGTGAATGCGATCGCCGCGATCGGGATGGTGGCGAAGGCCAGCGCGCCCCCCGCCAGCATCCCCGAACAAAGGCAGGTGATGACGAGCTGCCCGCCGGTTGAGGCATCGGCGAAGAATGCGACCGGAACGGTGCCCCAGGCGGCGCCGAGGATGAAGGCATTGCGCACCAGCCGATGCATGGCCCGGCGCGAGACGAATTGCGGTTTGGTGATGCGGCGCGCGGCATGGGATTGCAGGCCGAACGCGATCGCGGCGCCCGCCACGATGGCGGCCCAGATCAAGGCCAGCTTCAAGTCCGGCGAATGCCACAGCGCGACGACGAGTACCCCGGCGTTGCAGGCATTGGCCAGCATGATGCCGACCGAATAGCCGAGCACCAGCGACATCTGTTCGGCGCGGATATGGCCGGCGACGGCTTCGTCGGTTACGGGACCGCCAAAGGCCGACAGATCGCCGGCGAACAGCCGCGCGAAATAGCTGGTCGTTTGAGTCCGCATTCCAGAGCCTAGCAGCATGGGCCGCTTGTCCGGCCCGGTCCGGAGAATTCGCTGCAAACCTTTGACGAACTATGAATGATCTGAGCTTGCGACGATTGCTGTGACCACTTCTGCGTGTTCGCGATATTGTATCGATAACAAATCGATACAAATGCGAGGCGCGGTCGTCATCGTCGTCGCGGCAGGAGCATGCTCACAACCAACTCCGCTGTCATGCCCCGCCTTGTGCGCACTTGCGCACTGGGGCGGGGCATCCAGTACGCCGCAGCCTATCGAGGAATCACTGCCGTCTCTGGAATACTGGATCGCCCGCCTTCGCGGGCGATGACAGCTGTGCTTTAGGCATCACCGCCCCAACTGCTTCGGATCGTAATAGAAACGTTCTTCGATCAACTGATCGCCCCGCCAGGTCTGCCATGCGATCTCATCCAACGTTCGGATGATGCCCTCGGCGTTGGTGAAGCTGAATCTCCAGCGCGTAGCGACATGATCGCCTTCGATCAGGCTCGGCCCGATGCGCACCGCCTTGACCTCCCTAGAGGCTGCCAGCACGCCGCGCTCCTTGGCCGCGAGCTTGTCGCGTCCGACCAGAGGTTCGGCCTGGTTTTCATAGGTGGCGCCGTCCGGCGTGTAGTAGTCGAGGATCGCCCCGACGAAATCCCCGTCCTCTAATCGTTTGGCAAAAGCTTCGACGACATCACGGCTCGGCATGGCGCACCTCACGAGTAAAACCGACTATTAGTCGGTAAATACCGACCGACGGTCGAAAAGTCAACTGGCTGTCCTGGTCCATTTCGACTACAGCAGAGCCATGGCGAAACAGGCGGAGCGGCGGGCTGCGACATCGGAGGCGATCCTGACGGCGGCGCGCCGCCTGTTCGGGACGCAAGGCTTTGCCGCGACGACGATGGACGAGATCGCCGAAGCCGCCCACGTCGCCAAGGGCGCGGTCTATCATCACTTCAAGACCAAGGAGGCGGTGTTCGAAGTGGTGTTCGACCAGGTCTCGCGCGACCTCGTTGCCGAGATCGACAGCACGGCCCGCGCCGAGAAGGACGTGCTTGCCGCGATGGTCGCAGGCACCCAGCATTATTTCGCCGCGACCGCCAAAGGCCCGACCGGCCAGATCATCCTGCGCGACGGCCCGGCGGTGCTCGGCTGGGAGCGCTGGCGCGAGATCGACGCCAAACATTTCGGGGGCAAGCTGCCGCGCGCGATTGCGGCGGCGATGGAGGCCGGCCTGATCGCGCGGCAGCCGGTCGAGCCGCTGGCCCGGCTGCTGCTCGGGGCGGTGACGGAGGCCGCGGTCGCCTGCGCCGGACGCGCCGATATCGCAAGGGCGGGTGCGGAATATGCCCGTGCGTTCAGGTCGCTGGTCGAGGCGCTGCGCGTCGCTGCATGATCGTGCTAAGTGATGATTGGAAACGCCCACACCAACAAAAAGAACAGTAGCGCATGAACGCAACTTCTTCCCTTATGCCCTCCGATCCTGAATTCGACTACATCATCGTCGGTGCCGGCTCTGCCGGCTGCGTGCTCGCCAACCGGCTGTCGGCCAACGGCAAGCACAGCGTGCTGCTGCTCGAGGCAGGCCCGAAGGATTCCAACATCTGGATCCACGTGCCGCTCGGCTACGGCAAGCTGTTCAAGGAAAAGACCGTCAACTGGATGTACCAGACCGAGCCGGAGCCCGAGCTGAAGGGCCGCCAGGTGTTCCAGCCGCGCGGCAAGACGCTGGGCGGATCGAGCTCGATCAACGGCCTGCTCTATGTCCGCGGTCAGCACGAGGATTACGACAGATGGCGTCAGCGCGGCAACGCCGGCTGGGGCTATGACGACGTGCTGCCCTATTTCAAGAAGGCCGAGAACCAGTCGCGCGGCGCCGATCAATATCACGGCAGCGGCGGCCCGCTGCCGGTGTCCAACATGGTGGTGACCGATCCGCTGTCGAAGGCCTTCATGGACGCCGCGGTCGAGACCGGTCTGCCCTACAATCCTGATTTCAACGGCGCCACGCAGGAAGGCGTCGGCCTGTTCCAAACCACGACCCGCAACGGCCGCCGCGCCTCGACGGCGGTGGCCTATCTCGGCCCCGCCAAGGCCCGCGGCAATCTCAAGATCGAGACTGGCGCGCTCGGCCAGCGCGTGCTGTTCGAGGGCCGCCGCGCGGTCGGCGTTGAATATCGTCAGGGCGTCACGCTGCGCCGCGCCCGTGCGCGCAAGGAGGTCGTGCTGTCGAGCGGCGCCTACAATTCGCCGCAGCTGCTCCAGCTCTCCGGCGTCGGACCCGGCGACCTCCTGCGCAAGCACGGCATCGATGTCGTGCTGGACGCGCCGGGCGTCGGGCACGATCTCCAGGATCACATGCAGGTCCGCATCGTGATGCGCTGCTCGCAGAAGATCACGCTCAACGACACCGTCAATCACCCGCTCCGCCGCACCATGGCCGGCGCGCGCTATGCGCTGTTCCGCAAAGGTTGGCTGACGATCGCGGCCGGCACGGCGGGCGCCTTCTTCAAGACCAGTCCGCGGCTGGCCTCGCCCGACATCCAGGTCCACTTCCTGCCGTTCTCGACCGACAAGATGGGCGAGAAGCTTCATGGTTTCTCCGGCTTCACCGCGTCGGTATGCCAACTCCGTCCCGAAAGCCGCGGGTCCTTGCGCATCAAAAGCGCCGACCCGACAGTGCCGCCGGAGATCCGCATCAACTACATGTCGACCGAGACCGACCGCACCACCAACGTGGAAGGCCTGAAGATCCTGCGCAAGATATTGCATGCACCGGCGCTGAAGCCGTTCGTGGTCGACGAATACGATCCCGGAGCGAAGGTGTCCACGGATGCCGAGCTGCTGGATTATTGCCGTGAGCGGGGCAGCACCATCTACCATCCGACCTCGACCTGTCGTATGGGCAATGATGCGCTCGCGGTGGTCGATCAGCGGCTGAAGGTGAGGGGCCTCGAAGGCCTCCGAATCGTCGACGGCTCGATCATGCCCGATCTCGTGTCGGGGAACACCAACGCGCCGATCATCATGATCGCCGAAAAGGCCTCCGACATGATATTGGAGGATGCGCGGTAAACTCGCGTCTTGAGAGGATTTGGGCTTGGCTACGCGATTCAAGATCGGCACACGCAAGAGCGCGATGGCGCTGGCGCAGACGGAAGAGATCGCGCGCCGCCTGACCGCTGCCATGCCCGATCTCGACGTCGAGATCGTCAAGTTCGACACCACGGGCGATCTCGACCAGACCAGCAAGCTGTTGCCCCATGGTGGCAAGGGCGGTGCCTTCGTGGCGCAGATCCGTGCCGCCGTGCTGTCGGGCGAGCTCCAGGCGGCGATGCATTCGCTGAAGGACATGCCCGGCAACGAAGACACGCCCGGCCTCGTGATCGGCGCCACGCTGTCCCGCGACCCTCCCAACGACGCGCTGGTGCTGCGCAACGGCGTGACACTGGAGGCATTGCGCCAATCGCGTGGCAAGGGTTTCAAGATCGGCACCAACGCCGTCCGCCGCGCCGCCTATGCGCGGCGATTGTTTCCCGATGTCGAGATCATCCATTTCCGCGGCGCTGCCGACACGCGCGTGCGAAAACTGGACAATGGCGAGAAGCAGCGCATGCCGGATGGCGGCGCTGTGGGACCTGCGGACGCGCTCATCATGGCGCGGTCCGGCCTCGACCGCGTCGGGCTTTCCCATCGCATCGGCTACGAATTCTCCGCAGCGGAAATGCTCCCGGCAGCGGGGCAGGGCATCGTCGCCGTCGAATGCGCGGCACAGGACTGGCAGACGCGTCGCATCCTCGCATCAATCGACGATCCCGCTGCACACGCTTCTGCCGACGCCGAGCGCGAAGTGCTGTGGGTGCTGAACGGCCATTGCAATTCGCCGGTGGCGGGCTTTTCGACCATTGCGGGCGATCAGATGTCGCTCACCGCGTCCGTGCTCGATCTCTCCGGCAACACCATCATCGAAGCCTTGCGTTCGGGGCCCGCCAATCGTCCCCGCGAACTCGGCCGTGCGGTAGGACTGGATCTGCTGGCCAGGGGCGCCGCGGAGATCATCGAGCGCAGCCGGCCGCGGTAAGCTTTCCCACAGGTTCGCAATGACGAGGGGGACAGCGCTGCGATGATGGCATCATGCGCCTGTTTTGCCCGACGCGTCAAATGTTGGCGCGACCTGATGCGATGACAGCGCACCCGATTTCGGTCCGCCCTAAGTCATTGATCGGGCGTGGCCTCTCTACTGTGCATGGGGTTGTTTTCGCGTTTTTTGTTTTTCCGCTCCCCAGGCACAAAAAAATCAGCCCCGAACCCGCTTCAGCATCTGCTCGACATGGGCGATCGGCGTCTCCGGCTGGATGCCGTGGCCGAGATTGAAGATGAACCGCCCTTGCGCGAAATTCGTCAGCGTATTGTCGACCGCGCGGTCGAGCGCGGCGCCGCCTGTGATCAGCACCAGCGGATCGAGATTGCCCTGAACCGCAACCTTGCTCTGCACGCGCTCGCGGATGAAGGCCGGCTCCGCGGTCCAGTCGATGCTGACACCGTTGACACCGGTCGCCTCGACGAAGCCGGGCAATTGCGCGCCGGCACCGCGCGGAAAGCCGATGATCTTCGCATCCGGCACCTTGGCGCGCACGCCTTCGACGATGCGCCGGGTCGGCTCGATCGACCAGCGCGCGAATTCCGCGGGTGGCAGCACGCCGGCCCAGGTGTCGAAGATCTGCAAGACGTTCGCGCCGGCCGCAAGCTGCGCCAGCAGATATTCGATCGAGTTCTCGACCAGCACGTCGATGATAGCTGCGAACGCCTCCGGATGCCGGTAGGCCATCATCCGCGCCGGCGCCTGGTCGGGCGTGCCCTGGCCGGCAACCATGTAGGTCGCCACCGTCCACGGCGCGCCGCAGAAGCCGATCAGTGCGATCTTGGGATCGAGCGCCCCGCGCACGATCTTGAGGGCCTCGAACACCGGTGCGAGCTTGCCGAAATCGGCTTGCTTCGCCAGTGTCGCGACCTTGGCGGGATCATCCAGCGGTTCGAGCCGCGGACCCTCGCCGACCTCGAAGCGCACGGAACGTCCGAGCGCATAGGGGATCACCAGGATGTCGGAGAAGATGATCGCCGCGTCGAAGCCGAACCTCCGGATCGGCTGCAGCGTCACCTCGGCGGCAAGCTCCGGGTTGAAGCAGAGGTCGAGGAAGCCGCCGGCCCTGCCGCGCACCTGGCGATATTCCGGCAAGTAACGGCCGGCCTGCCGCATCATCCAGACCGGCGGAATGACCTGCCGCTGGCCGGAGAGGACGTCGATGAACGGTTTTGTCGCAGACTGGGGCACGAATGGTCCTGAAGATGGTTAGGGCTCCTGATACACCGCCATGGCCCGAAGCGGAACAGGGGAACCAAGCGCAATTGGGCCGCGTTGACCAGCCAACGGAGGACGAGACCATGGCTGAGACATTCAACCCCGCGCCGCATGACAAGCACGCCGACGATCTGCACGAAGCCCTCGCCGCCGACCGCCACGCCAAGCTCGACGCCGGTCTGAAGGATACCTTCCCTGCGTCCGATCCCGTGAGTGCTGCCCAGCCGACGCCCTCGAAGGCCGATGCGGAGGCCGACAATCCCTCGCTCTGGGACAAGGTTAAGGCCATCTTCAGCTAAGGCGGGGAGCGCCGGATTCCGATAGGTTTGCTAATGCCTTGTTAGCGATGCGCCGATTCCGGCGTACGTACGACTACGGGAAACCGGTAACATCACTGCATATTTATCCCGGCGTTTCAGAGTTCAATAACAGAAGCAGCAGAAGTTCCGGAGATCGGAGATTTCTGCTGCATGAGCGCTGTGACCCAAAGAGCCGGATGGAGCCGCCTGCCGCTGCGAGCGGCTGCGTTCGTCGCGCTGACCTGCGTGGCCATCCTCGGCGTCAGCGGCTGGCGCGAATGGGCGGCGCGCGACGCGGTGCTCAAGGGTGCCGAGACCGAGATGGCGAATGTTGCTCGCTCGCTGACGCAGCATGCCGAGGACAGCCTCGATCTGCTGGACTCAGGCGTCGTCGGTGTCGTCAGCCGGCTGGAGATGGACGGCGCCGAGCCGGCCACGATCGCCAAGCTCAGAACCCTGCTGGAGGCGCGCAAGAAGGCGATGGAGCGTGTCCACAGCCTCGCCATCATCGACGAACACGGCAACTGGTTGACCTCGCCCGGCACGATCGGCTCGACTCTCAACGACGACGCGTTCTTCCGTTATCACCAGCTCTCGCCGAAACGGGAGCCCCATGTCGGCCGTCCCGTGAAGAGCCTGCTCGACGGCGAATGGGTCGTCACCTTGTCGCGGCGGTTCAACAAGCCCGACGGCAGCTTCGGCGGCGTGGTGCTCGCGACCATCAGCTCCAACTATCTCTCGCATTTCTACGAACAGTTCGAGATCGGCCGCAACAGCTCGGTGGCGTTGACGCACGGCGACGGCCTGATCATCGCGCGCAACCCGAGCAACGACAGGTTCGTCGGTCGCAGCGTTGCCGATACGCCGCTGTTCCGCGACGCCAGCCTGCAGCGGCCGGGCGGCGCCTATCATTTCAAGTCGCCGCTCGACGGCGCCGAACGCGTCAGCTTCTTCAAGCGCTCTGGCCGGTATCCGCTGGTCCTGCTCGCGACCGTCGACAAGGCCGAATTGCTGGCGCCCTGGCGTGCTGCGGCGACCTCTCGCATGCTCTACGTGCTCGCGCTGGTCATGCTGATCGCGATCATCGGTGCGGTGCTGGTGCGGCAGTTGCAACGCGGCCAGAGCATGGCGGCCGCGCTGGTCGAGAAGGAAGCGCATTTCCGACTGCTTGCGGAAGGCTCCAGTGACATGGTCACCCGCATCGGGCTCGACGAGCGGCTGCGCTATGTCTCGCCGTCGTCGATTGGCGTCGTCGGCTGGCGCGCCAATCAGCTGATCGGGACCCTCGCGCTCGCCGGCGTTCACGCGGACGACCGGCCGCAGGTGCAGGCGCTCGTCGACGCCATGAAACGCGGCGAGAAGGAGGAGGTGCGCGTCACCTATCGCAACGCGCACCGGCAGAATGCCGAAGTCTGGCTCGAATCGACCATGCGGGTGACCCGCAAGGAGAATGGCCGCGTCGACGGCGTGGTCGCGATCTCGCGCGACATCACCGAGCAGAAGAAGCTCGAGACCCGGCTGGAAACGCTCGCGATCGAGGACAGCCTCACCGGGCTTGCCAATCGTCGCCGCTTCGATGAACGAGTGAAGGAGGAGTGGGCGCGTGCCTATCGCGAGCGCTCCAGCCTCTCTTTGCTGATGATCGACGTCGACCACTTCAAGTCTTACAACGACGAATACGGCCATCCCGCGGGCGATGCCTGCCTCCGGCAGGTGGCGCAGATCATCGCCGCCGAGATGCATCGTTCCGGCGATCTGGCGGCGCGCTACGGCGGCGAGGAGTTCGCCATGCTGCTGCCGAACACCGACGCAGCGGGCTGCGCCCTGATCGGCGACCGGATTCGACGGGCGATCCGTGATGCGGGCCTGGTGCACACCAGCAACCATGTTGCTGGATGCGTCACCGCTTCGCTCGGCGGTGCTGCTTGCCGGCCGGCGCTGGAGCGCACGGCCGGCGTGGTCTCGCTGATCGAGGCCGCCGACCAGGCGCTCTATGCCGCCAAGGAGGCCGGGCGCAACCGGCTGATGATGTCGGGCGAGGTGAGCAACCTCCTGCTCAAGGCGTCCGGTCAGTAACCCCGCTCAATAATGCGGCGGACGCTCATTGGTCGCTCCCGGCGCATTCGCCTCGGCCTCCTGCAGCCGCTCGCCGAGCTCCGCGATCCTCCGCGTCAGCGCGTCGATCTGCTTCCACTGCGCGGTGATGGTCTGGTTCAGCGTCTCGATCGCGTCGTCCTGATAGGCGAGGCGCGTCTCCAGCGTGTCGATGCGCTCGCCGAGTGTCTTGATCTCATTCGTCACGTGCCGCGTCCTTGTCCCGTTCGCGCAATCCACATTCTTGCAAGCCAAGTTGCTGCAAACCATGGCCGAGCGCGACGCGCTCGTCGAACACGAAGCATTCGCCGCGCCAGCGGCTCTCCGCCTCCGGCACCTCTTCCAGATATTTGAGAATGCCGCCCTTGAGGTGATAGACCTCGGCAAAGCCGCGCGCGAGCAGGTGCGCGCTCGCCTTCTCGCAGCGGATGCCGCCGGTGCAGAACATCGCGATTTTGCGGTGTTTGGCCGGATCGAGCTGCTCGGCCGCAAAATCTTTGAACTGGCCAAAGCTCCTGATGCCTGGGTCGAGCGCGCCGTCGAACGTCCCCATCGCCACCTCGAAGGCATTCCTGGTGTCGAGCACCAGCGTATCGGGCGCCGCTATGAGCGCGTTCCATTCGCTCGCATCGACATAGGTGCCGACCTGCCGCGTCGGATCGGCGGCTTCGTCACCCAGCGTGACGATCTCCTTTTTCAGTCGCACCTTGAGCCGGCCGAATGGCATCGCTTCGGCGGTCGAGAACTTCAATTCGAGATCGTTCAACCTGCCGCCGAACATGTCGCCGTGCGCGAGCTCTTGGGCGAGGGCGTCGATCGCCTCGCCCGGGCCCGCGACCGTGCCGTTGATGCCCTCCTGCGCGAGCAGCACGCTGCCCTTCAGCGCCAAGCTGGCGCAGAACGCGCGCAACGGCTCCCGCAGCTCGCGGTAATCGGGCAGGGCGGCGAATTGGTAGAAGGCGGCGACCTTGTAAATCATGGCGCCCGTTTAGCAGGCGCAGCGTGCCCGGAAAACCCGCAACGAGCAGCTCTATTCCCAACGGATGGCAGCCATTTCCCTGGCATGCCAGCATTGCCCCGGCGGGCCGGAATGTGTCATGTAGGCCCGACTTTTTCCGAAACGACACGCCATCCGCGCCAGACGCCAACGAGAGCAAGAATTCGATGAGAAACTTCCATTTCCCCGGCAGGTCCACGGTCCACGCCACCAACGCGATGGTGGCGACCTCGCATCCGCAGGCGTCGCTCGCCGCGATCGAGGTGCTGCGCGAGGGCGGCACGGCGGTGGACGCGGCCGTCGCGGGCTCGGCCATTCTCGGGGTGATCGAGCCGCAATCGACCGGCATCGGCGGCGACTGCTTTGCGCTGATCCAGCCGCGCGGTGAGGGCAAGATCATCGCCTATAACGGCTCCGGCCGCGCCCCGAAGGCGGCGAACGCCGACTGGTATCTCGAGCGCAAGATCAATTCCGTGCCGCTGACCTCGGCGCATGCGGTCTCGATCCCCGGCGTGATCGACGCCTTTGCGACCGTCTTGCGCGATCACGGCAAGTTCGGCTTCGACCGGCTGCTTCAGCCTGCGATCAAGGCGGCCGAGGAAGGCTACGTCGTCGCTCCTCGCATCGCCTTCGACTGGAAGAACCAGTTCGAGAAGCTGAAGGCTGGCACCAACACCGAGCGGTATCTGCTGCCGCACGGCAAGCCGCCGGTGGCCGGCGACGTCATCCGACAGGCGGAGCTCGGCAAGACACTGCGGGCGATCGCCAAGGACGGCCGCGACGCCTTCTACAAGGGCCCGATCGCCGAAGACATGGTGGAGACCCTGCGCGGAATCGGCGGGCTGCACACGCTCGACGATTTCGCCGCGCATACCACCGAGACGACGACGCCGATCGGTACCATGTACAAGGGCTACGACGTCTGGCAGTGCCCGCCGAACGGACCGGGCCTCACCATGCTGCTGATGTTGAACATCCTGTCGCGGTTCGACCTGACCAAATACGCGCCTCTCAGCGTCGAGCGTTTCCACCTCGAAGCCGAGGCCGCGCGCATCGCCTACATGCACCGCGAGCTGCATGTCGCCGATCCCGAGCATATGCAGGTCGAGGTCGCCAAGATCCTCGCCAAGGAATACGGCAACGAGCACATCGACAAGATCCGCATGGACGGCATGCTCGACCTGCCGAACGTCGCGCCGCCGATGAATCCCTCAACCATCTACATCACCGTCGTGGACAAGGACCGCAACGTCTGCTCGTTCATCAACTCGGTTGCGCATTCCTTCGGCTCGGCCATCGTCTCGAACAAGACCGGCATCCTGCTCCAGAATCGCGCCGGCGGCTTCCGCATCCAGCCCGGCCACCCCAATTGCATCGCTGGTGGCAAGCGTCCGCTGCACACGATCATGCCGAGCCTGCTCACCAAGGGCGGCCGTTCCGTGATGCCGTTCGCGGTGATGGGCGGACAATATCAGCCGGTTGGCCAGACCCATGTCGTGACCAACATTCTCGATTATGGCTGCGACGTGCAGGAGGCGATCGATATGCCGCGCGGCCTGCATTACGAGGGCCAGTACCAGCTCGAGGACAGCGTGCCGGCCGAGATCGTCGAAGGCCTGAAGAAGCTCGGCCACAAGACCACCAGCGTCGTCGGTCCGCTCGGCGGCGCGCAGGCGATCTGGATCGACTGGGACAAGGGCACGCTCACCGGCGGTTCCGATCCGCGCAAGGATGGTTGCGCGCTGGGATACTGACCGCCGCGGGACGGAGTTCCCCGCCCAAGATCAGGAAAAGTTGACGAAGGGGCGACGCGGCATTTGCTGCGTCGCCCTTTCTCGTTCGGAACGGAGCTCATTGCTTCAGGTTAAGGGCCGATGAGCAGTGCAGGCGTGCGCTGCTTGCCCGAAGCGGCGGAGGCCCTCCATGTCCGAAAAAGCAGGTTCCGGACCATCCGGATTCGATCGGCGCGCCTTCATGGCGGGCGCTGCCGGCAGTGCGCTGGTCCCGATGGCGGCGCGTGCGGCTACGCAGGATGCGAGCGTGTCGGCCGCCCAGGATCCGGCGCTCCCCGTCGATGTCACGCTGCGGGTCAACGGCAAGGACAAGCGTCTGCACATCGATGCGCGCACGACGGTGCTCGACGCGCTGCGGGAGCATCTCAAGCTCACCGGCAGCAAAAAGGGCTGCGACCACGGCCAATGTGGTGCCTGTACGGTGCTGATCGACGATCGACGCGTGGTCTCGTGCCTGACGCTCGCGCTCGCGGCCGAGGGGCAGGAGATCACGACGATCGAAGGCCTTGCCACCGACGATCATCTGCATCCGATGCAGCAGGCCTTCGTCGACAACGACGCATTTCAATGCGGCTATTGTACGCCGGGCCAGATCATGTCCGCCGTGGCCTGCGTCAAGGAGGGCCATGCGGGCAGCGAGGCCGACATCCGCGAATACATGAGCGGCAACATCTGCCGCTGCGCCGCCTATCCCAACATCGTCGCCGCCGTGAAGCAGGCCGCGCCCGAGATCATGAAAGGCTAGGCGCATGCGACCGTTTTCATATCAAAGGGCAACAGACCCCGACATGGCCGTGCAGGCGCTCAGTGCTGCCGCGGCTGCGAACAATCCGCTGACCAAGGCTACAGCGCAGCCGCTCGCGGGCGGCACCACGCTGATCGACCTGATGAAGCTCGACGTGATGCGGCCCGCCGCGATCGTCGATATCAATCCGCTTGCGCGCAGCTGGTCGGCGATCGAGCTCGGCAGTGACGGCTTGCGGCTCGGCGCGCTGGCGAAGATGTCCGACGTGGCCGCGCATGCCGAGATCCAGCGCAACTATCCGGTGATCGCGAATTCCCTGAAGCTCGCCGCCAGCGCCCAGCTGCGCAACATGGCGACGCTCGGCGGCAACGTGATGCAGCGAACGCGTTGCAGCTATTTCCGTGATGTCTCCTATGAGAATTGCAACAAACGCAATCCTGGCTCGGGCTGTGCCGCGATGGATGGCGTCAATCGCATGCATGCGGTGCTCGGCACGTCCGATCAGTGCATCGCGACCTATCCCGGCGATTTTGCGCAGGCCCTGATCGCGCTCGATGCGATGGTCGAGATCACCGGCAGGTCCGGCACGCGCAACCTGCCCTTCGCAGGCTTGCACAAGGCACCCGGCAAGACGCCGGACATCGAGACCACGCTTCGGCCCGGTGAGCTGATCTCTGCGTTCTCCATTCCCGGCCGCTGGCCGCGCTCGGTGTATCTCAAGGCGCGCGACCGTCAGTCCTACGAGTTCGCGCTGTCGTCGGCTGCGGTCGCGCTCGACGTGCAGGATGGCGCGATCAGGGACGCGCGTGTCGCGCTCGGCGGCGTCGCCACCGTGCCGTGGCGGGCGCGCGAGGCGGAGGCGCTGCTGAAGGGACAGACATTCGACGACGGTCTGGCGCAGCGTGTGGCCGATGCCGCGTTTGCCGACGCCAGGAGCCGCCGGCACAACGGCTTCAAGATCGCGCTCGGCAGGCGCGTGGTGGCGCGCGCGCTCCAGCAGGCCGTAACGATGGAGATCTGATCATGACCGCTGCAGCTCCCGAGCCGAAAGCAAACATGGGCCGTCCCGTGCCGCGCTATGACGCGGCCGCAAAGGTCACGGGCCGGGCGACTTATGCGTCCGACATGCCGCTCGACAATCCAGCCTACGCAGTCCTGGTCACGAGCGCCATCGCCAAGGGCCGCATCGACAGTTTCGATCTCGACGATGCCAGGCGGGTCCGCGGCGTGATCGACATCGTCACGCACGACAACGCTCCGAAGCTGAAGGAATCGAAACTGTTCAGCAATGGCGGCTATGCCGGCACAACGATCCAGCCGCTGAAATCGGCGGACATCGCCCATGACGGCCAGATCATCGCCGTCGTCATCGCCGAGAGTTACGAGGCGGCGCGCGAAGCCGCCAATCGCGTCAAGGTCAGCTACACGGCCGTAGCGCCGAGTGCGAGCTTCGAGTCGCCAGGGACCACCACGGCAGCGGCAAAGGGACAGAACGCACAGTTCAAGGAAGACCCGGAGGTCGGCGATTTCGCAAAGGCGTTCGACGCGGCCGAGGTCAAGCTCACCGCCTCCTATGAAACGCCGACCCAGCACCACAACCCGATGGAGCTGTTTACGACGAGCTGCGCCTGGATGGGCGACGAGCTCGTCATCTACGAGGGCAGCCAGTATGTGTACGGCCTGAAGAACGGCGTCGCCGAGCAGCTCGGCATCGACGCCGACAAGGTCCGCGTCGTCAATCCCTATGTCGGCGGCGGCTTTGGGTCGCGCGGCTCGATGACGCCCCGCACCGCCATCATCGCAGGCATTGCCAAACGCCTGAACCGGCCGATCAAGCTGGTGCCGACCCGTGACCAGGGGTTCACCATCGCCACCTACCGCGCCGAGACGCGCCATGAGATCAGGCTTGGTGCGGGTCGGGACGGCAAGCTGGTGGCCTTGAGGCACGACGGCGCGGAGGTTTCGTCGCGCCCGGATCCCTATTGCGTCGGCGGCACCAAGACCACGACGCGGCTCTATGCCTGCCCGAACGTCGCCAGTCTGGTGTCGATCGTGCGCGCCGACCGCAATACGCCCGGCTTCATGCGCTCCCCGCCGGAGGTTCCGTATCTCTTCGCGCTGGAGAGCGCGATGGACGAGCTCGCGGTGAAGCTGAACATGGACCCCGTCGAGCTCCGCCGCATCAACGACACCACCATGGAGCCGATCGGCGGCAAGCCCTATACGTCGCGGTCATTGATGGCGTGCTTCGACGAGGCCGCCAGGGCGTTCGGCTGGTCGCAGCGCTCGCCGCAGCCGAAATCGATGTCGGACGGCGACTGGCTGGTCGGCTATGGCTGTGCCGCCACCTGCTATCCGACGCAGATGGCGCCCTCTGCCGCGCGCGTTCGCCTCCAGCGCGACGGCCGTACCCGGGTCGAGATCGCCGGTCACGAGATCGGCACCGGTGCGTATACCGTCATCGCCCAGACCGCGGCCGAGCGGCTCGGCGTGCCCCTGGAGAAGGTCGCGGTCTTCCTGGGTGACAGCGATCTGCCGCCGGCGCCTGTTGCCGGCGGTTCGAACTCGACTGCCAGCACCTGCTCGGCGGTAATGATGGTGTGCGACCGGATTCGTCAAAGGCTGTTCAAGGCCGTAATGCCGAGCGACAGCCTCACCGATAAGGCCAAGGAGACTGTCGGCATCAGCCAGGCGCCGAGCACGCAGGCGGCGCAGAGCGATCGTCCTCTCGATCTTGAGAAGGCCTTCGACGCGCTCGGCGTCGGTATCGTCGAGGAATACGGCGAGTGGAAGCCCGAAGGCGCGCCGCTGGATTCCTTCACGGCGATGCACAGCGGGCACGCGCGGCTCGTCGGTGGCCATCAGATGAAGGACAAGATCGCCTACGCCTTCGGCGCCGAGTTCGTCGAAGTCCGCGTCAATCGCTTTACCCATGAAATTCGCTGCCCCCGGCTGGTGGGAGCGTTCGCGGCGGGCCGCATCATGAACCCGCGCACGGCGCGCAGCCAGCTCATGGGCGGCCTGATCTGGGGCATGTCCTCGGCGCTGCTGGAGGCCACCGAGATCGACGAGCGCAATGCACGCTACGTCAACGACAATCTTGCCGACTATCTCGTGCCCGTGAATGCCGACGTGCTCGGCGTCGAGGTGATCCTGCTTTCCGAGCAGGACGATCACATCAACCCGGCAGGCGTGAAGGGCCTCGGCGAGCTCGCCAATGTCGGCACCAATGCGGCGATCTGCAATGCGATCTATCACGCCACGGGCCGGCGCATCCGCAAGCTGCCCGTGCGGCTCGAAAATATCGAGGTGTGAGGGGTGGAAACGGCGTCGGCGTTGCGCTAGACACCTTGCGCCTCAAACGGAAGGTCTCTTATGCAGCGTTTACAGCGCGTGCTCCTCGCCATCATGTCGGCACTCGCGATCACCGTGATCGCCGGCGTGTCCGATTTCGTTTCCACCACGGCCTCGGCCCAGACCGCAGGGAAGACCATGACCACAGCTTCAGGTTTGCAGATCACCGACAGCGTCGCCGGCACCGGCGCTTCGCCCAAGCCCGGCCAGATCTGCGTGATGCACTACACCGGCTGGCTCTACGAGAACGGCCAGAAGGGCAAGAAATTCGATTCGTCGGTTGACCGCAACGAGCCGTTCGAATTCCCGATCGGCAAGGGGCGCGTCATCGCCGGCTGGGACGAGGGCGTTGCCTCCATGAAGGTCGGCGGCAAGCGTACGCTGATCATTCCGCCGCAGCTCGGCTATGGCGCCCGCGGCGCAGGCGGCGTGATTCCGCCGAACGCCACGCTGATGTTTGACGTGGAATTGCTCGGGGTGAAGTAAGCCCACAAACAAAAGACCGGCCCCTCGGCCGGTCTTTCGCTTTCAGTGCGACGTGTTATCTCGTCTTACTCCGTCGCGCGCTTGGCCGCAGCGGCTGCGCGATCAACCGCGTCCTTCGCGGCGTCCTTGGCATCGCCCATGGCCTGCTGGCCCTTGCCCTTCACTTCCTGGACTGCACCTTCACCCTTCAGGCGCTCGGACCCGGTGGCTTCACCGACGCCCTGCTTGGCCTTGCCCATTGCCTCATTTGCGGTGCCCTTGATCTTGTCGGTCGTGCTACCCATGAAACTCTCCTCGCGTTTTGCTCGCTAGGACAACGTTCGACGGCTATGAGGGTTCCGATTTTGTTATGGCTCGATGTCGCGGCTTTGGGTTAGTTTGCCGCACACGGAACCAACAGAAAGCAAGTCTCATGACCGGCCATGACCATTCGCATTCCCACCATGACCACGATCACGACGATCGCTGGAAACATGACGGCGTGCGCGTCATTCCCGGCAACCAGCTCGATACCAACGTGCCGTCGACGGCGGGCATGGACCGCGCGGCCGCGATCAATTTCGCGCGCGTCGGTGCGCAGAAATTGTGGGCGGGTACGGTCAGCATCAAGCCCGACGCCAAGACCGGCGCGCACCACCATGGCCATCTCGAAAGCGTCATCTACGTGGTGAAGGGCAAGGCGCGGATGCGTTGGGGCGAGAGCCTGCAATTTACCGCGGAGGCCGGCCCCGGCGACTTCATTTTCGTCCCGCCCTATGTGCCGCATCAGGAGATCAACGCCAGCGCGGACGAGGTGCTGGAATGCGTCCTGGTGCGCAGCGACGGCGAGGCGGTCGCGGTCAACCTCGACATCGAGCCGATCGAGAAGCCTGAGACCGTGCTGTGGGTCGATCCCATTCACCGCGATCCGAACGAGAAGAAGTGAGGAGCGCCTGAAAGCCAGCGGGTTCTGTGCGACGGAACCTCGCAGGCAAGGTCCAAAAAAAGATCCGGAAGCCGTGTCGGATCGCCGCCTGGCCGTCCGTCCTTGGGCAGAACCCCGCCCAAGGAGCTCCGATGCCCAGGATGATTTTCCTCAATTTGCCCGTGACCGACCTCAAGCGCGCCACTGCGTTTTATGAGGCGGTCGGTGCGACCAGGAACCCGCAATTCAGCGATGAAACGGCGAGCTGCATGGTCTTTTCCGAGACCATCTACGCGATGCTGACGACCCACGAGAAATTCCGTCAGTTCACGCCGAAGCCGATCTCGGATGCAAAGACCTCAAACCAGGCGCTGTTCTGCCTGTCCGCCGACAGCCGGACCGAGGTCGACGATATCGTCAGCAGGGCCGAGGCTGCAGGCGGGGTGGCCGATCCCAGCCCGAAGGACGAATACAGTTTCATGTACGGCCGCAGCTTCGAGGATCCGGACGGCCACATGTGGGGCGTGAACTGGATGGACATGGCGGCCTTCGCGGCGCAGTCCGACATGGCGAACGCCTGATCCAAGCCCACAACAGCAAGAAACCGAAGAGGAGCATTCAAGATGTCCAAGCTCGTGCCCTGCATGTGGTTCAACGGCGATGCCGAGGAAGCCGCGAAGTTCTACGTCTCGCTCGTTCCGAATTCGGCGATCACGCATGTTCAGCGCAACGTTTCAGATGGCCCGTCCGGCAAGGAAGGCTCCGTGCTGGTGGTCGAGTTCACGGTGGCGGGACAGCCTTTGGTCGCGCTCAACGGCGGCATGAAAATGGAATACACCCACGCGATCTCGCTGATGATCCATTGCGACGATCAGGCCCAGGTCGACAGCGTCTGGAATGCGTTCCTGGCCCATGGCGGCAAGGAAGAGCAGTGCGGCTGGCTCAGGGATCGCTGGGGTGTGGCCTGGCAGGTCGTGCCGAAGGTGATGTTCGAGTTCCTTTCGAGCCCTGACAAGGCGGCTGCCGCACGCGCGATGCAGGCCATGATGAAGATGGTCAAGCTGGACGTGGAAACTTTGCGCCGCGCGTTCGAGGGCAAGTCGGCGGCGTGAAGGGCGTGCCCTTGCCGCATACTCGCTGTCATCGCCCGGCTTGACCGGGCGATCCGGTACGCCGAGACGGCCGTTGGTCAATCGATAGGCCGCGGCGTCCTGGATGCCCCGGTCGAGCCGGGGCACGACGCCGGAATTTGAGGCGAAGGCTCCGCCGCTAATAATTGATCCGCAGCCCCACGCCGCCATGGATGGTGTTGCCGACCGGCTGCGGGCCGAGCGTGCCGTTGGCGAACAGGTCCACGATCCAGCCCTTCTGCACGCGGAAGCCGAGCCGGCCGCCATATTCGAACCAGCCCTGGTTGCCCATGGTCGGCACTACCACGCCGTCGCCGGTCACGGTGGCAACGATGCCGCTGTGGGCAGCGAACGACTGCACCCAGCCGCCATTGATGTTGGCCTCGATATTGCTGCCGTAGAGATGCGTCCACTGGCCGCCGATCTTGACCAGGCTGGTGCGGTCGGTGCCGGTCGTGATGCTGGCGTCGAACGGATTGAACGCCGCTGCGCTGTCCGTGTAGCCCGAGACGCGCTGCCAGAGCTGCCAGACCTCGATCGAGGCGGCGACCTCGTCGCGGGGCGACACGCGACTTATCCAGCCGGCGCGGCCGTAGACGGCGTAGTTCGCGGCGTTGGTCGAACTCGTGACGCTAACCGGGCCGAGGCTGGTGTTGTAGCTGCGGGTGTAGCGCGCCTTCTCCCACGGCGTCAGGATCGTGCCGACGTCGAAGAACGGACGCGACGAGCCCCAGTCGGTGAAGTCATAGCGCAGCGCGAACGCACCGATCGGGGCGCTGGTGATGTTGTAGCCGCCCTCGCTGTATTGCGTGTAGGCGATGCCGGCGAGCAGCGACAGATTGTTGGTCAGCTCCTTGCGGCCGTGGATGCCGGCCGAGAACGAGCCGGCGGAGCCGAACGCGCTGACGCAGTTGCTGCAATTGACCTGCTCGTTGACGCCGAGCAGCACCGTGCCGAGCACCCGGTTGGTGATCATCTGGTTGAAGCGCTGATTGGCAAGGCCGCCGATCGAGCCGCCGCTGGAATCCGCGCCGGTTGGCGTCGGCGTCGGGCTCGGCGAGGAGGACGGAAAAGGGCTCGGCGACGATGACGGGTAGGGGCTGGGCGAGGGCGAGGGGCTGTAGGTCGGCGTCGGTGAATATGTCGGCGAAGGGGACGGCGTCGGCTCTCCGCACTCGGACTCGCAAATCGTGGCGGCGGCTGCCGCACGGCCATCGAACGCGGCAAACGCAAACGTAGCCGCGGCGGTCAGCACGCTCGCGACGATGAAGCGCCTGACGTTGAATACCGCCATCGTCAGCGTCCGCACAGCATGCCGTCGTCATGGACGGCGGGCGTGATGGTCGGCGACGCGTCCGCATATTGGTTGACCGCGCACAATCCCGCGCTCGCGGCGCAGGTCGCGGCAAAGGTCCAGGGCGGCGTGTTGGTTTTGCTGATAGAGACCTTGCCGCCGGTCGAGGTGATGATTGCGGTGTCGCCGGGCTGGGTGAGCTGCACGCATTGTTGGCTCGTCGTGCAGACACTGGCGGCGCCGTCCTGCAGCACGACGACCGAGCGGCCGCGCTGGGACAGGATATCGAGCGTGGTTCCCCGCACGCCGATGGTCGCGAGCGGGGTCGTGATCTTGTAGGCAGTCTTCTCGGAATGCCCGGTGACGAAACGGAATGCGCCGGTCGTCATGCGGATTGCGACGTCGCGATAGCTGTGCTCGTCGTTGAAGACGGTGCGGTCGAGCTTGAGCGTCGCGCTCGGACCGAGCGACAGATTGGTGCTGTCGGCCATCACGAAGCGCGCCGCGCTGCCGGCGCCGGTGCGCACGGTCTCGTCCCGCAGCATGCTGTCGCCGACGCTGATCGGCGTCGTTGTCGCGGCGACGCGAACGACTTCATTCTGGATCACGACGGCTTCACCGACGCGCGTCTGCGCGTGCGCGCAAGGGGCCACGCACAAGGCGGTCGAGAAGAGCGTGGAGAAAAGCCAGAAACGCAAATTCATTTCGCAACCGATCGATGTGTCCCTGATCGTACCGGATCAGGCACGCTTGCGATGTGGCGGAATTATCACAAGCAGCGCGAGACCTGCGTTATGCTTAGTGACAGTTGCGGCAGAATGCGTTCAATGAAAACCGCGATCTCTATTATTCTCCGCGGTGACGCAAATTTGCCACGCAAAACATCCCCACAAATGCGACTCGACTTGCCGGCGGTTCCGAAGGTGTCGCGGAGCGCAGTGATTGCTGTCGCGATTTTCCTGGTCACGCATCTCGCATTGCTGATCGGCCTCTCGACGCCGGAGAAGTTCGTCTTCGACGAAGTGCACTACGTGCCGGCGGCGCGGCAGATGCTGGCACCATCGATGTCGCAGCCGATGCTCAATCCGATGCATCCGCCATTGGCGAAAGAGCTGATCGCGCTATCGATCGCGGTCTTCGGCGACACCGCGCTGGGCTGGCGCTATCCCGCGGCGTTGTTTGGCGCCCTCGCGATCGTCGCGATCTATCTGTGCGGCCTCGCACTGTTCGCCGCGCAAGGGCCTGCGATCGCCGCTGCGCTGATCGCCGGCTGCAACCAGATGCTGTACGTGCAGGCGCGCGTCGCGATGCTCGACATTTTTGCGCTCGGCTTCGGCCTGCTCGCAATTGCCGCCTTCATGCACGGTTTTCGAAAGGACCGGCCTCACGCAATGTTCGCGGCTGCCGGCAGCCTGTTCGGCTGTGCTGCGGCCTGCAAATGGAGCGGCCTGTTTCCGCTCGGAATCTGCATCGTCATCGTCGCGGTGATCCGCCTGATGCAGGGCTGGCACACTATGTTTGCCGACGCGAAGCCGGGGGATTGGTACCGGCCCGATCTCTGGCCCGACTTCAGACTACATCACGTCGTGCTCTGCTTCGTCGTCCTGCCCGTGGCGACATATCTTGCGGCCTTCGTCCCGCTCTACGGCGTGTCGCTGCCGGATCTGGTCGAGGCGCAGCGCCGGATCTTCGCCGACAACACCACCACTGCCATCGCCGGCCACACCTATATGAGCGCGTGGCCGTCATGGCCGCTGCTCGCGCGCCCGGTGTGGTTCCTGTTCGACAAGGGCGCGGACGACAATGTCTCCGCGGTCGTCTTCCTCGGTAACCCCCTGGTGCTGTGGCCGGCGCTGCTCGCGCTCGCCGTCGTGCTGCGCGACTTCGTCGTCGCGCGCCGCCGGGATGCGTTCCTGATCGTGGCCTTCTATTTCGGATCCTGGCTCGCCTGGGCGTTGCTGCCGCGCACGCTCGCCTTCATCTATTACTATCTGCCGGCCGCGACCGTGGCGTCGCTTGCACTGGTCTACGTGCTGCGCCGGGACGGTCTGCCACGCTGGCTGTTGTGGGCCTATGTCGCGGTCGCGGCAGCAGGCTTTGCCGCCATGCTGCCGATCTCGGCGGCCTTCGTCGGCACATCGATGCAGACCTTCAACCGGCTGATGCTCTTCCAAAGCTGGATATGACATCGCCGCCTGCCGGGGGAACGGCAGGCGGCGCCTTTATGGGCGATGACCTGGGAATTACTTCGACGCGGTCTTGGTGTCCATGTTCACGACCTGAACGCGGCGGTTGATCGGGTCGGCGCCGTTGGCGGTGTCCTTCAGCTTGGTCTTGCCGTAGCCGACGGTGACGAGATCGGTGCCGGTGAGGCCGTAATTCTGCACCAAATATTTCTTGATGGTGTCAGCCCTCCGCTCGGAGAGCCCCTGATTGTATCCCTCGGTGCCGACCGCATCGGTGTGGCCGGCGACCACGAAGGTCGAGCCCTTCAGCGAGGGGTCGGACAGCGCCTTGCCGAGCGCCTGCACCGACGGCACTGACGTCTGGGCGATGTCGGCCGAGTTGTAGTCGAACTGGATCTCCAGATCGATCTTCGGCTTGGTCGCGGCGAGCTCGGCAATCTGCTCGCGCTCGCCCGTCGACAGCGACCGCGTCGAGCGGTTGCGCACGGTGTTCAGGAACGTCGATTCCTTGGCCTGCACGGCCGGATCGACCTGCGGACCTGCGGACAGGCCGCGGGTCGTCGACTTCGGCTTCAATGCATCCAGGATCTGGTTGGTCGAGACATTGCCGTCGCCGGCCATAGCCAAGCCGGCCGTCATCGACAGAAGTGCCGAGAGGGTCATCGCCTTCAGTGCAAAAGACTTATTGAAACGGGTCATTGTCGTATCCTCGTTGTGACGCCTGATGGCTATTTGATGCTGCAAGCATAGGGCAGGTTCAAAAGCCCTGGTGTGATCTTGGTCACGGTGGAAACGGGGCCCTCCGGGGCCATGGCAGCGAATTTCGAGCGGTTTCGGGTTTCGTGGAGGGCCGCCCCGCGGTCCACTCCGAGGACGGACGCTGGCGCGTGAAGAGAGTGGTCGCACGCTGCCCGGCGAGCGTTCGAGCCGTCGCAGTCCTGTCGTGATCCGCATCACTGAGGACCGCGCGCCCAGGTGCCGCTCGGGGGCCGGGGCCCGGTTCACTCAGGGAAACCTGTGCTGACCGATTGTCGCAAAGCCGTCGCGTGATGGCCTGTCTGCGGACAATTTTTCGGCCAGATGGACGCCTAGGGCGGAGCCTCCGACAAGCGCAACGAAGGGAGCCGAGTTCCATCCAGTGCCGAGGCCGAGTGATTACCAGTTCTATCGCAGTGGCCCGCCGGATCGGTCCGTGTCCCTGAGCTCCATGCCCATCTACGTCGGCGCGGCGATGATCGCGGTGGCGATCCTGCTGTCGACCCTGATCACGGGGCTGACCTCCCGCTATGTCGGGCTTCAAGCGCCGACCGACGAGAATATGTGGCTGGTCGATCGTCTCACCGGCAGTGTCTATCGCTGCCAGGCGGAGGAGCGCGGCAAGGCCTCGTGTGAACCCGATGTCGCAACAGGCAGCGTTGGCGACCGGTCCAAAGCCCCGAAAGCTGGCCGCTGAGCCCTCCGCCTTCGCAGCGCAGCAAGAAAATTGTCTTCTCCCCGAAACGTCTTCGCCGGAGAATACGTATTGCGAAGGCCGGCATGACGCCGGTTTCGTTTTACGGAGGAGACTTTTCGATGAAGATCTTGCTCACAGCCGCCGCTTTTGTCGCGTTCACGCTTTCCCTTTCACCGGCATCCGCCGCCATGATGGCGTGCACCGGCGATAACATGATGAAATCGACAGCCATGATGATGGGCACGGCCGATACCCCGGCCAAGGTCGCGGCCAACAAGGAAATGGCCATGGCCAATACCGATATGAGCAATGGCAAGATGAAGGGCGGCTGCATGCATTACATGAAGGCGCAGAAAGCCATGATGATGAAATAGGGCCTCGGCCACGCCAAGCGGCCGCGCTGTCAGCAGATGGCAGCGCGGCTTTTCTTTTGCTGAATCCGGTCCGCTTCTTTCTCCCGGCGCGAATTCCGCTACATTCCCTCCTGCAATGTCCCGCGCGCCCAAACCGATTCCAATCACCACGAAACAGGCCCGGCAAATCTGGCTTCATGCCCAGCGGCTGGACGAGCGCGCGCCGTTCGGTGACGGCGCGCAAGCCGTCTCAGATGCGGTCGCCCATCTCGGCTATGTGCAGATCGACACCATCAACGTGATCGAGCGCTGCCATCACCACATCCTGTTCAGCCGGATCCCGTCCTACCGCCGCGCCGACCTGCGCCACGCCCAGAGCGTCGACAAGAGCGTGTTTGAATATTGGACGCATGCGTTGTCCTATGTGCCGGCCGGCGACTTCCGCTTCTTCCTGCCGGCGATGCGCGAGCACCGCCGCGAGGGGCACAAATGGTTCGCCTCGGTGAAGCCGGCCGACATGCGCAAGGTGATGCGGCTGGTGCGCGCCGGTCCGCTGACGATCCGCGACATCGAGGACGACGTGCTCACCGAGAAGGAGCATCTCTGGCAAAGCCGAAAGCCCTCGAAGCGGGCATTGCAGCTCGCCTTCTATACCGGTGCCGTGACCGTCAGCGAGCGACAGGGCATGCTCAAGACCTATGAGCTGATGACGCGCCATTTCGGCTGGGACAAGCTGCCGAAGCCGGCATCGGCAAAGGACATTACGGCCTATCTGCTCGATCGCGCGCTGCGATCGCAAGGTGTCGTGAGCCTCGATTCGGTCTGCCATCTCGACGCGCCGCGCAAGCCGGCGGTGGCTGCCCTGATCGCCTCGCGCGTCCGCCGTGGCGAGCTCGTGCCTGTCGCCATCGACGGTGCCGGCAAGCAGGAGCACTGGGCACTGCCTTCTGCGCTTGAGCCGGGCGAGCGCGCGCCGCCGGATCTCGTCCATATCCTCTCGCCGTTCGATCCGCTGATCATCCAGCGCAAGCGCACCAATCTCATCTTCGGCTACAACCATTTGTTCGAGGCCTATGTGCCGAAGGCCAAACGCAAGCTCGGCTATTTCGCGCTCCCCGTGCTGGTCGGGGACGAGATCGTCGCCGCGCTCGATCTGAAGACCGACCGGCAGGCAAAGAAGCTGCTGATGCAGAAATGGACCTGGGTCGGCGAGGGGAAGAAGACCGCGGGGCGCAAGGAGCTCAAACGGAAGATCGAGGAGGAGCTCGATCGGTTCGAGCGGTTTCAACTGGCCGACTGATCGTAGGGTGGATTAGCGAAGCGTAATCCACCACAGTCTGTTTTCGCAGACGCAGAGGTTGGTGGGTTACGCTGCGCTAACCCACCCTACGCATCGCCGCCAATCGATCAATCCAAACGCCGAACGCAATCCCGACCGCGTAAGCCAGCAAATTCCACGGCGAGAAGATGCGCCCAAGCAGCAACGCTCCGG
Source organism: Bradyrhizobium sp. Kon37 (assembly GCF_055807535.1). Classification (NCBI taxonomy): domain Bacteria; kingdom Pseudomonadati; phylum Pseudomonadota; class Alphaproteobacteria; order Hyphomicrobiales; family Nitrobacteraceae; genus Bradyrhizobium; species Bradyrhizobium sp. Kon37. The sequence goes on from NZ_JBVVOY010000009.1 coordinate 40,489, forward strand.
CCGTGGTCAGCCGGAACGCGTCGAGCCATGGCGTATGCACCAGCCGGGAAAACTCCACCACGACTGCGATCGCCATTGCGATGGCTGCGATCTGCGCCCGTGACAGCCTTGGCAGCAAAACGCCGACCAGCAGAAACACCATCGTTGCCCATAGCAGCGAGCCGCCGTACTTCACCACGAAGGCGGAAAGGCCGAGCGGAAAGCCGTACCAGCGCAATGACAATCCGCATGCGATCACGGCCAGCGCCAGACCGGCGCGGATCAGCGATGTCCGTAGCGGCGCAATGGGTTTGACCGGTTGCGCCTGATGCATTGCTTGCTCCATTGACTCTTTTGCGGCGATGCTCAAAACCCCGGATCAGCCCATAAAAGCAACAACCCCGGGGGAAGCCATGAGCCAGACCACGACCTATGCCGGTTCGACCGGCGCAGCCAAGTCGGAAATCGAGACCTCGACGATCCGCGCCATCTCCTGGCGCCTGATCCCGTTCCTGGTGCTGGCCTACTTCTTCTCCTATCTCGACCGCGTCAATCTCGGTTTCGCTGCGCTGACCATGAATGCCGAGCTGAAATTCACGCCGCTGATCTTCTCCTGGGGCGCCGGCATCTTCTTCATCGGCTATTTCATCTTCGAGGTGCCGAGCAATCTGGCGCTGGAGAAGTTCGGCGCCAGCCGTTGGATCGCCCGCATCATGGTGACCTGGGGCATCATCTCGGCGCTGATGGCGCTCACGAGCGGCGTCACGAGCTTCTACGTGCTGCGCTTTCTGCTCGGCGTCGCCGAAGCCGGCTTCTTCCCGGGCATCATCCTCTATCTCACCTATTGGTATCCGGCCGAATATCGCGCCCGCTTCCTTGCGGCCTTCGCCATCGCCGTGCCGGTCTCTACTGTGATCGGCGCCCCGGTCTCCGGCCTGCTGCTCGGGCTGGACGGCGCGATGGGCCTGAAGGGGTGGCAGTGGCTGTTCATCATCGAGGGCATTCCTTCCGTGCTGCTCGGCATCGTCACCTGGTTCTATCTCACCGACAGGCCGGAGAAGGCGGATTGGCTCACGGCCGAGCAGAAAGCCTGGCTCAAGACCAAGCTCGACGCCGAGATCGCGGCCAAGCAGGCGGTGAAGCATTTGTCGCTCAGTGAGGCGCTGACCTCACCGAAGGTGATCATGCTCGCCCTGGTCTATTTCGGCTTCGTCGGCGCGCTCTATGGCATGCAGTTCTGGCTGCCGCAGATCGTCAAGGCGTTCGGCCTCACCAACGCCCAGACCGGCTTCGTCACCGCGATCCCGTATCTGTTCGGCACCATCGCGATGATCCTGTGGGCGAGGCACTCGGACGCAACGCGCGAGCGCGTGATGCATGTCGGCGCGCCGTTGCTGCTCACCGCCATCGCGCTCGGCGTCTCCAGCTATCTCACCGATCCCACCCTGACCATGATCGTGCTGACGGTCGCCGCGATCGGCGTGTTCTGCTGCTTCGGCGTGTTCTGGACCCTGCCGACCGCCTGGCTCTCCGGCACGGCGGCGGCCGGCGCCATCGCCCTGATCAACTCGATCGGCAATCTCGCCGGCTTCGGCGGGCCCTATCTGATCGGCTGGGTCAAGGAAGCCACCGGCCAGACCTCGAGCGGACTGTTCGTGCTCGCGGTGCTGCCGCTGATCGCCGGCATCCTGGTCTTCATCGGCGGCCACGACAGCAAGCACGAGTTCGCCGAACAGGGGCGGTAGCCTCGAAAATCGCCCTGGCGAAAGCCAGGGCCCATTTCCGCCTGGCCCTCCGGAGGGCCCGCGGCGCGACGCTTTCTTCTAACAGCCCAGACTTCCGCCAAGGGCAACCGCGGAGGTTACCACCTCTTAACGATCACGCTTTCCTGATGACTGACGAATATTGACTTTCATCAGTGATTAGTTGACATTCCTCTCATTGCAGCCGAGGGAGTGTCCTCCGATGTTCGTCCGATCCGTTTTATCCAGCTATTCGAGGCTCTTGGCTGGTGTTTCGCTGGCGTTGATGGCTGCCGCCCTCGCGGGGTGCAATGACACCGTCGCTGAAAAGGCCGAGCCGCCGCGGCCGGTTCTTGTCGCCACTGCGCACTACGATGCCGAAAAGCCCGAGCGCAGCTTCGTCGGCACCATCAGGCCGCGGATCGAGAGCGATCTGGGCTTTCGGGTCGCCGGCAAGGTCGCCAAGCGTCTGGTCGAAGTCGGCCAGACCGTCGAAATCGGCCAGCCGCTCGCGGTCCTCGATGAGGTCGATCTGAAGCTCCAGGCCGAGCAAGCCGTGGCCGAGCAGACCGCTGCGACCGGCGTGCTGGCCCAGGCCGCCGCCGCCGAGCAGCGCGCCAAGGATTTGAAGGCCAAGGGCTGGACTACCGACGCGCAGCTGGATTCGAGCCGCGCCGCCGCCGATGAGGCCCGCGCCCGCCTGAACCGGGCCGAGCGCTCGGTCGAGCTGACGAACAATTCCCTTTCCTACGCGACGCTCAACGCCGACGCCCGTGGCGTCGTCACTGCAACGCTGATCGAGCCTGGCCAGGTGGTTGCCGCAGGCCAGACCTCGATCCGTGTCGCCCGCTTTGCCGAAAAGGAAGCGGTCGTCGCGATCCCTGAGACGCTGGTCGGACGTGCCAAGTCGGGCGCCGCCAGCGTCACTCTTTGGTCGGAGCCGGGCAAGAAATATACGGCCAAGCTGCGCGAGATCGCGCCCACTGCGGATCCTGCCACGCGCACCTATCTCGCCAAGTTTTCGCTGCCCGAGGCCGACGACAAGGTTTCGCTCGGCATGACCGCGACGCTGACGCTGTCGGACGCTGCCACCGAGCGCGTCGCGCGGCTGCCGCTGTCGGCACTGTTCAACGAAGGCGGCAAACCGTCTTTCTACGTCGTCGACGATAACGGCGGGGTCACGCTGAAGCCGGTGACGGTGAAGTCCTACGAGAGCAACGACGTCGTCGTCACCGGCGGTGTCGAAGAGGGCGCCAAGATCGTCGCCCTCGGTGTGCAGAAGCTCGATCCGGCCCAGAGGGTGCGGATCGTGTCGTCACTGTCCTTTTAAGTCTCGCTTACGAGTTACGTCGTGTGAGGTGAGTTTCGGCCCGAGCGCAAATGCTTTGGCTGAAGCGGCGAAGCGATCCAGAACCTGCCCAGCCCCCTGGATTGCTTCGCTGCCTCGCGACGACGCGTTGAACAGGGTGGCTGTCGTTTTTTTGCAACCGGATCATCTTTGGAGAGTGCGATGAAGCGCTTCAATCTTTCGGCCTGGGCCGTCAGCCATCCGACGCTGATCCTGTTCCTGATGCTCATTCTCGGCGTCGCCGGGTTCTTCTCCTATCAGAAGCTCGGCCGCGCCGAGGATCCGTTCTTCACGGTCAAGGTGGTCAACGTCTCCGTGCTCTGGCCGGGCGCGACCGCGCAGGAGATGCAGGCCCAAGTCGCCGATCCCATCGAGAAGAAAATCCAGGAGCTGCCTTACTTCGAGAAGGTGCAGACTTATTCCAAGCCCGGCTTCACTGCGCTCCAGGTCACCTTCCGCGATTCCACGCCGCCGAAAGACGTGCCGTATCTCTTTTATCTGCTGCGCAAGAAGCTGGCCGACGTGCAGGGCCAGCTGCCCGCAGGGATTCTCGGGCCCGTCGTTAACGACGAGTTCTCCGACGTCGATTCCATCCTCTACATGATGACCGGCGACGGCGCCGACTACGCCCAGCTCAAGAAGGTCTCGGAGGGTTTCCGTCAGCGCCTCCTGAAGGTGCCGGGCGTGACCAAGGTCGACGTCTACGGCAACCAGGATGAGCGCATCTTCGTCGAGTTCAGCCATGCCAAGCTCGCCACTCTCGGCATCACGCCGCAGGCGCTGTTCGACTCGCTCGCCAAGCAGAACAACGTGACGCCGGCCGGCACGGTCGAGACCTCCTCTCAACGCGTGCCGCTGCGCGTCACCGGTGCGCTCGACGGCGCCAAGGCCGTCGCCGAGACCCCAGTCGAGAGCAATGGTCGCGTGTTCCGCCTCGGCGACATCGCCACCGTCACCCATGGTTACGTCGACCCGCCGAGCTTCATCGTGCGCCAGGAAGGCAAGGCCGCGATCGGCATCGGCGTCGTCACCGCCAAGGGCGCCAACATCCTCGATCTCGGCAAGGAGGTCGAGAAGGCGACGGCTGAATTCATGAAGGCGGTGCCGCAGGGCGTCGACATCAAGCTGATCGCCGACCAGCCCAAGGTGGTCGAGCACGCCGTCAGCGAATTCGTGCACTCCTTCATGGAAGCGCTGGTGATCGTGTTGTTCGTGTCGTTCCTGGCACTCGGCTGGCGCACCGGCATCGTGGTCGCGCTGTCGGTGCCGCTGGTGCTCGGCATCGTCTTCGTCGTCATGAATACGATGTCGCTCGATCTGCACCGCATCACGCTGGGTGCGCTGATCATCGCGCTGGGCCTGCTGGTGGATGACGCCATCATCGCGGTCGAGATGATGGTGGTGAAGATGGAGCAGGGCTGGGACCGCATGCGTGCGGCGTCCTTTGCCTGGGAATCCACTGCGTTTCCGATGCTCACGGGAACGCTGGTCACGGCCGCTGGCTTCCTCCCCATCGGCTTTGCCAATTCCGCGGTCGGCGAATATGCGGGCAGCATCTTCTGGATCGTGGCGATCGCGCTGGTTGCGTCCTGGTTCGTGGCGGTGATCTTCACGCCCTATATCGGCGTCATGCTGCTGCCCAACATCAAGGTGCACCACAATCACGATCCGCACGCGGTGTACGAGACCCGTATGTATCGGGGCCTGCGCGCCATCGTGCAGTGGTGCGTCAATCACCGAATCACCGTGGTGGCTGCGACCGTCGGCGTCTTCATCGCCTCGATCGTCGGCTTCGGCCACGTCCAGCAACAGTTCTTCCCGCTCTCCGAGCGCCCCGAGCTGTTCCTGCAGCTTCGCCTGCCCGAGGGCACCGCCTTCAACGTCACGGAAAAGGCGGTGAAGAAGGCCGAGACCATGCTCAAGGACGACAAGGACATCGAGACCTACACGGCCTATGTCGGGCAGGGCTCGCCGCGCTTCTGGCTCGGCCTCAATCCGCAGCTTCCGAACGAGGCTTTCGCCGAAATCGTCATCGTCGCAAAGGGCGTCGAGGCGCGCGAGCGCATCAAGGCCAAGCTTGAAAGCGCTGTTGCCGACGGCGCGCTCAACGAGGCCCGCGTGCGCGTCGACCGCTTCAATTTCGGTCCCCCCGTTGGTTTTCCCGTGCAGTTTCGCGTCATCGGCCCCGACGCCAACAAGGTGCGCGAGATCGCCTACCAGGTTCGCGACGTCATGCGGCAGAACAAGAGCGTCAAGGACGTCCAGCTCGACTGGAACGAGCAGTCGCCTTACCTCAAGCTCGTCGTCGACCAGGATCGCGCCCGCGCCATGGGCCTGACCCCGCAGGACGTGTCGCAGGCGCTGTCGATGCTGATCTCGGGCTCGCAGGTGACGACCGTGCGCGACGGCATCGAAAAGGTCGGCGTGGTCGCGCGCGCCGTCTCGTCCGAACGGCTCGACCTCGGCGCAGTCGGCGATCTCACCATCACCTCGCGCAACGGCGTGGCCGTGCCGCTGCAGCAGATCGCCAAGATCGAGTATGCCCACGAGGAGCCGATCATGTGGCGGCGTAACCGCGACATGGCAATCACCGTGCGCTCCGACGTCGTCGACGGCGTGCAGGCGCCCGACGTCACCGGCCAGATCGCGCCGAAGCTGAAGGCGATCAAGGACAATCTCGAGCCGGCCTACCGCATCGAAGCGGGCGGCGCGTTCGAGGAATCGGCCAAGGGTAACGCCTCGATCTTCATTCTCTTCCCGCTGATGGTCATGGTGATGCTGACGCTGCTGATGTTCCAGCTGCAGAGCTTCTCGCGCCTGATCCTGGTGTTCCTGACCGCGCCGCTCGGCATCGTCGGCGCCTCCTTCGGGCTCAACATCGCCAACGCCCCGTTCGGCTTCGTGGCGCTGCTCGGCCTGATCGCGCTCGCCGGCATGATCATGCGCAACGCCGTCATCCTCGTGGATCAGATCGAGACCGACGTTTCGCATGGCCTGACCCGCCGCGAAGCGATCGTCGAGGCCACCGTCCGCCGCGCCCGTCCGGTGGTGCTGACGGCGCTTGCCGCCATCCTCGCCATGATCCCGCTGTCGCGCTCGGCGTTCTGGGGCCCGATGGCGATCACCATCATGGGCGGATTGTTCGTCGCGACCTTCCTGACGCTGCTGTACCTGCCGGGCCTCTATGCCCTCTGGTTCCGCAAGAGCCTGGATGAGGCAGGTACGCCCGAGCAGCCTGCCGCGCCGCAGCATGGGAGCGATGACCAGAACGCAATTCCGCTTGCTGAGGCGGCTGAATAAGTGAAGATGAACTGCTGATTGACGAGTCCTGACAGATGACACTGGTTTCGGAACATATCGAAGGGGACACCCGGGATCGTATTCTTGAGGTGGCCGAGCGGCTGTTCCGCCAGATCGGTTATCTCAAGACCACGGTCGGGGACATCGCCAAGGAGCTCAAGATGAGCCCCGCCAACGTCTATCGCTTCTTCGAATCGAAGAAGGCGATTCATCAGGCGGTGGCCCGTTCGCTGATGGGCGAGGTCGAGCTGGAAGCGCAGCGGATCGTGGCGAGGCCCGGTCCGGTACTGCCGCGCTTCCGCGAACTGCTCACCACCATCAATCGTATGAACACCGAGCGCTATGTCGGCGACAATAAGCTGCACGAGATGGTCGAGATCGCGATGCAGGAGGACTGGGACGTCTGCGTCAACCACATGGAGTGCATTGCCGGGGTCATCGGCCAGATGATCGCGCAAGGCGCGGCCTCCGGCGAGTTCGAGGCGCCGGACCTGCAACTGGCCGCGCTGTGCGCCTGCACCGCGATGATGCGCTTTTTCCACCCCCAGATGATCGCCCAGTGCGCCACTAAGCCGGGCCCGACCATCGACCAGATGATCGATTTCGTCATCGCGGGATTGTCCCCGCGGCACTGACGCGGCGTCGGATTTCCTCCTATAAGCAGGCTGCCCTCGGATTTATCGGCCGGGACGGCCCAGGACGGATCCACACACTCCGTCATTGCGAGCGCAGCGAAGCAATCCAGACTGTCTCCGCACAGGGATTCTGGATCGCTTCGCTGCGCTCGCAATGACGAGAAGGAAACAGCGCGTGACCGACAAAGACCTACACTTCTACGAGCCCGCCAAGGGCCACGGCCTCAAGCACGATCCCTTCAACGCCATCGTCGCGCCGCGGCCGATCGGCTGGATCTCGTCGCGCGACACCAAAGGCCATGTCAACCTCGCGCCCTACAGCTTCTTCAACGCGTTCTGCTATGTCCCCCCGATCATCGGTTTCTCCTCCACAAACTGGAAGGACACGGTCGAGAACATCCAGCAGACCGGCGAGTTCGTCTGGAATCTCGCCACCATGGACCTGGCCAGGCACATGAACGCGACCGCGGCGCATGTTGGCCCTGAGGTCGACGAGTTCGAGGTCGCCGGCCTCACCGCCGTGCCCGGCAGGCTCGTCAACGTGCCGCGCGTGGGCGAGAGTCCGGTCGCCTTCGAATGCAAGGTGTCCGATATCGTCCGGCTCAAGGGCGCCGACGGCAAGGAAGCCAATGCCTGGTTGACGCTCGGCGAGGTTGTCGCCGTCCACATCGACAAGGCCATGATCAAGGATGGCGTCTACCAGACCGCCGCCGCCCGCCCGATTGTCCGCGCCGGCCGCAGCGGTGATTATTTCGAGATCAAGCCGGAAAACATGTTCGAGATGGTCCGGCCGGACTGATCTGGTCGCTCTCGGCTCCCGCTTTTCGCCGCGCTCCTCTCCCGGAACTGCCACTACGCCTCGGCCGTTATGGCCCTGGGCGGCTGCCCGGCCGCGTCAATTCGCGTCTTTTCGCAGGCGAAGTGTTCACCGCCGCCGGCCACTTTCCGCTAAAATGCCCGATCACCGCGCCGATGCATGAGGTCCGCCATGAGCTTCCGCCGCGACACCCTGACCAAGCCGATTTTCTCCTGGGCGCGCGGCGTGCTGCCGGCGATGTCGGACACCGAGCGCGAGGCACTGGAGGCCGGCGACGTCTGGTGGGACGCCGATCTCTTCACCGGCAACCCTGATTGGTCGAAGCTGCTGAAGGTCCCGCAGGCAACGCTGACTGACGAGGAGCAGGCCTTCCTCAACGGCCCCGTCGACGAGCTCTGCGCCATGCTCGATGAATGGAAGATCTTTTGGGAATGGCGCGACCTGCCGCCCGATGTCTGGCACTTCATCAAGCGCGAAAAATTCTTCGGCATGATCATTCCGAAGGAGTTCGGCGGCCTCGGCTTCTCGCCCTATGCGCATTCGGAAGTGGTGCGCAAGATCTCGACCCGCTCGATTGCCGCCGCGGTGACGGTGATGGTGCCGAACTCGTTGGGCCCCGGCGAGCTCCTGATGCACTTCGGCACCAAGGAGCAGCAGCAGCGCTGGCTGCCGCGTCTTGCCGACGGCCGCGACATTCCCTGCTTCGGCCTCACCAGCCCCGAGGCCGGCTCCGATGCCGCCTCGATGGTCGACACCGGCATCATCTGCAAGGGCAGCTTCGAGGGCCAGGAGGTGCTGGGCCTGAAGCTCAACTGGCACAAGCGCTACATCACGCTCGGTCCCGTCGCGACGCTGCTTGGCCTCGCCTTCAAGGCCTATGACCCGGATCATCTCGTCGGCGATCGGGAGGAGCTCGGCATCAGCGTGGCGCTGATCCCGACCAACCTTCCCGGCGTCGAAATCGGCAAACGCCATCTGCCGTCGATGCAGGTGTTCCAGAACGGCCCGAATTGGGGCCGCGATGTTTTCATTCCGCTCGACTACGTCATCGGCGGCCAGGCGCGGCTGGGGCAGGGCTGGAAGATGCTGATGACGGCGCTCGCCGCCGGCCGCGGCATCTCGTTGCCGTCGCTCTCCGCCGCCGGCGCCGCCTATGCCGCCCGCACCACCGGCGCCTATGCCCGGATCCGCGAGCAGTTCGGCATCTCCATCTCCAAATTCGAAGGCGTCGAGGAGCCGCTCGCGCGCATCGTCGCGACCGCCTATCAGCTCGATGCTGCGCGACGGCTGACCTGCGCCGCGCTGAATGCCGGCATCCATCCCGCTGTCATCTCGGGCATCATGAAGCTGCACGCGACCGAGCGGATGCGCACCGCGGTCGACGACGCCATGGACATCCATGGCGGCAAGGCCGTGATCGACGGTCCGCAAAACTATCTCGGCAATCTCCACCGTGCCGTCCCCGTCGGCATCACCGTCGAGGGCGCCAATATCCTCACCCGCAATCTCATCGTGTTCGGGCAGGGCGCCATCCGCGCCCATCCTTATTTGCTCGACGAGATGAATGCGCTTGCCGATGCCGATCGCGAGCGCGGGCTCGCCGCCTTCGACAAGGCGTTCTGGAAGCATGTCGGCCACAGCTTCGAGACATTATTGCGCGCCTTCGGCCGGAGCTGGAGCTTTGGTGTCTTCGCGCTTGCACCCGATGCGGGTGACGCCAGGCCATTCTATCGTCAGCTCTCGCGCTACTCCGCGGCGTTCGCCCTCTGCGCCGATATGGCGCTGCTCACGCTCGGCGGCGCGCTCAAGCGCAAGGAGATGCTGTCGGCACGCTTCGGCGACATCCTGTCCGAGCTGTATCTGCTCTCGGCCGCGCTCAAACGCTGGCAGGACGAGGGCCGGCAGAAGGAGGATTTTGCCGCGCTCGAATGGTGCATGGCGACGGGCTTTCGGACCATCGAGAATCGGCTTGCGGAGATTTTGGCCAATCTGCCGAACCGCTTCGTCGCAGGCGTCCTCAAATTCGTGGTCCAGCCCTTCGGTGCCCGCGTGCTGGGTCCCTCCGACCGGGTTGTGCATCAATGCGCAAGCCTCGTGCTGGAGCCGTCGGCCGCGCGCGACCGCCTCACGCCTGATCTGGCTTATGTCGATGACGATGGCGGCTTCGCCCGGCTGGAGCGCGCTTTCAACCTGGTCGCAGGCACGGACGCCATCGCCTGGCGCATGCGCGCGGCGCACATGAGCGACTGGAAGGATGCGGTGGCCAAGGGCGTGATCACGCAGGCCGAGGGCGAGCAGCTGGCCGCGGCCCGCGAAGCCGTTACAAAGGTGATTGAGGTCGACGATTTTGCGCCGGAGGCGCTGTCGCCGATTTACAAGAAAACCGGCGACGTGCATCAGTTCTTCCAGGAACTCGGTGAACAGAGGGCGGCGAGCTGATGGCACGACCGGTTTTCATCGTCGACGGCAGCCGGACGCCGTTTTTGAAGGCGCGTTCGGGGCCCGGTCCGTTCACGCCGGTCGATCTCGCCGTGCAATGCGGTCGGCCGCTGCTGGCGCGCCAGCCGTTTGCGCCTGATGCCTTCGACCAGGTCATCCTCGGCTGCGTCAACGTGATCGCGGACGAGATGAACCCTGCTCGCGTGGCCGCGCTTCGGCTGGGCATGGGCGAAGACATGGTCGCCTTCACCGTGCAGATCAATTGCGGCTCGGGCATGCAGTCGATCGACACCGCCTACCGCTACATTCGCGAGGGCCATGCCGACATGATCCTCGCCGGCGGCACCGAAGCCTTGAGCCACGCGCCGCTGGTCTGGCCCAATTCCGGCGTGCGCTGGTTTGCCGGCCTTGCCACCGCCAAGGGCATGGCGGCGAAGCTTGCCGCAGCCTTCAAGCTGCGGCCGCGCTATCTCAAGCCGATCATCGGGTTGGAGCGCGGGCTGACCGATCCCATTACCGACCTGAACATGGGCCAGACGGCCGAAGTCGTCGGCCATCTCTTCGGCATCACCCGCGCGCAGTCCGATGCCTATGCCGCCGAGAGCCATCGCCGGCTCGCGCATGCGCAGGCGGAAGGTTTTCTCAAGGGCGAAGTCGAAACCGCGTTCTCCCGCGACGGAAAATTCTTCGACCATGATGATGGCGTGCGTCCGGACTCGACGGCCGAGACGCTCGCTAAACTGAGACCGGTGTTCGAGCGTCCCTGGGGCCAGGTCACGGCCGGCAATTCCTCGCAGATCACCGACGGCGCGTCCTGGGTGATCCTGGCGTCCGACGAAGCGGTCGCCAAGCACAAGCTGACGCCGAAGGCCGTCATCGTCGACAGCAACTGGGCCGCACTTGACCCAAGCATCATGGGTCTCGGTCCCGTGATGTCGGCGACGCCGCTGCTGAAGCGCAACGATCTCACCATCCAGGACGTCCAGACTTGGGAGCTCAACGAGGCGTTCGCTACCCAAGTGCTCGGCTGCCTCGCCGCCTGGAATGACGACAAGTTCTGCCGCGAGATTTTGGGGCTGGACGGCGCTGCCGGCGAGATCGACCGCGAAAAACTCAATGTCGATGGCGGCGCAATCTCGCTCGGGCATCCCGTCGGCACCTCCGGCAATCGCATCGTACTGCATCTCGTCAACACCATGAAGCGGCTCGGCACGCGGCGCGGCGTTGCGACCGAATGCATCGGCGGCGGGCTCGGCGGCGCCATGCTGATCGAGGCGGTGTGACATGGATTCCAGGATCATGACCGCGCTCGGCGACCGCGTGATGGAGCTCGGGCCCAAGCCCGCTGCCGATAGTCCCTACAAGCACTTCAAGCTGACGCGCGACGCCGACGGCGTCGCCTGGCTCCTGTTCGACCGCACTGACGCCAGCGCCAACACGCTGTCCTCGGACGTGATGGAGGAGTTCGACGCCGTGCTGGCGGCGATCGAGACCGAGCGTCCTGCCGGCCTCGTGATCCGCTCCGCAAAGCCGTCCGGCTTCATCGCCGGCGCCGACGTCAACGAATTCCGTGGCGCCAGCGATGCCGGGATGGTGGAGACGCGGATCCGCGCGGCCCATGCGGTGGTCGACCATCTGGAAGCGCTGAAGCTGCCGACGGTCGCGGTGATCCACGGCTTCTGCCTCGGCGGCGGGCTCGAAGTCGCGCTGGCCTGCCAATCGCGCATCGCCATCGACGGCGCGCGCTTCGGCTTCCCTGAGGTGATGCTGGGCCTGCATCCCGGTCTCGGCGGCACCGCGCGTTTCACCGCGCTGGTCAATCCGACCCGATCGATGGCTTTGATGCTGACCGGCCGCACCATCGATGCCCGCCGCGCCAGATCGCTCGGCCTCATCGACACCGTGACGCAGGAGCGCCACGTTCGCAACGCGGTGAAGGACGCACTGTTCGGCCGGCTCAAGCGGGCGCGGCCGGGCTTTCTGACGCGTGCGGCGAATTTCGGCCCGGTGCGCGGGCTGTTGGCCAGGCGGATGCGATCGGAGGCGGCGAAGGCCGCGTCCCGCGAGCATTATCCAGCACCCTATGCTTTGATCGATCTCTGGGAGGCCCATGGTGGCAGCAAGGCCGCGATGCTCAGGGCAGAGCAGGCCTCGTTCGCCAAGTTGATGGTGACGCCGACCGCGCAGAATTTAATCCGCGTGTTCTTCCTGCGCGAGCAGATGAAGAAGGCGGCAGGCTCCGGCAACATGATCAGGCATGTCCACGTCATTGGCGCCGGCGCCATGGGCGGCGACATCGCGGCCTGGTGCGCGGGGCAGGGGCTGCGCGTCTCGCTCGCCGACATGAAGGCGGAGCCGATCGCGGGCGCGGTCAAGCGCGCCGCCGAGCTCTACGGCAAGATCATCCGCAAGCCGACCGAGGTGCGCGACGCGCTCGATCGCCTGATCCCCGACATGGACGGGGAGGGCGTCCGCAACGCCGATCTCATCATCGAGGCGGTCCCGGAGAAGCTCGAGCTCAAGCAGAAGGTCTATGCCGGGCTCGAGCCGCGAATGAAGCCGGGCGCGATTCTCGCGACCAACACCTCGAGCATTCCGCTCCAGGATTTGCGCACCACGCTGGCGCGGCCGGAGCGGCTGGTCGGCCTTCACTTCTTCAACCCGGTGTCGCGGTTGCAATTGGTCGAAGTCGTCAGCCATGACGGTAACGATACGCAGGTGCTGAAGGAGGCACTCGCTTTCGTCGGCGCGATCGATCGGCTGCCGTTGCCGGTGAAGAGCTCGCCGGGCTTCCTCGTCAACCGCGCGCTGACGCCTTACATGCTGGAAGCGATGGTGATGCTGGACGAGAAGATCGATCAGCGCCTGATCGATGCCGCCGCGGAGCAGTTCGGCATGCCGATGGGGCCGATCGAACTGGCTGACCAGGTCGGGCTCGACATCTGTCTCGACGTCGGCGACATGTTGCGCACCAAGTTCGGCGATCTGCTGCCGCCGACACCGCCCTGGCTGCGCGAGAAAGTCGCCAAGGGCGAACTTGGCCGCAAGACCGGCAAGGGCTTTTACGTCTGGCGCGACGGCAAGGCCGAAAAGGCGCCGTTGCCCGAGACCGGTCCGCGCGTCACCGACCAGATGATCGACCGCCTGGTGCTGCCGATGTCCAATGTCTGCGTCGCCGCGCTTCGCGAAGGTATCGTCGATGATGCCGACATGGTCGACGGCGCCATGATCTTCGGCACCGGTTATGCACCGTTCCGTGGCGGTCCGTTGAACTATGCGCGCACGCGTGGCGTGGATCATGTCGTATCCACCTTGCGCGCGCTGGCCGGAAGATTCGGCGAGCGCTTTGCGCCGGATCCGGGCTGGGATAATTTCAAGTGAGCAATTTCAAGCGAGCAATCCTCAAGTGAGCAATCTTCAAGTGAGAGCGGCATGAACGAGCAAGCCAATGCCGGGCCGGGCGGCGATCTCTGCATTCGCACGCTGGCAATGCCTGCCGACACCAACGCAAACGGCGACATCTTCGGCGGCTGGCTGCTCAGCCAGATGGACGTCGGCGGCGGCGTGTTTGCGTCAAAGGTCGCAAAGTCGCGCACGGTGACCGTCGCCATCGAGGCGATGAATTTCCGCAAGGCCGTCTATGTCGGCGATCTCGTTTCGGTTCACGCCCACCTCGTCCGCATCGGGCGCACGTCTGTCACCGTGCATCTGGAAGCATGGGCGCTGCGCCGCGGCGAGCAGCAACCGTTCCTCGTCACCGACGGCAACTTCACCTACGTGTCGATCGACGAGCACGGCCGCCCGCAGCCGGTTCGCCCGGCCGACACCACCATCGCGACGTAATCGCGCGCGGCGTTGCGCCTCATCTCAGGTGCGACGCCGCCAAACGCGGCGCGACTGAGTCACGGCGCCGCGGCTTTGCCAAGAACCAGTCATAAAACGGATGAGGTCCCGGCGTACTCCATCGCGTGTCGATCCGGGGTGGAAACGGCGTCAAAATGCCCAGGAACCTTTGGGCAGAACTGCCGTTATTTGCCCGCACTGAGGAATCCACGGACCATGCCGGACAGCTACATCATCGAAGTCGATTCGCAGACCGCAGGTATCGTCGTTCGTTCCCAGGGAGGCTACTGCTTTTTCGCCTCATCCAACCGCTTCAACCGTCTCGAAGGCCAGCTCTTCCGCAACGCCCGCGAAGCCGAGCGCGCCGCGCGCAAGCTGGTTAACGGTGATGTGAAGGAAGCGGCGTAGTCGTCCCGCTAGTCATTCCGCGCCGCGCGTAGCGCGAGAGGTGGGAATCTTTTGCCGCGAACTCTTCTTCTCTTCTCCCCTTGTGGGAGAAGGTGGCGCGTAGCGCCGGATGAGGGTCGCCTCCGCAAATTCCACTGCGAGGGGTTCGTTCTCGGAGAGAAACTCCTCACCCGACTTCGCTTCGCGAAGCCACCCTCTCCCGCAAGGGGAGAGGGGAAGAGCCGTTGTTCACAACTTCGTCGCCGCCCGCGAGAGCAGCTTCCAGTCGTCGCCCTGCTTCTGCCAGTTCATCAGGATGTGAAGATTGGTCGGCACTTTTTTCCCATCGGCCGCCATCTCCTGTTCCGCCACCCAGTGGAAACGCACGATCGCAGCGGGGCCGACGACCTTGATAGTCGGGTCCTTGTACTCGATCGACAGGAATTTGGATTTGCCGTCGGTGGCGTTGGCGACGAAGGTCGCCTTGTCCTCGACCTTGCCGCTGGAATGGCTGTAGCTCACCTCCTCGGCGCAGAGCGCGCCGAGCGCCTTGGGATCGGCCGCGATCTGGGCGAGACGGAACGCCTCGACCTTCTTCGCCACGGCTTCCTCGTCCGCCGAGGCCGCCAGCACCGGTGTCGTGAGCGCTGAAACTGCAAGCGTGGAGACGGCAAGAGCTGGGACGGCAAGAGTCGAGAGAGCCAGATCGCGTCGGTTGATCGTCATCGTTTCCTCCTTTTTGATCTTGCACGGAGTGTTGCAGCCGCGCGCGACTTTGTCGAGTGTCGCGTCGTGGTCATGCACGTGCGTCATTGCGCGATTGGCGCTGTATTGATACGGCTTTCGTATTGATGCGTCATCTATTCGGGAAAGTACGGACATGATCGAGGCTATCGGCAGGGAGACGGGAAGGGCGTTGCTGTTCGATATCGACGGTACGCTCGCCAACACCGATCCGCTGCACCTGAAGGCGTTCAACCAGGTGCTCGGCCCTCGCGGCCATGTCTTCGATCACGCGCGCTTCTCCAGGGAGCTGCAAGGCTTCGCGAATATAGCGATCGGCGAGCGCTTTCTGCCCGATGAGGCGCCGGAACGGCGTGCCTCGATCCTCGATGAGAAGGAGGAAGTCTTCCGCGAACTCGTCGCCGGGCAGATCGAGCCGCTGCCGGGCCTGATGGCGCTGCTCGACAGGGCGGATGCGGCCGGTATTTCCATGGTTGCCGTGACCAACGCCCCGCGACTCAATGCGGAGCTGCTGCTGTCCGGCCTCGGCATCACGCACCGCTTCAAGGCGCTGGTGATCGGCGCCGAGCTGTCGCACGGCAAGCCGCATCCGCTGCCTTATCAGGAAGGGTTGCGCTTTGCCGGTGCCAGCGCCATGGCCTCGATCGCGTTCGAGGACTCCCGCACCGGCGTGCAGTCGGCCGTAGCGGCCGGCATTCCGACCATCGGCATCCGGACCAGCCTCAGCCACGCTGATCTCGTCGCCGCCGGGGCTATCGCCTCCGCCAGCGCCTTCGACGATCCCACGCTGCTGGCGCGCCTCGCCGCCGCAATGGCGTGGTGAGGACCTTCGTCCGTTAACCGTGATCGGCGCGCGCATTGACCGAACGCGGGAACCGCCGCACCATGCAACTTCCTGACTTGAGGCCATCGCCGTGACCGGACTGACCCATCGCCAAGCCGAAATCCTCAACATCGCACGCGCCTCGGGCCGCGTCATGGTCGAGGAGCTGGCGCGCCGGTTCGAGGTTTCGGCGCAGACCATCCGCAAGGATCTCAACGATCTCTGCGAGCGCCGCTCGCTGACCCGCATCCATGGCGGCGCCATCATCGCCTCCGGCGTCGAAAATCTCGCCTATGAGGCGCGGCGCTTCGTCGCCGCGGACGAGAAGAAGGCGATTGGAGCCGCGGCCGCCTCCCTGATCCCGAACGGCTGCTCGCTCTTCATCAACATCGGCACCACGACCGAGGAGGTCGCGAGCGCGCTGACCTCCCACGAGGACCTCCTCGTCATCACCAACAATCTGAACGTCGCCATGCTGCTCTACCGCCATCCCCGCATCGAAGTGGTGGTCGCCGGCGGCACGGTACGACGCGCCGACGGTGCGGTGGTCGGCTCGACCGCGACGCAGCTGATCGGCCAGTTCAAGGTCGACTACGCCATCATCGGGGCGTCCGCGATCGACGAGGAGGGCGCGCTGCTCGACTTCGACTATCGCGAGGTGCAGGTGGCGCAAGCCATCATCGCCAACGCCCGCAGCGTCATGCTGGTCGCGGACTCGACCAAGCTCCGCCGCAGCGCGCCGGTGCGCATCGCACATATCAGCCAGATCCAGACCTTCGTCACCGACCAGGAATTGCCCGAGCGCCTCGCCACCATCTGCCACGGCAAGGGCATCGAGGTGATGGCGGCGATGCCGAAGGGGGCGGACATGGATGATGCGGCAGCGGACCCGCCGCAGGAAGCGGCACCCGTCGTGCGCCTGCGATAACGGCGGGTTCTTAGCAGGCTGCCTGTTCCCACGGGTTTATCAGCGGCACGCCGGTCGGTTGGAAGTCGCCCACATTGCGCGTAACGATCGTCAAGCCGTGAACAAGGGCGGTTGCTGCAATGAGAGCATCGCGTTCGGCCCGTGGGTTGGGAACGTGAAGTTGCGCGCAGCGCAGCGCGACGGCGGTATCAACGGCCAGGATTCGATTTTCAAAGCGAGCCAGAATGTGATTGTCGATCCAAGCTCGCAGGACTGCACCTCGCGCAGCGTCTTTGCGCTCGATCAGGCGTGCTCCGAGTTCGATTTCTAATATCGAGATGGCGGAAATGAAGAAGTCCGCCGCCGGACTTGCATTGGCCCATGCTGCGACATTGCGATGAGCTTTATCTGGCCGCCTCAGTTCGGAAATTACATTGGTGTCCAGCAGAAACATCAGTCGAGATCAGCGGGCTTGAAAATTCGGCCGGCAACGCGGGGCGGATCGAAATCGAAGTCCGTCTCTGCCTGCCCCAATGCTTCGGCAAGGCTCATGTGCCCGCCAGTCAGACGCAAATAGTCTTCGATCGTCAGCAGGACATGGGCGGGCCGACCGCGGTCAGTAATAAAGACCGGTCCCCGCGAAGCTGCTTTTTTTGCGCCGCTGGTATCGTGATTGAACTCTCGGCTGGTGAGACTGGTCACCATTGTTTGCGCCTCCCGATCGGCCGTTATTCCCTGATGGATCATATGTAGGCACGTAACTACATTCAAGCCTTTTGGAGCGTCGCTCGTCCGCGGCTCTGGCCGAGGCGGTGCTGTTTTTTCGCTCGCGCTGCCCACTTAAAAGTTCCGCTTTCACTTCCTTCCTCCTCTCTTTCATCTTGCTTTCGTTTTCTGGTGTGATCTAATCAAAAGCGAAAGTTACCGCTCGATTGAACGGGCGGTCGCCGGGGGATGCGTCTGTTGGAGCGTATTTTCGACCTCGCCATTATCGGAGGCGGTGTTAACGGCTGCGGCATCGCGCGCGACGCGGTGGGCCGTGGCAACACGGTTTTCCTGTGCGAAATGAACGATCTGGCGAGCGGGACGTCGTCCTGGTCGACCAAGCTGGTGCATGGCGGCCTGCGCTATCTCGAATATTACGAGTTTCGGCTGGTCCGCGAGGCGCTGATCGAGCGCGAGATTCTCTGGGGCATCGCGCCCCACATCATTCGCCCCCTGCGTTTCGTTTTGCCGCACCATGCGGGCCTGCGGCCGGCCTGGCTGCTGCGCCTCGGCCTCTTCCTCTATGACCACATCGGCGGCCGTCATCTGTTGCCGGCGACGCGCTCGGTCGACCTTGGGCGCGACGAGGTCGGCCGCCCGCTGATCCCCAACCGCTACGGCCGCGCGTTCGAATATTCCGACTGCTTCGTCGACGACGCCCGTCTCGTCGTGCTCAACGCGCGCGATGCCGCCGACAAGGGCGCCGAGATCCGCACCCGCACGCGCGCGACGGATATCAAACAGTCAGACGGCATCTGGACCGTCAGCATGATCGACACGCTGACCGGCGCGCGTTCGTCGATCCAGGCTCGTGCGCTGGTCAATGCCGGCGGTCCCTGGGTCGAGGATGTGCTCGGCCGCGGCGCCGGCGTCAACGCCAAAGCCAAGGTGCGCCTGGTGCAAGGCTCGCACATCGTGGTCAAGAAGCTCTACGACCACGACCGCGCCTACATGTTCCAGAATGCCGACGGCCGCATCATCTTCGTCATTCCCTATCAGGACGATTTTACGCTGATCGGCACCACCGACCGCGACTATGAAGGCGATCCCGCCAAGGTGAAGGCGACGGCCGAGGAGATCCAGTATCTCTGCACGGCGGCAAGTGAATATCTGGCCAAGCCTGTCACGCCCGATGACGTGGTCTGGACCTATTCCGGCGTGCGTCCGCTCTACGACGACGGCGCCAGCGAAGCCAAGGCCGCGACGCGCGACTATGTGTTCGAGCTCGACACGCCCGGCGGCGTGCCGCTGCTGTCGATCTATGGCGGCAAGATCACGACCTACCGCCGTCTTGCCGAGGAGGCGCTGGAGCGGCTCGCGCCCTATCTTCGCAGTGCGAAAGCGCGCGAAGGCTGGACCGGCAAATGGCCGCTGCCCGGCGGCGACATGGGCGTGTCCGATGTCGACGGCCTGATCGCCGAGCTTCAGCGCGGCTATCCCTTCCTCAGCCACGAGCATGCGCGGCGCCTCGCGCGCGCCTATGGCACGAGGGCGATCAAGCTGCTTGGGGATGCGAAATCGGCGGCCGATCTCGGCCAGGCCTTCGGCGCGACGCTGACCGAGCGCGAAGTCCGCTATCTCATGGCCAACGAATGGGCCGTTACCGCCGACGACGTCGTCTGGCGCCGTTCCAAGCTCGGCCTGCGACTAAGTGCCGACGAAATCGCGGCGCTTGACGACTGGATCAGGACCCACGCCGTGCAGCAAAGTCCCCTGCTGGAAGCCGGAGGACGCTCATGACAGTGACACTCGACCACGTGACCCGGACTGTCGATGGTATCCCACATATCCGCGACGTCTCGCTAACGCTCGAGAGCGGCACGCTCAACGTGCTGCTCGGGCCGACGCTGTCGGGCAAGACCTCGATCATGCGGCTGCTCGCAGGCCTGGACAAGCCGACATCGGGCAAGCTGCTGGTCAATGGCAAGGACGTCACCGGTGTCGACGTGCGCCAGCGCTCGGTCGCCATGGTCTATCAGCAGTTCATCAACTACCCCTCGCTGTCGGTCTACGAGAACATCGCTTCGCCCTTGCGCGTGCAGGGCAAGCCGCGCGCCGAGATCGAGGCGCGCGTCGCGGAAGCCGCCCGGCTGCTCAGGCTCGAGCCGTTCCTGAAGCGCACGCCGCTCCAGCTTTCCGGCGGCCAGCAGCAGCGAACTGCGATGGCGCGCGCGCTGGTGAAGGGCGCCGACCTCGTGCTGCTCGACGAGCCGCTCGCCAATCTCGACTACAAGCTGCGCGAGGAGCTGCGCACCGAGCTGCCGCGCATCTTCGAGGCATCCGGCGCGATCTTCGTCTATGCCACCACCGAGCCGACCGAGGCTCTTCTCCTCGGCGGCAATACGGTGTGCATGTGGGAGGGGAAAGCGCTTCAGATCGGCGAGACGCCGAACGTCTACCGTCATCCGCAGACCTTGCGCGTCGCGCAAGTGTTCTCCGATCCGCCGCTCAATCTCGTCGGCATCGAGAAGAAGAATGGCTCCGTGCAATATGCGGGTGGTATTGCCGCGCCGGCGTCCGGTCTCTATTCCTCGCTTGCGGACGGCGCCTATCGCGTCGGATTTCGCGCCCATCAGCTCGCGCTTGCCAATGGCGAGACCGACCGCCACGCCTTCCATGCCACGGTCACGGTGACCGAGATCACCGGTTCGGAGAGTTTCGTGCATCTGACCCGCGACGGATCGAACTGGGTGGCGGTGCTGCACGGCGTGCACGAGTTCGAGCCCGGCCAGACGCTCGATGCCGTGCTCGATCCCAACGACGTCTTCGTTTTCGATGCGGCAGATCGTTTGGTCGCCGCTCCTGGTCCCATAGCGTTTTCAAGCGAAGTGCCGAGCGGTTCGCGTGAAGAAAACGCGTCAAAGAAAAAAGCCTGAGGGGGATGCGACATGGCCCGCATTGACCTCGTCGATCTCGCGCACTCCTACGGCGGCAATGATGCGCCGCAGGACAGTTTTGCGCTGAAGCCCGTCACCATGACCTGGCGGCAGGGCGGCGCCTACGCGCTGCTCGGGCCGTCCGGCTGCGGCAAGACCACGCTGCTCAACGTCATCTCCGGCATCATCACGCCGTCGCGGGGGAAAATCCTGTTCGACGGCGAGGACATCACACCGCTGTCAACCCAGAAGCGCAACATCGCCCAGGTGTTCCAGTTTCCGGTGATCTACGACACCATGACGGTGGGGCAGAACTTGGCGTTCCCTCTGAAGAACCGCGGCGTGCCGAAGGCCGAGATCGACAAGCGCGTCGCCGAAATCGGCCGCCTGCTCGACCTCGAGCCCTATCTGAACCGCAAGGCGACGCGGCTCACGGCCGATGCCAAGCAGAAGATCTCGCTCGGCCGCGGCCTGGTCCGCTCCGACGTCGCCGCCGTGCTGTTCGACGAGCCGCTCACCGTGATCGACCCCGAGCTGAAATGGCAGCTCCGCTCCAAGCTGAAGGCGCTGCATCGCGAGCTCGACCTGACGATGATCTACGTCACCCATGACCAGACCGAGGCGCTGACCTTCGCCGACACCGTGGTGGTCATGCATGACGGCCGGGTGGTGCAGAGCGGCACGCCGGCCGAGCTGTTCGACAAGCCGGCGCACACCTTCGTCGGCTATTTCATCGGCTCGCCCGGCATGAACATCATTCCGGCCGAGGTGAGGGGCCGTGAGGCCAGGATCGGCGGTCATGTGATCGCGCTCAACCGCAGCTACGACAAGCTGCCCGATGGCGCGAAGATCGAGATCGGCGTCCGTCCGGAATTCGTTGAGGCCGTCGCGCCTGCGCCCGGCCTGCTCAGTGCGAAGATCGAACGCGTCGACGACCTCGGCCGTATCCGCTTCGCGCGTGCGCGGCTCGGTGATGCAAAGCTCGCGGCCCGCGCGCCGGCTGGCTTCACCAGCCCGGACGGCACGGCCGGCTTGAAATTCGACCCGTCACACGTCCACGTCTATGCCGACAGCCTTCTGGTGGAGGGAGCCGCCTGATGGACAAGACCGTCAACCAAAAAGCCTGGTTCCTGGTGCTGCCGGTGTTCCTGGTCGTCGCCTTCTCGGCAGTGCTGCCGCTGATGACGGTGGTGAACTATTCGATGCAGGACACCTTCGGCAACAACCAGTTCTTCTGGAACGGTGTCGGCTGGTTCAAGGAGCTGCTCGACCCCTCGACCGATCTCGGCGGCCGCTTCCTGGCCTCGCTTGGCCGCAATCTGTTCTTCTCCCTGGTGATCCTCGCGATCGAGGTGCCGCTCGGCATCGTCGTCGCGCTGTCGATGCCGCGCCAGGGCTGGACGGTCGCAGCCTGCCTCGTCATCCTGGCGCTGCCCTTGCTGATCCCGTGGAACGTGGTCGGCACGATCTGGCAGATCTTCGGCCGGCCCGACATCGGCCTGCTCGGCTATGTCCTCAATGCCATCGGCATCGATTACAATTACGTCTCCAACGACATCGACGCCTGGGTCACCGTCATCGTGATGGACGTCTGGCACTGGACCAGCCTGGTCGCGCTGCTCTGCTACGCCGGCCTGAAGTCGATTCCCGAAGCCTATTACCAGGCGGCGCAGATCGACGGCGCCTCGCGCTGGGCCGTGTTCAAGGCGATCCAGCTGCCCAAGATGAATCGCGTGCTGCTGATCGCGGTGCTGCTGCGCTTCATGGACAGTTTCATGATCTACACCGAGCCGTTCGTGGTGACGGGCGGCGGCCCCGGCAATTCGACGACCTTCGTGTCGATCGAGCTGGTCAAGATCGCGCTCGGCCAGTTCGACCTCGGCAAGGCCGCCGCGCTGTCGCTGGTCTACAACCTCATCATCCTGATCGTCTGCTGGATCTTCTACACCGTCATGACCAATGCCGGCGCCGACCGGAAATCGCATGAAGGAGCCGTGTGATGCATTCGATCCCCGGCCGTCGCCTCATCATGGCGCTGTTTTTGATCTTCCTGCTGTTGCCGATTTACTGGCTCGTCAACATGAGCTTCAAGACCAACGCCGAGATCGTCTCGACGATGACGCTGTGGCCGCACGCCCCGACGCTGCAGCACTACAAGCGCATCTTCACCGACGAGAGCTGGTATTCCGGCTATATCAACTCGCTGGAATATGTCGTCCTCAACACCATCATCTCGATCTCGGTGGCGCTGCCGGCAGCCTACGCGTTCTCGCGCTACCGCTTCCTCGGCGACAAGCATCTGTTCTTCTGGCTGCTGTCGAACCGCATGGCGCCGGCCGCGGTCTATGCCCTGCCGTTCTTCAACCTCTATTCGGCGATCGGGCTGTTCGATACGCCCTGGGCGGTCGCGCTCGCGCACTGCATCTTCAACGTCCCGCTGGCGGTGTGGATCCTGGAAGGCTTCGTCTCCGGCGTGCCGCGCGAGATCGACGAGACCGCCTTCCTCGACGGCTATTCCTTCCCGCGCTTCTTCATCAAGATCCTGGTGCCGCTGATTGCGAGCGGCATCGGCGTCGCCGCCTTCTTCTGCTTCATGTTCTCCTGGGTCGAGCTGCTGCTCGCGCGCACGCTGACCTCGGTCTCGGCCAAGCCGATCGCGGCGATCATGACGCGCACGGTGTCGGCTGCGGGCATGGACTGGGGCCTGCTGGCTGCGGCCGGCGTGCTGACGATCATCCCGGGCGCGCTCGTGATCTGGTTCGTCCGCAATTACATCGCGAGCGGTTTTGCGCTCGGTCGGGTCTAGGGAGGCGTCAATGGAGTCGATTGCATGGATGGCCTGGACGCCGCCGACGGCGATCTTCTTTGTCGCGCTGGCGTGCACGCTGGCTGTGATGACCTGGCTTGGGGTGGCCTATCCAGAAGCAGAGCGCGTCGGCGTGCTGCGCATCCCGACGACACGCGGCGACCGCCTGTTCATCTCCCTGATCACGGCGGCGGTCATCCACCTGCTCTGGATCGCCTTCGCCGGCACCGACGCACTCGCCACGCTGCCGATCGGCGAGGACGGACTTGAAATTTCGCGCCTTTGGATCGCATCAGGAATTTCGCTGGCCACGGCCGTACTCATTTTCCGCACGGTCTAGCCCGCGAAGGAACGGCCAGATCCGGGACCAACCCGGGCCTGTAAAAAGTTTGTCGCTGCAACGGAGGAATAACATGCGGCAGTTTAGGAGAAGGGAACGTCCATTGACCAAGAATAGCTTTCTGATGATGTCCAGCGTCGCCGCCATCGTCGCGGTGTCGCTGGCCGTCTCGGCGCCGGTGCGCGCCGCCGACGACGCCGCGATCCAGAAGTGGATCGCGGAATTCCAGCCCTCGACGCTGTCGAAGGAAGACCAGAAGAAGGAGCTGGAGTGGTTCGCCAAGGCCGCCGAGCCCTTCAAGGGCATGGAGATCAACGTGGTCTCCGAAACCATCACGACCCACGAATACGAGTCGCAGACGCTGGCCAAGGCGTTCTCCGAGCTCACCGGCATCAAGCTCAAGCACGACATCATCCAGGAAGGTGACGTCGTCGAGAAGCTGCAGACCCAGATGCAGTCCGGCAAGAACGTGTACGACGGCTGGATCAACGATTCCGACCTGATCGGCACGCATTTCCGCTACGGCCAGACCATCGCGCTGTCGGACTACATGACCGGCGAGGGCAAGGATGTCACCGACCCCATGCTCGACGTCAACGACTTCATCGGCAAGTCGTTCGGCACGGCGCCGGACGGCAAGCTCTATCAGCTGCCCGACCAGCAGTTCGCGAACCTCTATTGGTTCCGCTACGACTGGTTCACCAACGCCGACTACAAGGCCAAGTTCAAGGCCAAGTATGGCTACGAGCTCGGCGTGCCCGTGAACTGGTCGGCCTATGAAGACATCGCCGAGTTCTTCACCAACGACATCAAGGAGATCAACGGCGTCAAGGTCTATGGCCATATGGACTATGGCAAGAAGGACCCGTCGCTCGGCTGGCGTTTCACCGACGCCTGGCTGTCGATGGCCGGTAACGGCGACAAGGGCATCCCGAACGGTCTGCCGGTCGACGAATGGGGCATCCGCATGGAAGGCTGCCGTCCGGTCGGCTCCTCGGTCGAGCGTGGTGGCGACACCAACGGTCCGGCCGCGGTCTACTCGATCACCAAGTACCTCGAGTGGATGAAGAAGTATGCTCCGCCGCAGGCTCAGGGCATGACCTTCTCCGAGTCGGGTCCGGTGCCGGCGCAGGGCAACATCGCCCAGCAGATGTTCTGGTACACCGCCTTCACCGCCGACATGGTGAAGCCGGGCATCGCCGTGATGAACGCGGACGGTACGCCGAAATGGCGTATGGCTCCGTCGCCGCACGGTTCGTACTGGAAGGAAGGCATGAAGCTCGGCTACCAGGACGCCGGCTCCGTGACGCTTCTGAAGTCGACCCCGGCGGATCGCCGCAAGGCAGCCTGGCTCTATCTCCAGTTCATCGTCTCCAAGACGGTGTCGCTGAAGAAGAGCCATGTCGGTCTCACGTTCATTCGTGAATCCGACATCTGGGACAAGTCGTTCACGGAGCGTGCGCCGAAGCTCGGCGGCCTGATCGAGTTCTACCGCTCGCCCGCGCGCGTGCAGTGGACCCCGACCGGCAACAACGTGCCCGACTATCCGAAGCTGGCGCAGCTGTGGTGGCAGAACATCGGCGATGCGTCGTCTGGTGCGAAGACGCCGCAAGCCGCGATGGACTCGCTCGCCGCTGCGCAGGACTCCGTGATGGAGCGTCTGGAGAAGTCCGGCGTGCAGGGCGCCTGCGGTCCGAAGCTGCACAAGAAGGAGACGGCCGAGTACTGGTTCGCCAAGGCCCAGAAGGACGGCACGATTGCTCCCCAGCGCAAGCTCGCCAACGAGAAGCCGAAGGGCGAGACGGTCGACTACGACACCCTGATCAAGTCGTGGCCGGCCCAGCCCCCGAAGCGCGCTTCGCTGCAGTAAGGCACGTCAACATAACGACGAAAGGCCGGGAGCAATCCCGGCCTTTTTTTCTTTTTATTGTCGTGGATTTTGCTTCCACCGTCATTGCGAGCGAAGCGAAGCAATCCAGAGTCTTTCCACGGACGTAGTCTAGATTGCTTCGTCGCTTCGCTCTCGCAATGACGGAGGATGGAGCGACGACGACGCTTACTCCGCCGGTTCAGCCGCCAGCGCCGGGTAATCCGTGTATCCCTTCGCGCCACCGCCGTAGAACGTGTTCTTGTCCCAATCGTTCAGCGTCGCGCCCGTCTTCAGCCGCTCGACGAGATCGGGGTTGGAGATGAACGGCTTGCCGAAGGCGATGAGATCGGCCGCGTTCGCGTCCAGCACCTTGCTGGCGAGATCGAAATCATAGCCGTTGTTGGCGATATAGGCGCCGGGGAAGCGCTTGCGCAGGCCCGCATAGTCGAACGGCGCGATGTCGCGCGGACCGCCGGTGGCGCCTTCGACGACGTGGAGATAGACGAGCTTCAGCGCGGCGAGACCGTCGACGATATGGTCGTAGAGGGATTGCGGGTTCGACTCCGAGATATCGTTGGCCGGTGTCACCGGGGAGATGCGGATGCCGGTACGCTCGGCGCCGGCCTCGGCGACGACGGCCCTGGAGACTTCCAGCATCAGCCGCGCGCGGTTCTCGATCGAGCCGCCATAGGCGTCGGTCCGCTTGTTGGTGCCGTCCTTGGCGAACTGCTCGAGCAGATAGCCGTTGGCGCCGTGGATCTCGACGCCGTCGAAGCCGGCCTCGAGCGCGTTCTTCGTGGCGCGCTTGAAATCGTCGATGATGCCTGGAATTTCGGAGAGCTCGAGCGCCCGGGGCTCGGAGACGTCGGCGAAGCCGCCGTTGACGAAGGTCTTGCCCTTGGCGCGGATTGCGCTCGGCGCCACCGGGGCTGCGCCATTGGCCTGAAGGTCGACGTGCGAGATGCGGCCGACATGCCAGAGCTGGATGAAGATCTTGCCGCCGCGCTGGTGCACCTGATCGGTGACCTTGCGCCAGCCGGCAACCTGCTCCTTGGAGTAGATGCCGGGGGTGTCCTGGTAGCCTTGGCCCTGCTGCGAGACCTGGCTCGCTTCGGTGATCAGAAGGCCTGCGGAAGCGCGCTGGGCGTAATAGTCGGCGGCGAGGGCGCCGGGTACGAAGGTGCCGGGAATGGCCCGGTTGCGCGTCAGCGGCGCCATCACGAAACGGTTCGCAAGCGTGATCGGGCCGAGCTTGTAGGTCTCAAACAATTTGGTCGAACGGCTCATGAGAATGCTTCCAGGCGATGAGAGGTCTGGAACATTTGTGCATCGCGGCAATCAACACAAGGGAAGGAGCCATACAGAAACTGCAGGCGAGATGCGCAGCGGAGGCGCGCAGCATAAATCATATGCAATTTCAGCCGCGGCAGCAGATTCGATCTCCCGCCGCGGCCGTCTGAATCATCGCGTTTTAGTTCGCGCCGAGGAAATCGCGCTTGCCGACCTCGACGCCAGCGTGGCGCAGAAGGCCGTGGGCGGTCGCGGCGTGGAAATAGAAGTTCGGCAGCGAGTACGCACTCAGGAATTGCTGGCCCCTCATGGTGAGGGACTTGTCGGGACCGGCCGGGAAGGTGACGTCCCTGGTGTCGGCGCCCTCGAACTGATCGGGCTTGAACGATTTCACATAGTCGATGGTCTTCGCCAGGCGCTGCTTCAACTCCGCAAAGCTGGTCTCGGTGTCCGGTGTGGACGGCACGTCGCTATGGGTCAGCCGGGCGCAACCTTTGGCTGCGAAATCGGTGACCAGCTGGATCTGCTTCGACAGCGGCAGCATGTCCGGAAACAGGCGGGAGCCCAGCAGGACGCTCGGGTCGACCTTCTTGGCCGCACAATGCGCCTCGGCTTTCGTGAGCAGGCCGGTGAGGCTGTTCAGCATTTGCAAATAGGCGGGAACGACGGCGTCGTGGAAGGACATGTGATGCTCGCTCTGTGGTGGGAAATCTCAGGAGAAACCTGAGCCACTCACATGGGAACCTCATGGAAAAATACAATCGCAGCAGCGGCTTGTGCAGTGCGAAAATTCTATCGGATCGTCGCCGCCGGCTGTGCCTGCGCCGTGCCACCGCGCATCCGGGCCAAAAGCTCGGCGGTGGGCCAGGAATCGGCCGGCAGACCGTATTTGATCTGCATCGCCTTCACGGCGGCGCGGCTCTGCTGGCCCAGCACGCCGTCGACCTTGCCGACGTTGAAACCGGCCTGGACCAGAAGCTGCTGCAATTGCTTGAGCTCGTTGAACGGCAGTTGCGCGACCGGTGTGGATGGCTTTCGCATCGGGGCCGCGCCCGCAATGCGGGTGGCGAGATAACCTGCGGTGGTCGAATAGATCAGCGAGTTATTCCACTCGGTATAGGCCGCGAAATTCGGGTACGCCATGAAGGCCGGCCCGTTCCGACCCATCGGCAGCAGCACCGACGCGGCAAGATTGTCGTTCGGCAGCGGCCTCCCGTCGGGATAGGTCACCCCCAGCTGCGCCCATTTCGAGCGCGGCAGCTGCACCGTGAGGTCGGTCTGATCCCACGGCAGGTTTTGCGGCACCTTGATCTCCTCCAGCCACGGCTCACCGCGCCGCCACTTCGATCCGTTGGCGATGTAGTTCGCGGTCGAGCCGATCACGTCGTCCTCGCTGCGGAGGAGATCGCGACGTCCGTCGCCGTCGTAGTCGACGGCATAGTTGACGTAATGCACGGGCAGGAACTGGGTCTGTCCGAGCTCGCCGGCCCACGAGCCGACCATCTCGTCGGGATGCAAATCGCCGCGGTCGATGATCTTCAGCGCGGCGATGGTCTCGTTCACGAACATCTCCGAGCGGCGGCAATCATAGGCCAGCGACACCAGCGACTTCAGCGTCGGCAAATTGCCCATGTTGACGCCGAAGTCGCTCTCCAGTCCCCAGAACGCGGCGATCACCGCCGGCGGCACGCCGTATTCTTTCTCCGCGCGCGCGAACGCGGCCGCATGCTGCTTGATGTGCTGCTGGCCGTTCTGCATGCGGTAGGGCGCGGCCATGCGGCCGGCAAATTCGGTGAAGAGCTGGCCGAACACGCGCTGGCCGCGGTCGCGATTGACGATGCCCTGGTCGTAGACGAGGTAAGGCGAGGCCGCCGCGATCGTCCGCTGCGACACGCCGGCGGCAACGGCCTGCTGCTTCACGTCGGCCAGGAAGCGATCGAAGTTCGCGCCATTGTGGCACGACGCCGCGCGCGGCGAGGGCGCGGTGGCCTTGGGAGCCGCGGGCTTTGCGGGCGGCGGCGCGAACTGGGCAGAGGCGGTTGCAGACAGCGCGACAAGAGTGACGGCCGCGATCGCAAATCGGGTCTGGAGCATGAGGTTTCCGGGGGGAGGGCGCGTGGGGAATCTTGCCAAAGCTTAAGGGAATTGAGCGCCTCAAACCATCCCTTCGTCATGGCCGGGCTTGTCCCGGCCATCCACGCCTTTCGGCCTTGCGTGGAGGGAGACCGTGGATGCCCGGGACAAGCCCGGGCATGACGGAAAAGCAATGTTGGTCAAGTGCCGCGGCTCCGCGACGCACCTTGAAACCTTGCGGGCGGGCCGGGGTCATCCCTACCTCATGCTTGCCGGCCCGCAATCCCTCCAGCGGCCACGGCCGGCCTCGGGAGACGGCCATGAACTATCTTCGTACCGCAATGCTGCTCGCAGGCCTCACCGCTCTGTTCATGGGTGTTGGCTATCTGATCGGCGGTGCCGGCGGCGCCATGATTGCGCTCGTCATTGCCGCGGCGACCAATCTCTTCACCTACTGGAACTCCGACCGGATGGTGCTGTCGATGTATGGCGCCCATGAGGTCGACCGCAGCAGCGCGCCGGAGCTGGTCGGGATCGTGGCCGAGCTTGCGGGCCGCGCCCGCTTGCCGATGCCGCGCGTGTTCCTGATGGACGAGCCGCAGCCCAACGCCTTTGCCACCGGGCGCAATCCGGAGAATGCCGCGGTCGCGGTCACCACCGGGTTGATGCGCCAGCTCAGCCGCGAGGAGCTCGCCGGCGTGATCGCGCACGAGCTTGCCCATATCAAACACCACGACACGCTGCTGATGACCGTGACCGCGACCATTGCGGGTGCGATCTCGATGCTGGCGCAGTTCGGCATGTTCTTCGGAGGCAACCGCGACAACAATGGTCCGGGCATCGTCGGTTCGATCCTGATGATGATCCTCGCCCCGATCGGCGCCATGCTGGTGCAGATGGCGATCAGTCGCACGCGCGAATACGCCGCGGACAATCTCGGCGCACGCATCGCAGGTCAGCCGATGTGGCTGGCCTCGGCGCTGGTGAAGATCGAAGGCGCGGCGCATCAGGTCCCGAATGTCGAGGCGGAACGAAATCCCGCCACCGCGCACATGTTCATCATCAATCCGCTGTCGGGCCACGGCGTGGACAATCTGTTCGCCACTCATCCCTCGACGCAGAATCGCATCGCGGCGCTTCAGCAGCTCGCAGCCGAGCTTGGCGCGCAGGCGTCGCCGTCGGTCGGCGCCAATGAGAACTATCCGCCGCGGAGCCCATGGGGTCGCTCGTCCTCGCGCGGGCCCTGGGGCTGACGCGGACGCGGCCCTAATTTGTGCGCTTTGTGACCTGTCGCACACAGGACAGTCCCGGCCGGTGTTAATACCCTGCCGTGACAGTTCCTGCGAAAGGGGATGCGTGGCCGGCCCTCTGCCCGCCACCGTCGAAGATGACCAAAGCTGCAGTACCATTGTTGATCGCCCTGGGCGTGCTGATTGGCCTGTCCACGCACACCGTCGTCAATTGCGGCGACGAGGACGAGCCCGACATCTGTTCGGCGGTGATCGGCTTCTCGCCGCTGCGTGGCTCGCTGATCGCTTTCGCCTATGAGGGGCGTGGACGGATCGCGCTGCGCCACGGCGACTGGCGGCGGGCGATCGCGGATTTCGACGAGGCCATCCACCTCAATCCCAACCGCGCCTCGCTCTATCGCGATCGGGCGTTGGCGCGCCGGCAGAATGGCGATCTCGAACTTGCGATCGAGGATTACGACGAGGCGATCGCGCATGATCCCAGGCACGCCGCGCCCTATCACCAGCGCGGTCTCGCGCTCGCCGCCGCCGGCGATCTCGATCGCGCGATCCTGAGCTACAACACCGCGGTCCGCCTCGACCCCTCGGATGCGCAGCCTCGGCTCGACCGCGGCCTCGCCTTCCTCGCCCGCGGCCAACCGAATGAGGCGCGCGCCGATTTCGAGGCCGCGCTGGCGCTGCCCGCCGGCAAGGACGCCCGTACCCGCGATGCAGCGCGCGCAAAACTCGCCGAACTCGCGAGCGCCGAGCCAACCCGGCTCGCCGCGCCCGGAAGGTGAGGGAGGTTCTCTCCCTCTCCCCGTTCTTACGGGGAGAGGGTTGGGGTGAGGGGCCCTATCCACACGGTCGACTGGCGCGAGACCTGCACCCCCTCACCCGGATCGCAAGAGCGATCCGACCTCTCCCCGCAAGCGGGGCGAGGTGAAGCGCGCCAGCCGCACCTACTTCGCTTTCTTGGTTTTCTTCTTCGGCTTGGCCGCCTTCTTCACCGGCTTTTCCTTGGCGGCCTTCTTCTCCACCTTCACCGCGACCGGTGTGCTGGCGGCGATCCGCATCGACCGCGCGTAGCTGTCGGCGACGTTGTCGGCGGACATCTGCAGGCGCTTGGCGGCGGCAATGGCCTGCTCCATGGTAGCCTTGGCCATCATCTTGAAGCGGTCGCCGGTCTCCTTGCCCTTGGCCTTGGCCGCAAGGCCGTTAAATCGATCCCGCCGCTCCTTGGCGCGGGTCATCAGGCCCGTATGCAGCTGTCTGGCCAGTTGCCGGATCACGACATCCAGGTCGGCGTCCGCCATGTTGTTCTATCCTCTTCGAAAACAGTATCGATGCGGGCGGACTATGCAGATCGGGCCCCGCCTTGGCAATTCCCGGCCACGCGTCATCCGCAGCTTCCGGTGACCAAAACAAAAAAGCCGCGCTGCGCGCGCGGCTCTCTGCCTTGGTTTTGCGCTTTCTGTCTTACTTCAGGGAGGCGACCGGGCCGCTCGACGCTGCCGCATCGGGGTCGAAGCCGAACACGCCGACCAGATATTTGTAATAGTCCGGCAGCTTCTCCTTGAGCGCCTCGCGCGACTTCGGGTCGTGGAATTCGCTCTTCCCGGCCAGGAAGATGCTGGCGGTCACCGCGAAGAATTCCATGTGATTCTTCAGCGCGTAGGATTCCTTGGGCAAGAGATCCTTGGACTTGGCGTAGGCGTAATAGCCGATCACGCCCTTGTTGGCGTAGCCGTCCGGCAACAGCCGCGCGTGGTAGGCGTGCAGCAACTCGTGCAGCAGCACGGCTTCCTTTTCGTAACGCATCATGTCCGGCCGCAGCATGATCACGCCGAGGCCCGAATCGACCGCGAGGTCGACGGCATTGGGATTGGTCCAGCGCTGGGTGGCATGGTCCCAAACAGTGAGCGTCCGCGGCACGTGGCGCTCGACGTTCGGAGCGACCCGGCCGTAGCAGGCGGTCGCGGCGCCTTCGTCGAGGCAAGCCAGCTCGCTGGCGATGATCGGGACGGTGCGGAAGAAGCGTAGCACGCGCGGCGAGAGGCCGGCAGCCTCGACCACGTCGATCTGGCTCTTCACATTGTCGGTGAGCTTGTCGACATCCTTGCGGTCGGAATTCTCCGACAGGTCGAACATGTAGCCGCGGTAGCTCTGGAAGCCCGGCGGTAACGCCTGCGCTGCGCCGGCGGACGCATCCAGCGGTCCGGCATGGGACGGATTGGCAAAGAGCGCGCCGACAATGGTCGCGGTCAGCAGCAACGCAATGCGCATGATGAACCCCCTGATGTCACTTCACGCGGCAGGATAGGCCGCCGTTGTTTGCGAAAAGTGAGTGGGGCGAGACTAAGGCAGCGATGTTGAGGCGTGCTTAATCGATCGTTGCGGATCGCGGAACTGAATTAGCGCCGGGTTAACCAAGCGTGGATTGCCCGTGCGCTTCGGCGTAGCATGCGGTCCGGGCGCCAAGCCCTCGAACCAGATAGCCGGAAGGGAGGATGCCATGTATGCCGCCATCCGTCAGGCCAAGGCAAAAAGCGGGAGCGCCGAAGAGCTGGCGCGCCGTATCAAGGAAGGCGCCGTTCCGATCATCAGCGACGTCGACGGCTTCCGTGCCTATTACGTCGTCTATGCCGGCGACGACACGGTCACGGCGATTTCGATCTTCGATAAGTTCGAGCAGGCGGAGGAGGCGAACAGGCGTGCGATCGCCTGGATCGAGAAGGATCTGGGCGCGCTGCTTGCAGGCGACGCCCGCGCCGCCGCCGGGCCGGTGATCGTGCATACGCTGGCGTAAGTCCTTTGTCATTGCGAGGAGCGAAGCGACGAAGCAATCCAGGCTGTCACTGCGGAGACGGTCTGGATTGCTTCGCTTCGCTCGCAATGACGAGAACGCAGATGCGCCCCTTCACAACTCCCTCGCATTCGAGAATGCAAAGCTCGACACCCGCCGCGTCGTCTCGTCCAGGATCAGCGTGCGCGTGATCGGCGGCTCGGCGCGCTGGGCGCAGTTTTCGCGCTCGCAGAGACGGCAGTTGACGCCGATCGGCGTGCCCTCCGTTTTCTCCAGATCGATGCCGGCAGCGTAGACGAGGCGCGCGGCGTGACGGATCTCGCAGCCGAGGCCGATGGCGAAGCGCGGCTGCGGCAGCGGGTGCGGCGCGACGGGGCGGCGCACCATCTGCGCGATCGAGAAATAGCGCGTGCCGTCGGAGAGCTCGATCACCTGCTTCAGCAGGCGATCAGGCGTGTCGAAGGTCGAGTGCACGTTCCACAACGGACAAGTGCCGCCGAATTTCGAGAACGGGAACGTGCCCGATGAAAATCGCTTCGAGACGTTGCCGGCATTGTCGACACGAAGCAGGAAGAACGGGATGCCGCGCGCGTTCGGCCGCTGCAGGGTGGTGAGCCGGTGGCAGACCTGCTCGAAGCCGGAATTGAAGCGCTGCGCCAGCAGATGGATGTCGTAGTTCAACGCTTCCGCCGCGGCCAGGAAAGCCGGGTAGGGCATCATCACGGCGGCTGCAAAATAGTTGCCGAGCGTGATGCGGAACAGGCGGCGCGGTGTGTCGTCCAGCGGGCCGGCGCGGCCGATGATGGTCTCCAGATGCTGCGCGCATTCAACCAGGCCGAGCTGGAATGCGAGCTGGAACGCGCGGCCGGGCGGGTCGACCAGCTCGGAAATCAGGAGCTGGCGCCGGTGGCGATCGAAGCGCCGGAGCGTCTCGCGCATCACGTCCACCGGCATGATGCGGGTCTGGATCGAATGCTTTTCACGCAGCCGTGCCGCGAGCGCCGCATAAAGCTCTTCGGCCGGCACGTTCAGCTCGTCGCGCAAAGTCTCCGCGGCCTGCTCGAGTTCCGGAAAGTAGTTGCGGTTGGCCTCGATGAGCTCGCGGACGCGCTCGACCGGATTGGCCTCATAGCGGGTGCCGACGTCGCGGTCGGCCATTTGTGCCGCGGCCAGCGTCTCGCCCTGGCGGGCCTCCGTATAGGCGGCATAGAGCCGTTGCAGCGCATGGGTGACGCCGGGGCAGAGCTCGGCCAAATCGCGCAACTCCTGCTTGGGAACGTCGATCTGACGGAACAGCGGGTCGGAGAAGATCTCGTTGAGTTCGGCGAAGAAGCGGTCCTCGTCGGCGGTCGCGAGGTCGCGCAGGTCGAGGTCGTAGGTTTCGGCGAGCCGCAGCAGGATCTGCGCGGTCACCGGACGCTGGTTACGCTCGATCAGGTTGACATAGCTCGGCGAGATTCCGAGCCCCTCGGCGATCTGGGTCTGCGACAGCCCCAATTGCTGCCGGATCCGCCGGAAGCGCGGGCCGACGAAGAGCTTCTTACTGGAACCGGCGGGCATTCTCAGGTCTCCGGAGAAGGCATCAAGGGCAGGATTGCTGACCTATTCTATTTACAAGATTTACAAAGTGACATCTATTACAAGTACCGATGTTACATGACATCACCATTCAAATACAAGCCTACTGTACGAGCTGAGCTTTCTCGCGTTTAGCTTCTGACACGCATCTCGCAATGCATTGTCAAGAATGTCGATGGCTGGTGGCCATCGTCGGTGAAAGGATCAGGCACATGAATTACCAGCCCCGCGGCATCAGCACCCTCCAGGCCCCCGCCTCGTATCAGAATGAGGTCGAGGCGGCTCGGTCGCTCCTGGAGACCCAGCCGACCTGGAACGGGGTGTCGGCCGAGGCCGTCGCCCGCATGCGCCTGCAGAATCGCTTCAAGACCGGCCTCGACGTCGCCCGCTACACCGCGGCGCTGATGCGAGCCGACATGGCCGCCTATGACGGCGATCCCACCAAGTACACGCAGTCGCTGGGCTGCTGGCACGGCTTCATCGCCCAGCAGAAGCTGATCTCGGTCAAGAAGCACTTCGGCAAGACCGATCGCACCTATTTGTACCTGTCCGGCTGGATGATCGCGGCGCTGCGCTCCGAGTTCGGCCCGCTGCCGGACCAGTCGATGCACGAGAAGACCTCGGTGCCGGCGCTGATCGAAGAGCTCTACACCTTCCTGCGTCAGGCCGACTCGCGCGAGCTGAACGATATCTTCCGCAACCTCGATAAGGCCCGCAAGGAAGGCGACAAGACCCGAGAGAAGGAGTTGATCGAGAAGATCGACAACTTCCAGACCCATGTCGTGCCTGTTATCGCCGACATCGACGCCGGCTTCGGCAATGCGGAGGCGACCTATCTGCTCGCCAAGAAGATGATCGAGGCGGGTGCCTGCGCGCTCCAGATCGAGAACCAGGTCTCGGACGAGAAGCAGTGCGGCCACCAGGACGGGAAGGTCACCGTGCCGCACGAGGTGTTCCTGGCCAAGATCCGGGCCTGCCGCCACGCCTTCCTTGAACTCGGCGTCGAAGACGGCATCATCGTGACCCGCACCGACTCGCTCGGTGCCGGCCTGACCCAGCAGATCGCAGTCAGCCACAAGCCCGGCGACCTCGGTGACCTCTACAACAGCTTCCTGGATTGCGAGGAAGTGACCGCGGAGAACGCCCGCAACGGCGACGTCATCATCAACCGCAATGGCAAGATGATGCGTCCGAAGCGGCTGCCCTCCAATCTGTATCAGTTCCGCCCGGGCACCGGCGAAGACCGCTGCGTGCTGGACTGCATCACCTCGCTGCAGAACGGCGCCGACCTGCTCTGGATCGAAACCGAGAAGCCGCATATCGAGCAGATCGCCAAGATGGTCGACCGGATCCGCAAGGTGGTTCCGAACGCGAAGCTGGCCTACAACAACTCGCCCTCGTTCAACTGGACCCTCAACTTCCGTTGGCAGGTCTACGACGCGATGAAGGAAGCGGGTAAGGACGTCAGCAAGTACAATCGCGCCGAGCTGATGAAGGTGGAATACGACGATACGCCGCTGGCGAAGGAAGCCGACGAGCGCATCCGTACCTTCCAGGCGGATTCGGCCAAGCGTGCCGGCATCTTCCACCACCTGATCACGTTGCCGACCTACCACACGGCGGCGCTCTCGACCGACAATCTGGCGAAGGAATATTTCGGCGACCAGGGCATGCTCGGCTACGTCAAGAACGTCCAGCGCGCCGAGATCCGTCAGGGTATCGCCTGCGCCAAGCATCAGAACATGGCCGGCTCCGACATCGGCGACGACCACAAGGAATACTTCGCCCGCGAGGCTGCCCTGAAGGCGGGCGGCGCCCACAACACGATGAACCAGTTCGGCTAACGCATCACGCTAATCGACAGGAGACTGACAATGACCAACAGCAATTTCTGGGTGATCGGCGGCGAGTTCGGTTCGATGAACTTCCACAAGCTGGTGGAAGGCTCGGCCCAGGTGCAGGGTCCGTTCAAGACCCGCAAGGAGGCCGAGGACGCCTGGCGCTCGGTCTCGGAAGAGAACCGTCACAAGGCGGGCGTCCGCTTCTCGATCGTGGAAGAGCCGTCGCGGGTCTCGGCCTGACAATCTGAACTAACATGACAATCTGAATAAGAAGACGTCCAAGGACGGAGGGTCCCATCCGGCGCAAGCCGGGTGGGATCGTCTGTTTTTGGCACAGGTGAACGACCTGTGGGCACCGTAAGTAACTGGAATTGTAGGGCCTTTGCGGACACTTTGGTTGCTGATAGGTTAATCCGGCCAAGTGAGGACGAGGCCGCCAATGTCAGAGCCCGAGACCAGCGGGATCCATCCCAGCCAGCCGCGCCCGGTGCGGCTGCGCGATGCGCTGTTGCAGGCGCGAATCGAGGCCGCCGACCGGACCGGCGTCGTCGTCGATTTGCGCGATGCCGAGGTGGCGCGGCTCGAGATCCTCAACGATTCGCTCGATCCCCTGTTCGCGCAGGTGCCTGACAAGATCGACCTGTTCGACCGCGGCATCAGCCAGGGCGATACGCCCAGGCTCTGGATCGACGTCGTCGCGCACATCTTGATGGGGCGCGACAAGCGGATGTACCGCTTCGTGCAGGACACCCGCTTCGGCCGCATCGTGCTCGCCGAATCGCACGACACGTCTGTTATCGTCGAGGCCGTGACCGATTACGTCGCGCGCCGCATGATCGAGCGAGAGCATGCGATGGTGGTCCCGCCCGAGCCGAAGCCCGAGGCCGCGCCGCCGCGGCGCCGCTCGCGCCTCTGGCCGTTCGTGTTCGGATTTGTGCTCGGCGCCGCCGCGCTGTTCGGCGTTGCCGTGCTCGCGGCCCTGCGGAGCTGGTGAGGCGTCTCTCGTAGCCCGGATGCAGCGAAGCGCAATCCGGGAAACTTATCGCTACAGATGCACCGCCCCGGATTACGCTGCGCTCCATCCGGGCTACGGATCATTCCGCAATGACGGCGACGACCTCAGATCAATCTGACAAGCTTGATCTGCCCGATCTGAAATCCAGCCCCCAGGCTCCGCACCGTCTGCTCGCAACGCCAGCCGGTGTTGTCCTTCTCGATCGTGAACAGATTGTAGGCCGCAGCCGGGGTGCGTCCGTGCGCGAGCGCGGAGGCCGAGGGCACGCCGATTGCGGGAATGTTGCCGTTGGGTCCCTCGAACCACATCGTCGAATGAATGTGGTCGTGCCCGTGCAGTATCAGCTCGACGCCGTGGCGTTTCAAAAGCGTCAGCAGCCCGGCGGAGTCAGTCATCCGCTTGTGGCGCGCGCCGGACTTCAGTGGATGGTGCACCAACAGCACGCGAAAGACGTCCTCGGCTGCGAGCCGCTCGAGCACCTCTTCGAGCGACGCGAGTTGATCGCCTCCGAGCGTGCCTGTCGCCATCAACGGCAAGGTGGGCACCGCAGTGGACAGGCTGATCAGCGCGAGCGGCCCGCGCCGGCGCAGGCTCGGAAAGCCGATACGGCCGTCGTCGCCCGCAAGATAGGGCGCGAAGGTTTCGCCGAAGCGATGAGAGGTGGCGCGGACATAGGCGTCGTGATTGCCGGGAATGGTGGTGACGCGGTCGGGCGGACCGACGCCGTCGAGCCAGGCGCGCGCCGGCGCGAACTCCGCCTCCAGCGCCAGATTGACGAGATCGCCGGTGACCGCGATGTGGTCGGGACCTTGCGCCTTCACGTCGGCGACGAGTGCGTCGAGCACCTCGCGGCGCTGATACTTGTGACGGTTGCGCGTCCAGTTGACATAGCCGAGCGCGCGCTTGCCGGCGAGCTCGATCAACCGCGGCTTCGGCAGCGGCGGCAGATGCGGGTCGGACAGATGGGCGAGCGTGAAGGGGGCCATGGGGGGCGATTGCCTCGCTATTCGCCCGCTGTAATGGCAAGGTCGCAGGCCAGGTGCAAGCGGGGCATCGAGGGAGCCCGATGGGAGAACGTCTGAACAGCGTCCGACGGAGATTCGAGCCGCTGCTGCGGCGAATCTTCCACGCCTATTTCCTGCTGGTCCGCGGCATGACGCTCGGCGTCCGCGCCGTGGTGCTGGATGCCGACACCCGGGTGTTCCTGGTCAGGCACAGCTACGTCACCGGCTGGTATCTGCCGGGAGGCGGCGTCGATCTCGGCGAGACCATGGAGCAGGCGCTGCGGCGCGAGCTCAAGGAGGAGGGCGATATCGATCTGACCGGCGAGGCCGTGCTGCACGGCATCTTTCTCAACAGCCACGTCTCCCGCCGCGACCACGTCGCGGTCTACGTCGTCAGGCAGTTCAAGCAGGATCGTCTGCCCGCGCCCAACCGCGAGATCGCCGAGTGCGGATTCTTCGCGGTCACCGCGCTGCCCGAGGGGACCACGCCGGGCACGCGGCTGCGGATCGCGGAAGTCCTGCACGACAGGCCGCGGATTGCGACGTGGCGATGATGGCTGCCTGTGCTAGTAAATCGCCGGACCTGCGGTGTCGGCGCATGGACGAGGGATGAAGGTTGTCTGAATCGACGAGGTCATGGCCGTTTCGGGTCGCCGTGCTGGTGCCCTGCTACAATGAGGAAGCCGCCGTCGCGACGGTCGTCGCCGATTTCCGCAAGGCACTGCCTGCGGCCGAGGTCTACGTCTACGACAACAATTCGACCGACCGCACCGCGGCGGTCGCGCGCGAGGCCGGAGCGATCGTGCGCAGCGAACGGCGCCAGGGCAAAGGCCACGTCGTGCGCCGCATGTTCGCCGACATCGAGGCCGACATCTACGTGCTCGTCGATGGCGACGCGACCTACGACGCGCTGAGCGCCTCGCGCATGATCGACCAGCTCCTCGATGAGCATCTGGATATGGTTGTCGGTCTGCGCGTCGATCAATCGCAAGCGGCCTACCGGCGCGGTCATCGCATCGGCAACCGGCTGTTCACCGGTTTCCTGGCATCGACCTTCGGCCACGCCTTCAAGGACATCCTGTCCGGGTACCGCGTGTTCTCGCGCCGCTTCGTCAAATCCTTCCCGGTCCTGTCCGGCGGTTTCGAGATCGAGACCGAGTTTGCGGTCTATGCGCTGGAATTGTCGCTGCCGGTCGCCGAGGTCGAGACGCCCTATTACGCGCGCCCGGAAGGCTCCTTCTCCAAGCTCAACACCTGGCAGGACGGCTTGCGCATCTTCAACACGATGTTGAAGCTCAACCGGTCGGAGCGGCCGCTGCGCTTCTTTTCGGCGATCGGCATCGTCCTCGCGCTGCTGTCGATCGCTTTCGGATTGCCCGTGGTGATCACCTTCCTCGAGACCGGCCTCGTCCCGCGCCTGCCGACCGCCGTGCTCTCCATGGGGCTGATGATCATGGCGCTGCTTTCGGCTTCGTCGGGGCTCGTGCTCGACACCGTGACGCGCGGCCGGCGGGAAATGAAGATGCTCGCCTACCTGTCCCAGCCGCCGCTCGGGAGGCCCTGAAATTGCCCCCGGGGCCGGGCGCAATCCCATGGACCGCTGCCCTCCAAGGTGATATTCCGCCGACGCGATGAACGATCTCTCCCTCACCATCCGGTCGGAAGCCGCCGGCGATGCTCAGGCAATCGAGCGGCTGCACGAACGTACCTTCGGACCCGGCCGTTTCGTGCTCAGCGCGTACCGCATCCGCGAGCACGTGGATCATGTGCTCGATCTCTCCTTCACCGCCCACGTCGGTACGTTGCTGATCGGATCCGTCCGGCAATTGCCGATCTGCGTCGGCGACACGCCGGCACTGCTGCTCGGGCCCCTGACGGTCGAGCCTCCGTTCCGCAGCCGCGGCGTCGGCCGGCTGCTGCTCGAGCGCGCGCTGAAGGATGCCAAGGCGCAGGGCCACGCCATCGTGCTGCTGGTCGGCGACGAGCCCTATTACAGCCGCGTCGGCTTCAAGCAGGTCGCCAAGGGACGCG
Source organism: Bradyrhizobium sp. Kon37 (assembly GCF_055807535.1). NCBI lineage: Bacteria > Pseudomonadati > Pseudomonadota > Alphaproteobacteria > Hyphomicrobiales > Nitrobacteraceae > Bradyrhizobium > Bradyrhizobium sp. Kon37. Next base: position 80,977 of record NZ_JBVVOY010000009.1, read on the forward strand.
TCACCATGCCGGGCCCGGTCGATTACAGCCGGCTCCTCGTCATCGAGCTGGTCGAGGGCGCGTTCGAAGGCGTATCGGGTCCGGTCAGCCCCGACTGGAGCATGACGCGAACCTGACGCGCCATCGCTTCGAAGCTCACATGAAGGTAGGGCAGTGCCGGTCGATCAGCAATATTACCGGGAAGTGGCGTCCGGGAGCACGGCGGAAAAGCTGCTGATCGCGGCGCGCGACCGCATCTTCCAGGATTTCATCGCCCAGATGCAGCCGTCCGCGGCGGACGAGATCCTGGATGTCGGCGTGTCCGACGTGATCAACGATGGCGCCAACGTGCTGGAGCGAAGCTACCCGCATCAGCACAAGATCACGGCCTGCGGCCTCGGCGAAGGATTAGGGTTCAAGGCGGCTTTTCCACTTTGCCGTTACGTGCAGATCGAACCGAATAAACGGCTACCGTTCGACGACAATGCGTTCGATGTCGCGACATCCAATGCCGTGCTCGAACATGCCGGAAGCCATGAAAATCAGGTGCTGCTGGTCGCGGAGCTTTGCCGCGTCGCGCGGCGGGTGTTCATCACGGTCCCCAACAGGTTCTTTCCGGTCGAGCACCACACGGCCATCCCGCTGGCGCATTATCTCGACGGCACCTTCAGGATCGTCTGCAGGATCGCCGGCAAGTCGGAATGGACCGACGAGCAAAACCTGATTCTGATGACGCGAAAACGGCTGCTGGAGCTCGCCGCGCTGGTTGCCAAATCTGCGAGTGCCAAGTCCTCCACCCCTAAGTCCGCGGCTGTGGGCTACACCGGTTTGTCGCTCGGCCCGCTATCGTCCAATCTCTATCTCGCATTCCGCTAAAGCAGCCGCCTCCCGCCGCAGCATGATCCCGATGAACAAAATCCACACCAGCAAAGTCGTCTTCGCCGTGTTGTTTCTCGCGGTGCTGGTCGGCCATTTCTGGACCATGATGCGATGGAGCGAGGCGCGCGGCGTCTATGACGACATCTGCTACCTCAGGCAGGCGCATCTGTTCCAGAGGTTCGGGTTGGTGGAGGGATTCGACACCAACCTCGCCCGCGAGGACGATGGCTATCAGAGAGCAAAGCTGAAAGAGATCGGCTACCCCGACTGGAACGATACGACCGCTGCGCCCTGTCACAATCTGATGCCGGCCACCGGGAAGGTCGTCATTCAATACCCGCCGGGTGTCGGCCTCGTATTGGCGTTGTTCCCGCCGGGTCACCAGGTCGTGCCCATGTACATGCTGGCGACCATTGTCGTCCTCGGCCTTGCGCTGTTTGCGCTGTCTCTCGCGCGCAGCATGAGGTCGGTCCTGATGGCCGGGGCGTTCGGCTGTCTTGCGATCTACCTGATGGTCAATCCGGTCAAGGCGAGCTATTCGATGGCCCCGACCGTCGTCGTGTGTGCCCTCGCAGGATGTCTCACGGCGCGATGGCTGGCGGGCCCGCGATCTCAACCTAATATCTGGCTGCTGGCGCCCATCGGTTTCTTGCTCGGGTTAACCGTCGATTTTCGATTGGCCAACCTCTTCCTGGCGTCCGGCTATGGCGTGTTTCTCCTCGTCGCCTTCCTGGCGGATCGGAAATTGTCCCGGTTCTTGCAGGGGGCCTTGTTCGGCGTCGCGTTGCTGGCCGGCGTGATCCCGACCATCATCTCTTACGCCGTCAACGCCGGCAGTCCTTTTGCGTCGACCTACGGCAACAACCCCGATGTCAGGCCGCTGGATTTCTCGTTTGCGGTCGTCCGGGATTACCTCGCCGACCCGCTCCAGACGTTGCTGATCGTCACCGGAATTGCAGGCTCGATCTGGCTGTTGCGGCAGGCGAACGGCATTCGCCGCGTCGCGCTGCTCACGATCGCCAATCTGGCGCTCAACCTCGCCTTCTTCTTCACCTATCCGATCGCGACGCCATACTACACGATCCCCATTTCTCTCCTGACATTGTGGACCCTGCTTTTCGCCGTGCTGTTTCAGGAGGCGACAGAGGACGCCCCTGAAACAGCCGCTTTAGCCAAAGCGTGATGAAGTCGGCTAGCTATCGCGCTTTCAGAACTTGAAGTTCGCGAACGCCCGCACGCCGATGCCGGGCATCAGCACCTCGTCCTTGGTGTAGGACACCGAGTTGCGGATGTTCTCGTTCAACAGATTGTTGCCGACGAGACCGAGCAGCATCTCGCGCGCGCCGAATGCATTCGGGTTGAGCTTGGTCTTGTAGCTGACCTCGGCCTTCAGCAAATTGTAGCCCGGCGTCGGCGTCTCCGCGATCACCGCGACGTTGTTCTGCGCGAAGGCGTGCAACAGATTGACGCGCATCAGCCAGTTGTCGTCGCGCCAGAACACGCCGCCGCCCAGTCTCACCGGCGGAATGCGCGGCACGTTGGTGCCGTCGGTGAAGGTGGCGCGGACCACGTCGAACTGATTCTCGATGCCCCAGATGCCGCCCTGGAATGCACCGACGTCGAGTTGCGACTGGAATTCGCCGCCGCGGAAGTTCCCGTCGCGCTGCGAATAGACCGCCTGGTTCACCTCGGCGCCGGGTGTGCCGCACGAGGCAAAGTCGTCGTCGCACATCACGCCGGTGAGACGGCGATAGATGAAGTTGTTGAAGTGCGTGTAGTAGACGGTCGCTTCGAACCGGAACGGCCCCGTCGCCTTGCGCAGGCCGGCCTCCACGGACTTCGCGGTCTCGATGCCGAGATTGGGGTTGCCGATGTCGAAGGTCGCGGTCGCATCATGCGCGCCGCGCGAGAACAGCTCGGCCGCCTTCGGCGCGCGCTCGACATATTGCGCGGTGATGCTGCCGACCATGCCGCCCGGCAGGTCCTGCAACAGGCCGATGCTGCCGCTCTTCGGCGTGAAGGACGGATTGCGGCCGATACCCGCCTGCGGCGTGCCGTCGGGCAGGAAGTCCGCGGGAAAATCCGGCGTCGTGCCGTGCAGCTCGACATGCTCGATCCGGCCGGCGATCTGCGCCCGCGTCGCGTCCGTGAACTTGAACTCGTTGAAGGCGTAACCGGCAACGCGCGTGCTGTTGTTCGGGTCCCACAGGCCGTTGAACAGCGTGCCCGGATTGTCCGGGCTCGGCGCGCTCAATTCCTGATGACCGGCCTGGAAGCCCAGCGCCGTCGTCACCTCGGCGAAGCGCGCGTTGAACGGCATCAGCTGCACCTCGGTGCGGATCTCCTGCTCCTTGTTGGTGAAAGTCTGCCGCACGCCGTCGGTGTTGGGATCGGCGGGGTCGGCCAGCCCGATCTCGTTGTGCCGATAGTCGGTCGCACCGGCCCAGAAGCGAACGACATCGATCGCCGTAGCGTCGGGATGGTACTCGCCCTTGACGTTGATCTTGGTCTGATGGCCGTCGATGCGCGTGTTGTGGTCGGCGCCGTCGATCCCGGGGATGTGGTAGAGCGCGTCGTTCTGGGTGATCGCCGCACCGATATAGCCGCCCTGGAAGAAGTAGGAGCCGCCGATCGAGGCGCCGTCCGAGCGCGTCGCCGAGTTGGGCTGGCGTCCGTTGGCGACGGACCGGGTCTGGTCGGTGAGATACGGGTAGCTCGGAATGCTGTAGTCGGTGGTGTTGCGCCCGTAGACGTCGGCATGGAAGGCAAAATTGCCGCCGCCAGTGTCGAGCAGCACGCCGCTCTCGACGCCGCGGTCGACCGAGCTGAACGCGCTGCGCGTCTCGGCGGTGACGCAAGGCGACGTCGCGGCGCTCGCGAGCGGCGCCTTGGTGGACATGCCGTAGGTCTGGAACGACGGAGCGCAGTTCGGCAGCGCATCCGGAATCCGGTTGTTGGTGGCGCTGACGACGCCGCCGATCGAGGTCGAGCCATAGCGCAGCGCAGCCGGTCCGCGCACCACCTCGACCTGGTTGGTCGCGAGCGGATCGATCGGGACGAAGTGGTCCTCGCCGAGATCGGAGGCGCCGCCGGCATTGGTGCCGTTCTCGACGATGCCGACGCGGTTGACGTCGAGTCCCCGGATGATCGGCCGGCTGGAGGCGCCGGGCGCGAAGCTCGAGCCGGTGATGCCGGGTTTCGAGAACAGGAGATCGCCGAGCTGTCCGCCGCCCTCGCGGCGGATCTCCTCGTTCGGCACCACCGTGACGGTCGCGAACTGGTTGGTCACGATGGGCAGCACGCCCTGCTGAGGTGCGGCCGGCGTGGAGGTTGCCGGCGTGGCGTCCGCCGTGCGTTCGTGGCTGCGTGCCCGCGCGGTTCGCGTGGGGCGGCCCGGGTTGCGGGTCGGCACCACCGCCCTGCGCACGATCGGGCTAGGGGCCGTCACGGTGACGGCGGGGATCTCGGTCGATGATTTATCCTCGGCCAGCGCCGAGGTGGCCGCGCCGAGCAGGAGCAGGCTTGCTCCGCCAAGGCGCTTCGCGCGCCGCAATTTGAATGACATGGTCCTGATTCCAGTCAGGCGCCGTCCGCATGATGGTCTGCTGATCGGAGGCGGCCTGCCGTCGCTGGGCGACGGAATTCGACTTCAACTTCTCCCGGGCATGCGCCTGAAAGCGGCGAGTCCGGGCGTGATCAAGCTGGAGTCAGGACGCGGGAGGGGCGCGCGGCTGGAACGCCGTGCCGGCCGATTTCAAATGGACGAATTCGGCGTCGGTGGTGCGGAAGAGCAGGTCGATCGCCTGCGGCAGCAACAACACAGGCGGCGCCGCGAACATGACGGTGCCAGCCATCGCGACCAATGCGCAGATCGCGCAATTGTCCTCGCCCGGGTGCTCCCGGTCGGGAGCCAACGGCGATTGCCTTTCGACCGCAGCGCGGTCGATCGCAGCGAGACCTTGGTTGCTGTCGGTCTGCTGCAGCGAGGGCTGGGCGAGGGGAGCGGCCTGGGCAAACCAATGGCTGTGGCCGAACGTCAGCGCGAACTGCACCAGCATCGCGAAGATCGCGAGCCGGGCGCCGTGCCTGATATTCGACCGGAACCACTTCATCTGGAAACGTCACCCCACATCGCGAGGTATTATCCCCTGATCCCGCGATGTTATAATGTAACATCGCCTGATCGGTCAGTGGATGTCAACCGCTGTCGAGCCGACCCGAGCGGGCCGGCTCCTCGCCGTGTCGTGCGGGCAACTGAAAGATCTAGGCTGAGGACCTATCGAATGACTACGGGGACGGCGATTGATTGACTCTGTGCCGGCGCGAGGAGGCGGCATCAGAGCTTTTTGCTCTGGAGCCAGGTGCGGATGGCCTCGATGTGTTCTGCCTTGCGCTCCAGCGGCAGCCAGTGCCCAGCGGGCATGCTTGTCACGGTCAGGTCCGGGCAGGCGGCGCGCATCGGGTCACCTTGGCGATTTCCGGTGATGCTGCAGATCTGATCAAAGTCGCCGTTGACGAACAGCACCGGCTGCGACAGGCGGCCACCATTGGGTGCTTTGCGCGCATAGACGATGTTGGCGTCGTCGTTCAGGTACCAAGCGCAGCACGGGCGGAATCCATGAGCCTTGAACGACTGCACCAGCACGTCGAAGTCCGCCGGCGGCCAGAGAGCGGGATCGGGCTCAGTCGGCGGAGCGCGGTGCGCGGCGCCAAAGCGCCCTCCATTGCGCGTGACCATCGCATTCGGCGAAACCTTGCCGATGCCGGCGGGGTCGCCTGGCCGAAAGATCGACGCCAACGATGCGGCCAAGTCTGCATCGAGGTCGGCGACTGCCGCCTCGAAGTGCGTGGTGTAGTAACGGTAGTAATCCCATTGGCCGTCGGGATATTGGTCAACCGGATAGATCGTCCGGTCGACCAGCGGGACGACTGTGCGCAGGGCGTGCCCGTCGGGTTGATATGCCAGCGAGGTCAGCACGACTCCGCGGCTGCGCTTTGGCTGATGCGCGACCAACTCACCGACCACAACACAGCCCCAGTCGTGGCCAACCCAGATCGCAGGCTTGCCGCCCAGGTGATCATGGAGTTCGGCCATGTCCGTCACGATTTCCTCGATGGTATAGGCGTCGTTGGCTGCGGGCGTCGAAGAGCCGCCGTAGCCGCGCAGATCGGGAGCGACGCAGTGCCAACCGTCGGCGGCAAACGCGTCCATCTGAGCGCGCCACATCAAACTGATGCTCGGCCAGCCATGGACGAAGATCATCAACGGTCCGTCGGTCGGCCCGCACTCGATATAGCGCGTTGTCTGACGAGGCGAGCTGAACGTGCGCTGGTGAAGTGGATCTGTCATGGTCGAGTAACTCCGCTTCTCATCGAACGCTCGCACTGTTTGAGTGCTGCGAAGGCTGCGTTCAGAACTGCTCTTGTCCGCTGCGGGCGATGCCTGGACAGGGACACGCCTGCCCAGGGTCGAGGAAGAACCGCCTCCAGATTTCACAACGCGCTACATTCGACCGGGTTCGGGGGCGAAGGCGCTCTGGAGCTTCCGGCGAAGAAGGGACGATGGGGTTTATCCGACTAACGGAAGCGAAGTGAGGCGGGTGAGCTCGGCCATGCTGGCCCGTAAGCCGCCTAGCGCCCTTCACGGACCCACGTCGCAGCAAACGCGCCGAGCAGCAGCAACAGCCCGATCAGGCCGGCAAAGATCGGCAGCACGCCGACGCCCTTCACGACGCTGGCGTCGCGCATCCGCACGCCCATCCAGCCGTCGCCATGGAAGACGCTCGCCGAGCGGACCGGCAGGATGCGCGGCAGCTCGACGCTGGCGCCGTCGACCACCCGCACGGCGTCACCGCCGGTCGCCTGGGTCAGGGGCTTCAACGTTTCGGTGGTGGAGGTGACTTCCGAAAATTCCTTCGGATTGGTCGGGCCGACATTGATCAGCGCCTTCAGCGTGCCGTCGGTGGCTTGCCACAGGCCGAGCTCGCTCGCCGGCAGGCTGGCGCGCCATTCGCCGGGATCGCCGGCTGCAAGCGTCAGGTCGCGCGAGACGCCCGACGGCGAGGTCACGCTCACCGGCTGAACGCTGTCGGCCATGGTCTGGCGCACCACCACGAGATTCTTGCCCTGCACCTGCAGGCGCAACGCTTCCTCGTCCAGATCAGGCTGCTTCATCAGCCAGTGCGACATCCGCCGCAACAGATCGAGATGCGGACCACCGCCTTCATAGCCGCGCGCCCACAGCCAGATGTGGTCGGAGAGCAGCAGCGCCACGCGGCCCTCGCCGAAACGCGAGAGAAACAGCAGCGGCTTGCCGTCGACGCCCGTCATGACGGGCGGGTTGACCGCGTTGCGGGTGTCGACGGTGCGGAAGAACCGGCTCCAGCGCGGCGGCTCGGAGGCCGAGCCCTCGAGGCCGCGCGTGACGGGATGGCGTTTGCCGACGTCGGACAGATGCGCGTAGAACGGCTTTTCCGTCACCCCGACCGGTTCGGCCGGCAGCACCGAATCCAGCGGCGTGCGCCAGATGCTGGTGTTGGACGCGTAATCGGGGCCGGCCGAGACCAGCACCGCGCCGCCGGACCGCACATAGCGGGCGATGTTGTCGAAATAGGCGATCGGCAGCACACCCTGACGGGCATAGCGGTCGAAGATGATCAGCTGGAATTCGTTGATCTTCTGCTGGAACAGCTCGCGGGTCGGAAACGCGATCAGCGACAATTCGTTGATCGGCGTGCCGTCCTGCTTCTCCGGCGGCCGCAGAATGGTGAAGTGGACGAGATCGACGCTGGCATCGGACTTGAGCAGGTTGCGCCAGGTGCGCTCGCCGGAATGCGGCTCGCCCGAGACCAGCAGCACGCGCAGCTTGTCGCGCACACCGTCGATGGCGACGACGGCGCGGTTGTTCACCGGCGTCAATTCCCGCTCGAGCGGCGAGGCCTCGATCTCGACGATGTTCGGTCCGGAATGCTTGATGTCGACCTCGACGCTTGCCGCCTGGCCGCTCGAAAGCGTGCGCTCGTTGATGACCTCGCCGTCTCTGCGGACCGTGACCTTGGCGCGCTCGCCGCTGACGCCCTGGTCGTCGAGGCGGTAGGTGATGGTCTGGGGCTGCCCGACGATGCCGAAGCGCGGCGCGGCGATGACGGCGATACGGCGGTCGCGCTCGTCCTTCTGCCCGGTGATCAGCGCGTGCACCGGGGCCTGGAAGCCGAGCCCGGCGGCGTTGGCCGGAATGTCGTGGACGCGGCCGTCGGTGATCAGGAACGCACCGGCGACGCGATCGACCGGCACGTCGGACAAGGCCGAGGCCAGCGCGCCGAACAGCTTGGTGCCGTCGGTCTCGCCGTCAGCCTGTCCGGCATCGACGACGCGGACCTCGAGCCCCTTGATCTTCTTCAGGCTGTCCACCAGCGCTTCCTGCGCCGTCGCTGCCTCACGATTGCGATTGCCGAAATTCTGGCTCGGGCTCTTGTCGACCACGATTGCGGCGACCGAGGTGAGGGGATCGCGGTCCTCGCGGGTGAAGGAGGGGTTGGCGAGCGCCAGCAGGAACAGCGCCAGCGCGGCCACGCGCACGGCAGCGCCGCGCGCGCGCGTCAGCAGCAGCACCAGCGCGATGACGACGATCGCGGCCAGCGCGAGCCACAGGACGATCGCGGGAACCAGCGGCGTGAATGCGATGCCGTAATTCATGGCGTCATTCTCTCGGCATCGTCATGCCCGGGCTTGTCCCGGGCATCCACGTTCTTCATGCCGTGCGGCAAGGCGTGGATGGCCGGGACAAGCCCGGCCATGACGGCTTCATTTTGGCGGGCATTCAGCTTCAAAGCCCGCATCATTGCCCCAGCCGTTCGATCAACGCCGGTGCGTGCACCTGGTCGGCCTTGTAGTTGCCGGTCAGCGTGTACATCACGATGTTGGCGCCGGCGCGGTAAGCGAATTCGCGCTGGCGGGGGTCGCCGCCGGTCACCGGCAGCATGGACTGGCCGTCGGGCCGCACGGCCCAGGCGCCGGCAAGGTCGTTCGAGGTGATGATGATCGGCGAGACGCCGTCGCCGCCGCGTGCCGGCCGCTGCGCGCCGTCCTCGTCGTCTTCGCGCGGCAAGGTCTCGACCCAGGTCTGGCCGGTCGTGAAGCGGCCGGGAAAGTCGCGCAGGAGAAAGAAGGTCTTGGTCAGCACGTGCTCGCGCGGCACTGGCTCCAGCTCGGGCACATCGAGCGAGGACAGGATCTCGCGGAGCGTCTGCATGGCGGGGGTCTGTGCCGCGCCGTTCGCGCCGGGCGGCGCTTCGACCGCATCGCGGGTATCGAACAGCACGGTGCCGCCCTGCTTCATGTAGGCGTCGATCTTGTTGATGGCGTCCCGCGACGGCTTGGGCGCGCCCGGTACGATCGGCCAGTAGATCAGCGGGAAGAAGGCGAGCTCGTCGCGCGCCGGATCGATGCCGACGGGATCGCCGGCTTCCAGCGCGGTGCGCTGCGCCAGAAACAGCGTCAGTCCCGATAGCCCGGCCCTGACGATGGAATCAACGTCGGCATTGCCGGTCACGACATAGGCGAGGCGGGTCTGCGACACCGCCTTCATCGCGAACTCGTCGGACGCGCTGTCCGCGTGCGACGGCGTCGGCACGAACGCGGCGAGGCCTGCGAGCACCAGCCCGACGACGATCATCGCGGGCGCGGCGCGGCGGCGCAGCAGCGCGGCAAGGCCGCCACCGAGCACCGCGACGATAACGGCGTCGATCAGGAACAGCGCGAGCGCCGTCGACAGCAGCCAGCCGCGCAAGTCCTGCGGCTCGGCATTGGTGTAGGTGGCGCGCCGGGCGCGCAGGCTCGCGGTGTTCAGGGCTGCGATACGGTCGGCGCTGGCAAGCGTGTTCACGGCGAGCGGTCCTTCTGCCGGACCATAAAAGCCCGGCGGATGATCGGGTGTGGCGCGGTCGCGATAATCCGCGGGCAGCGGCTTGGCGGCGGCCGGCGGCGGGCCGAACGCGCCGAAGCCGTCGAGGATGTGCAGCGGCGCCACCGTCTCGGCGGTCCCTTCAGTGGCAACGCCTGCGCCCGGCTTGGCGGTATAGCCGGACATGTCGACGACGCGCCGCAGGATTTCGACGAAGGTGCCCGACATCGGCAGATCCGACCAGCGCATGTCGGCGCTGACGTGGAACAGGCTGACGACGCCCTTGCCGCGATGCTCGCCTGTTACCAGCGGCGTGCCGTCTTCCAGCGACGCCCAGCTCTTGGTGGCGAGCACGGCGTCGGGCTCGGCCAGCACCTGCCGGCTGATGGTGACGTCCTTGGGGACCACGACGCCGGCAAACGGACCGTCGGCGGCAAAGGAGGCCAGATGTTGCGGCTTTTCCCAGGTCAGGCTGCCGCCGAGCGTCCGGCCGCCCTTGCGCAGCTTGACCGGAACGAGATCGTCCTCGGCCTGCGCCAGCCGCGGGCCGGCGAACCGCACCAGCACGCCGCCCTGGTCGATCCAGGCATTGAGGCGCTCGCGGATCTCAGGGGCGATGGTGCCGACATCGGCGAGAATGATCATCGGCAGCTTCTGGTCGAGGAACTGCGTGATGCCCTGCTGCGGCGAGCCCTTGTCCGCAAGCCGCACGTCGGCGAACGGCGCCAGCGCCCGGGTGAGATAGAAGGTCGGCGCCAGCAGCGGCTGCGCGGTCTCGCTGGTCGAGCCCGAGACGATGCCGATGGCGCGGCGGCGCCAGCGCTTGTCGAGCAGCTGCACTGCGCCTGCGGAGCGCTCACCGGCAATTTCCAGCCGCGTGATGTCGTTGCGCAGCTCGACCGGCAGATCGAACGACGCTTCGGCTTCCTTGTCCTGCGGGCCGAACGAATACCGCGCTTCGCCGATCGGCGAGGCCTTCTGGTCCAGCGCGCGCACGGTGCCGATGGCGATGCCGCTGTCGGTGCGCAGCACCTTCACCGTCATCCTGGCTGCGGCATTCTCGGCCGCGACCAGGGCCAGCGGCGACGAGGTGCCGCCTTCGAACACGGTCAGGCTGCGATCGCCGATGGTCTTGCCGAGGCCCGCCACGAACTCCTCGCCGCGACCGGTGTCGACGCTGTCGGAGAGCCAGGCGATCTCGCAGTCACCGGTCGCTTTCAGGAAGCGATCGATTGCGGTCAAAGTCTCGACGCGCTCGATCGAATACGGCTTTGGCGTCAGCTGCCGCAGCGCGACGCGCGCGGCGCCCGCCGGCATCAGGGTGATATCGCGGTTCGGCTCGGACAGCGGCACCAGCGCAATCGCACGGCGATCGTTCTCGGCACTGGCGATCAACTCGTCCGCGGCCCTGATCCGGATGTCCCAGTTCGAGGCCGCGCTCCAGCCGTCGTCGAACATGATCATCAGCGGCGCCTTGCTCGTGGCCGCGCCCGTTTGCGGATTCCAGATCGGGCCGGCGGCGGCGAAAATGACCAGCGCCGCAGCCAGCAGCCGCAATGCGGTCAGCCACCACGGCGTTCGCGATGGGGTCTCTTCGCGCGGTGCGATGTCGAACAGCAGGCGCGTCGGCGGAAATTCGATGCGGCGCGGCCGCGGCGGCATCACCCGCAACAGCCACCACAGCACCGGCAGGCTGACGAGGCCGATCAGGAGCAGCGGTTCGGTGAAGGCGAGCGGCAGTCCCATCATGCGGCCGGCCCCGCCTTGATCGTGGTGGTGCGCGCGCTCGACTTGCTCACCTGCATGCCGGCATGCAGGAACAGCAGCAGTTCGGCGGCCGAGCGGTCGGTGGCATGCGTCGTGAACAGCCAGTCGAGCTTGTTGGTCTCGGCGCGGATTTGGTCGCGGTGCAGCGCGAGCCGCGCGGTGTAATCCTGGGCCCAGCTCTCGGCGCGGCCGGCGGTGATCACGCCGAACCCTTCCGGCTCGACGAACTCGACGCGGCCGGAATACGGGAATGATTCCTCGGCGGGATCGACGACCTGCACCAACGTGCCATGCGCACCGGAGCCGGACAGGCCGGCGAGCGTGGTTCTGATCTCGGAGATCGGCGACCAGAAGTCCGACAGCACGATCGTCTCGGCCAGCGCCGCGGGCACGAAGGACGGCGGCAGGCTCAAGCGGTCGGCATCGTCATGCAGCATCGCCTGCGCCATCTTGTCGATGACGCTGCGGCTCGCGGTCGGTGCCATCAGCCCGGGAATGCCGACGCGTTCGCCGCCGGAGACCAGCAGCTCGGCCAGCGCGAAGGCGACGATCAGCGTCCGCTCGAGCTTGGATTCACGCGCCTGTTTTGAAGCGAAGGCCATCGACGGCGAGCGATCGGGCCAGATCCAAACCGTGTGCGAAGCTTCCCATTCGAGCTCGCGGACGTAGAGAAGATCGTCGCGCGCCGAGCGCCGCCAGTCGACGTTCTGCGACGGCTCGCCGGAGACGAAGCGGCGGTACTGCCAGAAATTTTCGCCGGAGCCGGCGCGACGGCGGCCGTGCAGGCCGTGAATGACGTTGGCGGCGATACGGCGGGCCTCGAGCACCAGGCGCGGCAAGGAAGCTGCGAGCGTGCGGCTTTCGCCATCGGCTCGTCGGATCGCGATGATCTCCTTTGCTGCGTGCCCGTTCTCCGCCGCCATCAACCGATCCGTGTCTTCAATTGCCGGATCACGTCCGGAATCGTGCGGCCCTCGGCGCGCGCCTGGAACGTCAGCGCCATGCGGTGCTTCAGCACGGGCTCGGCGAGGTCGAGCACGTCGTCGATCGAGGGCGCGAGGCGGCCGTCGATCAGCGCGCGTGCGCGCACCGCGAGCATCAGCGATTGGCTGGCGCGCGGGCCCGGGCCCCAGGCGATGAACTTGCTGGTGTCACCGCCGTCCGGACCCGGACGGGCCGAGCGCACCAGCGACAGGATCGCCTCGACCACGGAATCGCCGACCGGCAGGCGCCGGATCAGCCGCTGCGCGGTGATCAGTGCATCAGGTGTCATCGCGCCCTTCGCCAGGGTCTCGTCGGCGCCGGTGGTTTCGAACAGGATGCGGCGCTCGGCGTCGCGATCGGGATAGTCGACGTCGATCTCCATCAGGAAACGGTCGAGCTGGGCTTCAGGCAGCGGATAGGTGCCTTCCTGCTCCAGCGGGTTTTGCGTGGCGAGCACGTGGAACGGCTTCGGCAGGTCGTGACGCGCGCCGGCAACGGTGATGTGCTGCTCCTGCATCGCCTGCAGCAGCGCAGATTGTGTGCGCGGGCTGGCGCGGTTGATCTCGTCGGCCATCAGCAGTTGTGCGAACACAGGGCCGGAGATGAAGCGGAAGGCACGCTTGCCAGAGGTGCTCTCGTCGAGCACTTCGGCGCCGAGAATATCGGACGGCATCAAATCGGGGGTGAACTGGATGCGCTTGGCATCGAGGCCGAGCGTGATGCCGAGCGTCTCGACCAGCTTGGTCTTGGCGAGGCCGGGGACGCCGATCAACAACGCATGGCCGCCCGAGAGGATGGTGACCAGCGTGTTCTCGATCACGCGATCCTGGCCGAAGATGACGGACGCGATCGCATCCTTTGCCGCGCGAATCTGGCTCGACACCTGCTCGGCCGAACGCACTATTCCGTCTTCGAGCTTCTCGACACTCTCCGCCATCCGTTAGCTCCTTCAGCCTGCCATGCGGCTCGCTTGCGTCGTCATGTCGTCACGTCCTCAACTCAAGACGTGGGCCCTATGCTAGACTTGCAGGAAGGCCATGTATTCGTTGAATTAACCTATCCCCACCTTATCGGCTTAGGGATATGTAGGGCATCACGAAGTGGCGACCTCCACACCGGATGAATGCGGGGTGGAACCGAGCACCCGGATACAACGTAAACCTGCACCAATCGTGCCAAATGACCGATCGTGCCAAATGACAAAGTCAGGGCAAACCATGGCGAACCAAGGGCAGAGCGCCGATCGCGGACTCGAGGGGCTGACTGCCGCTGCCAAAACTGCTGCCGATGCCGAAGGCGCCAAAAAGGGCCTGCCTCCGGTGCATTTGTGGAATCCGCCGTTTTGCGGCGATCTCGACATGCGAATCGCGTCCGATGGTACTTGGTTCTATTTGGGGACGCCAATCGGCCGTCATGCTTTGGTTCGCCTGTTCTCGACCATCCTCAAGCGCGAAGGCGACAAGCATTTCCTTGTCACGCCGGTGGAGAAGGTCGGCATTCGCGTGGATGACGCGCCGTTCATGGCGGTCGAGATGCAGAAGGACGGCGAGGACAACCACCGCGTGCTCCGCTTCCGCACCAATGTCGACGACTGGGTCACCTGCGATGCGGCGCACCGGCTGCGCTTCGAGCAGGCCAAGGACGGCGGGCTGACGCCCTATCTTCATGTCCGCGCCGAGCTCTGGGCCAAGGTCACCCGCGCGCTCTATTACGATCTGGTTGACATGGGTGAGGAGCGGATGGTCGATGGCCAGCCGATGTTCGGTGTCGAATCGGCCGGCGAGTTCTTCGCCATGGCCGATGCGGAGCAGGTGAGGGCCGCGCTTTGAACAAGCCTATCTCCAGGAACGATCCCGCCGTGATCGGTGCGGCCGATTTCTTCGCCCGCTCCGCCGCGCGGCTCGGCTTCGACGTTCCGCCCGGCCTCTACGATCCCAACATCATTCCGGCCTCGGGCGATCCCGGCACCGACAAGATGCTCGAGATCATCGCGCGCGAGCAGCCGGTGCGGCCGGCGGCGGTGTTGATCGCGGTGGTCGATCATCCCGAGCCGACCATCCTGCTGACGCAGCGCTCGGCGCATCTGAACGACCATGCCGGCCAGATCGCCTTTCCCGGCGGCAAGATCGATGCGACCGACCGCTCGCCGCTCGACGCGGCGCTGCGCGAGGCCGAGGAGGAGGTCGGGCTGTCCAGAGACTTCGTCGAGCCGATCGGCTATCTCGATCTCTATGGCACCGGCTTCGGCTTCCGCATCTTGCCGACGGTTGCCAGGGTGCGCCCGGGTTTTGAGCTGACGATCAACCATTCCGAGGTTGATGACGCGTTCGAAGTGCCGCTATCCTTCCTGATGAACCCGGCCAACCACCAGGTGCACAGCAAGGAATTCCGCGGCATGGAGCGGTCCTACTACGCGATGCCGTTTGCCGAACGCTACATCTGGGGCGCGACGGCCGGCATGCTGCGCGTGCTCTACGAGCGGATCTATTCATCATGATCCGGCCGATCCTGACCGAGATCGGAATCTTCCTCGTTCCCTTTGCCGTCTATGCGCTGTTCCTGGCCGCCACGCGCTCCGGCCTGTTCGTGCAATCGTCCTGGCCGATCACCATCGTCGCGCGTCTCATGCTGGCGGCCCTCGTGCTGGTGATCGCGGGGCTGATCGGGTTTGCGCATTTCTCCGGCGCCGCGCCGGATTCGACCTATGTCCCCGCCCATGTCGAGAACGGCAAGCTCGTGCCGGGCGTGGAAAGATAGGGCGGCCGATGAGCGCGGTGCCCATGCTCGCCGATGCGCCCTGGCTGATTTCGGGCGGGACCGCGCGCGTCCTGCAATTGCTCAACGCGGATGGCGAGGAGGCGCGGGTTGTCGGCGGCGCCGTGCGCAACGCGCTGCTCGGCCTCGTGCCCGGTGACATCGACATCGCGACCACGGCGCTCCCGCATGAGGTGATGCGGCGCGCCAAGAGCGCCGGCATCAAGGCCGTGCCGACCGGCATCGACCACGGCACCGTCACCCTCGTCATCGACAGCCAGCCCTACGAAGTCACGACGCTGCGCGAGGATACCGAGACGTTCGGCCGCAAAGCCAAGGTCGCGTTCGGCCGCGACTGGGTGAAGGACGCCGAGCGCCGCGACTTCACGATGAACGGGCTCTCGGTCGATGCTGACGGCGTCGTTCACGATTACGTCGGCGGCATCGCCGATGCGGCGGCGCGGCGCGTGCGCTTCATCGGTGATCCCGGCCAGCGTATCGCCGAGGATTTCCTGCGCATCCTGCGCTTCTTCCGCATCCACGCCGCCTTCGGCGCCGGCGATCCCGACCGCGACGGCTATCTCGCCTGCATCCGGGGACGCGCCGGCCTTGCGAGCCTGTCGGCCGAGCGGCTGCGCATGGAGATGCTGAAGCTGCTGGTCGCTCCCGGCGCCTTTGCCGCCGCGCTCGCCATGGCGGATGGCGGATTGCTGCAAGCGCTGACCGGCGGCGTGGTCTATACCGGGCCGCTCTCGGCGATGATCGCGATCGAGCGCGAGCTTGGCCTCACCGCAAGCAGCACGCGCCGGCTCGCCGCGCTGACGGTCGCCGTGACCGAAGACGCCAAGCGCGTCGCCACGCGGTTGAGGCTCTCCAATGCGGAAACCAAGGCGCTGGATTCGATGGGGCACCGCTGGTGGCGCCTGGCCACCAAGGGCGAAGCCGATGCGCGGCGATTGCTCTACCGTCTCGGTGCGGAGCGCTATCACGATCGCGTGTTGCTGGGCTGGGCGAGAGCCGGCGATGACGTCGGCGTGTCGCGATGGCGTGCGCTCGCCGAGCTGCCGCAGCGCTGGAACGCGCCGAAATTTCCGCTTCGCGCCGCCGACTTCATCGCGCGCGGCATGGCGGAAGGACCCGCCCTCGGACATGTCTTGACGCTCGCCGAGGACGCTTGGCTTGCGGCGGATTTTCCCCTAGAGGAAGCCGCACTCGCTTCCATCGCCGATCAAGCTGCGGCACGTATCAGCCGCGACGAGAGAACGTGACCATCGTCTCAGGCTTCGCCGACATCTCGATCTTTCAGCTCCTGCTGGTCGCGTTGATGGCGTTGTTTGCTTCGATCATCGGTGGTCTCGCCGGCTACGGCACCGGCGCCTTGATGCCGCTGGTGCTGGTCCCTCTCGTCGGCGCCGAGCCCGTGGTGCCGATCATCGCGATCTCCGCGATCTTCACCAATTCCAGCCGCGCGATCGCCTATCTCCGCTATGCCGATCGCCGCCGCGCGCTGATCGTGCTGGCCTGTGCGGCGCTGACGACGGCGCTCGGCGCCTACGGCTATACGCGCCTCACCAATGCCGGCGCGGCGCTGGTGATCGGCTCCATGCTGATTCTGAGCGTGCCGCTGCGCCGTGTGCTCCGCCGCCGCCAGGTCAGGATCGGCGACACCGGGCTTGCGGCCGGCTCGGTCGGCTATGGCGTGCTGGTCGGCGGCACCTCCGGCTCCGGCGTGATCCTGCTGTCGCTGCTGATGGCCGCGGGCCTCGAGGGCGCCGCCGTGATCGCGACCGATGCCATGATCTCGCTCGGCACCGGACTCATCAAGATCTCGGTGTTCGGACTGGCCGGCGCCGTGACCGCGCAGGTGCTCGCCTTTGCATTGCTGATCGGAGCAATCGCGATCCCCGGCGCGTTCCTGGCCAAAGCCTTCGTCGAGCGGATGCCAGTGCACATCCACACCGCGATCCTCGACGTCGCCGTGATCACCGGTGGACTGGTGATGATCTCGGCTGCGGCGAGGCAGCTGATCGGGTAGATGGCCCCGGCCCCAATCACCGCGAGCTTGACTTCGTCTGACATTTGATCATTTTTCAATCACAAGCTGTGGGGCGGGTAATGATCGGATCACGACTGACACGCCTTCTCATGCTCGTCGTCGCGATGGCCGTTGGGACCGATGCCCAAAACCAAACCGCTGACGTTCAGGGGGAATTGCGGTGCTGCGGGTGACAACGCTGGTTGCTGAAGGACGCCTGCCGGCAGGCGGGTTTGAAGGGAATCGACTTCGCCGATGTGAGTAAGAAATAAGAAATTCAACGCTTATCGAATGGAATTGCAGTGATGGCGCGGTGCGGCCTTTCGTTGCAAGACCATCCGCCCCTGATGTCGCGAGCGCGTGCCTTTCCTGGAGAGTTGGGAATGTCGACCGATCAACTTGTTCTTCTCAAGTCGCGCAACCAGCGTCTCGCAGAAATGCTTATCTTTCCGCTCGTAGCCCTCCTGGCTGGGCCGATCTTGCGTGCGCTGCTCGGCAACAGCTATGTCATATTCTACGGGCTCGCCGCGATTGTGCTCATTGGCATGGTCATGACGCGCGTGAGCAGCGAATGGGGCGCCCGGCATGGGGGCGAATGGGTCACCAAGGCCGAACGCCTCGAGCGGCTCATGGCCGAAACCACGCAGACACCTTGGCTGAATGCACTGGCGACAACAGCCATGCTGGCGATGACACTGCTTGGCCTGCTGCTCGTCATCGATCCGCTTGACCGTCTCGGCGAAAGCTACGGCGGACCGATCGCCACGGCTGTTGCGGTCGCGGCGGTGTCGATACTGGCCGGAGCCAGGGCCTTGTTCGCCGGACTCTCGAAGAAGCAGCCGGTTATCGTCGACGAGGCGCCGCCGCAGGGGCATTTCTGGTCCGAACTTCGCTCCGCACTACCGCTGGTCTACGCAGCCTATGCGCTAGCGTCGGCTGCTGCCCTTCTTGTCGCGATGCAACTGAAGGAGTCGATGCAAACCACGGCCTTTATCGTCGTCTTCATCGCCGTGTCGCAGTTGATCCTGCCCCTTCGCCGGCGGGCAGGACGGCGAATTTACCCGCGGTCGTTCGATGCCAATTTGGGCCGGCAAGTCGTGGCCGGCGTTCTAGTGTGGGGCATTCCCATGGGCATGATGTTCAGCGCCGGCATGGTTCTCGACGCGATGGGGCGTCCCGCCCAAATGGCACTGATGATCGCTGCGGTGCTGGGTATCAGCCTGATCGGCGGGGCAGCGTTCGGTGTTCTGATCTACGTCATGCTGCGCGTTGCGGAAGCCCGAAGGGCGCAGTAGCGTTTCCATCCCTAGCAAACCTTCGGGCACGCTTGCAGGTGCTCGCCTTTGCTTCTGATCGGCGCGATCACTCTTCCCCTGGCGCGTTCCTGGCCAAGGCCTTCGTCGAGCGGATGCCGGTACACATCCACACCGCGATCCTCGACGTCGCGGTCATCACCGGCGGGCGGTGATGATCTCGGCGGCGGCGAGGCAGCTCATCTAATCAAATCGGATGTGGCACCGCCCCCGCTGCGGGGTTTGGATCACACCTCAGTTGGTGTGAGGGACTGCAGTCCAGTTCCTTGATCCTGCCGGCGGCGTCAAACGCCAAAAGTGCACTCATGACGCCAGCATTGGTGATGTACGAGATAATCGTCCCGTCGTTCTTCCAGGGATTGAGATCATCCAACGAGCCTGCCGGATACTTTCGGAGGTGATCGACCCAATAGGCACGAAGTGCCTCGCGGCCGGTGATGGTTTGGCCCCCGGCGCAGCCGCAGTGGACCACGGCGTCCTCGGCATGGAGTTCCAAAATCGCGTCGATATCGCCCGCGCGATAGGCATCAAGCCAGTCGACCGCAACGGCCATGGGATCAAAGGACATATTTTTCACTCACATGCGTCCAAATCTGGTTCAGGCCGGGGAACCACCAAGCCTCCTATGATTTTAATATTCCACCCGGCCACGGCCATATGCCGAAGGACATAGAGGACCGGGCCGAGGGCAAGATCGATGTTGGACGCGTCCGCGAGGCAGGGGATACTCAAGCCCATCCGGCTTTTGCTCGTCGATCCACAGCCGATCGTTTTGCAGGGATTGAGGTCGGTCCTCGGGACGCAGCCGGATTTCGACGTTGTCGCAGCGTCCAGCGATCGGACAAGCTGCCTCCAAGCAATTCGGAAGCTGACACCCGACGTCGCGCTTCTCGCCGACAAGGTGCCGGATCTCACGGTCTCCGAGATCCTCGCGATCGTGAAGGCTGAGAAGCTCTCCACGCGCCTGGTGTTCTTCACCGAGTCCGACACCGACCACGATCTGGCTTCCGCCATCGCAGCCGGCGCCTGCAGCGCAATTTCGAAATATGCCTCTCCCGCGACGATGCTGCGATCGCTGCGGCTGATGACGAAGAGCGGTGTGGCACTGGCGAAGTCCGATCTCTCGGCAGCCGGCAAGGAAGCGGAGGGCGACGGCAAAGTCGAAAAGATGCTGGAGCTGTTGACGCAACGGGAACGTCAAATCGCACGACTCGTGGCGGAAGGACTGTCGAACAAGGAGATCGCGCGCCAGCTCAACGTTTCCGACGGGACGGTCAAAGTCCACCTGTACAATATTTTCCAGAAGCTTGAGATCACCAACAGGACTGTGCTCGCGACCATTGCGTTGCTGCAACGCCCCTCCGGCCTGGCCGCGCTCTCCCTGGCATTTCTGGCGTTCGCCATTGCGGACGAACTCAAGGCGTCGGAAGCGAACGGCATCTTTCCGGATGACAACGGCGTCGGCCACGCGGACGAGCACGCCGCGTACGAGCCCTGGAAAAAAGGAATTCTCCGGCACCTCGTCGTTTGGGAATCCGGCGAGACGCCGACGCAAGTCCAGAGAGATCTGTTCGCCAAGGCGGTCCAAATCACGAACCCGGCGGCGGCAATGGAAGCGCTGCGCGCGGCCGAGCACTCCGGAGGCTCGAAACCGTGGACACACCACGCTCCTGCTGGATCGGGCGCGCCCGATCTTCCGCGCTTACTGCGAGAAGCCATCGACATACAGACCGGTGACGACCCGGCCCCGGAACATCAATTCCCACGGCTTCTTTCCAATGCCACGTCGATGCATGGAGGGTATGGCAACTTTGCTATCCTCACCGGTGCGTTGATCTACGCACTGCAGGACCCTCATCTCGCCGTCCACGCGCATGACCTCCGTGACGCCTCGATCGACAGCATCCTGGCCGTCACCCAAGAGAGTGCGACCACAAAGCTGGCTGCGATCACTCATGCTGCCGCCAATCCTGACGACCATTCAGCCCCAAGTTTCCTTTCGCACGATGTCCACCTGTCTTCCGCCGTAGTGACCGCTGGACACGACAACGCCGCTCAAGAAGGCGCTCTGGGTCCAAATGGGCCGGGCGATGCGGGTGACAACCTCCATAAACCTGTTGGCGCGGACCCTGGTCACGATGCCAGCATCGGCGTAGACGGCAACGTTGAAAAAATTGTTTATCGCTCCCCGATTGACTCCGAGTCGACCGCTTCCGATACCGTGTTCGATTTCGCATCGGGGCCGGGCAGGATCAATCTTGCGGCTTTCGGAGCGCTTGCCTGGCTGCATATGACGGCGGCAACCAAGTCTATACCGCCACATACACTCGCCTGGGTCTACGACTCCGCAAGCAACGAAACGATCGTCTATGTGAATGCGACCGATCGTGTCCTTGATGTCGGCGATCGCGGCCTGCTGGAAATTCATCTGGAGGGGATTGTATCCATTGCGGAGGCGGATGCCGCCTCCGCGCCGGATAGCGCGGCTGTCGTGGCTACCCTTGAGCAGCTCGAAGCAGTGCTGATATCGGCGACCGAAACCGATGATGCTGTTTTGAGCAAGGACCATGTCCAAACCAGTATCGAGGGGAGCGAGAGCACGCTCGGGACGTCTGGAGCCTGGGCCCTTCTGGCCAACAACGGCTCGGGTTTCCATTTCGGGCAGACCCGGACCGGCTTAGGAACGTCGACAAGGCTCGGAAGCTCCACCGACGCGTCGGCGGATGCAACGGAAGAGAGTGATGGCGCGTCTGCCGTCTCGGCTCACGGATCATCCAACGAACTTGCTCATAGCGCGACGGCTCCGGCAGCCGCAAATGTCACATCGAACAATGGTCCGGCCAATACGGGCAACGGCGTTTCGTCGACTGCACCGAACGAGATCGGCCAACCCAATATCGTAACCGCCGACAACGCGGGGCACGGCAACTCGCAGCACGCTTCGGACCCGTCGACTGAAGCAGACTCCAAGCCGGGCAACGGCGTCGGCAATGGCGCCGAGCATCACGATAAGGATCCGGAGGCTCCGGGAGGGCAAGCGAAGAAAGCAGAACCAGACGGCGCGGCACACGGCAAAGCCGGGCACTCAAACGCTGCAAAAGCGCCGGACGCAGCTGAGACCGATCCGGACGTCGCAACGGCCGCTAACGCGGGTCATGGCAACTCAAAGCACGCTTCGGAGCCGGGGTCTGCAAAGGCGGCAGCCGGCGAACCGACTGAAGCTGGCTCCAAACCGGGCCACGGCGTCGGCAATGGCGCCGAGCATCATGCTTCGGTTTCGGAAGCTCCGGAAGGGCCAGCGAAGAAGGCCGACGCAGGGGGCGGGGAACACGGCAAATCCGGGCACTCCGCCGCCCCAAATGCACCAGATGCAGGCGAGATCGATCCGGGCGCAGCGATAGCCGCCAGCGCAGGCCACGGCAACTCGCAGCACGCTTCGGAGCCGGGGTCTGCAAAGGCGGCAGCCGGCGAACCGACTGAAGCTGGCTCCAAACCGGGCAACGGCGGCGAGCATCACGCTTCGGCTTCTGACGCGGCGCTCGGACCAGCGAAGACGGCAGAACCAGGGGCTGCGGAACACGGCAAATCCGGGCACTCATCCGCTGCAAACGCACCGGACGCAGCTGAGACCGATCCGGGCGTCGCAATGGCCGCCAGCACAAGCCACGGCAACTCGCAGCACGCTTCAGAGTCAGGCTCTGCAAAGGCGGCAAGCACGGAATCGACTGAAGCTGGGGGCAAACCGGGCGATGGCACGGGCGATAGCGGCGAGCATCACGCTTCGGCTTCGCACGCTGCGGGGGCAGTGAAGACGACAGAACCAACCACCGTGGACCACGGCAACTCGGAGGACGAGTTACACTCAACCTCTGCCAACGCATCGCAAGCAGCCGATATCGGAGAGCCGAGCGTCGCAGCCGGCGGTAACGCTGGACGCGGCAACTCGCAGCACGCTGCGCAACCTGCTGCAACTGCATCAGAAGACGCACACCCCGCCAAAGCTGCGTTGGAGACCGGCGGCCTGGACCAAGGACCGGTGTTCCGCTTCGATAGCGGACCAACTCCTTCGACTCTCGTTGCGGTCGTTGAGCCGAAACAGCTCAATAATCTGCTCGATCCGCACGTTCCGCCTGGTCAAGCGGAGGACCTCGTCAAACTCGTCCCTCATGCGCTGAACGGACACGCGGACGATCACGGCAATAACGGCGCGCATCAAGCCATTGTACCTGCGCATCATGATTTGCTGATCTGAACGGTGATCGCGACGGCGTCGACGATTCGTTCGCTCCGTCATATGCCTCGGCAAGGATCATTGCTGGACCGCTTGACGGAACTAGCCATCAAGCGCGTTGGCAGACGTGGAATCGCTAGGAACGATCGAAGCAAAGCCGGATTGGGCCCTAAACTTTTTGAAAGGGCCTCTCATGCGTCTAATCGCGTTCAGCTCCTGCTTGGCAGTCGTGCTATCCATTTCGTCCGCGGTTCACGCGCAATCCGCAACAGAGGATATCAAGTCCAAGGCGCAGCGGCTTGTCGCGCCTCTTGTCGAAAGTCGCGACAGCCGGCTGCAATCGGTCGCGACGTTTG
This sequence comes from Bradyrhizobium sp. Kon37, assembly GCF_055807535.1. Classification (NCBI taxonomy): domain Bacteria; kingdom Pseudomonadati; phylum Pseudomonadota; class Alphaproteobacteria; order Hyphomicrobiales; family Nitrobacteraceae; genus Bradyrhizobium; species Bradyrhizobium sp. Kon37. The sequence continues at coordinate 104,177 of NZ_JBVVOY010000009.1, forward strand.
AGCATCAGGTAACCGGCGTCACGGTCGCCCCGGACGGCCGTATCTTCGTGAACTTCCCGCGCTGGACGGAGGATACGCCGGTTTCGGTGGCCGAACTCATGCCGGACGGCTCGACCAGGCCATATCCCAATGAGGAATGGAACGGCTGGCGCAACGCGCGAATGTCCGAGGTATCGCCCAAGGATCACTTCGTCTGCGTTCAAAGTGTTGTTGCGGACCGGCGCGGATCGCTTTGGGTCGTCGATCCCGCGGCTCCCAATGCCGAGAAGACCGTGAAGGGTGGACCCAAGATCGTCGAGGTCGATCTGAAGTCGAACACTGTGAAGCGGACCTTTCCGATCGGGCCCGACGTCGCGGGTCCGGCCAGCTACCTCAACGACATCCGTATCGCCCCCGACGGAAAATTCGCGTATCTGACCGATTCCGGTTCGCCCGGCGGCCTGGTTGTTCTCAACATTGAGTCCGGGCAGGCTTGGCGTGTGCTGAGCGAGGATCCTTCGACCCAGTTCGATCCGAGCGTCACCGTAATGACAGATGGCCAGCCCTTGCGGCGGCCGGACGGACGGCAGCCCTTGTTCAATGCCGATAGTCTGGCGCTCTCGAAAGACGGCAACACCCTCTATTGGCAGGCCCTGACCGGAAAGACGCTCTACCGGATTGCGACGTCCAGTATCCAGAGTGCGGACGCGGCGGCTCACGCTCGCCCGGAAACAGTGGCAACGACGGAGCCCGTCGATGGGCTCTGGACCGGCGACCATGACGAAATCTATCTGAGCTCGATCGCCGACAATGCCGTCAAGGTCCTCAACCCCAGCGATGGGACCGTGCGACAGCTGTTGACGGATTCGCGCCTGCGCTGGCCGGACACCTTCTCGCAAGGTCCTGATGGCGCAATCTATGTCACCGCGTCGCATATCCAGGATTCGCCCTGGTTCCACATGGCCTGGACTGACAAGAACTTCACGCTGTTCAAGTTCATGCCCGGCGACGCGAACACCGTCGGGTCAAGTCGCGAGCCGAACCGGCAGTAAGCGCAAGGCTCCGGAAACGCCGCAGGGCGAGGAGGACAGATGGCCCATTGGGTTGAGCCTATAGCCGGCACGCTGCTGATGGCACTGATCCTTGCCGACGTATTCCTCACGGTTCTCTACGCACGCGCCGGCACCGGAATTATCAGCGACCGCCTGGCCAGACTGGTTTGGCTCGCGCTGCGCCGGCTTTCCTCGGCCGGCAACGGCAACCATCTGCTTTCATTCTGCGGCCCGTTGATCCTGGTCGCCTTGCTGTTCACCTGGTCTATTCTGCTCGCGCTTGGGGCTGCACTGATTGTGCACCCTCAGCTCGGGACCAGCATTACCAGCAGCAACCAGGAGACCCCAACTGACTTCGTGACCGCGCTTTATGTCGCCGGAAGCAGCCTGTCGATCGTAGGCGGCAGCAACTTTGGTCCGCAGAGTGCCGGAGCGAAGCTGTTGTTTGTTCTGAATTCGGTGATCGGGACCTCAGTCATATCGCTCACGATCACCTACCTGATGCAGATCTACGGCGCACTCAGGAGCAGGAACACGCTCTGCCTCAAGATTCACGCGCTTTGCGGTGAGACCGGCGATGCCGCGGATCTGCTCGGGCATCTGTTCGCAAATAACCAGCTGAGTGCGGGTTATAACAATTTGTCCGAGTTGGCCGCAGAGGTTACAGGCACCAAAGAAGCTCACCACTTCTATCCCGTCCTGTTCTACTTCCGCTTCCCTGAACCGTTCTACTCCGTCTCGCGGTCGTCACTGATCGTCCTCGATGCAGTCTCGCTGATCAGAAGTGCATTGCCGAAGGACGCCGATTGGCTCAAGCAATCCGGCGCAGTCACCCAACTATGGTCCTCCGCGCTGCTGCTTCTTTCGACCCTCAACAATGTTTTCCTGCATGAAAAAGCATCGGATGAAGCCGACGACGGAGATCGGCAAGTCTGGCGGGTCCGGTTCGACAATGCGCGACGGCGGCTGCGGCAAGCTGGCATCAGTGTAACCGACGACCTTCCGCATTCGTGCGAATCCTACATGGAACAACGAAGAAGGTGGGACTCTCTCGTTTGCGTGCTTGGCAATTCGATGGCTTACCGGCCTTCGGACATCGATCCGGCGATACAAAGGGCGTAAACCCCTGGCGGACTCTCGCAGGTCAAGTTCGCTTTGCTTGGCGGGCTCCGATTTTGGCGCGAGACTTCCCACAACCGAACCTCTCGGTGAGCGCACCTGGCCTGGTCGCGCGTCTCAGAAGCGCGACACCTTCGGCGGATCAGCCTCGTTGGGCAGAACTGTTTCAGGGTTGCAGCCGTGAGAGCAGACGTTGCCGATCCTGATCGCGACGTCGCTGCTCCATGCGCATCCGTTCGAGTTCGCCTTCCGCTTTGGCTGTGTCCTCGTTCTGGCGCTTCATTTCAATGATCAGCGCCTCCTGCTCAGCGAGCCGCCGTTCTCCCTCGACGACGTCGCGCTCGATCTGCCTCAACTCATCGTATATCGCCGTCGTGTACATCGCGATCCTCGCGCGGCCGTGCTGCAGAAGGCACGCCGCAAAGTAGCTTTCGCCTCTTGCCGGGCGTTATCGGGGCCGCGCAGTGCGGCCACGACCGCGGCACGAGGCGCATGACTTTCAACTCAACCAGCTTCGCGAACGTTCCGGCTGATGCCATTTTTTCCCGAGCTTTGATCGGTTGAACGAGCGGCCGTGTTGTAATCATTTTGGCGGAAGCGGCTCACCCAACACGCGACTGCTTGGAACGGATCTCGTCACGGGGACAATGCGCTCGGCTCACGGCGGCGCTTCAGCCAAGTTGCAAACAAGCGGTCGGCACAATATCGTCGATCATCCGCGCCCATGTCTTCCGCGCCGATGCCTGACGTCCAATCTCCCAGGAGCCAACACGATGAATGTGGTCTCAGTGCCCGGCGGGATCCATCGCCCTCCAGGGAAGGTCGATATCCCGTCCGCCTGGCGGGGCGCTGAGATGAAAGCCAATCCCGATCGATGGTTGATATCGCTTGCTGCCGGCGAGATCGCGGAACTTGAGGGCGCGGCTGAAACTTATCTTGGCAGAAACAAGAAAATCGCCGAGATCACGAAGGAAAGCTTTCCGCTTCCCCGCTTCGGCGCGCATCTGGAAGAGCTTAAGACAACGCTCCTGGCTGGTCTTGGCTTTGAAGTCATCCGCGGCCTGCCGGTGGCAAACTATAGCCAGGAGTTCGCCGCTACGATCTTTTGCGGAGTAGGCGCGCACCTCGGATCGGCGCGATCTCAGAATGCAGCGGGGCACATTCTCGGTCACGTCCGTGACACCGGCGCCAATGCGAAGGATCCGAACACCCGCATTTATCAAACTTCGGAACGGCAAACATTCCATACGGATTCGTCCGACGTGGTTGGATTGTTATGCATTCGCGAGGCGATGGAGGGAGGGGATTCCCTCCTTGTCAGTACGACGACAATCTACAACGAGATGTTTGACAGACGTCCCGACCTTGCCGCTCTCTTGTTTGATCCGATCGCGACAGACCGGCGAGGCGAGGTGCCGGAGAACGAAAAGCCATATCTTGAAATCCCCGTGCTGAATTGGCATGCGGGGTTCCTGACCGGGTTCTATCAGCGCCAGTATATCGATAGTGCGCAGCGCTTTCCCGATGCGCCGAGACTGACGCCGGCTCACGTCGAGGCGCTCGATCTCTTCGACACGCTCGCAAATGATCCCACTCTGCATTTCGGCATGCGGCTTCAGCCGGGTGACATGCAGTTCGTTTACAATCATGCCTTGCTGCATGACCGGACCGGATTCCGCGATTGGCCCGATGCAGGCCAGAAGCGTCATCTGTTGCGCCTTTGGCTCAGCATGGAAGGCGACCGGCCGCTGCCCGATTGTTTCAAACAGCGCTATGGCTCGATTGAGATTGGCAACCGTGGCGGCATCATCACCAAAGGTACCAGTTTGAACGTTCCGTTGGATTGACGTTCCGGGTGGTTTGAACCGGAAGCCTGGACCCAACCTGGCCTCGCAAGCTCAAGCCGCAAGATCAGGCCGGCCCCCCTTCCAGAGCGCCAGGCTGAAACTATCGACGTGGTTCGATGTGACCGGGGCGAGTACCCAAAAATGCCGCATCTCGGCGTAGAGCGGACATACGCATGACCCGAGCTACTTGAATGCTGCCGTCTCGGCCGGGGCGGGTGTACTTGGCCGCACGAATACAATGGTGGAGTTCACTGGAATTTCCGCGTTCTCGCGGGTGCCCTGGCCGATGAGAATGAGGCCTGCTCCACCATTGGCTACCGTCAGGATGACCGGTTCACCCGCCCATGTCCTGATCGGCTCCATCCCGATGATGAGAAACTCACCGATTGGCTGGTCCAAGTACTGAAGTCTCAGCTGCGGAGCAATTTCTGCGGGCGCAAGCCCGAAGCCCAGCCGTTGCGCGCGCGCATGGATTTCGGTCAACGACGCTGTCTCGCCCTCGAAGCCGAGCTCAGCGGCCGAGATAGGGACGAGCTCCACGTCCGTTTTCTTGCCACTCAGAGTAAAAGCCGGCCGCGCAAGGACTTCAGCAGCGGCGCTTCCGACGTCGCAGCCCATTGCACTCATCGCCTTGCGAAGGGCGCGCATGTCCCTGAACGTCCCTATCGCAATCGTCTTCCACAGCCGAACATCGGCGGCCGAACTGACGGGAGTCTGCGATCGCGGCACCGGAGGAGCGGTCTTGAGGTCCAGGTGATTGCGCAGAACGTCCTGCGCGGTGCATTGAGCTTTGGCCTCGCTTGCGAAAGCGAGGATAAGCGCGCCACAGAGCAGCAGGGCAATGACGCCGCTGTCCCGGTCTGTCGAACGATTCGGCCTCGCGATGTTTCGGTGCGAGGCGATGTAGTCGATCTCGCCACGCGTCGTGCCGATGTCCATGAGTTCCCTGTCGCTGAGGCAGCACAGGGTTGCTTGTGCACTCCGGCGTCTGCGGCGCTCCCGCCATGTGCTCAAGAATTGCCGGACCAGGCTGACAACGCGCTGCGTTGATCCGAAGGGCCGTCGCATCCCCGCGGCGCCATAGATCGCGCTCATCGCAATCTCCTTTGGCTTGCTTCTCACCGAGGGCTAAGGTGCCAATGCTTGGTCCGGCACGCTTGACGAGGGGCTTACATTTTTCTTACCGGCGGCTTATTCTTTGCGTCCAGCCGGTGCGGGGGCGTTTCCGTGCGGCTGACGTCGGCCGATCCCGCGACGCTGGGCAAGGCACACTTGATATTCGGCTTACATTTTTCCGTTCGAAGGCCTATCCTCCGCCGGACAATCGCTGCGGCGCTCTCGGCAGTAGAGGGCAAGCCTGGGGAATGGTGCCATGCGCTATTTCTTCGAGGACTGTATGCTGGATACCGACCGGCGCGAGTTGCGGCGCGGGGCTGATGCCGTGCCTACGACGCCACAGGTACTTGATCTGCTCGGCTATTTGATCCGCAGCAGGGATCGCGTCGTCAGCAAGGATGATCTCATAAACGCGATTTGGAATGGTCGGATCGTGTCCGATGCGGCCCTGACGACCCGATTGAACGCGGTCCGACGCGCGATCGGTGACTCAGGCGTGCAACAACGTCTTATCAAGACATTTCCACGAAAGGGCTTTCGTTTCGTGGGCGCTGTCCACGATGACGAGCGATGTCCCGAAACTGCGGTGACATCAGGCGCCCTCGCAGAACCGTCGAATCTTGCGCGCGCAGCCGCGGAGGCAGCGGTTTTGGTCCCGGAGTTCTCCGAAAAAGTAGCTTTCAAATGGCGGCCCAAGAACTGGGTGCGTCACATCAGAGGCCCTCTGAAGTTCGTCGGCGGGACGCTGGCGTCGGTGGCTGCCATCGGTGCAATTGCCGGCGGCCTTGTCGGTTATTGGAATGTCTGGAAGACGCTCCGTACCGACGCGGTTCAGGAAGCTCGAGAGCTTCACGGACAGCCGAAAGTCAGGCCCGAGATCGCGCATCGTCTCTCTCTCATCGTGTTGCCCTTCGCCAACCTCACCAACGATCCAGAGCAGGATCACCTTGCCGATGCCATCACGACAGATTTGACGACCGATCTTGCGCGAGCGCCCGCCACTTTCGTCATCGGACGCGAGGCCGCCCGCACCTACAAGAATAAGTCGATCGATCTGAAGCAGCTTGGAACGGATATCGGCACCCGCTGGGCGGTGCGCGGCGCGGTGAAGCGCAGCGGAGATCAGGTGCGGATCAGCGTATCGCTGACTGATCTTCAGACTGCGCACGACGTATGGTCCGACCGGTTCGACGGCGATCGGACAGATCTAGCCATCTTGCAGAAGAATATCACGGTGCGGCTCCTCTGTGTTGCGCACCTGCAGCTCCGCCAATACGAAGAAGCCATCGAACCGTGTAGCCGATCGCTAAATATCGGCGCGGGCCTTCAGGCTTACACAAGCTAATCTCGGCCTACGGCCGACGGGACAAATGGGAATTGCCGTGACAGTGCTGGCTGCACCACTTACGTGAGACACGATGATCCTGAAAGTATCCGCCGAGGAATCCCGTCAGCAAGGTAACGGATGCTGACAAGAGGACGAATCCGGACAACGTCCTCGTCGGCCGTTCTGCCATGCAGCGATGTCCGCTATCGCGCCATTGTTGGCGAAGAAGCGGACATCATGCGCGCCGGAGCTGTGCGCTCCGATCAAACTAGATGCGGCTTCAGCCGCGCTTACTCCTCGTCTTCGTCGTCTTCATCCTCGTCTTCGTCGTCGAGCTCTTCCAGGTGCTCGAGCACCGCAAGCGGGAGCGTCTCGCGAAACAGATCGCCTTCCGCGCCCATCCAGAGACAGATCACGTCGTCGCCTTTCACGTCCGCGACGGTGAGCGGCTGCCCGCCGGATTTCAGCATGACGATATCGCCGGCTTTTAGTTCCATGGATGGTCCTTTCGGGTTGATTGACGGTGAAGCTAGCAAACCGGCATGATGACATGCCAATCACGGGCTACTCGGTCGGTTTATGTGTTGCGGTAGCGCGCATCCGCCGGCCGGACTGCTGAAACGTCGATCAGAGAGCTTTAGGCCGGAGCGATCCCATCACGAGAGGCAATGGCGCCTGTTCGATGGATGGCGCAAGGGCTCTTCCGTCCCGTGCGTCGCGACCATGACACCATGCGCCTGTTTTGCCCGACGGAGCAAACGATTTTGTCAGATCCGCAGTTTACGCTTGCCGCAAGTCCTTGATTTTGCTGCGGCCGTCTACTGTGCATGGGGTTGTTTTCGATGTTTTTGTTTGCGCACCCTGATTGCAGTCAGCCCGGCACCAGTTCTGTCAGCGAGCGGATGATGCGGTCGGGCTTGACGATCGAGCCTTCGGGCAGGCCGTCGCCATGCACGTCGATCCAGATCGAGTAGATGCCGAGACGCTGCGGAGTCACCACTTCCCATTCCAGATTGTCGCCGATCATCCAGGTATCCTCGGCGGTGACGCCGAGCGCGTCCATCGCGTGCAGATAGGCGCGCTCCTCGGGCTTGCCGAAGCCGTGCTCGCCCTCGATCTGGATGTGATGGAAGCGATGCGCCAGCTCGAAGCGCTCCACCTTGGCGCGCTGAGTGTCGGCGGCGCCGTTGGTCACCAGCGCGAGCTTGATGCCGAGCGCCTTGAGCCTGTCGATGGCGTCATGTGCGCCCGGGAAGACGAACATCTCCTCCTCGCGATAGGCGGTGAAACGGTCGGCGAGACGAATGGCGAGGTCGTCGGGCAGGGCACGATGACCGGCGGCCGCGAGCGCGGCGAAGCCGCCCTTGACGGTGAGATGGCGGGCCTCGGCGAGCTTCATCCGCCAGGAGGCGTCCGCATTGGCCCAGAAGTTTTTCGCGAACGATAGGACGGTGCTTGCGACCAGTTGCGGCGGCAGCGGCGCGAGCTCCTCCGCGAACTCCGCTGTGATCGTGTTCCAGGCGATCTCGGGCCGCGCATAGGCCGACAGGATGGTGTCGTCCATGTCGATCAGCATGGCGCGCGGCAGCGGCCTCATTGCGGGCTTCATCGTCGTCATGGCCACTTCACCTCCGGCGGCAGCGACGACAGGATCGAATCCACATTGCCGCCGGTCTTGAGACCGAAGATGGTGCCGCGGTCGTAGAGCAGGTTGAACTCGACATAGCGGCCGCGCCGGATCAATTGCTCTTCGCGATCCTCCGCGGTCCAGCTGGTCTCGAAATTGCGCCGCACGATGTTGGGATAGATCTTCAGGAAAGCGCGGCCGACATCGCGGGTGAAGGCGAGGTCGGCGTCCCAGTCGCCGCTATCGTGCCAGTCGTAGAAGATGCCGCCGATGCCGCGCGCCTCTTTGCGGTGCGGCAGGTGGAAATACTCGTCGCACCACTTCTTGTACTTGTCGTAATCGGCGACGCCGTTCGGCTGCGTGCAGGCCTGTTTCATTGCGGCGTGGAAGGCGATGCTGTCGGCATCGTCCTGCGTGCGCCGGCGGTCGAGCACCGGTGTGAGATCGGCGCCGCCGCCGAACCAGGCTTTCGTGGTGACGACGAAGCGCGTGTTCATGTGCACCGCGGGCACGTGCGGATTGCGCAGATGCGCGATCAGCGAGATGCCGGAGGCCCAGAACTTCGGGTCGTCCGCCGCACCTGGAATCTGCGCGCGAAACTCGGGCGCGAATTCGCCGTGCACGGTGGAGCAGTGCACGCCGACCTTCTCGAACAGACGGCCGGACATCATCGACATCACGCCGCCGCCCCCGGCCGCGCCGGTATGATCGGTACGCTGCCACGGCGTGCGTTTGAAGCGGCCCGGCTCGCCCGGATAAAGGCTTTGCGGGGCATCGTCCTCCAGCCGCTCGAAGCTCGCGCAGATGTCGTCGCGCAGGGCTTCGAACCAGGCGCGTGCGCGCGTCTTGCGGTCTTCGATCGTAGAAACGTCCATATGCAAATCCCAACGAACCGGCTCGTAGGGTGGGCAAAGGCGCGCTTGCGCCGTGCCCACCATCGATCACCGTTTATCTTGAATGGTGGGCACGCTGCGCTTTGCCCACCCTACGAATTCTAGCCTTGCGGGCCGTAATAGGTACAGCTCTCGTTGCAACTGTCGCGGTGGATGCTGACGCGGGTGAGCTTGCCGATAGGGGCGAGCCGCTCCCAGACGAAGCGCGAGAGGTTTTCCAGCGTCGGCGTGCCCAGCGCCTCGATCTTGTTGAGGTACTTGTGGTCCAGAATCATGCGCACGTCCTCGATGGCGCGCTGGACCAGGCCGAGATCGACCACCATGCCGGTTTTGGGATCGGGCGTGCCGCGCAGCGTCACCTCGGCGCGGAAGGAGTGGCCGTGGATCTCTTCGCTATCAGCGCCGAACGTCGTTCCCGACAATGAGTGCGCCGCCTCGAAGCGAAACGATTTCGTCAATTCCCACATCTGTTCGAAAACCAATCCTATCTGATACCGAGCGACTTATGCGTCTGCACGCTGAGCCGCCATTGCGGATGATTGAGGCAATAGTCGATTGCGCCCGCGGTGTTTTGGGCGACCTCGGGCCCGTCCATCGGCTGCAGCGAGAAGCGCTCGAAGGCGAGATCCGCGAAGGCCTCGGGCATGGCGAGCGGCTGCGGATAGACCAGCTTCAGCTCGTGGCCGCGCCGGATCACCAGATCGCTGCCGCCCTTCGGGCTGACGCAGATCCAGTCGAGCCTCTCGGGCGGGGCGATGGTGCCGTTGGTCTCGACCCCGATCTCGAAGCCGCGGGCATGGAGCGCGTCGACCAGCGCGGCATCGACCTGGAGCAGCGGCTCGCCGCCGGTGAGCACCACGTAACGGTTGTCGGCCGACGCCGTCCATTGCGCCGCGATGGTGCCGGCGAGTTCCGCGGCCGAGGCATAGCGCCCGCCGAGCGTGCCGTCGGTGCCGACGAAATCGGTGTCGCAGAATTTGCAGGTGGCCTCGCTGCGGTCGGCCTCGCGCCCGCTCCAGAGATTGCAGCCGGCAAAACGGCAAAACACGGACGCGCGCCCGGCATGGGCGCCTTCGCCTTGCAGGGTCAGGAAGATTTCCTTGACCGCGTAACTCAACCGTCTCTCCTCAACATCTCAAACTTGCGGGTTCCGGAGCTGCCGCAGCGCTTCGCCTGCGGCCATCGCCGCGGTCATGGCGACATTGAGCGACCGCAGCCCCGGAGCGATCGGGATCACCAGCCGCGCGTCCGCCGCCTCGACCACCGCCTCGGTGACGCCGGCGCTCTCGCGCCCGAATAGCAGGATGTCCGCCGTCTGGTAACGGAAATCGCGGTAGTCGGTCGCCCCTTTGGTGGTGAACAGCAGCAGGCGGGCGCCCTGCGCCGCGCGCCATTGCTCGAATTTCGACCAGGAGTCGTGCCTGACGATGCTGACCTGATCGAGGTAGTCCATTCCCGCCCGGCGGAAATGCCGGTCGGAGACGGGGAAGCCCGCCGGCTCGATGATATGGGCGGCCACGCCCAGACAGGCGCAGAGCCTGAGAATCGTGCCGGTGTTCTGGGGGATGTCAGGTTGGAAAAGCGCTATCTGCATGGGCTCTGCATGGGCTGTATCGGTTCGGTGCGGGCCGGAAATGTCTCAATAAAACATCGCTGGCCGCGGAATTCGTGCATTGCACGCTCCCGCGCCGATAGCGGGCTTGCGCTCGCCCGGCAAGGGTGCCAATAGAACGATTCTGGACTGCTGTTTTCGCCTTGTTTTGGTGGGGGCACGCGAAGTTCTGCCGCCGCGGGGGGCCGCGGGCGCCGGCAGGCTGTTCTGGGGACCTTGGGGGCTCCTGGAGCGGTTCCGCCGGCTGCATAAGAAGAAAGGGTTGGAATCGTGACGACAGCGTCTTCGGCGGACCATCCGACACGCCGTGATTTCTTATTCGTTGCAACGGGGGCAGCTGCAGCAGTAGGGGGCGCAGCCGCGCTCTGGCCCTTCATTTCCCAAATGAATCCTGATGCGTCGACCATCGCCGCCGGTGCGCCGATCGAGGTCGATCTCAGCCCGGTCGCCGAGGGGCAGGACATCAAGGTGTTCTGGCGCGGCAAACCGATCTATATCAGCCACCGCACCAAGAAGCAGATCGACGAGGCGCGCGCCGTCAACGTGGCGAGCCTGCCCGATCCGCAGTCCGACGAGGCCCGGGTCAAGTCCGGCCACGAGCAGTGGCTGGTCGTGATCGGCATCTGCACCCATCTCGGCTGCATCCCGATCGCCCATGAAGGCAATTACGACGGGTTCTTCTGCCCCTGCCATGGTTCGCAGTACGATTCGTCCGGCCGCATCCGCCAGGGGCCCGCGCCCGCGAACCTGCCGGTGCCGCCGTACCAGTTCGTTTCCGACACCAAAATCCAGATCGGCTGAGCCTCGGGCCCTCGTCCGAAGCTTCGCGCCGTCTCGTCGTACTATTTCCTCAGGATCGCATCATGAGCGGACCATCCGACTACCAGCCGAGCAATCCGGCCCTGCAATGGATCGAGCGACGTCTGCCGATCCTCGGCCTCATGCACTCCTCTTTCGTGGTCTATCCCACCCCGCGCAACCTGAACTATTGGTGGACCTTCGGCGCCATCCTCTCCTTCATGCTGGGGATCCAGATCCTGACCGGCGTGATCCTGGCGATGCACTACACGCCGCACGCCGACCTCGCCTTCAAGTCGGTCGAGCTGCTGGTCCGTGACGTCAATTACGGTTGGCTGCTGCGCAACATGCACGCCGTCGGCGCCTCGATGTTCTTCGTCGCCGTCTACGTCCACATGCTGCGCGGCCTCTATTACGGCTCCTACAAGGAGCCGCGCGAAGTGCTCTGGATCCTCGGCGTCATCATCTACCTGCTGATGATGGCGACGGGCTTCATGGGCTACGTGCTCCCCTGGGGCCAGATGAGCTTCTGGGGCGCCACCGTCATCACCAATCTGTTCTCCGCCATCCCCTATGTCGGCGAGAGCATCGTGACGCTCTTGTGGGGCGGCTATTCGGTCGGCAACCCGACGCTGAACCGCTTCTTCTCGCTGCACTATCTGCTGCCGTTCTTGATCGCGGGCGTCGTCGTGCTCCACGTCTGGGCGCTGCATGTCTCCGGCCAGAACAACCCTGATGGCGTCGAGCCCAAGACGGAGAAGGACACGGTTCCGTTCACGCCGCATGCGACCATCAAGGACATGTTTGGCGTGTCCTGCTTCATGCTGCTCTACGCCTGGTTCATCTTCTACATGCCGAACTACCTCGGTGACGCCGACAATTACATTCCCGCGAACCCGGGCGTGACGCCGCCGCACATCGTGCCAGAATGGTATTATCTGCCGTTCTACGCAATCCTGCGCTCGATCCCGAACAAGCTCGCGGGCGTGATCGGGATGTTCTCGGCGATCATCATCCTGTGCTTCCTGCCCTGGCTTGATGCTGCCAAGACCAAATCGTCGAAGTACCGTCCGCTGGCCAAGCAGTTCTTCTGGATCTTCGTCGCGGTCTGCATCCTGCTCGGCTATCTCGGCGCGCAGCCGCCGGAAGGCATCTACGTGATCGCCGGCCGGGTCCTGACGTTCTGCTACTTCGCCTACTTCCTGATCGTGCTGCCGCTGCTCTCGCGCATCGAGAAGCCGCGGCCGGTGCCGAACTCGATCTCGGATGCCGTCCTGGCCAAAACCGGAAGCAGGTCGACGCCGATGGTGTCGAGCGCGATCGTGCTTGCGCTGGCGGGCGCTTTGTTTGCGGGCTCCGCCGACAACGCGCGTGCCTCCGAAGGCAGCGACAAGCCGCCGGGCAACAAATGGTCGTTCGCCGGTCCGTTCGGCAAGTACGACCGCGGCGCGTTGCAGCGCGGCCTGAAGGTCTACAAGGAAGTCTGCGCCAACTGCCACGGCCTGTCCTACGTCGCCTTCCGCAACCTCGCGGAAGCTGGTGGTCCCGGCTATTCGGTCGCGCAGGCTGCGGCCTTCGCCTCCGACTACAAGGTCAAGGACGGCCCGAACGACGCGGGTGACATGTTCGAACGCCCGGGCCGACCGGCGGATTATTTCCCCTCGCCATTCCCGAACGAGCAGGCCGCGCGTGCGGCGAACGGCGGCGCGGCGCCGCCTGATCTGTCGCTGATCACCAAGGCGCGCTCCTACGGCCGCGGCTTCCCCTGGTTCATCGTCGACTTCTTCACTCAGTATCAGGAGCAGGGCCCGGACTACGTCTCGGCGGTGCTCCAGGGCTTTGAGGACAAGGCGCCCGAAGGCGTGACCATCCCGGAGGGCTCCTACTACAACAAGTATTTCCCGGGCCACGCCATCAAGATGCCGAAGCCGCTCAGCGATGGCCAGGTCACCTATGACGACGGCTCGCCGACCACGATCGCGCAATATTCCAAGGACGTCACCACGTTCCTGATGTGGACCGCCGAACCCCACATGGAAGCGCGCAAGCGCCTCGGTTTCCAGGTCTTCATCTTCCTGATCATCTTCGCCGGCCTGATGTACTTCACCAAGAAGAAGGTCTGGGCCGACTCGCACTGAGCGGCCCGAGGCGAGAATGAAGAGGCCCCCGCGAGGGGGCTTTTTTGTTGGGCACGAGAGTGTGTTGTCAGGCGCGATTGCCTATCGCGCGCTCAAACGCCAAAATGCCGCGAACTCAAAAACTCGTCGGAGGACACCATGGGAACCGCCATCACCTTCAAGCGCCCGGACGGCAAGGACGCATCGGGGTATCTCGCCAATGCCGCGCGCGGCAACGCGCCGGGCGTGGTCGTCATCCAGGAATGGTGGGGCCTGTCGGACCAGATCAAGGGTCTCTGCGACCGCTTCGCGCTGGCCGGTTTCGATGCGCTCGCGCCTGATCTCTACAAAGGCAAGGTGGTGCCGTATCACGACACCGACGCGGCCGGCAAAGAGATGAACTCGCTCGACTTCATGGACGCCACCACGCAGACCGTGCGCGGCGCCACGCAATATCTGTCGCGCAACGGCGCCAAGGTCGGGCTAACCGGCTTCTGCCTCGGCGGCGCCGTCACCATCATCGGCGCGGTGCACGTGCCGGAGCTCGCGGCCGGCGTGGTGTTCTACGGCATTCCGCCGGAGCAGGCGGCGAAGCCCGCCGACGTCAAGATCCCGCTCCAGGCCCATTTCGCCAACAAGGACGATTGGTGCACGCCGGAGCTGGTCAACGGCTTCGAAAAGGCCATGAAGGCCGCCGGCAAGTCGCTGGAGCTGTTCCGCTATGACGCCGAGCACGCCTTCGTCAACGAGCAGCGCCAGGCGGTCCACGACCGCGAAGCCGCCGAGCTCGCCTGGGGCAGGGCGACGGAATTTTTCCGAAAGCATCTGGGGTAGGCCGGGCGGCGGCGCGCCGCGATATGCGCTAGCGCCGCATCGCGTTTGAAAATCGATCACTGCAATCATAGAGTGCAGTCGCAGGGGTTTCCACCATGCCACTGCAGGAGAGCACGATGATTGTGGAAGGCCGCTTGACCAAGGTTGTGGTGTCCCGCGAAGCGCTGGAGGCGGCTCGGGACCCCCAGAAGGCCCATTATCTCACTGGCGCTGTGGTCGACTATGTCAGCCGAATTCAGCATTTCGGCGTCTACACGAGAGGTGAACTCCCGGCCGTGGCCATACAGGCCTATCATGCCGACTTCTATCTCGCTCAGGTCTGCAACGGCGGTCACAGCCAGTTCATCGGCAACACAGGGGCTCGCGATGCTCCCAACGACGTCCGGCGATGCACTCGCTGGATTGGAGGCGATGGGAGCGAGCGCGCAACACCAGATCTTGCAGGAGATGATCGCCTGGGTAGAGGCACATCCCGACGAGGCTGCGCTGCAGACCGGATTCGAAAACCGCGCCGCGGCGCTCAGCGCGCTTGATGAGCGCTTCTATGCGGTAGAACGAGAGCAGCCAATGATACCACTCGCGGCCCGATGGATCGCGAGCTGGCCCGAATTGCACGCCGTCGCGCAGGAGCAGTATGCTTCTGAAATCGAGCGGCTTGCGCAGCTTAACCCACATCTGTCCCACCGCCGGATCTGGCAAAGCGTTCGCCACATCAGCTTCCAGATGACTGACGATTTGCAGATCACGATCGCGGCGGCCTGTGGGGCGGTGAGGCCTGACCCGGAGCTCAAGGTCATGGTGCTTCCAGGATTCGACACGGATGTGGAGGGGCAGCAATGCACGGCGTTCGTCGTAAGGACCAACAAGGGCTCGCGGCTATGCGCCTTTGACGAGGCGGGTGGACGATTTTATGAACTTGCGAAGCCCCCTACGATAGTGGGCGCGCGGCTGTCGACTGTGGGGACTGACACGATCCAGAATTTCTCGAGAATTGCCGAGCAAAACTTTGCGGCCGAAGCGATCGACCTGCTGTTGCGGAAGTTAAGTCTGGGTCCCACGGCGGTGATCACGGCCTTGAGCGTCAGCGACGATCGAGCCAGTTGGTGTGCGGTCACAGGAGAGACCAGCGTTTTGGTCGAAACATTTGGCGACCGCGCCCAGGTCATCGGATCTGACGGTGAACTCGTGCTCACGGTCATGCGAGACGAAATCGAGCGTCATGCCGCAGACGCGGCCGTTGGGCGCGACAGCCTGCAAGACCGGCCATAACCCTCGCGATTTGCGCCATTTTGCGGTTGAGGCGACCGAGCCACCCTTGACGCCGTCCCCGGGCCATGGTGAGTATCCGCCCCATGAGCACCGCCGTCCGCCCATCCCGTCTTTGGTGGCGCACCTCCTAAGAGGTGGCCGGTGCGATTTATTCTCCCAAAATCGTCTGAGGTCGCCCACGCAGTGCGGCGGCCTGATCGTTTGTCCTGTGTGGCGTTCCCTCGACAAGTTTCGTAAGAGGACCCCATGAACAGGACCGTCTTTGCCCTTCCGGCTCGAAGCGACTATGTGACCCGCGCGGGGCTTGCGATCACGCGCGTGGCGGAACAGTTTTCCGGCGGCGCCAACCGGCTCGACGATCTCGTCAGCCTGCTCGACCGCCGCCGCGGCGTGGTGCTGTCGTCGGGTACGACCGTGCCCGGCCGCTACGAGAGTTTTGACCTCGGCTTCTCCGACCCGCCGCTCAAGCTCGAGACCACCGGCGTCAATTTCAAGCTGGAAGCGCTGAACGCGCGCGGGGAGGTGCCGATCGCCTTCCTCGCCGACGTCTTGCGCGAACCCTGCGTCGTGATCTCCGAGACGACGCCCACGCGCCTTGCCGGTCATATCATTCGCGGCGAAGCCCCGATCGACGAAGACCAGCGCACGCGGCGCGCCAGCGTGATGTCGCTGGTGCGCGATCTCGTCGCCGCGTTCTCCGCCAACGACGACGGCGTGCTCGGCCTGTTCGGCGCCTTCGCCTACGACCTCGTGTTCCAGATCGAGGACCTCGTGCAGAAGCGCGCGCGCGAGAGCGACCAGCGCGACGTCGTGCTCTACGTGCCCGACCGCCTGCTCGCCTATGACCGCGCCACCGGCCGCGGCGTCGTGCTCACTTACGATTTCGTGTGGAAGGGCAAGTCCACCGCGGGCCTGCCGCATGAGACCGCCGAGAGCCCATACCTCAAGACACCGCGCCAGGGCTTTGCCGATCACGCGCCCGGCGAATATCAGGCTACGGTCGAGACCGCGCGCGCTGCCTTTGCGCGTGGCGATCTGTTCGAGGCGGTGCCAGGGCAACTCTTCGCCGAGCCCTGCGATCGCTCGCCGGCGGAAGTGTTCCAGCGGCTCTGCGTCATCAACCCGTCGCCGTACGGCGCCCTGATGAATCTTGGCGAGGGCGAATTTCTCGTCTCGGCCTCACCGGAAATGTTCGTGCGCTCGGACGGACGCCGGGTCGAGACCTGCCCGATCTCGGGTACGATCGCGCGCGGTACCGATGCGATCGGCGATGCCGAGCAGATCCGCCAGCTCCTGAACTCCGAGAAGGACGAGTTCGAGCTCAACATGTGCACCGACGTCGACCGCAACGACAAGGCGCGCGTCTGCGTTCCCGGCACCATCAAGGTGCTGGCGCGTCGGCAGATCGAGACCTATTCAAAACTCTTCCACACCGTCGACCATGTCGAAGGCATGCTGCGTCCCGGCTTCGATGCGCTCGATGCGTTCCTCACCCATGCCTGGGCGGTCACCGTCACCGGCGCGCCAAAACTCTGGGCGATGCAGTTCGTCGAGGATCACGAGCGCTCGCCGCGCCGCTGGTATGCCGGCGCGATCGGGGCGGTGAATTTCGACGGCAGCATCAATACCGGTCTCACCATCCGTACCATCCGGATGAAGGAAGGCCTTGCGGAAGTGCGCGTCGGCGCCACCTGTTTGTTCGACTCCGATCCCGCCGCCGAGGACCGCGAATGCCAGGTCAAGGCCGCAGCCCTGTTCCAGGCGCTGCGCGGCGATCCGCCGAAGCCGCTGTCGGCCTTTGCGCCCGATGCCACCGGAAGCGGCAAGCGGGTGCTGCTGATCGACCATGACGACAGCTTTGTGCATATGCTGGCCGATTACTTCCGTCAGGTCGGCGCCGACGTCACCGTGGTCCGCCATGTGCATGCGCTCGACATGCTCAAGCAGAAGCGGTGGGATTTGCTGGTGCTGTCGCCCGGGCCCGGCAGGCCTGAGGATTTCGGGATCAAGAAGACCATCGACGCGGCACTGGAGAACAAGCTGCCGGTGTTCGGCGTCTGCCTCGGCGTCCAGGCGATCGGCGAGTATTTCGGCGGCGAGCTCGGGCAGCTCACGCATCCCGCCCACGGCCGGCCCTCGCGGGTTCAGGTGCGCGGCGGGCGGCTGATGCGCAATCTGCCGAACGAGATCGTGATCGGCCGCTATCACTCGCTCTATGTCGAGCGCGACAGCATGCCGGAGGTGCTATCCGTCACCGCCAGCACCGAGGACGGCGTCGCCATGGCGCTCGAGCACAAGACCCTGCCGGTCGCCGGCGTGCAATTCCATCCGGAATCGCTGATGTCGCTCAGCGGCGAGGTGGGCTTACGAATTGTCGAGAACGCGTTCCGTTTGGACGCGCGCGCTGATTGAGAGGCACCATGACTTTTGACCACGATCTGAAGGCGAGCGTCCGCACCATCCCGGACTACCCGAAACCCGGGATCTTGTTCCGCGACATCACCACGCTGCTCGCGGATGCGCGTGCGTTCCGCCGCGCGGTCGACGAGCTCGTCAATCCCTGGGCCGGCAACAAGATCGACAAGGTCGCCGGCATGGAAGCGCGCGGCTTCATCATCGGCGGCGCGGTGGCGCACCAGGTGTCGGCCGGCTTCGTGCCGATCCGGAAAAAGGGCAAGCTGCCGCACACCACCGTGCGGATCGCTTACTCTCTCGAATACGGCATCGACGAGATGGAGATGCATGTCGACGCCATCCAGCCCGGCGAGCGCGTGATCCTGGTCGACGACCTCATCGCCACCGGCGGCACCGCGGAAGGCGCGGTGAAATTGCTGCGCCAGATCGGCGCCAATGTGGTCGCCGCCTGCTTCATCATCGACCTGCCCGATCTCGGCGGCGCCGCCAAGCTGCGCGCGATGGACGTGCCGGTGCGCACGCTGATGACGTTCGAGGGGCACTGAGCCAGGACGCCGAGGAATATCGCCCGGGTAAATTCTCGCCTAGGACCGTTGCAGGATCAGGCTGAGCTCGAGCTCGCGGAAGGCGAGATAATTGCGCCGGGTCCACTGGTGCAGCTCGGTCGAGGCATCCTTCTCCTGGCGCAGATAGCCGGTAAAGGAGAAGTTCAGGCGGCCGATATAGGTCTTCAGGAAGCCGGGCAGCGCCGGCAGGCGCAACAGCCGGCCGCCGGCCATCGCTGCCGGCAGCTCGCCGCGCACGATGTGCTCGTTGTCCACCGTGATCAGATTGATCCGCGGGATCTGTTCGCGCAGCATCTCGTGGGCGCGAGCCGAGACGCGGTCGGTGTCGGCGACGAACAGGATCATCGGCGCGACGTGGCGGCGCGCCGCCTCTTTCCACAGGCCGATTTCCTCGGTCATCTTGAAGAACTCGTCGAAAGCGTGGAAGCCGAGGTCGATCACCTTGGCAACCCCGTCATCGACGATGACGCGATCCATCAGCTGCATCTTGCCATAGGTGTCGATCACGTCGGCGGTCTCCGTGATCTTCGGCAGATAGTCGAGCAGCGACGGCTCCTTCAAGTTGACGTCGAAGGCCACGACGTTGCCGTTCTTGAGCAGCAAAAATTCGCTCAAAAGCCGCGCCAGCAGGGTCTTGCCGACCTGCGGGCGGGGCGAGCAAATGATGTAGAGGGGCGTCGCGGGCATCGATAGCTATATCAGTCGAACTTGGCGACCAATCCAGCCGTATCCGCCCGGCTTGCGCAACTATTTTTCGCTGTTGCGGCTCCCGGATTTCGTCGAGCCGACGATATCGGTCAGCCGGATCCGGTCGAATTCGCTCCAGACGTTCGCAAGCCAATGCCGGACATAGCCGCGCAGCACGAACGAATAGTTCGCGGCCTCGTCGTTGATGCCCTTGTTGGCGACGAATTTCAGGAACGGGACGGAGGACACCTCGACCTGCTCATAGGCCATTTCGTTGAGCTTGGGGATGGTCAGCTCGGTCGCGTCCTTGATGCGGTTGAAATACGATTGGTAGGTCGCCTGATCCCACTGGAAGAACTGGGTATCGTTGATGAAGTTCTTCACCAGGAAGTATTTGGCACCCCCCATGAAGCCCGCGGTCTCGGCGATTTCGTCCAGAGAAGCGATCGAGGGTCCGAGGATGTGGAACACGGCAAAGGTGATCTGGCCGGCCTTGGCGGCGTCGAGGAAACCGATGTCGCGCAAGGAGGCGAGCGCCGGCGAGAGCAGGCCGGCGCGGACGTCGATCACGGTGACCGACGGGCTCGTCGCGTTGAGCGTGTCGAAGATCTTCATCTGATCCGACGTCGTCGTCATGTCGACGATCTCGGTGATGTCGGGGTGGAAGCGCTTCAGGGTTCCGCGCGGCGACTCGGTGTCGAAGGCGCGCGTCGGCACGTTGTTGGCGGAAAAATAATCGAGCAAGGTGCGCGACACAGTGGTCTTGCCGACCCCGCCCTTGTCTGCGCCCACCACAACCACTGCCGGCTTTGCCATTGCTGTCCCCTAACGCGCGCCCCCGATCGCGAAGTCGCAATCGGCCGGGCCCCAAATCGATGTCGCAAAGATGTCCCAAGTCTGCTGTTGGGCGCGAACATGGCAGAAACAAGGGATAATTCAATTCCGCAGGGCCCAGTTACGGCAATTCCCGAGGTTTTTCGCAATCGCGACGAAACCCGCCGCGCATGGCGTCAAATCACGCTCAATGGCGGCCCCAAGGACCCATAGGATTTCCTGTGGGATTGCCCAAGGAATTACCTATCGGGTTGCTGCTGGCGGTTCCAGCGGAGCTGGGTGCGGGCAACGGCGGCGGACTGGCTGCGCCGCCTGCGTCGTTCCAAGGACCTCGCCTGGGACCCTGGCGCAGCGGCGGTGGAGTGTCCTGCCGGTCGGCTTGCGCGTCTGGCTCCTCGGCCTCGTCGGCGGGAGGCGGCAGCGGGCCAGGATCATGGCCGCCGGCGAACTTGACCAGTGCGTCGACCCGGGACTGCACCGACGGGTGGGTCGCGAACAAATCGGCAAAACCCTCGCGTGGATTGTCCACACAGAGCTCCATCACTGCCGAGGTTGCGCCCGGTAGTTCGCCGCGGTTCTCGATCTTGCGCAGGGCCGAGATCATGGCGTCCGGGTTTTTCGTCAGCTCGACGGAGCCCGCGTCCGCGAGATATTCGCGCGAGCGCGACAGCGCGAGCTTCACCACCTGCGACAACAGCCAGGCCACCACGATCAGCACGACCGCGATGATGATGACGATCACCGCGCCGCCCCCCGAACTCTTGCTGTCGCTCGACGACGAGGACGATCGTGACGACGAGGAGGAGCCCGACGACCACGAGCCGCCGGAGCCCCAGCTGAAATTCGTGAACAGGCGGAAGAACAGTTCGCCGAAGAACCCGACCACACCCGCGATGATGACGGCGACCACCATGAGCTGCACGTCGCCGTTCTTGATGTGGGTCAGCTCATGGCCCAGCACCGCCTCGATCTCCTTGTCATCCAGCGCATCGAGGAGACCGGTGGTGACGGTGACCGAATATTGCCGTGGATTGAGGCCGGTCGCGAACGCGTTCAGCGCCGGGCTCTCCATGATCTTCAGCTTCGGCATCGTGATGCCGCGCGAGATGCAGAGATTTTCGAGCAGATTATAGAGCCGCGGCTCCTCTTGCCGGGTGACGTCGTGGCCGCCGGTCACCGCATCGATCATCGACTGGTGGAAGAAGTAGGCGATCACGACCCAGGCCGCTGCCACGACGGTCGCAACCGGTGCGGCGACTTTCAGATCATAGAAGGCGCGTCTCAGATAATGGACGACGGTCTCGTCGCCATTGATGACGACTTCGGCGATCAGCGCGCCGGCATAGACCAGCACATAGACCAGCGCGAACAGGCCGGCGAGCAGCAGCATCGAACGAAACTTGTTCGAGGCGATGTGCGTGTAGAGACCATACGCGGCCATGACGCGATGCCCTGCCGGCCTATCGGCTCAACTCAGAACTTCACCTGCGGCGTGGCCTCGACCTCGGTGCGGCTGGCACCGAGATCGAAGAAGTCCTTCTTGGTGAAGCCGAACATGCCGGCGAACAGAGCGGCGGGCATCTGCTGGATGCCGGTGTTGTATTCCTGGACCGCGTTGTTGAAGAAGCGGCGGCTGGCTGCGATCTTGTTCTCGAGATCGGACAGCTCGCTGGCGAGCTGCTGGAAATTGGCGTTGGCCTTCAGGTCGGGATAGGCCTCCGACAGCGCGATCAGCCGGCCGAGCGCGCCGGAGAGCTGGGTCTCGGCCGCGGACACTTGTGCCGGTCCCTGCGCCGACATCGCCGAATTGCGCGCCTTGACGACGTCGTCGAGCGTGCCGCGCTCATGCGAGGCATAGCCCTTCACCGTCTCGACCAGGTTCGGGATCAGATCGTGGCGCTGCTTGAGCTGCACGTCGACGTCGGCAAAGGCCTGGCCGACGCGTTGGCCCAGCGCCACCAGCCGGTTGTAGGCGGCGAAGGCAAAGAACACGAGGACGACGATAACGCCGAGGACGATCCAGCCGGTCGACATGGAGAACTCCTGAAGGGGGAAGGGCGGGCGCTAGGGTAGACCAAATTGGTGCGGAGCGAGAGCCCCGCGCAGAGGGGAGGTAGGATTTGGTCGGATGAGGGGCTATCCGAGTTCAAGGTGAAAGAGCCGGAGGAAGTTAACTTTCGGCAATGGCGGCATCGCCCCAGCGCCAGCGCCGAGCGCTGGCATAGGCGGCCTTGTCACGGCGCGGCACCTTCGTGATCGCGAGGCCTTCCCCGGTGCACACCTTGGCCGTGATCTCGGCCTTGCCGACATCCGGCGGCGCCAGCACGCGTGCGGCGCGGGTTGCCGGCGGCGTACGGGTCAGCGCCACGTAGATGAATCGCTCGTCCTCGAACGGCACCTCGGCGCCCTTGATCTGGCGATGAGCCTGCGAGCGCGGCAAGCGCTGGGAGAAATGGCACCAGTCGGGCGCCGCCAGCGGACACGGCTTTTCGTGCGGGCAGGGTGCGGCGACGTAGGCGCCCGCCGCGATCAGTTGCTGGCGCAAAGCGAGGATGCGGGCGTAGCCGGCGGGCGTGCCGGGCTCGATCACGACCAGCGCGTGGCGCGCTTTCGCCCACATCGCTTCCGCGAGCTTGCGTTGATCGCCCTCACTGAGCTCGCCGATGACATAGCTCGCGACGACGAGATCGGCTTGCGAGACCTCGGCGAGGTTCGCGCCGGCATCGCCCGGCAGATAGCGGCAATCCGCCAGACGCGTGCTGTCGCGCGCCAGTTCGAGCGCGAGACGGCTGAGCGTGGCGTTGGCGTCGAGCAGGGTGAAATCCTGCAGCGAGGAGAACGCCTCCGCGGCGGCCCAGCTCGCGGTGCCCGGACCGGCGCCGACGTCGAGCAATGTTTCCGGAGCGAAGTCCGGTGCGATCTCGGTCAGCGCATTCAGGCTCGCCGCCACCGCCGCGTAGGTCGCCGGCATGCGCGCGAGCGCATAGGCGAGCGCATCGGCCTCCGACTTGATCGTGCCGGAGCCGCCGCCTGTGCGATAGGTGGTCGAGATTTTCTGCGATCGTTGCGCAGCGTCGGTGCGGGAAAAGCCCTGCAGCTTGCCGTCGAGGGCCGCTTTCAGTTCGGCGGGGAGCGTCGGAGAGATCATGTTTGATCATCCGCTTTCGCGGATGACGACGTCAATGGGTGCGTGACGGGCGCGGGTTCACGCCACGTTCTGGTCGAGAATGTCCACCGCCTCTTGCAGGTTCACCGATACCAGTTGCGAGACGCCGCGTTCGGCCATGGTGACGCCGAACAGGCGGTTCATCCGCGCCATCGTGATCGGGTTGTGGGTGATGATGATGAAGCGCGTGTCCGTCGAAGCGGTCATCTCGTGCAACAGGTTGCAATAGCGCTCGACGTTGTGGTCGTCGAGCGGCGCGTCGACTTCGTCCAGCACGCAGATCGGCGAGGGATTGGTGAGGAACACCGCGAAGATCAGCGCCATCGCGGTCAACGCCTGCTCACCGCCCGAGAGCAGCGACAGCGTCTGCGGCTTCTTGCCCGGCGGCTTGGCGATGATCTCGAGGCCGGCTTCGAGCGGGTCATCGCTCTCGATCAAATGCAGCGCGGCTTCGCCGCCGCCGAACAGCTCGACGAACAGGCGCTTGAAGTGGTTGTTGACGACCTCGAACGAGGTCAGGAGCCGCTCGCGCGCCTCCTTGTTGAGGCTCTGGATGCCCTGGCGCAACCGCTTGATGGCCTCGACGAGGTCGTCGCGCTCGGTGACCAGACCGTTGTGCTGGGTCTCGACCTCGCGCAGCTCTTCCTCGGCGCGCAAATTGACAGCCCCCAGGCGCTCGCGATCGCGGCGCATTTTTTCGAGGTCTTCCTCGATATCGTGCAGCGGCGGCAGCTCCGTGCCGGATTCGATCTCTGCGAGGCCGGCAACGGCCTGCGGTTCGACCTCCAGCATGTCGCGGATCTCGCGCTCGATGTCCTCGAGCCGGCGCCGCGCGCCTTCCATGCGCTCCTCGGCGCGGGCGGTGGCCTCGCGCGAGCTCGACAGCGCCTCCAGCGTCAGCTTCGCGACGCGATCGGTCTCGGCCATCGCGTTTTCCGCGGTCGCCAGCGCGTCAGCGGCCATGCGGCGGTCGTTCTCGGCGTATTCGATCTCGGTGATCAGCGCGCTGCGCTTCTCCGCGAACACGGCCGGCGCGTTCTCGAGATCGCTGCGCTCGATCGTAAGCTCGGCAATGCGGGCCTGAATGGTGTCGATATGCGAGGCCGCGCTCTCCTTGCGGTTCTGCCACTCGGTGCGTTCGGCGAGGATCGCCTGCAGGCGGCGGTCGGCCAGCTCGGCTTCGCGCGCCAGCGCCTGTGCCTCGGCGCGGACCTGGGCGGCCATGCGGCGATGACCATCGATGTCGCTGCGGACGGCGGCGAGACGGGTTTCGGTGTCCTCGCTCGACGGCAGCTCGGAGATCCCGGCTTCGGCGTATTCATAGGCGGCTTCGGCCTCGGCACGGTCGGCGGCCAGGCGGCTGTGCGCTTCCGAGAGCGTCGCCTTGCGCGCGGCGTGGCGGCTGATTTCGCGCTCGACCGTGGCATGGCGCTCGCGCGCGACGTTGAGCTCGCGCTGCGCGGCGCGCCAGGCTTCGCGGCTCGCACCTTCGGTGCTGGCGGCCATCTGCAGCTCGGCCTCGGCGTTCTCCAGCGCCTGACGCTTGATCTGCGCGTCGATGCGGGCCTGCTCCAGGTCGTTCTCGATGTCGACGAGGCGGGCGCGCTCGGCAAGCCGCCGTGCTGCGCCGGTCGGCGCGTGGGCGGCTGCGACAAAACCGTCCCAGCGCCAGACGTCACCTTCGGGCGACACCAGCCGCTGGCCGGTCTTGAGCTGCGAGACCAGCTCGGCGCCGCGCTCGCGCGGCACCACGCCGATCTGCGCCAGGCGGCGGGTCAGCTCGGCCGGGGCCTGCACGTGGCTGGCGAGCGGCACGACGCCTTCGGGCAGTTCCGGATCGCCGTCGGTGACGCCGGCATTGGTCCAGCGCATCGGTGCGGACGGATCGACCGGCGCGTCGAGATCGTCGCCAAGCGCCGCGCCGATCGCCTTTTCGAATCCCTTGTCGACGGTGATGCCGTCGATGATCGGCGGCCACAGATTCTTGGTTTCGCCGTTGAGGATCTTGGAGATCGTGCGCGCCTCGGTATCGAGCCGCTGCACGCGCTTGTCGGCTTCGACCAGCGGCGAGCGCGAGGATTCCAGCGTCTGCCGGGCGGCGACGTGCGCGGCTTCGCTGGCTTGAGCCGCGGCTTCCGAGGCTGCCAGTGTCTGCTCGGCGTTCTCGACCGTCGCGGTCAGCTCGTCGAGATCGCCGAAGCCGCCGGTCGCCTCGGTGAGCTTCTGCTCTTCCGCCGCGACGTTCGAAATCTCCTGGTCGAGCCGGGCGAGCTTGTCGCGGTGGGTTCGAACGTTGGCTTCGAGCTGATTGCGCTTGGCGGTGAGGTCGGCGAGCGCGGTGGTGAGCTCGGCGAACTGCTGCTCGGTTTCGGTCAGCACCGCCTCGGCTTCGGCGACACGCTCATCGACGCCGGAGCGCTTCTCGACGCGCGACTTGATCTCTTCCTTCAGCTCGGCATCTTCAGCGTCGAGGCGCTGCAGCGCGACGTCGGCGTCCATGGTCTGCTGCTGGGCGCGCGAGATGTCGCCTTCGAACTGGGCGAGGCGCCGCTCGAGTTCCGCGACGCGTTCCTTGGCGCGCTCTTCCTCGCGATCGAGCAACTCGCGGGCGTTGGTCAGGCGCTGCAGCCCAGCCGCGGCGCGGGCTTCGGCGTCGCGCAGCGCCGGCATTTCGGCAGCGCGGATCGCCTGGATACGGGCGGCCTCGGCCTGGTGCTGGGTGCGCTCGGCCATCTCGCGGACGGCGAGATCGTGGGTGTGGCCGGATTCGTTGACGTCGGCATGGGCGCCGATCCAGCGCAGGTGGAACAGGGTGGCTTCCGCCTTGCGGACCTTGGCCGCGACCTCGCGATAGCGCACGGCCTGGCGCGCCTGCTTCTTCAGGCCTTCCATTTGCCCCGCGAGCTGGCCGATCACGTCCTCGACGCGGGTGAGGTTGGTTTCGGCCGCCTTGAGCCGCAGCTCGGCTTCGTGGCGGCGGGCGTGCAGGCCGGCGACGCCGGCGGCGTCTTCCAGCACACGGCGGCGCTGCTCGGGCTTGGCCTGAATGATCTCGCCGATCTTGCCCTGGTGGACGAGGGCCGGCGAGCGCGCGCCGGTGGCGGCGTCGGCGAACAGAATCTGCACGTCGCGGGCGCGCACGTCGCGGCCGTTGATGCGGTAGACCGAGCCGGCCTCGCGCTCGATGCGGCGGGAGATTTCCAGCAGCTGGCTGTCGTTCATCGCCGCCGGCGCGGTGCGATCGGAATTGTCGATCGTCATCGTCACTTCGGCGTGGTTGCGCGCGGGGCGATTGCCGGAGCCGGCGAAGATCACCGCGTCCATGTCGGCGGCGCGCAGCGACTTGTAGGAGGTCTCGCCCATCGCCCAGCGCAGCGCCTCGACGAGATTCGACTTGCCGCAGCCGTTGGGGCCGACCACGCCGGTCAGGCCGGGCTCGATGACGAAGTCGGTGGCCTCAACGAAGGACTTGAAGCCGTGAAGGCGCAGGCGGGTGATTTTCATAAGCACGCATCTCTGTTGGCAGGCGCGAATCCCCCTGCCGGGACAATACCATGGAAGGCAATGTCGCTATCCGGGCGAGTCGCGCGAGGCGCCTCATGCGGTCGGACAATGGCCGCGGTGCGCCGCGAGGGCAACCGGCGAAAGCCGCTTTTCCCAAGGGATTTATGCCGGGAAAGATACGGCTTTCGAGATGCGAATCAGAATCTTGACGAGCGAATCAGCTCTTGAGCAGCGGATTGATCTTCTTGGCGAATTCCTCGAACGAGGTCTCGCCCTTGATCTTCTCGCCGTTGACGAAGAACGTCGGCGTCGAATCGACCTTCAGAACGTCGCTGGCATATTTCTGGTCGGCGGCGATCTTGTCGAGCAGCGCCTGGTCCTTCAGGCAGGCCTCGACCTGCTGCTGGGTCAGACCGGCCTGCTTGCCGATCCGGGTCAGGGTCTCCGTGGTGTTCTTCATCACCCAGTCGTTCTGCTGGCGGAACAGCATGTCGGTGACGGCAAAGTATTTCGGCGCATCGCCATTGGCGATGCAGCGCGACAGCATCGAGCCGGCGGCGGCTTTGATGTCGAGCGGGAACTCGCGGAAGACGTAACGCACCTTGCCGGTGTCGATGTATTCCGACTTGATCTTGGGAAACACCTGCTCGTTGAAGGCCGCGCAATGCGGGCAGGTCATCGAGGCGTATTCGGTGATGGTGACGGCGGCGTCCTTCGGGCCCAGCGCCATGTCGGGCAGCGACACCGGCTTGGCCACGTCGCCGGCCGCCGCCTGCGCCATGGCTTCAGGGATCATGGCATCGGAGATGAACCGCAGCGGCGAGAACCCGGCGAGCGCGGCAAGCCCGGTCAGCGACAGCATCGACGTGAAGGCGCGGCGGGTGATGATCAAGGTCGGCTCCCGGATTGGCGTGGTCTCGCCCGAAATTCCCATTCAGACGGCCTGTCGCTAGCTTGAAACGTCGTTTGAGGCAATGGCGAGCGGCAAGGAGAGGTCCAGTTTGGCCGCAGAATAAGGCTCAATTTCGCTTGATGGCGGCCCCGAGGCGCGCCAGCGCCGACTTCAATTGTTCATCTTCGATGTCGCCCAGGCGCTCAGCCACCTCGGCCACCGATTTGGCGTCCGGCGGGCCGGGTCGGGTTGGCCGCCGGGCGCGCGACAGAGGGGCCTGGCGGAAGGCCAGCTTGCCGACCGCGCTCCAGCCGAAGAAGCGGTTGACCCGCTGCAGGATCACATCGGCGGAGTGCTGGATCTCCAGCGCCATCGGCCCCTCGACTCGCAGCACCAGCGTGGCCGGCTCCTGCGGCTGGCCCTCGACCGGCCGCGGCCATTGCATCTTGAGCGGCTCGGCATGGGCCGCGATCTCCGGCCCGGCAATCTGCGCCCATCGCGTCACCAGTTCGCGCGCGGCAAAACCCTGCTTGGCATAGGCCTCGGCGAAGACGTCGTTGAGCAGGAGCGACAACGGCTTGGCGCTGATAGGACCGGGTTTCATGGGGCGAAGTTTGGACATGGGACCTTATAGCACTCCGGCGCGTCGGCCACAGGCTCTTCGCCGCGAAGAAAAACGTGGATGCCCGCGACAAGCGTGGGCACGACGTGGAGAGATCGGTGCATTGCCGCTACAGTGCGAACATGAGCCCCAAATCCGCCCTCAAGGCGAAATCGGAACCAGTTCCGCCGGAGACCTCGTCGCGCCCGCTCGCGCTGCTCCAATGGTACGACCGCCACCGCCGCCGCTTGCCCTGGCGCGCTGCGCCCGGCGAGGCATCCGACCCTTACCGCGTCTGGCTGTCCGAGATCATGCTGCAGCAGACCACGGTGAAGGCGGTCGGGCCCTATTTCGAAAAATTCGTCGCGCGCTGGCCTGATGTCACCGCGCTCGGGCGGGCCTCGCAAGACGACGTGCTGCGGATGTGGGCCGGGCTCGGCTATTATTCTCGCGCCCGTAATCTCCATGCCTGCGCGGTCGTGGTGACGCGCGAGCATGGCGGCGCCTTTCCCGACACCGAAGTGGGCCTGCGTGCGCTGCCGGGCATCGGGCCCTATACGGCGGCAGCGATCGCGGCGATCGCGTTCGACCGCCGCACCATGCCGGTCGACGGCAATATCGAACGCGTGGTCTCGCGGCTCTTTGCAGTTGAAGAAGAGCTCCCGCAGGCCAAGCCGCTGATTCAGGAGTTGGCTGCGACGCTGCTTGCCGACTCTCGCGCCGGCGATAGCGCGCAGGCGCTGATGGATCTGGGGGCCTCGATCTGCACGCCGAAAAAGCCAGCCTGCTCGCTATGCCCGCTGAACGAGGACTGCACGGCGCGCGCGCTGGGAACGCAAGACACGTTTCCGCGCAAGGCACCGAAGAAGAGCGGCGCGCTACGGCGCGGCGCCGCCTTCGTTGTCACGTGCGGCGACGAGCTTCTCGTCCGCAGCCGTCCCGAAAAGGGTCTGCTCGGCGGCATGACCGAGGTACCGGGGTCGGATTGGCTGGCCGGGCAGGACGATGCCAAGGCAAAACAGCAGGCGCCCGAACTGAAGGGGCTGTCGCGCTGGCAGCGCAAGATCGGCGTGGTTACCCACGTCTTCACGCATTTTCCGCTGGAGCTGGTGGTCTACACGGCGAGGGTCGAAGCGCGGACGCGGGCACCCGCGGGCATGCGCTGGGTGCCCATCGCCACGCTCGCCGACGAAGCGTTGCCCAACGTCATGCGCAAGGTGATTGCGCATGGATTGGACCCCTAGCAGACCATCCTGCTGACAACATGCTGGCAGCAGGCCTGCGTTAGCTGTGGTCGGCAACGGAGGCTCGCATGATCAAGACCGCGCTGGACAACTTTCCCAGGCCGCCCTGTGCCGAGCTATTGGGGTGGCGCCTGCTCGATGCCCGTCCCGGGGAAGGCTGGATCAAGCTCGCCTTCGACGGCAAGCCGGAGTTCTGCAATCCGGCCGGCTTCATCCAGGGCGGCATGCTCTCGGCCATGCTCGACGACACGATGGGCCCCGCCGTGCTGGTGATGAGCGAGGGCCGGCTCTACACCACCACCATCAGCATGACCGTGAACTTCCTGGCGCCCGCGAAGCCCGGACCGATCATCGGCGAGGCCAAGGTGACGCAGCTCGGCAGGACGATTGCGTTCGTCGAGGCAAAGCTGATGGCGGAAGACGGTACGCTGCTGGCGACGGCGACCGCGAGCGAGCGGCTGCTGGAGGCGGCGAGGGTGGTGGGCAAATAGCTGCCGCGCACTCTTTTCTCCTTCTCCCCTTGCGGGAGAAGGTGGCGCGAAGCGCCGGATGAGGGGTTTGTCTCGGCGAGTTCAAATGAGAGTTAGACTCGCGGAGACAGACCCCTCACCCGAGTGAGCTTGCGTCTACCGGCGTCGCTGCCCTCTCCCGCAAGGGGCGAGGGCGCATCAACGTGCGTCTCGCTTCGTGCGAATACTCATTTCGTCGCGCGCGCACTCGCGCTCACGATCGGCGGCTTGGCATTCAGCGCTTCCACCTGGAAGCCGGCGACGCGCTTGTAGTTGGCGGCAACATCCTCCAGCTCCTGTTGCGACAGCACGTCGGTGACGACCTTGTAGCCGTCGGGCGCGCGCTCTTCGACGAGCTGCATCACCTGTTCGGGGCCGTTCTTGCGGTTGAGCAGGACGAGGCTGGTGGTTGCAGGCCGCCGCTCGGCCTCATAGGCGAGCAGGGCCGCTTGCGTCGGGCCGTGCGCCAGGATCTCGCGCGTGATGGTACGGGCATCGAGGATCGCCTGCGAGGCGCCGTTGGAGCCGATCGGATACATCGGGTGTGCGGCGTCGCCCATCAGCGTGACGCGGCCGAAAGTCCATTGTGACACCGGATCGCGGTCGACCAGCGGATATTCATAGGCGTGCGGGCAGTTCTTGATCAGGCCGGGCACGTCGAGCCAGTCGAACTGCCAGCTCTCGAACCAGGGCAAGAACTCCTCCAGCCGCGCGGTGCGGTTATAGTCCTCGCGGCGCCATTGATAGGTTGGCGGCATGTGGCGCTCGGCAACCCAGTTGATCAGATGGTTGCCCGCGGCGTCCGGTTCCTTCGAGATCGGATAGCAGACGAATTTCAGGATCTCGTGGCCGGCCATGATCATGGTGCGGCCGCTGAGGAAGGCTTTTGCAGGCGTGACACCGCGCCAGAGGATGCGGCCGTTCCAGATCGGCGGGCCTTCGTCGGGATAGAGTTTTTCTCGGGCGGCGGAATGGATGCCGTCGGCGGCGATCAGGATCGTGCCGTCGTAAGTCCCCGCGGTCTTGCCGGTGGCCTTGTCGATGAAATCGGCGCGTACGCCGTCTGCGGTTTCGCTCCAGCCGGTCAGATGATGGCTGGTGAGGATGTTGTCGCGACCGAGGCGCTCGACCACGGTGTCGAGCAGGAGCTGCTGGAGCGTGCCGCGATGGATCGAGAATTGCGGCCATTTATAGCCGGCCTCCAGTCCGCGCGGCTCGCTCCAGATCGGCTTGCCGTGCTTGGAGAAATAGGCGAGCTCGCGGGTGCGCACGCCGCTGGCATCGAGCTTGTCCATCAGCCCGAGCTCGATCAGCTCGCGCACCGCGTGCGGCAGCACGTTGATGCCGACACCGAGCGGCCGCAGCTCGGCGACGCTCTCGAACACTTTTACGGGAATGCCGATTCCGTGCAGGCTGAGCGCAAGCGTCAGCCCGCCGATGCCGCCGCCGGCGATGAGTACGGTCATGGGAGCCCCTCCAACTCGGGGCGTCTTGGCACAGCCGGGCGCCGGTGGGCAACTGCGAAGAGAAGTTCGTGCTATGGACCTCGGGGCCCGCAGCCGTTACCTTCCGGCTTTCCCATGAGGTCCGACATGCTCAAGCTCTACTACGCCACCGGCACCTGCGCGCTCGCCACCTACATCACCCTGGAAGAAGCCGGCGCCGACTACGCGGCGGAGCGGCTGAGCTTCAAGACCAACCAGCAGAACAGCGCGGAGTACCTCGCGATCAACCCGAAAGGCCGCGTGCCCGCGCTGGTGACCGATCGTGGCGTCCTGACCGAGACCCCGGCGATGCTCGCCTATCTCGCGCAGACCTTCCCCAAGGCCAAGCTCGCGCCGCTCGACGATCCCTTCGACTTCGCCCAGGTACAGTCGTTCAACTCCTACCTCTGCTCGACCGTGCACATCAACCATGCCCACAAGATGCGCGGCGCACGCTGGGCGAGCGAAGAAAGCTCGTTCGCCGACATGAAGGCGATGATCCCAAAGACCATGGGCGCCTGCTTCGCCCTGATCGAGCAGAAGATGTACAAGGGGCCCTGGGTGATGGGCGAGCAGTTCACGATCTGTGATCCTTATCTCTACACCCTGTCGACCTGGCTCGAAGGCGACAGCGTCGACATCAACGCGACGCCGAAGATCGCCGATCATTTCAAGCGCATGTCCGACCGCCCCGCCGTGCGCAAGGTGATGAACGCGCAGAAGGCGTAGGGCTCTTGCAGGGTGGGCAAAGGCGCGAAGTGCCGTGCCCACCATCTTTGCAAGCCATAAAGAAGTGGTGGGCACGCTTCCGCGTTCGCTCTTCGAGCTATGGCGGGCAAGTCGCTTTGCCCACCCTCGGCTTCTCCAATTCCCGTCCCGTCTCTAGCATCAGCCGCCGCAACCAGATTGAGCCCGGATCCATCTGCGCGCGGGTCGGGTAGAACATGAACTGCTCGTCGATGCCGGGGTCGAGCGGCGGCGTCACCGTGACGAGGCCGAGCTGCTTGGACAGCGCCCCGATCAGCCGGCGCGGCACGAAGGCGACGAGGTCGGTACGGGCGGCGACGTGCAGCGCTTCGAGATAACCCGGGACGACCAATGAAATGTGCCGGTCGATGCCCTTGGTGCGCAGCCAGGTGTCGATTAGGTCCTCCGGCTGGCCGCGGATAATTACGCCGACATGGCGTGCGGCCAGGAACGTCTCGCGCCGTTTCAGCTTCGCAGCCATGGGATGGCCGCGCCGCACTGCCAGCGCGTCGCTGTCGGTGTAGAGCAGCTGGCGGTGAAAGCCCTTGAAAGCGTTGCCGATCGAGATCACGAGGTCGATGGTGCGGGCGAACTCGGCGTGGAAAATCGCCGGTCCCCGCCACGGCACCACGTCGATTCGGACATTGGGGGCGGCCTGCGTCACTTTTTGCATCAGCGGCGGCATCAACAGCTCGACCGCGAGGTCCGGCATCATCAGTCGGAATTGCCGCTCGCTGCGCGCCGCATCGAATTCATCCGATACGAACAGCCCGCGCACTTGGTCGAGCGCCTGCGCCAGCGGCGCGCGCAAGGCTTGCGCCCGCGGCGTCAGCTCCATCCGCGCGCCCGCGCGGACCAGGAGCGGATCGCCAAAGATGTCGCGCAGGCGCTGCAGCGCATGACTCGCCGCCGGCTGCGACAGCCCGATCCGCAAAGCGGCGCGGCTGACGCTGGCCTCGCGCAGCAGCGCGTCGAGCGCGGTCAGGAGATTGAGGTCGAGCGAATTCAAATTCATGAGGTGAATAGATATCATATCCACTATCGATTTGAAGAATTTAGAGCCGGCGGCGATGATTTCAATGTTCTCACCAAGGGAGATGCCGCCATGAGCGCGAGCGCCAACAAGAAGCTGATGCAGGATATCTTTGCAGCCGCCGCCAGCCGCGATCCGGCTGCGCGCGACCGCGGCTTGTTCACCGAAAGTCTTGCCGACGACGCCAAATGGATCGTGACCGGCCAATACTCCTGGTCCCGCACGTTTTCGGGCAAAGAAGCGATCCTCAACGACCTGCACGGCTATGTGCGGACCCGCCTTGTCGACCGGACACGGACGGTCGCCCATCGCTTCATCGCCGACGGCGATGTCGTCGTCGTCGAAGCGAAGGGCGACAACGTCACGCCCGAGGGCGTGCGCTACGACAACGACTATTGTCTCGTGTTTCGTCTCGAGGACGGCAAGATCAAGGAGATCCGCGAATATTGCGACTCGGTACTGACCGAGAAGGCCCTCGGCCCGTTTCCGCAAACGGCCGTGAGGGCCGCGAGCTGAGCGGATCGAGCGGCGTCGCGTCCGCCGACCGGGGCCATCCGCCGCGGTCGGCGATGATCGTGTCGGTGGCGCAGGCGGACAGGCTGCAGCGGCATGCACGGCGCTGCGGACTTCGCGCCAATACCTTGCTCACCTGCCGATAAAATCAGCAGATGTTGTGCCGTCTGATGCATGCGCGCGCGAAAAATTTGAAGGTTCAATTAACGAGTGTCCCCCATTGTGTCGCAGTGCAGCGTGGTTCGCGAACAACGCGACCCGCGGCTGCCGGGGTGGCCTGACAAATCGCCGGAGTTGTTCGTCCGCCCGAATTGACATGCTTCTGAGTGGACAGTGGGAATGCCGAAGTTTCGTTTGCGGATCAGGGGACGCCTGTACGCAGGTTTCATGGCCTTGGTGGCGGTTGGTCTTGTGATGGCGGTGGTTGCCATCTGGAATTTGCGGTCCGTTCAGGATCAGGTCGCAAAACTCTCCGCGTTGTCGGACAGCACGGCGCGTATCCTGGAGATATCGACCCATCTTCAGGCCATCCAGCGGGCCAATCTGCGCTACATTTACGACGCCAACGAGCCTGCGATGCGGGAGGCTGCCGAGCGAGAGACTGCGGCGACCGGGCTGTTGCAGCTCGGAGCAAAGGGCACCCTCTCGGAGGAGCGGCGGAAGCTCTACAACGATCTGATCGCCGACATCGCGAAAATGAAAAGCCTGCGCGACAGTCTCGGCGACGCCGTCAACGAGGCGCGGACCGGCAAGGCGACGCTGTTACCGAGTGGCGAGGAGCTGACGGTCAAGATGGCCAAGCTGGTCGACGTGGCCCGCGCCGCCGCCGACGACGACACGGTGTCGCTCGTCGCGGACCTCGAGTCCCGGGTCCTGCTGGTTCGAATCGCGAACTGGCGCTTCCTCGCTCTGCGCGACACCAACGGGCCCACCGCCTTCAGAACCAATGTCGACAGGGCGGTGCAGCGGCTGGCAGCCGTCGAAAGGAGCCCGCAGGCGGCGGACCTTCGGTCGTCTCTGACGCCTGTGAAGACCGCGCTCGGTATCTATAAATCCGCGTTCGAAACGACCTCCGCCGCGATGCTGCGGTCCGATGAGATCTACCACAAGGATCTCGCACCGCTCATCTCCGCGAGCATCGCCAAGCTCAAGGTCGCGGAAACCACCTTGAAGACCGATTACAAGGATTCGCGCACCGCGGCCGATGCCGTCATCGACGGCACGACCTCGCTCCAGGGGATTGCGGGCGGCCTCGCCGTCCTGTTCGGGCTGATCGTCGCCTTCTTGACCGCCCGCAGCATCGTGGGGCCGCTGACCTCGATGACGCGCGCAATGGGGCTGCTTGCCGGGGGCAATCTCGCCGTCGAGATCCCCTCGCGCGGCAAGGCCGACGAGATCGGCGACATGGCCAAGGCGATCGACGTCTTCAAGACCAACATGATCGAGACCGAAAGGCTGCGCCATGAGCAGACCGCAACCGAGGCCCGGCAGGCCGAGGGCCGCAAGGC
Source organism: Bradyrhizobium sp. Kon37 (assembly GCF_055807535.1). Lineage (NCBI taxonomy): Bacteria > Pseudomonadati > Pseudomonadota > Alphaproteobacteria > Hyphomicrobiales > Nitrobacteraceae > Bradyrhizobium > Bradyrhizobium sp. Kon37. Next base: position 139,470 of record NZ_JBVVOY010000009.1, read on the forward strand.
CGACATGGCCCGGCTCGCCAGCCAGTTCGAGCAGGCGGTGGGCGAGATCGTCGATACCGTATCCTCGGCATCGCACGAGCTCGAGGGCTCGGCCGGCACCCTGACCGCGACCGCGAGGCGCGCTCAGGATCTCTCCACCGAGGTGCAATCCGCCTCCCAGGAAGCCTCGGCCAATGTGCAGGCGGTCGCCTCCGCGACCGAGGAGCTGTCCTCCTCGGTGACGGAGATCGCGCGCCAGGTGCAGGAATCGGCGCGCATCGCGGGCGAAGCCGTCGGTCAGGTGAGCAAGACCAACGCGCGCGTCAGCGAGCTCTCCAAGGCTGCAGCCCGCATCGGCGACGTGGTCGAACTGATCAGCACCATCGCCGGCCAGACCAACCTCCTGGCGCTGAACGCCACCATCGAGGCGGCGCGCGCGGGTGAAGCCGGCCGCGGCTTTGCCGTGGTCGCCTCGGAGGTCAAGGCGCTTGCCGAGCAGACCGCGAGGGCCACCGGTGAGATCGCCCAGCAGGTCTCGGGCATCCAGGCCGCGACGGAGGAGTCAGTCGGCTCGATCAGGGAAATCAGCGGCACCATCGAGCGGCTGTCGGAGATCTCGTCGACGGTCGCCGCCGCCGTGGAGGAGCAGGGTGCGGCGACGCAGGAGATCTCCCGCAACGTCCAGCAGGCGGCCCAGGGCACGCAGCTCGTGTCGTCCAACATCGGCGACGTGCAGCGCGGGGCGTCCGAGACCGGCTCGGCTTCTTCGCAGGTGCTCTCGGCGGCACGCTCGCTGTCGGCCGACAGCAATCGCTTGAAGCAGGAAGTCGCCAACTTCCTGAACTCGGTCCACGCCGCCTGAGCCTCAAAAGCAAAAGGCCACGCGCATGCGCGTGGCCTCGCATTGTGACCTGACGCGGTCAGGCGACTTTCGTCGTCATGTGCTTGAACATGTTGCTGCGGGCCTCGTCGTCCATCTCCGCCTTGAAGGTGAACTTGTCCTTCAGCGCGATCGCGCGCGCCGCCGCGGGCCGCGCCGAGATCTCGTCCACCAGCCGCTTCACGTTCGGATATCGCGCGAAGGCGTCGTCGCCGAGCTTGAACGGCACCATCCGTGCCCAACCCCACAACGCCATGTCGACGATCGAATAGCCGTCGCCGACCATGTAGCGGCGGCCTTCGAGGTGACCGTCGAGAATCTTGTAGTGACGATCGGTCTCGAACTGGTAGCGGTTATGCGCGTAGTCGTGGTTCTGGTCCTTCGGCGCAAAATGCTTGAAGTGCACGGCCTGACCCGAATACGGCCCGACGCCGGTGGCGATGAACATCAGCCATGACAGCATCTCGCCGCGTACATTGGCGGCGGGCAGGAATTTACCGGACTTCTCGGCGAGATAGAGCAGGATGGCATTGGAATCGAACACGATGGTGCCGTTGTCGTCGATCGCCGGCACCTTGCCGTTCGGATTGATCTTCAGATAGTCCGGCGTGAACTGCTCGCCCTTGCGGGTGTCGATCTTCACCGGCTCGAAGGGCAGGCCGGACTCTTCGAGATAAAGCGCGACCTTGGTTGGGTTCGGCGAACCGTTGAAATAGAATTTGAGCATCGGGCATCTCCCCTGTGTTGTTGGCCGAGAGTGGAAGCAGCAACATGTCCGCAAGCGGCCTTGTCTTGCCTGAACCTTATCGGGGAGGGCAACCGGCGAGTTTGCCGGGCGGTATCTGCGCGCCACGCAGATCAGCCGGCGTAACAAAGGCCGATCGCCGCCGTAATGACCATGGCCGCGCCCACGACCTCCAGGCGCAGCCCGAGCCGGGTCGCGATATGCATGTCGGAGGCCCGCGCCGCGCGCTCCGATCCGCGCGCGTAGCCGTGAACGATGACGTCGTGATTGAAGCTGTCATGGGCCTCGTTGCTGCTGGCGAGCCCGACGCAGACCACGAGCACGCCGAACAAGGCGAGGCCGAAAAATCCCAGCAGCGCGATCAGGAACATCGGAAACATGCCGAGCAGGAAGATCGGCAGCAGCGGCACCAGCAGCAATGTCTCGGACTGTCGTCGCATGGCTCGACCGGTCAAGACGGGGCGTAGGCGGGTAGTCTAGTCCCGGCGGCGGCCGTGTTCAACCAGTCTCGTCATTCCGCGCTCGCGCCAGGAGGCGCGCTCCGGGATGACGAAAGGAAGGCTAGCCCGCCGCCATTCCGGCGCGGATTTCGGCGCGGAGCTCGTCGATCAGCTTGAGACCCTTCTTGGTCTCGATGTGCCAGAAAGTCCAGCCGTTGCAGGCTTGCGCGCCTTGCGCCACCGCGCCCATGCGGTGGATGGAGCCGACCTTGTCGCCGAACATGATGGCGCCGTCGGCGCGGACCAGCGCGCCGAGCTTCTTCTTGGCGTCGAACAGCTTGGTACCGGGCATGATCATGCCACGCTCGATCAATTCCGAGAACGCAACCCGCGGCGCTTCGCGCGCCGTCATGAACGGGGCAAGGCTTGCCTCCGGCAGCGGCTCGACCGCGGCGATGCGCGCTTGTGCCGCTTTCGCATAGGTCTTGTCGCGCTCGAAGCCGATATAGGAGCGGCCGAGGCGCTTCGCGACCGCGCCGGTGGTGCCGGTGCCGTTGAAGGGATCGATCACGAGATCGCCGGGCTTGGAGGACGACAGCAGCACGCGTGCGAGCAGGCCTTCCGGCTTCTGCGTCGGGTGCACTTTCTTGCCGTCGGCGCCCTTGAGGCGCTCCTCGCCGGTGCAGAGCGGGATCAGCCAGTCGGACCGTGCCTGCACGTCCTCGTTGGCGGCCTTCAGCGCTTCGTAGTTGAAGGTGTAGCCCTTGGCCTTTTCGTCGCGCGCGGCCCAGATCATGGTCTCGTGCGCGTTGGTGAAACGGCGGCCGCGGAAATTCGGCATCGGATTGGTCTTGCGCCAGACGATGTCGTTCAGGAGCCAGAAGCCGAGGTCCTGCATGATCGCGCCGACGCGGAAGATGTTGTGATAGGAGCCGATCACCCAGATCGTCGCCGACGGCTTCATCGCGCGGCGGGCGGCGAGCAGCCAGGCGCGGGTGAAGTCGTCATAGGCGGAGAACGAATCGAACTTGTCCCAGTCGTCGTCGACCGCGTCGACATGGGATTCGTCGGGGCGCTTGAGATCGCCCTTGAGCTGGAGATTGTAGGGTGGATCGGCGAACACCAGGTCGACCGAACCAGCCTGAAGCTTCGACATCTCGGCGACGCAATCACCGAGAATGATGCGATGCGATGAAGACTCAAAATTTGTGCGGGGCGCCCTTGCAGACGCCCCGCGACGCGACTCTACCATGACTCAAGAACTCTGACTCAGGCGACGCTGTCGGCGACGCGGGACCAAACAACCGACTGACCGTTACATTGAAGCGGCAAAGTAAAAATCGACTTAACCCGGCGCTTTCGTGAATAGCTCTCACATCGCGCCTTGCACGCGGTTCGCTTCGCGCATTCGCCGTGTTTTGCAGTGTATTTCGCGTTTCTTCGCGTTGCGGCTGTGATCGGAGCGCAAAAAGACTCGAAATTCCTCTCGGAAAAAATTGCTCGATGCCCGGAAAAAATTGCTGGCATTGCCATGCTGTCGCACTAGGCAATAATTGCCGAGCGGGATATTGATTAACGCAATGGAAATTTTACGTGCATGGTGCGTTGAGCTTTGCCGCCTTTGCGCCCAATGATGCCAGCCAGGACCGAGGGAAGCCGCCATGCGCTACGATGATTTCCGCCGCAGCGACGACATCGAGGATCGTCGCGACGATGGTGGCGGCGGCGGTGGAGGAGGCGGGTTCGGCCTCCCCATGGGCGGCGGCGGGCTCGGCATCGGCACCATCATCGTGCTCGGCCTGGTCGGCTACGCCTTCGGCATCGATCCGCGCATCCTGATCGGCGGCGCCGAGATCCTCACCGGTGGCGGCCAGGCGCCGTCCTACCAGACCGATCGCCAGTCGTCGTCCAACGCCAAGCGCGGCGCGCCGACCGACGAGATGGGCAGCATGATCTCCGGCATCCTCGGCGAGATCGACGATCGCTGGAGCGAGATCTTCCAGGCCTCGGGCCAGTCCTTTACCGGTCCGAAGGTCGTGCTGTTCCGCAACGTCACCAATGGTGGGCGCTGCGGCCGGGCGGAGTCGGCGATGGGACCGTTCTATTGTCCGCCCGACAGGACCATCTTCCTCGACACCGGTTTCTTCCGCGAGGTCGAGACACGTTTTCGCGGCTGCTCCGGCAAGTCCGCCTGTAACTTCACCACCGCCTACATCATCGCCCATGAGGCCGGCCATCACATCCAGAACCTGCTCGGCATCATTCCGCGCGTGACGCGCCTGCAGCAGCAGGCCGGCAGCAAGGCGGAGTCGAATGCGCTCCAGGTCAAGGTCGAATTGCAGGCCGACTGCTTGTCCGGTGTCTGGGTCAATCGCGAGGCGAAGAAGCGGCCGAACTTCCTGGAGCCGGGCGACATCGACGCCGCACTCACCACGGCGAGCGCGATCGGCGACGACACGCTGCAGCGCCAGTCCACGGGCCGCGTCGTGCCCGATTCCTTCACCCACGGCTCGGCGGCGCAACGCAAACAGTGGTTCATGACCGGCTACCAGCAGGGCACCGTCCAGGCCTGCAACACGTTTGGGGGCGGACAGTAGGGGTTATCCGTCATCCTGAGGTGCTCGGCAATTGGCAGCCTCGAAGGATGGCGAGCCCGTGGCCCATCCTTCGAGGCGCGCAAGAGCGCGCGCCTCAGGATGACGTCAGTGGTCTGTGAAGAAGGTGCGTTGCAATGACCTCCATCGACGAAACAAAACAGTTCGTCCCGCTCAACATCGCGGTGCTCACCGTGTCCGACACGCGCGCGCTGGCTGACGACAAGTCCGGCCAGACCCTCGCCGACCGTCTCCTTGCGGCCGGCCATCATCTCGCCGCGCGCGAGATCGTCACCGACGACGTCGAGGCGATCCGCGCCGTCATCCGCCGCTGGATTGCGGACGCAGGCGTCGACGTCGTCATCACCACCGGCGGCACCGGCTTCACCGGGCGCGACGTCACGCCGGAGGCGATCGAGCCCTTGTTCGAGAAGCGCATGGACGGTTTCTCGATCGCATTCCACATGCTGAGCCACGCCAAGATCGGCACGTCGACGATCCAGAGCCGCGCCACGGCCGGCGTCGCCGGCGCAACCTACATCTTCTGCCTCCCAGGTTCGCCCGGTGCCTGCCGCGACGGCTGGGACGGCATCCTCAAAGCCCAGCTCGACTACCGCACGCGTCCCTGCAATTTCGTGGAGATCATGCCGCGGCTGGACGAGCACCTGCGCCGGACGAAGGCCCAGGGCGCGACGGTGTGAGTGCTTGCCTCCCTTCCCCCCTTGTGGGGGAAGGTGGCGCGAAGCGCCGGATGAGGGGTTTTCTCCGCAGGCACGAACGCTCGCGGAGACATACCCCTCACCTTACTGAGCGCGCGTCCGCCAGTGCTGCTGCCCTCTCCCGCAAGGGGCGAGGGCACATTTACTTGCATCTCGCTCGTTGCGAGAGTGCTACAGATCCCGCTCCCAGGTCTCGCCGATCAGATCGACACCGAAGCTGTGGTGCTTCTCTTCCTTCACCAGCTTGAAGCCTGCACTTTGATAGATGCCACGCGCGGCGACCAGGATGCTTTGCGTCCACAGCGTCATCTTGCTGTAGCCCCTCTCGCGTGCGCCCTGGATGCATTGCTCGACCAGCGCGCGGCCGACACCGAGTCCCCGCGCTTTCTTCTCCACCTGCAACAGGCGCAGCTTGGCAATCTCATCCGTGGCCTTGACCAGGAAGATCGAGCCGACCGGCTCGCCATCCACTTCCGCAATCCAGCAGTGCTCGCGCGCGGCGTCATAGTTCTTGATGAACTGTGCGCAGATCTCGGCGACCAGGGCCTCGTAGCTCATATCCCAGTTGTAGTCGGCCGCATAGGCGGCGGCCTGCCGGGAGATGACCCACCCTATGTCGCCGACGCGATGGCTGCGCAGCATGAAAGCCGCGGGCTGGCTTCGATGCTCCAGCACAGCCTCGATGGTCGCCATAGCCTGCGTGAGCCGCGTGGCATCGCTGGCCGAAAGCTGAGCCAGCATTGCGGCGACCTCGTTTTGCGAGCCCAGGTTCAGCTTGGCAAAGCTCTGGCGCCCCTTGGCGGTGAGGCTGAGCTGGTATTGCCTGCGATCCGCGGGCAGGGGTCTGCGGGTGATCAGCCCCTTTTCGTCGAAGCTCTGCACGATGCGGCTGAGATAGCCGGGGTCGAGGCCAAGCTCGTTGCCGATCTCCTTTGCGGCAAGGTCGTCCCGTTGTGCGAGCTCGTAGAGCACGCGGGCCTCGCTGAGCGAGAACGGGCTCTTGCCAAGGTGCTGGTCGAGCACGCCAAGCTTGCGGGTATAGAAGCGGTTGAAGGCGCGAACCGCTGCGACGTGGTTCTCGGTACCGTCAAATGACATGGCTCACCTCGATACTTGCCATTGTCAAATAATTATTTGACTTTGGCAAGTATTGAAGTGCTTCAGCCGACCATGACAATCCGGCTGCGCAGCATGATCCGCGACGAGCGGCCGAGCCGCCGGAGCAACCGCGCCTCGGAGCGGCGGGCTTGGGGCGGGTAGCCGCCGATGCGGTCGTAGTGATCACGCGCGATCAAAAGTCCCTGATCGCCGAAGGGACCGACGAGCTTGCGCAGCAGGGCCCAGAGGATATCGCGGAAGCCGGCATCGGCGTAGGGTGAGCGGGCATAGCGGAAGACGGCCGCACGATCTCGGCCGCTGGTCGAGACGGACTGGATAAACTGAGCGGTTTCCTCGATCCAGCCGGTTTCCAGCACGGCGCCCGCGGGGAGGAACATCAGCCAGGACGAACGGGCCTGGAGTGCGCCGGCGGCGAGCGCGGCGCCCTGCGTGGATCCTTCGAAGCCGATGAAACGGCAGCCCGCGACGTCGGCAACGCGCTCGATGACGCCATTGCGGGTGCTATCGACGAGGAGCACTTCCCGGACGATGCCTGCGGCGGCACCGGGTACCAGCGCGGCCAGAGTTGCGACCGCGGTCTGCTCGACGCCTTCGGTCGGAATGATGACGCTCAGCATGATTGAGGCTTCAGTGTCCACACTTCGGGAGAAGCGTAGCTCATTGTCAGGGCGTCATAAAACATGTGGCGCTGCCGAGTGCAACTTTCCGGCCGTGCTTCGGTATACGATGGTAAACCGCTGCAGCCGTCGCATCCAAATTTGTCCCGTACGGGGCGGCGATATTGCCGAATGTGTCGGCGCCGCCCTTGCTTGACCGTATCAGTCCGGAGGTTGCCGCAACATTGCGCGACGCGCAGGCCGTTCGCAATCCTGCATGAAGAGGATGCGATAGCTGACTGACGAGCGCGGGAACGGGAAAAACGTGCAAGCACGCCGCTGACGAGGGCTTCGTATGAACGCTGATCAACTTGCTGTTAACACGCCGGCGACATCTCCCAGGCCGGACAGCGCGCCGATCTTGCGGATTCGGGCGGTGATGCTGGGTGAACGCATCAATCCCTCCGGCCTCGAGCTGGGTGCGACCGTCTCCTCGACCCCGGCCGCCTTCCGCGTCCATGCCGGCCTCGCGGTAATCTTCCGCTACGGCGTCGTGGTGCTGATCGGTCTCCTCCCTTCGGAGGAGAAGGTGCTGATCGACAGCCTGAAGCCCCGCGTGATCGGCGAATTCAGCCCCTACGAGGAGGAAATCGCGCAGGCGCAACTCTGCAAGGATGAAAGCGCCGAGGCGATCCTGCCGGGCGGCCCGATCTGCCTCGCCAAATTCTCCGACGACCGGCTGCTGCTGATCGCGGACGCGCTCGCCAAGAGCACTTCTCTTGCGCGCGACGAGCGGCGTGTCGCCGCGGTCTTCGACGTGATCGAGCCGTTTGCGCGCAAGCTCGCCGAGCAAGGCCGCACACCGCCCCGGCGGAAGGGCATCCTGCAATTGATCGGCAATGCGCTTCTCGTCCAGCAGCGCGTCGCCGGCCGTGTCGCTGTGGCCGAGAAGCCCGACGTGCTCTGGGAGAAACCCGAGCTCGACCGGCTCTATGCCCGCCTTGAAGACGAGTACGAACTGAAGGAGCGCCTCGACACGCTCGAACGCAAGCTCACAGCCGTGTCCGAGACCGCCAACGCGCTCACCGACATCATCGACACCCAGCGCTCGCTCCGCCTCGAGATCGCGGTGGTGGTGCTGATCGTGATCGAGGTCGCGATCGGATGTTTTCAGATCCTTGCCGGCATTCACTGAGCGCCTTGCAACAGCGCCGCGCAATTGCGCGCGATCGTCAGTTCTTCGTTGGTCGGGATGATGAAGACATCGACTGCGCTGTCGCCGCCGCTGATACGCTCGCATCCCTCATCATTCGCAGCCGCATCGATGCGCACACCGAGCCAGTCGAGACGCTCACCGATCGCGCTGCGGATTTCCCCGGCATGCTCGCCGATACCGCCGGTGAAGACCAGGCAGTCCAGCCCGGCAAGCGTTGTCGCCATCGCCGCCACCTCCTGCGCGGCGCGGAAGGTGAAGAGCTCGACCGCCTCCCGTGCCGCAGCTTCGCTGCTCGCAAGCAGCGTGCGCATGTCCGACGCGATGCAGGAGACGCCGAGCAGGCCCGATTCGTGGTAGAGCAGGTGCTGGACATCGTCGACCGACATCTTCTCGTGCTGTTGCAGATAGAGCAGCACGCCCGGGTCGATCCTGCCGCACCGCGTGCCCATCACCAGCCCGTCGAGCGGCGTCAGTCCCATCGTGGTGTCGATGCTGCGGCCGTCGCGCAAGCCGCACAGGCTCGCGCCATTGCCGAGATGCGCGATCACAGTGCGCTTCGCCACGAGCTGCGGCGCGATTCGGGCGAGCCGTCCCGCGACATATTCGAACGAGAGGCCATGAAATCCGTAGCGCCGGATGCCGCGCTCTTCATAACGTCGCGGAATGGCGAAGCGGCTGGCGGGCGGCGCAATGCCGTGGTGGAAAGCGGTGTCGAAGCAGGCGATCTGCGTCAGGTCGGGCCTGATCGCCCTGATGGCGCGGACCGGCGCCAGACACCGCGGCTGGTGCAGCGGCGCCAGCGGCGTCAACGCCTCCAGTTTTGCGGTGACATCGTCCGTCAGCTCGACCGGAGCGGAATAGTCCGGACCGCCATGGACGACGCGATGGCCGACGGCGCGCAAGCGATGGTCGCCGAAACGATCCTCGATGAAGCCGAGCACGTCGACGAACAGATGATCGCTGTCCGCATCCGATGCTTCCCTCCGTCTCTCGAACAGGTCTTCGCCCGCGGGGCTCTTCACGACGAGCCGCGGCTTCGTCTCGTGCTCGTCGAGCAGGCCCTTGCAGAGCAGGGTGGGCTCGGCCGCCGAGATCTCGAACAGGCCGAATTTGATGCTCGACGATCCCGAGTTGAGAACGAGAACGGTGTTCAACATGGCTGCTGTCAGTCGCCTGCCTCCGCCGGCGTGTTGCCGCCGGCGCTGTTCTGCCAGACCCACTCCTGGATTTCCGGCATGTCCTCGCCGTACTCGCGCACATAGCGCGAATGCTCGATCAGCTTGTCGCGGAATTGCTGCTTCACCTGCGCCGCCTTGGTCGCGAGCCCCGGCACGCGCTCGATCGCCTCGATGGCGAGGTGATAGCGGTCGAGCTCGTTGAGCACGACCATGTCGAACGGCGTCGTCGTGGTGCCTTCCTCGGCAAAGCCGCGGACGTGCATGCCGGCGTGGTTGGTGCGGTTATAGGTCAGCCGGTGGATCAGATAGGGATAGCCGTGATAGGCGAAGATCACCGGCTTGTCGCGGGTGAACAGGCCGTCGAAGTCGCGGTCGGACAAGCCGTGCGGGTGCTGCTCCCTGGGTTGCAGCGTCATGAGGTCGACGACGTTGACGACGCGGATCTTCAGCTCGGGCAGCGCCTTGCGCAGCAGGTCGACGGCGGCGAGCGTTTCCAGTGTCGGCACGTCGCCGGCGCAGGCCATCACGACATCGGGCTCGCCATTTGCGTCTTCCGTGCCGGCCCAGCTCCAGATGCCAATGCCGGCATCGCAGTGCGTGGCTGCCTCCTGCATCGACAGCCATTGCGGCGCCGGCTGCTTGCCGGCCACGATGACGTTGATGCGGTCATAGGTGCGCAGGCAGTGATCGGCGATCCACAGCAGCGTGTTGGCGTCCGGTGGGAAGTAAATGCGGACGACGTCGGCTTTCTTGTTGGCGACGAGATCGACGAATCCGGGGTCCTGATGGCTGAAGCCGTTGTGGTCCTGGCGCCAGACATGCGATGTCAGCAGATAGTTGAGCGAGGCGATCGGGCGTCGCCACGGCAGATGCCGGGTCACTTTCAGCCATTTGGCATGCTGGTTGAACATGGAATCCACGATGTGGATGAACGCCTCGTAGCAGGAGAAGAAGCCGTGCCGGCCCGTGAGCAGGTAGCCCTCCAACCAGCCCTGGCACAGATGTTCGCTCAGGACTTCCATCACGCGTCCGTCCTGGGCGAGATGCACGTCGTAAGGTTTTGTCGGCTCCATCCAGACGCGTTCGGTGGCCTCGAACACCGCATCGAGCCGGTTTGAGGCGGTTTCGTCCGGGCCCATGATGCGGAAGTTGCGGGCCTCGGCGTTGAGGCGGATGACGTCGCGCAGGAATTTGCCGAGCTCGCGGGTTGCCTCCGCCACGATGCCGCCCGGCTGAGGGACCTCGACGGCGAAGCTGCGGAAGTCCGGCAGCTTCAGCTCCTTCTTCAGAAGGCCGCCATTGGCGTGCGGATTGGCGCCCATGCGGCGATTGCCTTCGGGCGCGAGCGCCTGGAGCTCGGCAACGAGCGCGCCGTTCGAGTCGAATAGCTTTTCCGGCTCGTAGCTGCGCATCCAGTCTTCGAGAATCTTCAGATGCGCCGGGTTCTCGCGACAGTTTGCTACCGGCACCTGATGTGCACGCCAAAAACCCTCGACCTTCTTGCCGTCGACTTCCTTGGGGCCGGTCCAGCCCTTCGGGCTGCGTAGCACGATCATCGGCCAGCGCGGGCGTTCGACGCTCTCGCGGCCGTCGCGGGCGTGCTGCTGGATCGACCGGATGCTGGCGAACGCGACATCCAGCGCGTCCGCCATGGCCTGATGCATCGGCTTGGGATCGTCGCCCTCGACGAATAGCGGCTCGTGGCCGAGCCCGCGGAAGAGATCGCGGATCTCGTCGTCGCGCATCCGCCCGAGCACGGTTGGGTTGGCAATCTTGTAACCGTTGAGATGCAGGATCGGCAGCACCGCGCCGTCATGCGCAGGATTGAGGAACTTGTTGGAGTGCCAGGACGCCGCGAGCGGGCCGGTCTCGGCCTCGCCGTCTCCGACGACACAGGCGACGATCAGGTCGGGATTGTCGAATGCCGCGCCATAGGCATGCACCAGCGCGTAACCGAGCTCACCGCCTTCGTGGATCGAGCCGGGCGTTTCCGGTGCTGCGTGACTCGGGATGCCGCCGGGGAAGGAGAATTGCCTGAACAGCTTGCGCAACCCGTCGGTATCGCGCGCAATATCGGGATAGATCTCGCTGTAGCTGCCTTCGAGATAGGTGTTGGCGACCATGCCGGGGCCGCCGTGACCGGGACCGCAGACATAGATCACGCTCAGGTCCAGCGCGCCGATGACGCGGTTGAGATGGGCATAAATGAAGTTCAAACCGGGCGTCGTGCCCCAATGGCCGAGCAAACGCGGCTTGATGTGCTCGGGCCGTAACGGCTCGCGCAGCAGCGGATTGTCGAGCAGGTAAATCTGCCCGACGGAGAGATAGTTCGCGGCGCGCCAATAGCGGTCGAGCAGATCGAGGTCGCTGCTCGCTGCGGCCAATTGTTGTTGATTTGTCATGTTCCTGCCGACCTTCACCCGGGATCGTCACCAACCGAGTTCCGGCGAGATCGATCCTTCGGCTGCATCAAACGAGATCGCCGTGACGCCACTGTTGCGTGAGGTCAAAAGCGGGCGCGCGAAGTTTGGGCAGCTCTACTGTGCATGGGGTTGTTTTCACGTTTTTTGGTTTGTGTTCTTGATTTGTTCCATCGACGTGCTATCTTGGCTTCATGAGTCCAGCATCCTCTCATGCTCTCAAGCACCCGCCGGTCACGGCGCCCTCCGAGCCGGCGGGTGCGCCTTCTGACTTCCCTGAGCTGGCGGTCGCCATCGACCGCCAGCGCAGGCGAGGCCGGGGCGCGCAGTCCAACGCCAGCGGCCGCTTTGAGGCCGAGGCGCGCGTCGCATTCGACGATGGCTGGCAGAGCCTTGAAGAGCTGCCTCCGTTCAAGACCACGGTCGGGGTCGACACCTCGCGCAAGGTGATCACCCGCAACGAATCTCCCGACATCGGCTTCGACCGTTCGATCAATCCCTACCGCGGCTGCGAGCACGGCTGCGTCTATTGCTTCGCGCGGCCGACCCATGCCTATCTCGGCCTGTCGCCGGGGCTCGACTTCGAGTCGAAGCTGTTCGTGAAGCCCGAGGCGCCGGCGCTGCTCGAGAAAGAGCTTGCGGCGCCGGGCTACGAGCCGCGGATGATCGCGATCGGCACCAACACCGATCCCTATCAGCCGATCGAACGCGAGCGCAAAATCATGCGCGGCATTCTGGAGGTGCTGGAACGCGCCGGCCATCCCGTCGGGATCGTCACCAAGTCGGCACTGGTGACCCGCGACATCGACATTCTCGCGCGCATGGCCAAGCGCAACCTCGCCAAGGTCGGGATCTCCGTGACCTCGCTCGATCCCAAGCTGGCGCGCACCATGGAGCCGCGGGCGTCCACGCCGTCGAAGCGGCTGGAGGCGCTGAAGCAGCTTTCCGAGGCCGGCATTCCGACCACCGTCATGGTCGCGCCCGTGATCCCCGCGCTGAACGATTCCGAGATCGAGCGCATCCTGGATGCCGCCGCCCATGCCGGCGTCAAGGAGGCCTCCTACGTGCTGCTGCGGTTGCCGCTCGAGGTGCGCGATCTCTTCCGCGAATGGCTGATGGCGAATTATCCGGACCGCTATCGTCATGTCTTCACGCTGATCCGCGACATGCGCGGCGGCCGCGACTACGACGCGAAATGGGGCGAGCGCATGAAGGGCACCGGCCCGATGGCCTGGACCATCGGCCGCCGCTTCGAGATCGCCTGCGACAGGCTCGGGCTGAACAAGCGGCGCTCCAAGCTGACGACGGATCATTTTGCCAAGCCGAAGCGGAACGGCGATCAGCTCAGCCTGTTCTGAGGGACGAAGTGGGAGAGGCGTCGTATGAGCAAGGAACTGCCAGCTCCAATCCCGCGGCTCACCGTCATTACGCTAGGCGTGAATGACATCCGCGCCAGCATTGCCTTTTACGACGCGCTTGGTTTCTCGCGCCGGCTCAAGGCGACCGGCGAGGCCGTTGCGTTCTATGACACCGGCGGTCCGGTGCTCGCGCTGTTTCCCTGGGATCAGCTCGCGGTCGACGCCAAATTGCCGGATCATCCGAGGCCATCGACGTTTCGTGGCATGACGCTCGCGTGGAACTGCCGCGCGCCTGAGGAGGTGGACGCGGTGCTGGCCTTCGCCGTCAGCAAGGGCGCCGCGCTGCTGAAGGCCGCGCATGAGACCGACTATGGCGGTTATTCCGGCTATTTCGCCGATCCTGACGGCCATCCCTGGGAAGTCGTGGCCGCGCCCGGCATCGAAGTCGGCGAGGACCGGCGGGTGCATCTGGCGGAATAGGGCGGCTGACTTGAATAACGGGAATTGTTCGAGGTTCCCGGTTGCGCAGGCCATGCCGCTTGCGCACGATCCCGGCCATGATTCGGGATCAATCCGCCAAGAAGCCGGCCAAAGGCGCGTCCAAGAAGGTTGCGCCTGAGAACAAGAAGGCTGCGCCTAAGAACGAGAAGGTTGCGCCGAAAAAAATTGCCAAGGCGCTGGCCGGCACCAAGAGCGCCATCATCGTCGCCCCAAGCTTCCGCCGCGAGCGCGCGCTGATCAAGCGCGGCGTCTGGCCGGTGGCGGGCTGCGATGAGGCCGGCCGCGGGCCGCTGGCCGGTCCTGTGGTGGCGGCGGCGGTGATTCTCGATCCCGACCGCATCCCACGCGGCATCGACGATTCCAAGCGCCTGACCGCCGAGGAGCGCGAAAGGCTGTTCGACAAGATCTGCGCCACCGCCCAGGTCTCGGTGGCCGTCGCCTCGCGCGCCCGCATCGACCGCGACAACATCCTGCGCGCCTCGCTATGGGCGCTGAAGCGCGCCGTCGTGGCATTGCCCGAGCAGCCCCGGCACGTCTTCGTCGACGGCCGCGACCGGCTCGACACGGCATGCGATTGCGAGGCCGTGATCGGCGGTGACGGCATCGTCCTGTCGATCGCAGCGGCCTCGATCATCGCCAAGGTGACGCGGGACCGCCTGATGTGCGCGCTGGCTCAGGACTGTCCCGGCTACGGTTTCGAGCAGCATAAGGGCTACGCCGTGCCTGAGCACCTCGACGCGCTCAACCGCCTCGGCCCCACCGTCCACCACCGCAGCTTCTTTGCCCCCGTCGCCGCCGCCCGCGCCAAGCACATGCCCTGGACGGTCGAGCCGGCGCAGGATCTATTTGCGGTGACCGAGATCGAGCTGCAGGTGGACACGAGCCTGGAAGTCGACACGGCGGCAAATCTCTAGACGAGACTCGGTTGCCACGACGCGTCGCGCCCTCTATCAAAATAGTCGTGAGCGAATAGGGCCGGCTTCACGGGTTGGCTGCATCTTTCGGACGTTGCATGCGGTTTACCTCCCTGGTCATCGAGCTCATTCGCGCGCGGCCGCGGCTGATCGTCTGGATCGCCGTGCTGCTCCAGGCCGCGATGTGGCTGTTCGTGGCGCTGGTGTTTTATCGCAGCCCGCCCGGCAGCCTCGCGACGCTGCTGGCCTTCGGCCGCGAATACCAGGTCGGCACTGATTTAGGCCCGCCCTTGCCGGTCTGGCTCGCCGACATCGCCTATCGCGCTGCCGGCGGCCACGTGTTCGGCGTCTACATCCTGGCGGAGCTCTGTGGGGTCGCGACCTTCATCGCGCTCTATCATCTGTCCCGCGCGGTGGTCGGCCCCCAGCAGGCTGTGCTGGCCGTGCTGCTGACCATGACGCTGCTGGCCTTCTCCTCGCCCGTACTCGACTTCGGCCCGCTGGTGCTGGCGCGGCCGCTCTGGGCACTGCTGCTGCTGCATTCCTGGCAGATCATCGGACAGCGCCGCGGCAACGCCTGGTTTGCCTGGTCGATCGAGGCGGGCCTCCTGCTGCTGACGACGCCGGCTGCGATCTTCCTGCTGTTGCTGATTGTCGTCTTCGCACTCGCAACCGCGGACGGCCGCCGCACGCTGCGCGCATTCGACCCGCTGTTTGCGCTGGTGGTCGTCGCCGTGCTGGCATTGCCCTATGCCGTCTGGCTGATGCGCGCCGAGGTGCTCGTCCTGCCGGCCTTGCCTGCGGTCAGCGAGCTCAATGCCCGCGCGCTGCACGCGGCCTGGCTGCTCGGGGGGCTCCTGCTCGGCGCGGCGGCGATCCCGGCGCTGACCGTGCTCAACACCGGCCTGTTCGTTCCCAAGAGCGAGGAGGCGCCGATCATCTACCGCCCGCCGGTCGAGCCGCTTGCGCGCAATTTCGTCTATTTCTTCGCGCTGGCGCCGGCGCTCGGCGCGGTGCTGATCTCCGGCCTGCTGGGCCTCGACGCGGTCGTCGGCGGCGCCGGCGTCGTGCTAGTGTTGTCGGGGCTTGCCGTGGTCGTGGGGGCCGGCGATCTCATCGCGATGCGCCGCGCGAGGATGCTGCGGATGGTCTGGGCGGCCGCCGTCATCGCGCCCGCAATCGGCGTCGTGCTCGCCGTCCTGCTCCTGCCGTGGACCGGTGCCAACGAGATCGCGACCTCGATGCCGGCGCGCGCGATTTCGGACTTCTTCGACGAGAGCTTTGCTCGCCGCACCAATCATCGTCTGCGCGCGGTCGCCGGCGAGACCCAGCTTGCCAGCCTGATCACGCTGCATTCCGGCCGGCCCCATCTCTTCATCGATGCCCAGCCTTCACGCACGCCGTGGATCAATCAGGCCAAATTCAGCGAGACCGGCGGCGTCGTGGTCTGGCGCGCCTCCGATACCGCCGGCACCCCGCCGCCGGACATCCTCGCGCGCTTTCCCGGCATCGTCCCGGAAGTCCCGCGCGCCTTCGAATGGCTGGTGACCGGACGCCAGCAACTGCTGCGCATCGGCTGGGCCATCGTGCGGCCGAAGGGGACGTAGTCGCTCGCTCTTCGTCGTCATTGCGAGGAGCCCTTGCGACCAAGCAATCCAGTATCCCTCTGCGGAAAGATTCTGGATTTGCTTCGCTGCGCTCGCAATGACGGGGAGAGGTCGTACGCCTCCTCACGCGCCCGCCAGCACCTTCGCGATCGCGCGGAGATCCTGCCAGGCGAGCCGCTTGTACGACGGCGAGCGCAACAGATAGGCGGGATGGAAGGTCGGCAGCGCGCGGATGGTGCGCGCGCCCGTCTCGTAGTCGAACCAGCGGCCGCGGGTGCGCATGATGCCTTCGCGGGTCGACAGCAGCGTCTGCGTCGAGGGATTGCCGAGCGTCACCAGCACATCCGGATTCACCAGCTCGATCTGGCGCTGGATGAACGGCAGGCAGATTTGCGTCTCCTGCGGCGTCGGCGTGCGGTTGCCGGGCGGCCGCCAGGGAATCACGTTGGCGATGTAGGCCGTGGTGCGGTTGAGGCCTATGGCTCCGATCATCAAATCGAGCAGCTTGCCGCTGCGCCCGACGAAGGGCAGCCCCTCGATGTCCTCGTCGCGGCCCGGTGCCTCGCCGACGAACATGATGCGCGCCTGCGGATTACCGTCGGCGAAAACCAGCCGTGTCGCGGTGTGCTTCAGCGCGCAGCCGTCGAAGCTCTGCATCAACTCGCGCAGCGCCTCCAAGGTCGGCGCGGTGCGTGCGGCCTCGCGCGCCGACGCGATCGCGATGTCGGGCGCGGGGGCCGCCTCGCCGCGCAACACTGCCGGTGCGGCGGCCGGCCGTGGGGCTTCGACCGGAGGTGGCGCGCGCGGGGCCGGAGGTGGAACATCCAATTCCGCCAGGCGGTCGATCGGTTCCTCCGCGAGCGTGCAATCGACTCCGGCCTCCAGATAGAAGGCGAGAAGCTCTCGGACCGTGGGTGCGGGTTCTGGGATCATTGGAAAGTCTGACTATTAGTCCAGTTTGGGGCGCCTTGCACCCCGGCGAAACGCATTTCCGAGGTTGTCCTACCCGGAAAAATCGGAAACAAGAGGGCGCAATCGACCAAGGACCGTCTCAAGGGCTGAGATCAGATGAGCACCGAAGAACTTCCCCCGCGCGAATCCATGGAATTCGACGTCGTCATCGTCGGCGCCGGCCCCTCGGGTCTGGCTGCAGCGATCCGGCTGAAGCAGATCAATGCCGATCTCAACGTCGTCGTGGTGGAGAAGGGCTCCGAGGTCGGTGCGCATATTCTCTCCGGCGCCGTGATCGATCCGGCCGGGCTCGACAAGCTGATCCCGGACTGGCGCGAGGATTCCGATTGCCCTCTGAAGACCCAGGTGAAGGACGACCGCTTCTACTGGATGACGGGCGGTGGCGCGATCAGGCTGCCTAACTTCATCATGCCGCCGCTGATGGACAACCATCACTGCTATATCGGCTCGCTGGGGAATGTCTGCCGCTGGCTGGCGCGCAAGGCAGAGGCCCTCGGCGTCGAGATCTATCCGGGCTTTGCCGCCGCCGAAGTGCTCTATGACGAGCAGGGCGCGGTGAAGGGCATCGCCACCGGCGACATGGGCATCGGCCGGGACGGTAAGCCGAAGGACTCCTTTACCCGTGGCATGGAATTGCTCGGCAAGTACACGCTGTTCGCGGAAGGCGCGCGCGGCAGCCTGACTAAACAGCTCATCGCGAAGTTCGCGCTGGATACCAAGAGCGAGCCGGCGAAGTTCGGCATCGGGCTCAAGGAAGTCTGGCAGATCGATCCCGCCAAGCACCAGAAGGGCATGATCCAGCATTCGTTCGGCTGGCCGCTCGATCTGAAGACCGGCGGTGGCTCGTTCCTCTATCACTACGACGACAACCTCGTTGCCGTCGGCTTCGTCGTGCATCTCAACTACGATGACCCGTATCTGTCACCGTTCGACGAGTTCCAGCGTTTCAAGACGCATCCCTCGATTCGCAGCACCTTCGAAGGCGCCAAGCGGCTCGCCTATGGCGCGCGCGCCATCACCGAGGGCGGCTATCAGTCGGTCCCGAAACTCAGCTTCCCCGGCGGCGCCCTGATCGGCTGCGCGGCCGGCTTCGTCAACGTTCCCCGCATCAAGGGCGTGCACAACGCGATGGGCACGGGCATGCTCGCCGCCGAGCACGTTGCGTCCGCCATTGCCGCCGATCGCGCCAATGACGAGATCGTCGACTACGAGAACGCCTGGCGCTCCTCCTCGGTCGGCAAGGATTTGTTCCTGGTCCGCAACGTCAAGCCGTTGTGGTCGAAGTTCGGCACGGTGCTCGGCGTTGCGCTCGGCGGCTTCGACATGTGGTGCAACACGCTGTTCGGCGGTTCGCTGTTCGGCACCCAGTCGCACGCGAAGCCCGATCGTGCGACGCTCGATCCGGCCAAGACCCACGCGCCGAGAACCTACCCGAAGCCGGACGGCAAGATTTCCTTCGACAAGCTCTCGTCGGTGTTCCTGTCCAATACCAATCATGAGGAAGACCAGCCGGTCCATCTCAAGGTTACGGACATGAACCTCCAGAAGACCTCCGAGCATGACGTGTTTGCAGGTCCGTCGAATCGCTATTGCCCGGCCGGCGTCTATGAGTGGATAGAGGAAGGTTCGGGTCCGCGCTTCCAGATCAACGCTCAGAACTGCGTCCACTGCAAAACCTGCGACGTGAAAGACCCCAACGGCAACATCACCTGGGTTCCCCCGGAGGGCGGCGGCGGTCCGAACTACGAGGCGATGTAGGCGGGGTCAGCAAGCCACGATCCAGGTGACCAAGGCCCAAGGGCGACCAATATTGCGTGACCTTGGCCCTGCGACGCACGTTCGCGTGAGAACCCGGCCGCGGTCGCGGTCCGTGGTCACGATAAGGCCATACTGGCGGCGTCTTGGGGCGCTCTTGACCGGTCACTTGGTCGATTTGGGGCGTGCGGAGGGGATCGTCCGGCCCGAATCCTTGCGGTGAAGCGCCAAAAGCGGCATTGTCGGCCCGACGGTTCCGGGTCCCCATGCCACCGGCCGCGTTCGCATGCGATACGGCCTTCTTCAGACCCAGGCACTACCAACTCAAGGCGAGCCCTGATGTTTTCAAATCGTTTCAACCGCTGGACTGTTGCCGCCATCGCCCTCATGGGCACAGCGATCGCGACGGTCCCCGGCAGGGTCCTGGCGCAGACGCCGGATCATCCGTCCGACACGGCGGCGCAGTTTCCGACCCGAAACGATCTGAAGGCGCTGACCACTTCCGGCAGCTATCTCGCCGCCCGCCACGCCAGCGTCGAGCGCGATGCGGCCTCCGCCGCCGCGTTCTATCGCTCGGCCCTGCGCACCGATCCCAAGAACAACGAGCTGCTCGACCGCGCCTTCATCTCCTCGGTTGCCGACGGCGACATCGATGAGGCCGTCAAGCTCGCCGAGCGCATCCTGACCATCGACAAGACCAACCGCGTTGCGCGCCTCGTCGTCGGCGTGCACGATCTCAAGTTCAAGAAGTACGCGACCGCGCAGACCAACATCAACCAGTCGATCCGCGGTCCGATCACCGATCTCGTCGCCACTCTGCTGTCGGGCTGGGCCGCCTATGGTGCGGGCGATGCCAAGGGCGGTGTCGCCACGATCGACAAGCTGGCTGGTCCGGAATGGTATCCGCTGTTCAAGGATCTCCATGCCGGCATGATCCTCGAGCTCGCTGGCAAGGAGAAAGACGCCGGCGCCCGGTTCGAGCGCGCCTACAAGCTCGACGATTCCATGCTGCGCGTCACCGAGGCCTATGCGCGCTGGCTGTCGCGCAACAAGGACTCGGCCGCCGCGACCACGGTCTACCAGGCTTTCGACAAGAAGCTCGCCCGCCATCCGCTGATCGTGGAAGGGTTGCGCGACACCAAGGCCGGCAAGAAGATGCCGCCGCTGGTCGATAGCGCGCAAGCCGGCGCCGCAGAAGCGCTCTACGGCATCGGCGCCACACTGACCCGCCGCGGCGGCGAGGATCTGGCGCTGGTCTATCTCCAGCTCTCGCTCTACCTTCAGCCCACCCATCCCCTGGCGCTGCTCTCGCTCGCCGATCTCTATGAATCGGTGAAGCGGCCGCAGATGGCGATCAAGGTCTATGAGCGGGTGCCGGCGTCCTCGCCGCTCAAGCGCAACGCCCAGATCCAGCTCGCCATCGATCTGGATTCCGCCGACCGCACCGACGAGGCGATCAAGATCCTCAAGGGCGTCACCACTGAGGATTCCAAGGATCTCGAAGCCATCATGGCGCTCGGCAACATCGAGCGCGGCCGCAAGAAGTTCGGCGAATGCGGCGCGACCTATTCGCAAGGGGTCGACGTGCTGCCGGCCGGCAACGACAAGGCCAACAGCGTCTGGTATTATTATCGCGGCATCTGCGAGGAGCGCTCCAAGCAGTGGGGCAAGGCGGAAGCCGACATGAAGAAGGCGCTCGAGCTGCAGCCCGACCAGCCGCACGTCCTCAACTATCTCGGCTATTCCTGGATCGACCAGGGCATCAATCTCGACGAAGGCATGAAGATGATCAAGCGGGCGGTCGAGCAGCGCCCGGATGACGGCTACATCGTCGATTCCCTCGGCTGGGCCTATTACCGCATTGGCAATTACGAGGACGCGGTGAAGAACCTCGAGCGCGCCATTGACCTCAAGCCCGAGGATCCCACCATCAACGATCACCTTGGCGACGCCTATTGGCGCGTCGGCCGTACGCTGGAAGCCAAGTTCCAGTGGGCGCACGCCCGCGATCTCAAGCCCGAAGCGGATGAACTTCCGAAGATCGAGGCCAAGATTGCAAACGGTATGACCGACGACAATTCGAACTCCTCGGCTGCGCAGGCGGAGAAGGAGAAGAAGAAGGACGACGGCAAGGGCGGCTGAGTGAGTTGAAGTTGGGGGCGTGTCGTCTATGCCGGCGTTGATTGAAGAAGGGCGCGCGAAGGTCAATCTGAGCCTTCGCGTGGTCGGTCGTCGTGCAGACGGCTATCATGATCTCGAAAGCGTGGTCGCCTTTGCCGACTGCGCCGACCGGCTCACGCTGGAGGCCGGCGGCGAACTGAAGCTCACCACGACGGGGCCGCTCGCGGCGGCCTGCGGCGATATGGCCGACAACCTCGTGTTCAAGGCGGCCAAGCTCCTGGCCGAAGCCGTCCCGAACCTGAAGCTGGGCGCCTTCGCGCTCGACAAGGTGCTCCCGGTCGCCGCCGGCATCGGCGGCGGCTCGGCCGACGCCGCTGCGGCGCTGCGGTTGCTGGCGCGGCTCAACGATCTGTCGCTCGACGACGCCCGCCTCCAGAAGGTTGCGCTTGCGACCGGTGCCGACGTGCCGGTGTGTCTGTTCTCGCGTGCCTGTGACATGACCGGTGTCGGCGAGCAGCTGCTGCCGCTCGCGTTGCCGAGCATGCCCTGCGTGATGGTCAATCCGCGCGTGCCGGTCGCGACCAAGGATGTGTTTCAGGCGCTGGGCCTGCGCAACGGCGAACTCCTGGTCGGCGCCACGTCCGTCTTCGACGGACCGGCCTGGCCGGGCGAGGGCGCCTCCATTGCCGATTGGGTCGATACGCTCGAGACCGTCGCCAACGATCTCGAAGCGCCTGCGATGCGCATCGAGCCTGTCATCGGCGACGTGCTGGAAGCCTTGCGTGGCTCCGCCGGCGTCAAGCTCGCCCGCATGTCCGGCTCGGGTGCGACGTGCTTTGCGATCTATGGCGCATTTGCCGAGGCGCATGCCGCCGCCGAGAAGATCCGCAGGGATCATTCCGGTTGGTGGGTGCACGCGGGGACGCTGAGCTAGGTATTTCGCCGACGACGGTGCCGGTAGCCCGGATGGAGCGAAGCGCAATCCGGGATGGTTCGGCTGCGGCGGTCCCGGATTGCGCTACGCTCCATCCGGGCTACGGCAGTTGAGCTAGCCGCCGCTTTCCTCCGCCAGTCCGAGAAACCGCCGGATTTCGCCCAACACCTCCTGCGGCTTGTCATGTTGCAGCCAGTGTCCGGCGCCGGCGATGGTCTCGACGCGCGCCTGCGGAAAGTAGCGCTCCAGGCCCGCGGCCCTCGCGCCAGCCAGAAAGCTTTCGCCGGCATTCAGGAGCAGCGTCGGACAGGTGATGCGCGACCACAGCGCGATGTGATCGTCCGGCCAGAGCCGGTGCGGCGCAGAGGCGCGCTGGTAGGGATCGAACTTCCAGCTATAGGTGCCGTCCTCGTTCTGCCGCGCGCCGTAGGTGGCGAGATGCAGCGCGAGGTCGCGGGACAGCCGCTTGTTGTGAAGGACCATCTGCGCCGCAGCGTCTTCGAGGGTCGAATAGCGGCGCGGTGCGCGGTCGTGCAGCTTGTCGAGCTGACCGACCCATTTGCCGATGCGCTCATGCACCGGCGGTTTTGGTGTATCCGGCAGCATCGTCACGCCGTCGAGCACGACCAGCTTCGCGACCTGTTCGGGGAATGCCCCCGTAAAGATCAGGCTGACCATGCCGCCCATGGAATGGCCGACGAGAGTGACTTGAGGCGCTGCGACGGCACGGACGAGCTGGGCGAGGTCGTACACATACTCCGTCAGTGCGTAGCTGCCGCCTTTGGTCCAATCGGAATCGCCGTGACCGCGCAGGTCGGGTGCGACCACGTGAAAATGTGGCTGTAGCGACCGGGCGATGACGTCCCAGCTCCGACAGTGATCGCGGCCGCCGTGAACCAGGACCGCTACGGGCGCGGCGTCGTTGCCCCAGTCGGCATAGTGCAGCCGCAGGCCGTGAGACTCGTAGATGCGGCTTTGCGGGGCGAGCATGGTGGCGCTATCCATTCGCGGGCCGCCGCGCCAGTGCGAGCGACAGGCCGAGCCCTGCGATGAAGACGCCGGAGCCCTGGGTGAGACGTCGCATCAAATGCGGCCTTCCGATCAACTGCGTGCGTGTCGCGGAGGCCATCAGCACCACAACGATATCGGCGAGCGTGTTCAGCGTCACCGAAATTGCACCCAGCATGATGAATTGCAGCGTCGGGTTCGATCCCGCCGGGTCGAGGAACTGCGGAATGAAGGCGAGGAAGAATGCGGCGGTCTTCGGGTTCAGCGCCTCGACCAGCACGCCGTCGCGAAAGGCTTGCTTGTCGCCGACTGGCTCGCTGTCGAATGACAGCGCACCGGCGTTGCGAAAAGTCCTGATGCCGAGCCAGACCAGATAGAGTGCGCCGACAAATTTCACGGCGGCAAACAGCTCGGCGCTGGCAAGGATGATCGCAGAGATGCCGAGGCTGCCTGCGACCACATGAACCAGCCCGCCGAGCGCGGTGCCCGCGGTGGATGCAAAACCGCTGCCGCGCCCTTCCGATAGGGTCCGTGCCGCGACGTAGAAAATGCCGGGGCCGGGAACGGCGGCGATGAGACAAGCGGCGGCCAGGAACAGCCAGAAATTCGTGTTGATCATCCTGTTTTGGTAGCGCAGCTTGCCGCGATTGCAAGCCCTCTTGCCTAGCCCATCCGGCGGAAGATCACGCTGGCATTCACCCCGCCGAAGCCGAACCCGTTCGAGATCGCGTGCTGCATCGGTAGCGGGCGCGCCGCACCGGCGACGATGTCGATGCCGTCAGCGGCGGGATCGGGGTTTTCGAGATTGAGCGTCGGCGGTGCGATCTGGTCGCGCAGGGCGAGCACGGTGAAGATTGCTTCCAGGCCGCCGGCGGCACCGAGCAGATGGCCGGTAGCCGATTTGGTTGCGCTCACGGCGATGCCGCGGTGACGGCCGAACAGCGCGGCAATCGCGCCAAGCTCGCTCTCGTCGCCGGCCGGCGTCGACGTCGCATGCGCGTTCAGGTGCTGCAAATCCGCAGGCGCAAGCTTGGCCTGCCGGAGCGCGATCTCCATGGCGCGCCGGGCGCCGTCGCCGTCAGGCGGCCCCGATGTCATGTGATAGGCGTCGGCGGTCGTGCCGTATCCGACGATCTCCGCGATCGGCGTCGCGCCGCGCGCCAACGCATGCTCCAGCTCCTCGATCACCAGGATGCCGGCGCCTTCGCCCATGACAAAACCGTCGCGATCGCGATCGAACGGGCGCGAGGCGCGCGCGTCATTGAACCCGCTCGACAGTGCGCGGGCCGCGGCGAAGCCGCCGAGGCTGACGATGTCGATGCAAGCTTCCGCGCCACCGCAGATCGCCACATCAGCCTCGCCCGCGCGGATCATGCGCGCGGCATCGCCGATCGCCTGAACGCCGGCGGCGCACGCCGTGACCGGTGTGCCCAGCGCTCCCTTGTAGCCGTATTTGATCGAGACGTGGCCGGCCGCGAGGTTGGCGAGGAAGGAGGGGATCGTGAACGGCGACAGCCGGCGCGGGCCGCGCTGTTCGGTGATGCGCACCGCCTCCGCCATCGCCGGAAAACCGCCGACGCCGGAGGCGATGATCGTCGCGGTTCGTTCCTGCGCTGCCGCGTCCTGCGGCTTCCAGCCGGCCTGCGCAACCGCTTCTGCGGTGGCGAGCAGCGCGAACAGGATGAAGCGGTCCATCTTGCGCTGGTCTTTCGGCGCGGCGGCCTGCGCGGGATCGAAGCCGCCGTCTGCGTCATCGGCCTTGTCGGGCACGAGGCCGGCAATGCGTGCGGGCAGCGCCTGCGACCATTCCGGCAGCGGGCGCAGCCCGCTTTGGCCGGCCAGCAGCCGGCGCCAGGACAGCTCGACACCGCAGCCAAGCGGCGATACCACGCCCATTCCCGTCACGACGATACGACGCATGTCAGTCTCCAGCCGGCGCGACGGCCGGGTTCATGGCTTTGAGCGAGGTCAGCCGTTTACGCATGAGGCGGCTCGCGCGGGGACCGGCGATGATGACCGCGTTGGTGAGCGTGATCGGCTGCATGTCGGCGGCATCGACCACGACCGGATTGAATGGACGACGATCGGAGCGGTTCGCGAGCAGGATGGCTTCGCCCTTCGGTGCGAGATGCTTGTTGCCCCAGGCGAGCAGGGTTGCGACCACGGGGAAGAAGTCCCGGGCCTTGTCCGTCAGCACATATTCGTAGCGCGGCGGCCGTTCGTGATAGCGGCGGCGGACGAACATGCCGCTTTCGGTGAGATGGGCCAACCGCCGCGACAGGATGTTCGGCGCGATCCCGAGGCTTTGCGAAAATTCGTCGAACTTCGTTGCGCCCTGGAACGCATCCCGCAGGATCAAGATGCTCCACCATTCGCCGACCGTCTCCACGGCGCGGCCGACCGGACATTCCTGGATGGAGGGGGATTTGGGCTGCATGGTTCGAAAGTAGGGAGGTAACTTTCAAAATGCAAGTGACAAGGGGCAACTTCCCCGCACGGGAGGACGAGGTGCGGGACTGCAAAACTGTCTCCGTGATCCGGATGCGAGTTGGCGAGCGAGCCTGCGCTCCTTGCTCCGTCATTGCGAGCGGAGCGAAGCAATCCAGAATCTTTCCAAGGGGGGACTCTGGATTGCTTCGCTTCGCTCGCAATGACGATGGCTATGCCGCAGCGGCAATACGATTTCAGTGGACGCCGTAGCGGCCGTCACCGAGACGGGTGCGGGTAGAACACCGAAGACGCGCGCCCTAATGCGACCGTGCCAGACAGAACGCCACGACCTGCTCCAGCGCGCTCTTCATCGGTGAGGACGGGAACAGCGCCAGCGCGTCCACCGCCATGGCGCCGTAGTGCTGGGCGCGGCTGCGCGTGTCTTCGAGCGCACGATGCTTGTTCATCAGCCCGATGGCGTGGTCGAGGTCAGTGTCGCCGATCTCGCCGCGCTCGAGCGCGCGGATCCAGAAGGCGCGCTCGGTGTCGTTGCCGCGGCGGAAGGCGAGCACGACGGGCAGCGTGATCTTGCCCTCGCGGAAATCGTCGCCGGTGTTCTTGCCGAGCTTGGCGCTCTTGCCGCCATAGTCGAGCACGTCGTCGACGAGCTGGAAGGCGATGCCGAGATTCATGCCGACCGAGCGGCAGGCGGTCTGCTCTGCTTTCGGGCGGTTGGCGATCACGGGGCCGACCTCGCAGGCGGCCGCGAACAACTCGGCGGTCTTGCCGCGGATCACGGCGAGATATTCGTCTTCGGTGGTCGCGGTGTTCTTGGCGGCGGCAAGCTGCATCACCTCGCCCTCGGCGATGGTGGCGGCGGCCGCTGAGAGAATGTCGAGCGCGCGGAGCGAGCCGACCTCGACCATCATGCGGAAGGCCTGGCCGAGCAGGAAGTCGCCGACCAGCACGCTCGCCTCATTGCCCCAGAGCATGCGCGCCGACAGCTTGCCGCGGCGCATCTCGCTCTCGTCGACGACGTCGTCATGGAGCAGGGTGGCGGTATGCATGAACTCAACGCTGGCAGCGAGCTTGATATGGCCGTCGCCGGTGTAGCCGGCGAGGTTGGCCATGGCCAGCGTCAGCATCGGCCGCAGGCGCTTGCCCCCGGAGGAGATCAAATGGTTGGCGACCTCCGGGATCATGGTCACGTCCGAACCGGTCCGCGACAGGATCGTGGCGTTGACGCGCTCCATGTCACCGGCGACAAGGGCAACCAGCTCTTCGATCGACGCGCCGGGAGTTTCGAAAGGTACGATGACGGCCACGCCGGTCTCCAATATTTGCCCCGGAAGGGCTATTCTGATGGAAAGACCATAGAAACTGGACGGGGATGCGGCAAGGGCCGTGGAACCATTGACATTTGGCGCTTAATCCCCGTCAGGCAGGAGGCCTGTGTTTTGCGAGAACTGGTTCGGACCAACGATATGGTGCTGGTGTCGGCGATCGGCGCGCTGCTCGACGGCGCCAACATCCATCATCTGGTGCTGGACCAGAACATGAGCATCATCGAGGGCTCGCTCGGCATTTTGCCGCGGCGGATCCTGGTCCACGAGGACGACGCCATCGAGGCCCGGCAGCTTCTGACCGAGGCCGGCCTCAGCCACGAACTGCGCGGCGATGAGTGAAGCCCCGGCAGACCTCACCGAGGACGCCTTTCTTGGCGGGCAATTGCGGCTGAAGCAGAAGCGGTCCGGCCATCGCGCCGGGCACGATGCCATTCTGCTCGCGGCGGCGACGGAGGCGAGGGCGGGCGACCGTGTCGTCGATCTCGGCGCCGGCATCGGCACGGCGGGTCTTGCATTGGCTCGGCGCGTTGCCGGGATCAGGCTCGGCCTGGTCGAGATCGATCCCGAGCTGGCGGAGCTTGCGCGCGCCAATGCGGCAGCGAATGCGATTGCCGCCGAGACGATCGTGCTCGACGTCACCGCGGACGCGCAGGCCTTTGCGGCGAGCGGGCTCGCGCCGGACAGCGTCGACGTGGTGCTGATGAACCCGCCCTTCAACGATCCCGCTCGCCATCGCGGTTCGCCCGATCAGGCGCGCCAGATCGCGCATGTGGCGACGGATGAGACGCTGAATGCCTGGGTGCATGCGGCGCGGCGCATCCTCCGATCGCACGGCGCGCTGACATTGATTTGGCGCGCAGATGGCATCGCGGAGGTTCTGGCGGCGCTGTCTCGCGGCTTCGGCAGTCTCGCGATTTTGCCGGTTCACGCTGAAGCCGGGCGGCTCGCGATCCGGGTGCTGGTGCGCGCAATCAAGGGCGGAAGGGCTCCGGCACGATTGTTGCCGGGCCTCGTCCTCAACGAGGAGTCACGCGTGCCCAAAAAAGAGGTGATGGATATTCTGGAGGGAAGGGCGGTTCTACCCCTGGTGGAACCGTGCTGAGCTATTGCGGAAGCGATTCCGACTGCTGCTCTTGCGGAGTCGTCAGGCGGATCGCCATGAACAGCGCACCGATCAGCAGCATCAGCAGATAGATTTTCATGGTGTTCTCCGCTGGCCCATTGCAGCCTCTCAACGGGGTTTCTGCAAAACACGTTCCGGGCCCTTCCAATGACAGTCGCGTGATAAGAAATAGTTAATCAGAGGTAACGGCATGGCCGAACAATTGAACGATCGTGAGAGTTCCGGCCTGGCCGACAAGCTCATGCAATATCTGCCGGCGCGCTTCCGTCCCGGCACGGCCGTGGTGCCGGTGGTGCGGCTGTCCGGTGTGATCGGGGCAGTGACGCCGCTGCGCCCGGGCATGACGCTCGCGACCGTTTCGCGGGTGCTGGAGCGGGCGTTTTCGACGCGTAACGCCAAGGCGGTGGCGCTGGTGATCAATTCGCCCGGCGGGTCGCCGGTGCAGTCGCGCCAGATCTACCTGCGCATCAAGCAACTCGCGGCGGAGAAGAAGCTGCCGGTGCTGGTGTTCGTCGAGGACGTCGCGGCCTCCGGCGGCTACATGATCGCCTGCGCCGGCGACGAGATCATCTGCGATCCGTCCTCGATCCTTGGTTCGATCGGCGTGGTCGGCGGCAGCTTTGGTTTCCAGGAGGCGATCAAGCGGCTCGGCATCGAGCGGCGTCTCTACACCGCCGGCGCGCACAAGGCGATGCTCGACCCATTTCTTCCTGAAAATCCTGACGACGTCGCCAAGCTGAAGGCGCTCCAGCGCGAGATCCACCAGATCTTCATCGCGCTGGTGAAGGAGAGCCGCGGCGCGCGGTTGAAGGGCTCCGACGACACGCTGTTCACGGGCGAATACTGGGCCGGCGGGAGTTCGATCGCGCTCGGGCTCGCCGACAGCATCGGCGATCTCCGCTCAACTCTTCGTGCCCGCTTTGGCGAGAAGGTTCTCACCCCCGTGATTGCCCAGCCGACCGGTCTGCTCTCCGGCCTTTTGGGCCGGAAATCGCCCGGCGCGGGGCAGCTTTCGGCCTTGGAATCAATGGCCGGCCTGCCGGACGACCTGATCTCGGCGGTGGAGACGCGCGCGATCTGGGCGAAATTCGGGTTCTAGGCGGAGCCCTGCCGCGCCATTTGGCCCCAAGGAGACTTGAAGCCGTGCCAATTGCGGCGCGGCCCGGTCTGCGCAAGAATGCGCGTGGGGGCTGAGCATTGTGAACAAGGAACGACCGATGCCGCCGTTCGTCGCATTCGCGGGCGTCCTGGGCGGGCTTGCCGTGGTCCGCTGGGCCTACAAGACCGCTGTCAGGATCAACCAGGAGCTGGAGGAGATGCGCCTCTCACGCGTCGCCGAGGCCGCCCATAGGGGGGCCGTCCAGACCCTGAAACAGGATCCGGTGACCGGAGCCTATCGGCCGGGTTAGCCGGCGTCTTTCTTCCGGGTTCGATGCTTCGCATCGCCCCGGAATGACGCCATTCAACCCCTTCACCTTGATTCCGACCCCTGCCGTCGATACGGTCCCGCGCGATTCAACCCCCCGCGAGAGCCCGATCTGACGATGGACGCCTCCTTGCCCGCCCATATGCGCCCGGAACGCTCGTTCCAGGGTTTCATCCTCGCGCTCCAGCGGTTCTGGGCCGAGCAGGGCTGCGTGATCCTGCAGCCCTACGACATGGAGATGGGTGCGGGTACCTTCCATCCGGCGACTACGCTGCGCGCGCTCGGGCCAAAGCCCTGGAACGCGGCCTATGTGCAGCCCTCGCGGCGGCCCAAGGACGGCCGCTACGGCGAGAATCCGAACCGGATGCAGCACTACTACCAGTTCCAGGTGATCATGAAGCCATCGCCGCCGAACCTTCAGGAGCTGTACCTGAAGTCGCTCGCCGCGATCGGCATTGATTCCGCCGTGCACGACATTCGCTTCGTCGAGGACGATTGGGAGAGCCCGACTCTGGGCGCCTGGGGCCTCGGTTGGGAGTGCTGGTGCGACGGCATGGAAGTCAGCCAGTTCACCTATTTCCAGCAGGTCGCGGGTGTCGAATGCGCGCCGGTCGCGGGCGAGCTCACCTACGGGCTCGAGCGCCTCGCGATGTACGTGCAGGGCGTCGATCGCGTCTACGACCTCAACTTCAACGGCCGCGACGGTGACGCCAAGGTCACCTATGGCGATGTCTTCCTGCAGGCCGAGCGGGAATATTCGAAGCACAATTTCGAAGTCGCCGACACCGCGATGCTGTTCGAGCAATTCAAGATGGCGGAATCTGCCTGCCGGAAATATCTCGAGGCCGGCTGGAAAGATGGCAAGCGCGAGGCCCATCTGATGTCGCTGCCGGCCTATGACCAGTGCATCAAGGCGAGCCACGTGTTCAACCTGCTCGACGCGCGCGGCGTGATCTCGGTGACGGAGCGGCAGAGCTACATTCTTCGCGTGCGCGAATTGGCAAAGGCTTGCGGCGAGGCCTGGATACATACTGAAGCGGGCGGAGCGGCCTGATGCCCGATCTTTTGCTTGAACTGTTCTCCGAAGAAATCCCCGCGCGCATGCAGGCCAAGGCGGCCGACGATCTGCGCCGCATGGTCACCGACAAGCTCGTCGCCGAAGGCCTCGTCTACGAGGGCGCGAAGGCTTTCGCGACCCCGCGCCGCCTTGCGCTGACCGTGCACGGCATCCCTGCGCGCCAGCCTGACCTGAAGACCGAACGCCGCGGACCGAAGATCGGCGCGGCCGACGCGGCCGTGCAGGGTTTTCTGAAAGCGACGGGTTTGACGTCGCTGGACGAGGCCAAGATCCAGCGCGACCCGAAGGGCGACTTCTACATCGCGCTGATCGAGAAGCCCGGCCGCGACGCGATCGACGTGCTCGCGGAAATCCTTCCCGTGATCATCCGCACCTTCCCCTGGCCGAAATCGATGCGCTGGGGCGCGCGCTCCGGCAAGCCGGGCTCGCTGAGCTGGGTGCGTCCGCTGCACGCGATCACCGCGACGTTCGGGCCCGAGACCGAAGAGCCCGATGTCGTCAAATTCTCGGTGGACGGCATCGAGGCCGGCCAGACCACCTACGGCCATCGTTTCATGGCGCCGGCTGCGATTTCCGTGCGCCGCTTCGAGGACTACGAAGCGAAGCTGAAGGCCGCAAAAGTCATCCTCGATCCGCAGGCGCGCAAGGACATCATCTTCGCCGACGCCAAGGAGCTGACCTTCGCGCAAGGGTTCGAACTGGTCGAGGACCAGGCGCTGCTGGACGAGGTGTCCGGCCTGGTCGAATGGCCCGTCGTCATGATGGGATCGTTCGAGCAAGAATATCTCGCGATCCCCGAAGAGGTGATCCGCGCCACCATCCGCAACAACCAGAAGTGCTTCGTCGTCAGGGATGCCAAGACGGGCAAGCTGACCAACAAGTTCGTTCTCACCGCCAACATCGAGGCGCCCGACGGCGGCAAGACCATCGTCGCCGGCAACGAACGCGTGATCCGTCCGCGCCTGTCGGACGCGAAGTTCTTCTATGAGACGGACTTGAAGACGAAGCTGGAAGATCGGCTGCCGAAGTTCGAGCAGATCGTGTTCCACGAGAAGCTCGGCACCCAGGCCGCGCGTATCAAGCGCATCGAACGCCTCGCCGCCGAGATCGCGCCGCTGGTCGGCGCCGATGTCGCCAAGGCGACGCGGGCCGCGCATCTGGCGAAGGCGGATTTGTTGACCGAGGTCGTCGGCGAATTCCCCGAGGTGCAGGGCCTGATGGGCAAGTACTACGCGCTGGCCCAGGGCGAGGACGCCTCTGTCGCCGCGGCTTGCGAGGAGCACTACAAGCCTCAAGGCCCTTCTGATCGTGTGCCGACTGATCCGGTCAGTATTGCTGTGGCGCTCGCGGACAAGCTCGACACGCTCGTCGGCTTTTGGGCGATTGACGAGAAGCCGACGGGCAGCAAGGACCCGTATGCGCTGCGTCGCGCGGCGCTGGGTGTGATCAGGCTGATTGTCGAAAATGAGCTCCGACTGCCTCTCTATCAGCTTGCCATATTCCACTCACTCTTTTTCGCAGAGCGCACGCTTTCCACATTCGAGCACATGGTCGCAAAGAAGGCGGCGTCGCTGGACTTTGTTGTTCCAGGACTGTCTGAAAAATTGGCACAGCGCGCACGCGAGATCGCTCGTTCGGATAGCGTGTTGGAGAGCGGCCTGGAGCATTTCCAGGCGGTGGTCCAAGATGTAATCACCTTCTTCGCCGACCGCCTGAAAGTCCAGCTCCGCGAGCAGGGCGCGCGGCACGATCTCGTCGATGCCGTGTTCGCGCTCGGCGGCCAGGATGACCTCCTGATGATCGTCCGCCGCGTCGAGGCGCTCGGCAAATTCCTCGAGACCGACGACGGCAAGAATTTGCTCGCCGGCATCAAGCGCGCGAGCAATATCCTCGGCATCGAGGAGAAAAAGGACAAGCGCAGCTTCGACGGGGCGCCCGATGCTGCACTCTACAGTCTCGGCGAGGAGAAGGCGCTGGCCAAGGCGATCGGCGAAGTGAAGGCGGAGGCAAGCGCTGCTGTCGCGAAGGAAGACTTCGCTGCTGCAATGAGTGCGATGGCCAAGCTGCGCCCGCCGGTCGATGCGTTCTTCGAGAAAGTTCGCGTCAACGACGAGGATGCGAAGGTGCGCGAGAACCGGTTGAAGCTGCTCAACGAGATCCGCAGCGCCACGCGTGCGGTGGCGGATTTCTCGAAGATCCAGGATTGATCGCGGTTTTGGCGCAACTGAACACCGTCATGCCCGGGCTTGTCCCGGGCATCCACGTCCTTCTTCGCTCGTGGAGACGCGTGGATGGCCGGGACAAGCCCGGCCATGAGGTCGGAGTTGGTGGCCGCAATCCCTATGCGCGAAGAGTGCCCACACAAAAAGCCCCGCCCGGCGGGGGGAGGACCGGGCGGGGCCTGATGTCCGACTCTACTGCTCGCGTCAGCCTGATTGATGTGACGCGCCGGACACCTAGTCGATCCCTGAAAGCGCTAGTCCATCACCTCGACGATGCGCCGCGAGCGCGGCTCGACCAATACGGTCTCGCCGTTCACGACGGTATAGCGATAGGTGGTGGCGCCGAAACGCTGCGGCACGTCATAATAGGTGACGCCGCTTTCAGGTAAGGTGGCACCGACCACCACGCGATCCGGGATGCGGAAAGCCGGCACACGTTGTTCGACGACATAGTCGCGGAAAGCCGGCCGCTGCTCGACTGCGATGGTCGGGCCGCTGTCGACGACGACGGGCGCGCGTCCCACGGTGACGCTGCTTTGCGCCTGCGCCGCAAGGGGCGAACCGATCGCGGCCGCGAGCGCTGCAAGAGCAAGAATCCTGTTCCGCATGGGCAAC
Source organism: Bradyrhizobium sp. Kon37 (assembly GCF_055807535.1). Classification (NCBI taxonomy): domain Bacteria; kingdom Pseudomonadati; phylum Pseudomonadota; class Alphaproteobacteria; order Hyphomicrobiales; family Nitrobacteraceae; genus Bradyrhizobium; species Bradyrhizobium sp. Kon37. Next base: position 172,766 of record NZ_JBVVOY010000009.1, read on the forward strand.
TCCTTCGAGAAGGTTTTCGGGAAGCGCCGATGGCGCGACCGGTTGCCAATGCATGCGTCTCCGCGATGTTCCGGAAAACGCCCGCCGCATTCGCGGCATTTTCGGGCTGTTTTCGCGGAGCCGGGAACTCGTGCGCGCCCAGTGCGTCTCTACCCGCGGAACTCAGTCCGCTATGATCCCGCCGCGATTCGCCCCCACCCCACGGAAAGAAAATTCATGCACATCACCGTCGCCCACATCTCGCCGATCTTGTCGCTGCTTGCGGGTGTGCTCATCCTGATCATGCCGCGCCTGCTGAACCTGATCGTCGCGATTTTTCTCATCATAAATGGTGCGATCGGGCTCGGATTGTTGAAGTGGCTCCATCTCTAGGCCTTCATTCTACGGAACTCTTCGACTTGCGCGGACCTGCCCAAAGTGGTGTAAGGCCCGCAATTACCCATTCCTCTCGCAGGTTGTGTGCAAGCTATGGCCAAAGCCGCCTCGAAAACTTCAGCGAAAATGCCAGCGAAATCAAAGTCCTCCGCCAAGGCGAAAGCCGCGCCGGCGGCCCGCAAGGCACTTGCCAAACGCGCCCCGAAGCCAGTGGCCAAGGCCGCTGTTAAGCCGGTTGCCAAGGCTGCTGCCAAGCCGGCTGTGAAGCCTGCCGCCAAGTCGGTTTCCAAGTCGATTTCCAAGGCTGTTGCTAAGGCACCGACGAAACCGGTTGCGCCGAAGGTTGCCGTGAAGCCGGCACCGAGCAAGGCTGCTTCAAGCAAGGCCGTGCCTGTTGCGGCCAAGGCCGGCAAGTGGGTGTTCACGTTCGGCGACGGCAAGGCCGAGGGCAAAGCGGAGATGCGCGACCTGCTCGGCGGCAAGGGCGCCAACCTGGCCGAGATGGCCAATCTCGGGCTGCCGGTGCCTCCTGGCTTCACCATCCCGACCTCGGTCTGCACCTACTTCTACGCGCACGACAAATCCTATCCGAAAGAATTGAAGTCGCAGGTTGAGAAGGCGCTCGACCATGTCGGCAAGTTGACCGGCAAGGTCTTCGGCGATTCCAGGAACCCGCTGCTCGTCTCCGTGCGTTCCGGCGGCCGCGCCTCGATGCCGGGCATGATGGACACGGTGCTCAATCTCGGCCTCAACGACGAGACCGTGGAAGCGCTGTCGGAACTGTCGGGCGATCGCCGCTTCGCCTATGACAGCTATCGCCGCTTCATCACCATGTATTCGGACGTGGTGCTCGGCTTCGAGCATCATCATTTCGAGGAAATCCTCGACACCTTCAAGGACAGCCAGGGCTACACGCTCGACACGGATCTCACCGCCGACGACTGGGTCGATCTGGTCGGCAAGTACAAGGACGCGGTCGCGCGCGAAACCGGCAAGGATTTTCCGCAGGATCCGCACGACCAGCTCTGGGGCGCGATTGGCGCGGTGTTTTCATCCTGGATGAACGCCCGCGCGGTGACCTATCGCAGGCTGCACGACATTCCGGAATCCTGGGGCACCGCGGTCAACGTGCAGGCCATGGTGTTCGGCAACATGGGCGAGACCTCGGCGACCGGCGTTGCCTTCACGCGCAATCCCTCGACCGGCGAGAGCAAGCTCTACGGCGAGTTCCTGATCAACGCGCAAGGCGAGGACGTGGTCGCGGGCATCCGCACGCCGCAGGACATCACCGAGGAAGCGCGCAAGGACTCGGGCTCCGACAAGGCGTCGATGGAATCGGCGATGCCGGAGGCCTTCAAGGAGCTGACGCGGATCTACACGCTGCTCGAGAAGCACTACCGCGACATGCAGGACATGGAGTTCACGGTCGAGCAGGGCAAGCTCTGGATGCTCCAGACCCGCGGCGGCAAGCGTACTGCCAAGGCGGCGCTGCGCATCGCGGTCGAGCTCGCCAATGAAGGCCTGATCACCAAGAAGGAAGCGGTGACGCGGATCGACCCGGCATCGCTCGACCAGCTGCTGCATCCGACCATCGACCCCAACGCCAAGCGCGACGTGATCGCGACCGGCCTGCCGGCTTCGCCGGGTGCGGCGTCCGGCGAGATCGTGTTCTCCTCGGACGAAGCGGCAAAGCTTCAGGCCGACGGTCGCAAGGTGATTCTGGTCCGGATCGAGACCAGCCCCGAAGACATCCACGGCATGCACGCCGCCGAAGGCATCTTGACCACCCGTGGCGGCATGACCTCGCATGCCGCGGTGGTCGCGCGTGGCATGGGCAAGCCCTGCGTCTCCGGCTGCGGCACCATCCGCGTCGATTACGGCCGCGGCACCATGAGCATCGGCTCGCGCACCTTCAAGACCGGCGACGTCATCACCATCGACGGCTCGCTCGGCCAGGTGCTCGCCGGCCGCATGCCGATGATCGAGCCCGAGCTGTCCGGCGAGTTCGGCACGCTGATGAAATGGGCCGACCAGGTCCGCAAGATCGGCGTGCGCGTCAACGCGGACACGCCGGAGGACGCGCACACCGCGATCAAGTTCGGTGCGGAAGGCATCGGCCTCTGCCGTACCGAGCACATGTTCTTCGAGGAGACGCGTATCCGCACGGTGCGCGAGATGATCCTCTCCGAGGACGAGCAGTCGCGCCGCGCTGCGCTGGCAAAGCTGCTCCCGATGCAGCGCGCCGACTTCGTCGAGCTGTTCGAGATCATGAAGGGCCTTCCCGTCACGATCCGTTTGCTTGATCCGCCGCTGCACGAGTTCCTGCCGCACACCCATGCCGAGGTCGAGGAAGTGGCCCGCGCCATGAACACCGACCCACGGCGCCTGGCCGATCGCGCGCGCGAGCTGTCGGAGTTCAATCCGATGCTCGGCTTCCGCGGCTGCCGCATCGCGATCGCCTATCCCGAGATCGCCGAGATGCAGGCGCGCGCGATCTTCGAAGCGGCGGTCGAGGCCGAGAAGCGCACCGGCAAGGCCGTTGGCCTCGAGGTGATGGTGCCGCTGATCGCCACCAAGATGGAGCTCGACCTCGTCAAGGCGCGCATCGATTCCACCGCGAAGGCGGTGATGCGCGACACCAACACCAAGCTGACCTATCAGGTCGGCACCATGATCGAGCTGCCGCGCGCTTGCCTGCTCGCGGCCGAGATCGCGGAGAGCGCCGAGTTCTTCTCGTTCGGCACCAACGACCTCACGCAGACCACCTACGGCATCAGCCGTGACGACGCTGCGAGCTTCCTCGGGACTTACGTGTCCAAGGGTATCCTGCCGATCGATCCCTTCGTCGCACTCGACCAGGAAGGCGTCGGCGAGCTCGTCAAGATCGGCGTCGCACGCGGCCGCAAGACGCGCGCCTCGCTCAAGGTCGGCATCTGCGGCGAGCACGGCGGCGATCCTGCCTCCGTCGCCTTCTGCCACGCGATCGGCCTCGACTACGTCTCCTGCTCGCCCTACCGCGTTCCGATCGCCCGCCTCGCCGCCGCGCAAGCTGCGCTCGGCAAGGCGGTGGCGAGCCAGGCGTAAGCTAAGCGGCGAGTTGAAATGTTGAGAGCGAAAGAGGCGGGGCAAACCCCGCCTCTTTCATTTTGCGCACCGCTCTTTCCACGCCGTCATTGCGAGCGCAGCGAAGCAACCCAGAATCTTACCCCGGCGGCAGTCTGGATTGCTTCGCTGCGCTCGCAATGACGCGTTTGCAACACCGGGAACTCATCGCGCGTCTCGTAATGACACGTGCGCGCAAGAGTTCCTTCACCATTCGCGTTGACCGATTGTTTACCTCGTCGCGTGAGAGCGCGTTTACCAACGTGCATCATCACCCCGTGAAAACACCTGCGATTGCTTGCGTGTGCCGCCTGCGCAACGCCGATTAACGCCCCGGCAACCTAAATTAGATACTCACGATAAAGATCGAATTGCACGGATGTACTGCGGCTCGATTTTTCTAGCGTAAGCGTAGCGTGAGCGTATCGATGTTTTTGTTGCGTACCCATCCGAAGGGCGCGCGGTTCGCGTCCTTCGGCATCGGTCTCTGCATCTTCGCATTGATGCCGAGAGAGACCGGCTATCAGGACATTGCCTCGCTGCTGGCGCGCCAACCCGGCGTCGCGGAGCGTTGGCAGAAGCAGGTGTTCTCTGCTGCGTCCTCCATACAGCTCGCCACTTACAGTTTTTCCCGGCCGATCGGCACTTCGGCTCCGCAGAGCGCGATGGTTCTCCTCGCGAGCCTCGACGGCCGCGACGTCACCGGCGCGATCAGCCGCAACCCGGCGCTTCAGGCGCCGCCGCGCTACCAGGCCGCCGATTTTCCCAAAGTCGATCGCTCCATGAAGGGTGATCGGCTCGCAACGGTCACACCGACGCAGGCTCCCGAAGCGGGCGCGCCAACGGCAGCGCCGACGCAGGAAGATCCCGCGACGTCGAACAGCTCGGTGTTCGGCGCCAAGACGGTCGCGCTGCCACCGGCGATGTCGCCGGAGTCCGCGGCCGCGCTCGATCCCGAACTCGCGGAAGCGCTGCGCGCACCGCCGCTGCCGCAATACACCAATGCGCCACAAGCCAGCGACGCTGCGCGTTCGCTCGCGCTCCAACCGCTCGAAGCCCTGAAGCAGGCCACCATTCCGGCCGCACCGCCGCGCGATCCGTTCCGCGTCAAGACCTCGAACCTGTTCTTCGGCAGTTCCTCACTCGGTGGCAATGTCGAGAGCATCGAGAGCTGGCAACCCGGCGCGGAGCCGCTGATTGTGATGCCCGACCCCGACATGAAGGTGACGGCCTCGCTGTCGCCGCCGTCGGAGGATATTGCGAAGGATATCGAAAGCGGCGAGAGCGTCGCGCCGAAGGGTGAGGTCAACGTCGACAACCAGCGCGCCAGATCGCCGGCGGAACGGCTCGCGCTCGACGACAAGTCGCGCGCGAAGTCCGAAAAATGCCTCGCGGAAGCCGTCTATTTCGAGTCCCGCGGCGAAGCCGTGCGCGGTCAGATGGCGGTTGCGCAGGTGGTGATGAACCGCGTGTTCTCCGGCAAATATCCGGACACGGTGTGCGGCGCCGTCTATCAGAACAAGCACCGCCATCTCGCCTGCCAGTTCACCTTCGCCTGCGACAACAATGCCGACGTGATCCGCGAGCCCGAGATGTGGGAGCGTGCGAAAAAGATCTCGAAGGCCATGCTCGACGGCCAGATCTGGCTACCCGAGGTCGGCAAGTCCACGCACTACCACGCCTATTGGGTACGCCCGTCCTGGGTCGCCGAGATGAAGAAGATGTACAAGACCGGCGTCCACACCTTCTATCGCCCGCGCGCCTGGGGCGACGGCAGCGAGGAACCGAGCTGGGGGACGCCAGCGCAGACCGCAGCGCTCTCCGCCGAGCTCACCCAGGAAGCCAAGAGCTCCGCCGAGATGGGCGCGACCGAGCGAAGGTAGGCGTTCTTCACCTCGCCCCGCTTGCGGGGAGAGGTCAGATTGCATCGAAGATGCAATCTGGGTGAGGGGGACTCTCCACGAGTCCAACTCTCACCTTCCCTGTGGAGGCTCCCCCTCACCCCAACCCTCTCCCCGCAAGCGGGGCGAGGGAGAAGACCGGCCTCACATCTCGATATCCAGCGCGCAGTCGAAATTCGGCGCCGAATGCGTCAGCGCGCCGGCTGAAGCGTAGTCGACGCCGGTCGCCGCGATGGCCGCGATCGAATCCAGGGTGACGCCGCCGGATGCCTCCAGCTTGAGACGTCCCTCGTTAAGCCTGACGGCTTCGCGCAGCGTCGCAATGTCCATGTTGTCGAGCAGCACGGCGTCGGCAAGGTCGGTGTCGAGCACCTCGCGCAACTGCGCCAGCGTGTCGACCTCGATCTCGATCTTGACGAGATGGCCGGCATGGGCGCGGGCGCGCTCCAGCACGGGCCGGATGCCGCCGGCGACCGCGATGTGGTTGTCCTTGATCAGAATCGCGTCATCGAGCCCGAAGCGGTGATTGAAGCCCCCGCCGCAACGTACCGCGTATTTCTCCAACGCCCGTAATCCCGGCGTGGTTTTTCGCGTGCAGCAGATCCGCATCCGGGTGCCCTCGGTGCGCGCAACATAGTCCGCCGTGAGCGTCGCAACGCCTGACAGGCGGCCGACGAAATTCAGCGCGGTCCGCTCCGCCGTGAGGATGGCGCGTGCCGGCCCCGAGATCGTCAGCACCTGCTGCCCGCGGGCGGCGCGCGCGGCGTCGCGAACATGTGCGCGTACCTCGATGTCGGGCGAAAGCCTTTGCAAGGTGGCGAGCGCCAGCGGCAAACCGGCGATCACGCCCGATTGTCGTGCGACCAGGATCGCTTGCGCCTTCGTTGCCTCGGGGATCGTCGCAAGCGAGGTGATGTCGCCGGCGCGGCCGAGATCCTCATCGAGCGCGCGCAGCACGGCCTCGTCGATCGCGAGCGGGGAGAGGAAGGCGTCGGGATAGAGCAGAGAAGTCGGGGTGATCATGGCAGACTCCATCAGGCGGTCATGGGTTGCGCGGTGCGCGGTGTCGGGCGTTCGGTCAGGCCATCTGCGATCTCGCGCACTGCTGCGAGAGTCGTCATCGTGCGTTGCGCGAGTGCGGGAAAGTCCGCGGAATGGTCGGAGCGGAAATGCGCGCCGCGGCTCTCGCACCGGTTCCAGGCCGACGCCGCCACGAGCAGGGCTGCCGTTGCCATGTTGCGGACGGCGATGCTCGCGGCTTCGCGTTCGAGCGCGGCGAAGCCGCGAACCGCGTCTGCAAGCCCGTCACCGTCGCGGATCACGCCGACATGCGCGCTCATCAGCGTTCGCAGCCGCTTCACGGCCGCAGCATCCGGCGCGCCGTTCCGCGGTGTCGTCAACTCCGCCAGTCGTGTGGGCGAGGGAATGGTGCGGCCGGCGATGTCGTCGGCGATGCGCGCGGCGTAGACCACGGCCTCCAGCAGCGAATTCGACGCAAGCCGGTTCGCGCCGTGCGCGCCGGTGGACGACACTTCGCCGCCGGCCCAGAGCCCTTCGATCGAGCTGCGGCCGCGATGGTCGACCGCGATGCCGCCCATGTGATAGTGCGCCGCCGGTGCGATCGGGATGACCTGCGCGGCGGGGTCGATCCCAGCGGCGATGCAGCTTGCATGGACGGTCGGGAATCTGTCGGCAAAACGTCCACCCAGCGCCTGCCGCGCATCGAGGAAGGCGCCGCGCCCGGCGGAGATCTCCGCGAACACGCCGCGGGCCACGATGTCGCGCGGTGCGAGCTCGGCGAGCGGATGGCGCGCCGCCATGAAGCGCTCGCCACGGCCGTTGATCAGCGCCGCGCCTTCGCCGCGCAAGGCTTCCGTGGCGAGCGGCGCGGGATCGCGGCCGACCATGATGGCGGTCGGGTGAAATTGCACGAACTCGGGATCTGCGATGAGCGCGCCCGCGCGTGCGGCAATCGCGAGGCCGGATCCGCTGGCCTCGCGCGGATTGGTGGTGACGGCATAGAGATGGCCGATGCCACCCGTGGCCAGCACCACCGTCCGCGCGGCGAGCAGGATCGGCCGTGCGGCGAAATTGTCGGCTTCGCGCAACTGAAGACCGGTGACAGCGCCGTCCTCGGTCAACAGCGCCTCGGCGACGAATCCTTCGATCAGTCGGATCGAAGGCGTGCGCCGCACGGCATCGCTCAGGGCCGCGATGATGGCGGCGCCCGCGCCGTCGCCACGCACATGCACGATACGCCGCGCCGAGTGTGCGGCTTCGCGCCCGACTGCGAGCCTGCCTTCGAGATCGCGGTCGAACGGCACGCCATAGGCGAGAAGGTCGTGAATCCGCGGTGCTGCCTCGCGCGCGATCCCGAGTGCGACCGCCTGATCGACGATGCCGCCGCCGACAGCGATCGTATCCGCGGCGTGCGCTTCCGGCGTATCGCCTTCAGCCATGGCCGCGGCAATGCCGCCTTGCGCCCATGCGGACGACGCGCCCTGTCCGAGCGGCGCGGCCGAGATCAATGTCACGGGCCGCGGCGCGAGCTTGAGCGCGCAGAACAATCCGGCAAGGCCGCCGCCGACGATGACGACGTCGTCGGAGCGGGTGAGCGTGTTGATGTTGTTTGTCATGGCTTTATCTCAATTCTTTAAATTGATCATCCGTTCGACCGAGCGCCTTGCGCGGTCCGCAAGTGCGGGATCGATCGTCACTTCCTCGCGAAGCTTCAGCAGGCTCTCCAGAATGTTGGCGAGTGTGATGCGCTTCATGTGCGGGCAGATATTGCAGGGACGCAGCATCTCGACATCGGGCAGCTCGGCGCGGACATTGTCGGCCATCGAGCATTCCGTGATCATCACCAGCCGACGCGGCCGCCGCTCGCGCACCCAGTTAATCATGTGCGCGGTCGAGCCGGTGAAGTCGGCCTCGGCCAGCACGTCCGGCGGGCATTCGGGATGGGCGATGATCTGTACGGAGGGATCGGCCTCGCGATAGCTGCGCAGCTCGGCACCAGTGAAGCGCTCGTGCACCTCGCAGGCGCCCTTCCAGGCAATGATCTTCACGTCGGTCTTCGAGGCCACGTAAGTGGCGAGATAGCGGTCGGGCAGGAAGATCACGCTGGGCGCTCTGAGGCTCTCGACCACCTGCACCGCGTTCGACGAGGTGCAGCAGATGTCGACCTCCGCCTTCACCTCCGCGGAGGTGTTGACATAGGCAACGACAGGCACGCCGGGAAATCTGTCGCGGAGCAGGCGGACGTCGGCGCCGGTGATGCTGGCAGCGAGCGAGCAGCCGGCGCGCGTATCAGGAATCAGCACCGTCTTGTCTGGATTGAGCAGTTTCGACGTTTCCGCCATGAAGTGCACGCCGCACTGGACGATGATGCCGGCCTTCACCCTGGTGGCTTCGACCGCGAGCTGGAGCGAATCACCGCCGATGTCGGCGACGCAGTGGAAGATCTCCGGCGCCTGGTAATTGTGCGCGAGGATCACCGCGCCCCGGGCCTGCTTCAGCTCGTTGATCGCCTTGATCGTCGGGGCCATCAGCGGCCATTCGATCGGCGGGATGACGTGTTTCACGCGCTCGTAAAGCGGTGCGGTGGCTCGCTCGACCTCCGGCGTCCATTCCAGCGAAGGCATCGGCAGCGCAGGTCCGGTTCGCGCCTGCTCGGTCCGTACCGGGATGATGAGCTGGCTTTGGGGCCGGCTGGCAAAGTCGTCGGGGCCGTAAATTCCAGTTAGCGGCATCGAAGCCTCCCGTGCATGTCATTTATACTCAGTTTGAGCATATAAAGGGCCTGAGAAATCCGGCCGACAGGCCGGGGATCCATCAGATATGCTCGATATGAGCAAATAAGAAATAGCACGTCCTGTTTGAAGCCGCCAGATCTCGCCGCACACATTTCCGTCAAGTCGGGCACTCGGCGCGTCGACCGAGGCCGCGAGGAAATGCAATGCTCTCGCGCCAGCTCTTCGCGAAACGCAATCGTTTTTGACTTGGGGTTTTCATGCAGATGCATTAAACGAGCTCGCTCGCGGCTGCCATTTGCGAATCCGCGACGACGCACGAGGAACAGCATGTCGACACAGATGGGCGAGCTCGGTTCGGTCTCCCGTTCCTCCTCCTGGCGCACGCCGGCGATCATCATTCTGTGCGGCTGCGCGATCGGGATGCTCGGCTTCGGCCCGCGCTCGGCGCTGGGCTTCTTCGTGCAGCCGATGAGTCGTGAATATGCCTGGGGCCGCGACGTGTTCGGCCTCGCGATCGCGTTTCAGAATTTGCTGTGGGGACTGGGCCAGCCGGTCGCCGGCGCGGTCGCCGATCGCTTCGGCCTGTTCCGGGTGATGTGCGTCGGCGCTCTGCTCTATGCCGGCGGCTTGCTCCTGATGCGCTATTCCTCGACGCCGTTGTCACTCAACATCGGCGCTGGCGTCATGGTCGGCTTCGGTCTCGCCGGCTGCTCGTTCAATCTGGTGCTGTCGGCCTTTACCAAGCTCTTGCCGGCCGAGAAGCGCGGCCTTGCGCTCGGCGCCGGCACTGCGGCGGGATCGTTCGGGCAGTTCCTGTTCGCACCCATCGGTGTGGCCCTGATCGACAATTTCGGCTGGCAACAGGCGCTCACCGTGTTCGGCTTCCTGATGCTGCTGATCGTGCCGCTGGCGCTGGCGCTCTCGACGCCGCCGGTCGCGAGCACGGCAAACGCGGCGCCTGCGGACCAGCAGACCTTCACTAAAGCGCTCGCGGAAGCCTTCGGCCATCGCTCCTACGTGCTGCTTGTCCTCGGCTTCTTCACCTGCGGCTTCCAGCTTGCCTTCATCACGGTGCATCTGCCGGCCTTCCTGGTCGACAGCGGCATCTCCACGCAAATCGGTGGCTGGGTGATCGCGGCGATCGGCCTGTTCAACATCATGGGATCGCTCAGCGTCGGTTATCTCCAGAACTCACTGCCCAAGCGCTACATACTCTCGACCATCTATTTCACCCGCGCGCTTGCGACGCTTGCCTTCATCTCGTTCCCGATCACGCCGTTCTCGGCGATTGCGTTCGGCGCGGTCTCCGGCCTGACCTGGCTGTCGACCGTGCCGCCGACCTCGGCGTTGGTCGCGATCATGTTCGGCACGCGCTGGTTCGCCACCCTCTATGGCTTCGCCTTCGTCAGCCATCAGGTCGGCGGCTTCCTCGGCGTCTGGCTCGGCGGCATCGTGTTCGAGCGGTTCGGTTCCTACACGCCGATCTGGTGGCTTTCGATCCTGTTCGGCGTGCTGTCGGCGCTGATCAATCTTCCGATCGTGGAGAAACCAGTCCAGCGGGCGGTTGCGCAGCCTGCCTGATCGGCTAAACATCCCCTGAAACAAGTCAGGGAGTTTTGCTGTGGCGACGTTCAAGGCGATCCGGATCGATAAGGCCGACAAGGGCACCACCGCGCAGCTCACGCAGTTCGACGAAGCCGAGCTGATGGAGGGCGACGTCACCGTCCGCGTGGAATGGTCGACCTTGAACTACAAGGACGGCCTCGCGCTCACCGGCAAGGCGCCGGTGGTGCGCCGTTTCCCGATGATTGCCGGCATCGATTTCGCCGGCACGGTCGAGCAGTCCTCGCATCCGCAATGGAAGGCGGGCGACAAGGTCGTCTGCACCGGCTGGGGCATGGGCGAGACCCATCTCGGCGCCTATGCCGAGAAGGCACGGGTGAAAGGCGACTGGCTGGTCGCTCTTCCGCAGGGCCTGTCGGCGCGCGACGCCATGGCGATCGGCACCGCCGGCTTCACCGCGATGCTGTCCGTGCTGGCGCTGGAGAAGCACGGAGTGTCGCCGAACAGCGGTCCGGTCGTGGTGACGGGCGCGGCGGGCGGTGTCGGCTCGGTTGCGACCGCCGTGCTCTCGAAGCTCGGCTATCACGTCATCGCCTCCACCGGCCGTGCGTCCGAAGCCGACTATCTGAAGGAGATCGGCGCGACCGAGGTGATTGACCGCAACGAATTGTCGGCGGCCGCCAAGCCGATTGCGAGGGAGCGCTGGGCGGGGGGCGTCGATAGTGTCGGCTCGACCACGCTCGCAAACCTGCTGTCGATGACGAAGTACGGCGGCGCGATCGCGGCGTGCGGCTTGGCCGCCGGCATGGACCTGCCGTCTTCCGTCGCACCCTTCATTTTGCGCGGGGTGTGCCTTCTCGGCATCGATTCCGTGATGTGTCCGATCGAGCCGCGGAAAGCCGCCTGGCAGCGCCTGGCGTCCGATCTGGATCGGACAAAACTAGCTGAAATCACTCACGAAATTTCGCTTTCCGAAGTTCCGGAGTGGGGCGCGAAAATCCTGGCCGGCCAGGTCCGCGGTCGCACCGTTGTAAAAATTGTCTAACGGCGTTCAGACTTTACCAACCATGCTGCTTCAATGTCGCCATGGTTAGTATGGTAAGCAGCGGGTAAAGAGATAAGGCATAGCCCGCTGCGGGGTTGGTTCGGAGTTGAGCATGCTTGCGCGTATTGTGTTGGGGGCGGTCACGGCGGTAGCGACGTTTGCGCCGGCCATTGCTGGAAGCATGAACGCCGATGAGGCGCGCCGCTTCGTCGCCGGGAAGGTGTTTGCTTTCACCTGCTTTGACGGCACCCGCGGGGCTGGCCGCATCATGGACGACCTCGGCGCCGCCGGCGCCGTGCAGTTCTCGGGTGCAGGTCCGGTGAAACATCTCCGCCTGCCCGGCAACACGCTTCAGATCCGCGGCCAGAACGTCTGCGCCTCCATCAAGGGCATTCCGTTCGAGCCCTGTTTCAACCTTGAAAAGACCGACGATCGCAGTTTCCGCGGCTCGGTATCGGGGATGGGCTTCGCCTATTGCGACTTCCATCACCAGGGCGGCAACCAGATGCTGATGGCGCGCGCCGTAGCGCGGCCGCGCTCGCTGCGCACCTCGGAACACACGGGTTCGGTCGGCACGCCCAACACCGAAGTCGCCGCGCGTGTCGAGAGCCCGCGCGTCGAGAGTAGCCGGCTCGAGCCGGTGAAGCCGCAAGTCAAATCGGAGCCCGCCAGGGACGACGCCCCGCTGGAGCTGCGCCGCTCCACCCAGTAATTGGTGCGCGGGACAGTCTGCGCACTTTGTCGTTGAGAGCTGCCATCAGACACGAAGCCGCCGCGCCGTAGTCATACGGACGGCGGCTTTCATGCGTTGGTAGCTGTTCGCACCCCAGTTTGCGTACGGCCGGGGGGCGCGGCCCGATAAAAGGGTTCAACGATGTCGCTGTACTTCTTCCGTATCAGCACGGGCCGCTATTCCGGTGCTGCCGACCAGCCATATGAGTTCGAGGACCGCGCCGCGGCCTGGACCGAGATGACCGAAGTCTGTGCCAATTTGCTCGGCGGCATCTCGCGCGGCCTGAAACAGAACGCCGAATGGCGCATGGAGCTGCTCGACGAGAACAAGGAGCCGGTGTTCCGGATCAGCTTGATCGGCGAGAGCCAGAAGGCCCTTGGTCGCACTGGTTAGAAATCGGGCATCCTACCGCCGCGTGTGGTTAACCTGTTAAGCGCGCGGACCGTGCCGTTTTTAAAGGGATTTTTGGCGAGTCCGGTAGTTGTCCGGGGGCTGTCGTTAACCGGATAACCACACCTGAAGCTCAGTTTTTAGGCAAGGGCGATCAACGCCGAGGGCGGCCGACAATGACTTGGCCGCGCAATCCCGGGAAACGCCCTCATGTCGAGACTCATCCAGAATCTGCAAATCGGTACCAAGCTCGCGCTCGCTTCGGTGTTCGGCGTTGTTCTCGTCGGCGCCATGATCGCGAGCCAGGTCATCGGCAACAACACCGTGCGTCATTCCAACCAAGGCGCGCTTGCGCAGCAGGAATTGGTGCGCGAGGCCACCGAAGCCAAGCTTGGGATACGCGGCATGCAGCTCGCCGTACGGGACATGCGTCTCGCCAACAATCAGGGTGACTTGCAAAAGGCGAGCGAGACTCTGCTGGAGCGGTCGAAAGCGCTGAACGGCGTCGTCGATTCCATGCTCAGATTGGCGCACTCACCGGAAAATCGCGCGCGGATGGAGAAGCTCAAGTCTACGTCCGCCGATTACCTGAAGGGCGCGCAGCAGAACGCCTCTGTTCGCAGCGAGGCCATTGCCGTTGCGGCCACGGACCCGGTCCGCGCCGCCAAGATTTCCGAGGAAGGCGCGCGCCACATCCGTGAGGTGACGCTGCCGCTCGCTACGCAGCTGGATAATTTGACCAGCGAGATTGCCGATTTCGCCAAGCACAAAGGCGACGAAGAAATCGCGGCCGCGGCACAGGAGATGGCCGCGAGCGAGCGTCTCGGCATGGTGGTCGGCGCGTGCGCCGTGCTCGTTCTCATTGGTTCGTGGCTGATGTCCTTCCTGACCATCGCGCGGCCGATCCGCGCGCTCACGGTTGCCATGGACAAGCTCGCTGGTGGTGACTTCTCTGTTGTCCTGCCGGGTCTCGGCCGCAAGGACGAGGTCGGCGGCGTCGCTGCGGCTGTCGAGAAATTCAAGGTCGTATCGGAGCAGAAGGCGCGCGGGGAAGCGGAAGCCAAGATGCGGCAGGACCAGGTGGCGGCCGAGCAGCGCAAGGCCGATATGCGCAGGCTTGCCGATAGTTTCGAAGGCGCCGTCGGCGAGATCGTCGATACCGTCTCCTCGGCCGCGACGGAGCTCGAGGCTTCGGCCTCGACGTTGACTTCGACGGCGGAGCGGGCACAGGAACTGACGATAGTTGTGGCTGCGGCCTCCGAGGAGGCGTCGACGAACGTGCAGTCGGTTGCCTCCGCGACCGAAGAGCTGTCGTCCTCGATCACCGAGATCAGCCGCCAGGTGCAGGAATCGGCGCGGGTCGCGAGCGAGGCGGTGACCCAGGCCCGAACCACGACCGACCGTGTCGGCGAATTGTCCAAGGCGGCGGCTCGCATTGGCGACGTGGTCGAGCTGATCAACACCATCGCCGGCCAGACCAACCTGCTGGCGCTCAATGCCACCATCGAGGCCGCGCGCGCCGGCGAGGCCGGCCGCGGCTTTGCCGTCGTCGCCTCCGAAGTCAAGGCGCTTGCCGAGCAGACTGCGAAGGCGACCGGCGAGATCGGCCAGCAGATTTCCGGCATTCAGGCCGCGACGCAGGACTCGGTCAGCGCGATCAGCGCCATCAGCAACACCATCGAAAAGCTGTCCGAGATATCATCCACGATCGCTGCGGCCGTCGAAGAGCAGGGCGCGGCGACGCAGGAGATCTCGCGCAACGTGCAGCAGGCGGCGGAAGGTACCCATCAAGTGTCGTCCAACATCACCGACGTGCAGCGCGGTGCGGGCGAAACTGGATCGGCATCCTCGCAAGTGCTGGCAGCCGCGCAGTCGCTGTCCGGCGACAGCAACCGCCTCAAGCTCGAGGTCGGCAAGTTCCTCGATTCCGTGCGCGCCGCCTAAGAACCTCGTTCCAGACAGTTCGGAAGACGCCCTGCCTCCTTAGGCGGGGCGTTTTTGCATCCGATCGTCGCCGCGAACGTCTCGCGCATGCCTTCGGCGAACGTCGGCTGCAAAAGTAAACAGTGGCGACCTCAAGCTGAAATTTACAACTTGCTCGCGAAATTATCTCTTCCATTTCAATTATTTGGGCTGAAATCCCAGTATTTCTCCGGGCCCTCCCGTTAACCAGAATGCGAAGCTCGAGGACTAGATTCTCCGGCAAGGGCGATCAACGTCCATGCAGCCGGCAAGGACTTGGCTGCGTGTTTCCTTTGGGGGAAACGTAGCATGTTGAGCCCTGCTCATTATCAGCAGGTCCGAACTCAAGCCGCCAGCGCGTGGAGTCGGCTTGGACATGTTCGGATCGGCACGATCTTGCCAATCATCATCTCTGTCTTGGTCTTGCTGGGGTTGGCCTCGGCTGGATTCATCGCCTATGAGGCCATCCTCAAGCGGCGAGAGTCCGAGGCATTCCTGAAGGTCAATGCAGTTGCCCATCTGCTGCTGCGCAGCGCAGGACATTGGGCGATCGAACGCGGGCTGACCAACGCCGTGCTGAAGTCTCCTGATGTCGTCAGCGCCGAGCGCCGCGCCGAAATCGCAAAGGCGCGCGCGACGGCCGACGAGGCCTATCGCCAAGCCATCCTCGATATCAGCGCGATTCCCGAAATGACAGCGGGGCAAAGACAAATTGCGGACGCCGCGGCGAAATTCGAGGCGCTGCGTCTCTTGCGTGAGAAGGCCGATGCGGGAATGTCGCGCCCGCGCGTCCAACGCGAGCCTGACCTCGTCGATGGCTTCGTTCCAACGATTACGGAGGTGATCGACGTCGCGAGCAACCGCTTGCGGCTGACGCTCGAAACGCTCACCAGCCCGCCCGTGGCAAGGCTGGCGCAGCTCATCGGCTTGCGACATCTGACAGCTCAGATGGCCGAGAATGCCGGAAGGGAGCGGGCCCTGCTGGCCGGGGTCGTCGGTGCGCGCGCGAAGCTCGGGATGGAGGGGTATGAGCGCCTTTCGGCGCTGCGAGCCAAGGTCGAACTCGCATGGGACACGGTATTGCCGGTGCGGCTGCGCTCCGACCTCGCCGCGCAGATCGGCGAGGCGATGACGGAGGTCGAAAAGTCCTATTTTGGAGCCTACGGCGAAACGCGGGCGCTTGTGCTCGCCGGTGGCGAAGGCGGGGACTACAAGATCACGGGACCTGAGTACTTCGCGCGGGCCACTGCCGGCATCAATGCGGTGCTGAAGCTCGGTGAAGCCATTGGCGCGGCCGCTGACCGCGAAGCCACGATGCAGGCAGAAGGCAGCACTCGTAATTTCGCTTTCACGGTCGTGTTGCTCTGCGCCTCGGTGATGCTCGCTGGCCTCAGTTTCTGGATCACCTTTGGCCGGATCCTCAAGCCGCTTTCAGCCATTTCGGTTGCGATGGGTGGGCTCGCCAATGGCGACTTCACGACGGTCGTGCCAGGCACCCGCCGAGGTGACGAGGTCGGCGAGATGGCGCGGACCGTTGAAGTCTTCAAGCAAAACGGCCTCGAAGTCGAACGCATGCGCGGCGATCACGCTGCGGCCGAGCGGCGGGCAGCCGAGCAGCGCAAGGCGGAGATGCGGAAGCTGGCCGACGGCTTCGAAGCCGCGATCGGGGAGATCGTCGATACCGTGTCCTCGGCAGCGACCGAGCTCGAAGCCTCGGCGTCGACGCTCACATCGACCGCCGAGCGCGGACAGCAGCTCACGACCATGGTTGCTGCGGCCTCCGAGGAGGCGTCCACCAACGTGCAGGCGGTGGCGTCGGCGACCGAGGAGCTGTCGTCTTCTATCACCGAGATCAGCAGGCAGGTGCAGGAATCGGCCCGCGTGGCCAACGAAGCTGTCGGCCAGGCGCGTGTCACCACCGAGCGTGTCAGCGAATTGTCCAGGGCGGCGACGCGGATCGGCGACGTGGTCGAGCTGATCAACACCATCGCAGGTCAGACCAATCTCCTGGCGCTCAACGCGACCATCGAGGCCGCGCGCGCCGGCGAAGCCGGTCGCGGCTTTGCGGTCGTCGCCTCCGAGGTCAAGGCACTCGCCGAACAGACCGCGAAGGCCACCGGCGAGATCGGGCAGCAGATCGCCAGCATCCAGACCGCGACCGAGCATTCGGTCGGCGCAATCAAGGACATCAGCGGCACTATCGAGAAGCTCTCGGAGATTTCCTCCACCATCGCGGCTGCCGTGGAAGAGCAGGGCGCGGCGACACAGGAAATCTCCCGCAACGTGCAGCAGGCGGCGGAAGGCACCCATCAGGTCTCGGCCAACATCACCGACGTGCAGCGCGGCGCGAGCGAGACCGGCTCGGCGTCGTCGCAGGTGCTGGCGGCGGCCCAGTCGCTCTCCGGAGACAGCAACCGCCTCAAGCTCGAGGTCGGCAACTTCCTCGATACCGTGCGCGCAGCGTGACGCGGCCGCCGTCATCAACGACTGCAACCGCCGCGCGAAGACGCGCGGTGGCTCGCATGCGTTCGCAGCTGGATGCCGCGGTGCGAAGAGCCGCACGGTTAACCTTCCGGAAAACCGATTCAGTCATGATCTCCGCAATATTCCGGGTGCCGAGTCGCCCTCCTTGCATTGCGTATCCATCGTATTGGAGCACATCCCATGAGTGGCCCTTCCATTCGCCTCACCCATAAGGTCATGGCGATCGGACTGTTCGGATTGTTGGGTCTCGTCGCCTTCGGCGCGATCTATGAGATCGGCAGTCTCTCCCAGGACGCCTCGCGCGACGTTGCCAACCGGGCTCGCGCGATTGCGGATCTCGACAAGCAGCTCTCGATCGAGATGCTGGAGGCGCGCCGCAACGAGAAGAATTTTCAGCAGCGCCGCAACGAGAGCTACGCCAAGGCCCACGCGGAGTTGATCGGGCCGATCAACCGCGATTTCGAAGAAATCGAGCGTCTGATGGCGGCCGGCGGCATGAGCGCGCTGTCCGACCGGATGAAGCAGGCCCAGGACGACTTCAAGCGATACGCCTCGGACTTCGGCAAATTGGTGGCCGCGGAGACCCGGCTCGGCCTGAACGAGACGCTGGGCCTATCCGGCTCGCTCCGCGCCGCGGTGCACGACATCGAAGCCAAGCTCAAGGAGATCGACGATCCCAGGTCCACGAGCTGGATGCTGATGATGCGCCGGCATGAGAAGGACTTCATGCTGCGGCGCGATCCAAAATACATCGCCGAGATGAAGAAGGCCGCAGCCGAATTCTCCAAGGCGATAGAGGTCGTCGCAGTCCCCACGGCCGTGATGAACGACATCACAGCCAAGCTGCAGAAATACCAGTCCGAGTTCGCGTCCTGGGTTGAGACCGCGCAGCAAACTGCGGCCCTCGACGCCAGCATGATGAAAACCTTCCGTGGGTTGGAACCGGGCATGATCGAGGTGCGCAACACAGTCGAAGACCTCTACAGGAAAGCCGAAGCTGCAGAGGCTGCGACCCGCGATTCCGTGCGGCTGTGGATGGCCGTCGCCTTCGGCGTCACCGTCCTCGTGCTCGCCGCGGTCGGATTCCTTCTGGGACGTTCGATTTCGAAAGCGCTTGCAGGCATGGTCGGCGCGATGACGCGGCTAGCGCGCGGCGAGCTTTCGATTTCCGTTCCCGGCGTCGGGCGCAGAGACGAGATCGGCGAGATGGCCGGCGCCGTCGAGGTGTTCAGGACCAATATGGCGGAAGCCGAGCGGCTGCGCACCGAGCAGATCGAAGCCGATGCGCGCGGGCGCCAGCAGCGCAAGGCCGACATGCACCGGCTCGCCGATAATTTCGAAGGCGCGGTCGGCGAGATCATCGATACTGTTTCGTCGGCTGCAACCGAGCTCGAGGCGTCCTCGAACACGCTGACGCAGGCGGCCGAGCGCGGCAACGGGCTTGCCACCGTCGTGGCGGCCGCCTCCGAAGAGGCCTCCGCGAACGTGCAGTCGGTGTCTTCAGCGAGCGAGGAAATGACCTCCTCGATCTCCGAGATCAGCCGTCAGGTGCAGGAATCGGCGCGTGTTGCCGATGTCGCCGTCGAGCAGGCCCAGCGCACCAATGCGCGCGTCGCCGAGCTGACCAAGGCCGCCTCCCGCATTGGCGACGTGGTCGAGCTGATCAACACCATCGCCAGCCAGACCAATTTGCTGGCGCTCAACGCGACGATCGAGGCGGCGCGGGCGGGCGAAGCCGGCAAGGGCTTTGCCGTGGTCGCGACCGAAGTGAAGGCGCTCGCCGAGCAGACTGCGAAAGCGACCGGCGAGATCAGCCAGCACATCGGTGCGATCCAGAACGCAACGCAAGACTCAGCCGGGGCGATCAAGGAGATCGGCGACACCATCGCGCGGATGTCGGAGATCTCGTCGACCATCGCGGCCGCGGTCGAGGAGCAGGGCGCCGCCACCCAGGAGATCTCCCGCAACATCCAGCACGCCGCGAATGGCACCTCCGAAGTCTCAGCGAATATCGGCCACGTCCAGCGCGGCGCAGGCGAAACCGGAGCTGCCTCGGCGCAGGTGCATTCGGCTGCGCAATCCCTTTCGCAGGAGAGCAACCGGCTGAAGAGCGAGGTCGCGCGCTTCCTGGAATCGGTCCGGGCGGCGTGACAGCCGCTGCCGCGTTGGTCGCATGTTGCGGCGCAAGCGGACAGGCTGCGCGTGGCAGCATGAGGTGGCTGCGAGCTGCAACAGATGGTTGCAGGAGAAATAGCGACTCTTGGAAGTGTCCCGTAATTTTACGTAGGTCCCTGTTAACGCCTGCTTGCGACTATGTGTGCAATCTCTCGGGATAAGAACCAGCCAGCATTGTTGAACTGACCTCCGTCTCGCCATCTTCGTGGCGATTTGCGGCGCAGGTGGTTTGCGCGTTGCCAGGTAACATCGGGATTTGTCGTGATGTCGAAATTGTCCATCGTCTTCAAGCTTCTGGCAGTGCTGTCGGTCCTCGTTCTTTCGCTCGCCGGAGTCGGCGTGACGGCGATCGGCACCATGCAGAACATCAATTCCCATACGGTCGAGATCGCGGAGAGCTGGCTGCCCAGCGTGCGCGCGCTCGGCTCGCTTCGCGCCGACATCAACGAGCTGCGCGTCGCGCTGCGCCTGCATCTGATGCAGGACACCGTCGAGGGCAAGGACGCCGCCGAGAAGCGCCTCGCCTCGCTCCGGGCGCGCATCGACCAGACGCGTAAGGTCTATGAGCCGCTGATCACCTCCGCCGAAGAGCGCTCGCTCTATGGGCAATGGAGCACGGCGTGGGCCGAGTATCTGAACGGCGTGCAGGACGTGATGGCCCTGTCGCGCAAGGGCGTGGGACGTTTCCCGGCCGACGCCAACGAGTTGTTGCAGACCAAGGTCGCAAAGATGGCCCAGGCCGCCGATCCCCTGCTCCAGAAGGGCATCGAGATGAACAACCGCGGCGCCGAGCTGGAGACCAAGCAGGCCGCCGACAGCTACGCCATGATCTTCCGCGTGCTGGTCGGCATCATCGTGTTCTCGGTCGTGATCGCGATCGGCGCCGCCTATTATCTCGTGCGCGACGTTTCCCGTGGCATTGCCTCGATCATCCGCCCGATGCAGTCGCTCGGCGAGGGCGACCTTTCGGCCGAGGTGCCGCATCGCGGCGAGAAGACCGAGATCGGCTCGATGGCGGATGCGCTGCAGATCTTCAAGGAGGCGCTGATCGCCAAGAAAGCCGCCGACGAGGCCGCTGCGCGCGATGCCGAAGCCAAGATCGAACGCGGCCGCCGCGTCGACGCCATCACCCGCAAGTTCGAAGCCATGATCGGCGAGGTGGTCGGGACCGTGTCCTCGGCCTCGACGGAGCTCGAGGCCTCCGCCTCGACGCTGACCAACACCGCGCAGCGCGGACAGGAACTCGCGACCGTCGTCGCAGCCGCCTCCGAGGAAGCCTCGACCAACGTCCAGGCGGTGGCATCCGCTTCCGAGGAGCTGTCGTCCTCCATCACCGAGATCAGCCGCCGCGTGCAGGATTCGGCGCGGATGGCGGCGGAGGCCGTCGAGCAGGCGGCGCGGACCAACGACCGCGTCAACGCACTGTCGCAGGCGGCGTCCCGCATCGGCGATGTCGTCGAGCTCATCAACACCATCGCAGGGCAGACCAATCTGCTGGCGCTGAACGCGACCATCGAGGCCGCGCGTGCCGGTGAAGCCGGCCGCGGATTCGCCGTCGTCGCCTCCGAGGTCAAGGCGCTGGCGGAGCAGACCGCGAAGGCGACCGGTGAGATCGGGGCGCAGGTCTCGGGCATCCAGGCAGCGACGCAGGAATCAGTCAGTGCCATCCAGGAGATCGGCGGCACCATCGAGCGGCTGTCCGAGGTGGCTGCGGCCATTGCCGCCGCCGTCGAGGAGCAGGGCGCGGCCACGCAGGAAATTTCGCGTAACGTGCAGCAGGCCTCGGTCGGCACGCAGGAGGTCTCGTCGAACATCACCGACGTGCAGCGCGGTGCGATCGAGACCGGCGAGGCTTCGAACGAGGTGCTGTCGGCGGCGAAATCGCTGGCGACGGACAGCACCCGTCTCAAGGTCGAGGTCGCGCAGTTCCTGGAATCGGTTCGCGCGGCCTGATCCTCACATGCTCGTCTGCGGAGCCGGCGGCGGTGCGACCTGCCGCCGGAACAGGATACGCTGGTAGAGCCAGCCGATCGCGACCAGCACGATGCCGAGGCACATGAAGGACAGCGCGCGGTAGACGCCCGTCAGCGTCGACATGTCGATGACGAAGGCCTTCAGGATCGTCAACGCGATCACGACGGCCGATGCCAGCCGCGCCCGCTCGGAATTGACGAGAATGCCGACGCCGAGCAGCACCACGCCGAAGCCGAGCCAGCCGATCGAATAGGTATATTGCTCGGCGCCCGTGGTCGTCCCGGCGGAGAGGATCGGGCCGTGATAGAAGCGGCGGATCTCCAGCGTGACATAGGTCAGCGCGAACAGCAGTGCGCCGCCCGCAATCGTGTTGGCGTAGGCCTTGCCGCGTTCGCCGGCCACGGCATAGGACAGCAGCAGCATCAGCACGGCCGGCAGCGCGTAGCCGAGCAGCAGCAGGTTGAACACGGCGCCGCCAACGTCGGTGCGCCACAGCAGCGGGTTCTCCAGGATCAGGAGGCCGAACACGCCGACGAGCCCGGCGATTGCCGTGAGCACGACTGCGCCGACATTGTGCACGATGCTGCGGCTGCGCTGCCGCAGACGCTCCAGCCCGATCGCCATGGCGAGCATGACGCAGACCTGCAGCGCGCATTCCAGCAGCGACGGTGCGTCCGTCATGTTGCCGCCGGTCGCAAAATGGCGGATCTCCATGAAAGCGAGGAGCGCGGTGAACAGGATCGCGGCGCTCTCGACCATGCGCAGAGGGGCGTCGTCGGCGCGTCGGCGCAGGAACAGGCTCGCCGCCCAGAACGATGCCGCCGGCAGTCCGTAGCCCCACAACAGCCAGTTGAAGATCGGCGTGGTGCCGACGGCGTCGCCGACGATGCGCGGATCATAGCCGATCCGGGCGGTGACGAGGCCTGCGAAGATCGCGGCCAGCCAGCGCAGGAACGGGATCGGCCGCTGCATCGAGATCCAGGCGGTGCCGAGCGACATCAGCGCCAGTGCGATCGTGAGCCAGCCCTTCTCCAGTGCAAACGTCAGCGCCAGCGCCAACGCACCGAGCGTGCCGGTCGCGAACAAGGCCGTGGAGATCATGGCGCCCGGCCGGGTCTCGCGGCGCGCAAGGGCCTCGGTGGCAGCGCCAAAGGCGGCGGCGAGCAGCACCGCGAGGATGGCGAACGGGATCGAGCGGTCGAGATGCGCGATGCGTGCGTAGAGCGCGACCAGGATCGCGATCGGCGTCGCGACACCGGCGACCGACCACACCACCGGAATGATCGCCGAGTTCGAACGGCCCTGCGCGAGGAAGCCCGCGATGCCGAAGCCGGCGGCGAAGATCGCCGCCATCACCAGATGCAGTGTCACCGCACTGTCGATCGCCGTCGGTGCGATGCCGGCGATGGGGCCGCCCGGCAGCACCAGCATGTCGGGATTGGCGCGCACCGCCCATTCGGCGAACACGACGAAGACGGTTGCGGCCGCCGCGCCGAGTGCGCCGGTGGCCGCCGGCGCGCGCCAGGCGACAAGCAGCGTCGCGCCGACCAGCAGCGCGAAAGCGATCAGCGCCAGGTCCGCATGCGCGCTCGACAGCACGATCAGCATCGCGCCGAACAGATAGGCACCGAGCGAGCCGGACGAGACCGGTTCGATCTCGCCGTCCTCGATCGTCGGGCCGAACATGAAGCCGCAGACCACGAGAAGAGCGGCAAGAACGAAGCCTGCGATCACATGGAAAGCGTGCGGTGCGACCTGCAAGTCGCTGGTATCTAGTCCCGGAAAGATCCAGAGCACGGCGAAGGCGATGGTGGTGACTGCAAGCCAGCGCCACAGCCGGATACGGGCGAGGCCGAAGCTCGCGGCGGTGACGATCGCGAGATAAATGTAGAGCGCCCAATAGTCCGGCTTGTCGCTGGAGACGAGGATCGGCGTCACGAACGCGCCGACCACGCCGAGGCCCGCGAGCGCGGGCCCGTGCAAGAGCGCCGCGGCCAGCGTGCCGAGCGCGACGAGGCCGAGCAGCACGAAGGCGGTCGCTGGCACGAGGAAGCCATAGAGCGCGTAAGCCGCGTAGATGGTCGCAAACGCCACCGCCGTGCCGGCCGCGGTGAGAATCGCGGGAATGTTGGCGATCGGCAACGCGGCGATATTGGAGATGCTCTCCTTGCGGCGTGACCATTCGCCGGCCCCCAGCAGCGCCAGCGCGAATACGCCGCCAAGGAACACGCGCACGCCGGGGCCGACGAGGCCGGCCTCGATCGAATAGCGCACCATGAAGAAGCCGCCGAGCGCGAGCGCAAGGCCGCCGATCCACACCACCCAGCGAGTGCCGAGCCGTTCCTCGAAGCCGGGCGCGGGTGCGGGCAGCGGCGGCGTCGCGTCGGCCCCGGTGTTCGCTGCGAGCGGTGGCGGTGAAACATCCTCGGTGATGAGCGGGGGCGGCGCTTCGGGCACCACTTCGGCTTGGGGCACAAGCGACGGCGGCGCTGCGGAAGTCGTCGCGGACGCTTCAGCCCACACATCTGCCGGGATCCGCGGCGGCTGCACGGGCCGTTGCGCGTGGAACGTCTCTTCGAGCGAGCTCAGCCGTCGTCGCAGCTCAGACGCCTGGCTGGAGGCCTTGATCGCGATGATGAAAGCGATGACCGCAATGATCAGCGCGAAGACGTCGAACGGACCGTCAGACATAAAGCCTCCAGGCAATCGGCGGGCAGGGGCCGATCACACATATATCGGGTTAGCGCCGGGAGCGTACGCGCAAGCCCGGCGCGGGCCGCTCCTGGAGCACCTCGCGACGGAAGCGGTAGAGCGCCGCCGGACGTCCGCCCGTCTGTGTCGACATCACCCCGGTCGGTTCGACCAGGGCTTCCATTTCGACCAGGCGGCGGAAATTTTGTTTGTGCAGGTGTCGGCCGGAGATCGCCTCCACCGTATACTGCAATTCGGTGAGTGTGAACTCGGCGGGCAAAAGTTCAAAGACCACAGGACGATACTTCAGTTTGGCACGCAGTCGCGCGACCGCTGTCGCAAGAATCCGGCGGTGGTCGAAGCGCATGGATGTGCCGAGCGCGGGCAGGGCCTTGCGCGCTAATGCCGCAGGACGGCCGTCGCGCCGCGCTTCCTCGACCAGCCCAGCCTCGTACAGGAGCTCGTAGCGGTCGAGCACGCGCTCCTCGTCCCAGGACGCGCCGTCCAGACCGAAATAGAACCGCACCCGATCCTTGCGGGGCAATGCGCGCGTCGTTTCGGGCGTCTCCTCTTCGGCCCACTCGGTCAATGCCGGGATGATGTCGCGCGCGACGATCGCGGGCGGGCCCTCGCGCCGGTCCTCCCAAGGCAGGAAGCGATACCATGGCGCGAAGCTCGCACTCGTGGCTGCCAGTTCGCCGCCGATGGCGCGCGTCAGTGCGAGATAGCCGATCGACACCATGTGCGCGCCGGTGTCGCCGGCCTCGGCATGCCGGCCGCGATCGCCGAACGTGTAGAGCTGTTCGACATAGCCGAGCCGCAGCCCCGTCTGTTCCTCGACCCAGGCCCGCAGGCCGATCTCGAAAGTGCGATGGCTCGGCGCATCGAACGGGCCGAACGGCAGGCCCGCCAGTCCGTCACTGTCGCGCGCGGTGAGGATCAGCGGCTCGTGATCCTCGATCGCGACGATCGCGGCAGTCAGGCCGATCTCGATCGGCGTCAGCAGCTTTTCGCTCATGCGACGGCGGTCGCGTGAGTGATGAGATAGGTATGCCAATTGATTGAGCCGGTCTCGCCGCGGGCTCGCTGTAATCTCTCCCGCTTGCGGGAGAGGTCGGCGCGCAGCGCCGGGTGAGAGCTTTCTCCTCTAGGGGACTGTCCCGATGCGGAGATACCCTCTCCCCACCCCTCTCCCGCAAGCGGGAGAGGGAGCGCACCTGTGCTGTGGTGCGCAACTGTCATTCGAGCTCGATCACGAAGGGGCGGCCCTCGACCATCATCGCGCCCGGGCCCATCTCGTCGAGTGCGCGCAGCATGCGGCCGTTGCGCCCCAGCGCACGGTCGGCAAGACCGACGATGCGGCGGTTCGGCCAGGCGATCGGGGAAGCTGCCCGGATCTTCTTCGCGATCTCGGTCTCGTCGCGATCCGGATTGAGTGCGCACACGGCGGCAAAGGCGCTCGCGGTGGAGCGGCTGATGCCGGCATAGCAATGCACCACCAGCGGCGCGTCGCGGTCCCAGCCGCGCACGAAATTCAGCACCTGCTCGATATGCGTTTCCGATGGCGCGACGAAGCCGTCCATCTCCTCGGTGATGTCGTCCATCGACACCTTGAGATGGTTGGCCGGCAGCACCGACACCGGCCGCGCCACCTGCTCGACATTGGCCATCACGGTCAGCACGTGGCTGGCCTTGGTGAGGCGGACGGTTTCGGGAAGGGCGGCGAGGGAACAGACGTGGATCATGGCGGACCTTTTTCCGCACATTATAGCGAGCGTTGGCGGGGTGGGCAAAGCGAAGCGTACCCACCACTTTCGTCTCATTGCGCAAAATCAGTTGGGGGCGGCGCAAGGGCCCCAATGCCCGCCCTGCAGGACCTACGCAAACACGGCGCCAAACCGCTCCAGAAACTGCTTCTCGGCCCGGGCAGCCGTCCAGGGGGTGAGATAGTCGCGCCGGACGCTGTCGGAGAGGCCGGGATCCTTGCCGAACAGGCGCTTGGCCTCGCTCTCGCTGAAGCCGGCCAGCGTCGTCGCCTCCAGATAGGCCGCGCCGCGATCGGCGGCCTTGATCGCCAGCGTGATCTCCTCCGGCAGTACCGGCGGCAGGCCAAAGCGGATGTGGATGGCGCCGAGCAGGCGTTTCTCGACCGCCTTGTAATGACCATCGAGCACCGCCTTGAACGGCGAGATCATGTCGCCGATCACGTATTCGGGTGCGTCATGCAGCATCGCCGCAAGCCGCATGCGCTGATCCACGCGCGGGTTCTCGTGCCGCATCACGGTTTCGACCAGCAGCGTGTGCTGCGCGACCGAGAAGATGTGCGCGCCAATGGTCTGGCCGTTCCAGCGGGCGACACGCGCCAGCCCATGCGCGACGTCGGCGATCTCGATGTCGAGCGGGGAGGGATCGAGCAAATCGAGCCGCCGGCCCGACAGCATACGTTGCCAGGCGCGGGTGTCGGCGCCGCGTTCCGTCT
The DNA here is from genome assembly GCF_055807535.1 of Bradyrhizobium sp. Kon37. Lineage (NCBI taxonomy): Bacteria > Pseudomonadati > Pseudomonadota > Alphaproteobacteria > Hyphomicrobiales > Nitrobacteraceae > Bradyrhizobium > Bradyrhizobium sp. Kon37. The sequence goes on from NZ_JBVVOY010000009.1 coordinate 199,395, forward strand.
TCTTCGCGCTCATTTGGCCTTGAGGCGCGGCTTGCGCTGCGACTTGCCGCAGCTCGCGTGACAATGGCAGTCGACGAGATGATCGTTGACCATGCCGGTCGCCTCCATGAAGGCATACACGATCGTCGGGCCGACGAATTTGAAGCCGCGCGCGGACAGCTCCTTGGAGATCTGCATGGAGAGCGGCGTCGAGGCCGGTACGCTCGCGGTGGTCTTGAAATGATTGACCTTGGGCCTTCCGTCCATGAAGTCCCACAGGAATTTCGAGAAGCCGGGGCCCTTCTCCATGATGTCGAGATAGGATTTCGCGCTCGATATCGCGCCGTCGATCTTGGCCTTGTTGCGGACGATGCCGGCATCGTTCATCAGCGCGTGAACTTTCTTCTCGCTGTAGCGCGCGATCTTGTCCGGCTGGAAATCGTCGAAGGCTTTGCGGAAATTGTCGCGCTTGCGCAGGATGGTGATCCAGGACAGGCCGGCTTGGAAACCGTCGAGGATCAGCTTCTCATAGAGCGCGCGGTCGTCGTATTCCGGCACGCCCCATTCCGTGTCGTGATAGGCGACGTAGAGCGGATCTTCGCCGGGCCAGGGGCAACGCGTCTTTCCGTCGGGATGCAGGCGGGGAGCACGGCTCATGCGGTGGGTTGCTTCGTTGGAATGCGCACGACGTCTGGTTCCGCAAGCCTCACAGCGAGGCCACCGGCAGTCAGCGCCTGTCCCGCGTCGAGCGCATCGGCGACGCGGTCGATGCGCACCAGCGCGATACCGTTGCCCTGCGCCGACGAGCCCATCGTGCCAACCGGCTTGTCGCCGGCGAGAATGCTGACGCCGGGCTCAGGCGAGGAGTTCTCGAGCAGCACCTTCACGCTGCGGGTGCGGGCGGTGCCGCGATGCTGCATGCGCGAGACGACCTCCTGGCCGACATAGCAGCCCTTGTCGAAATCGACACCGGCCAAACGGTCCATGTTGGTCTCGTGCGGGAACGCATCGCTGTACGTGAAATCGAGCCCGCCGCGCGGCACGCCGAGCGCGATGCGGTGGGCCTCGTATGCGGCGGCGTCGACGAGCTCGGCGCCGATCAGATCGGACAGCTTCTGTTTGAGATCTTCGGGGATCAGGATGCGGGTGCCGAGGTCTTCATTGCGCGGATCGGCGAAGGCGAGGTCGGGCTGGGCCGCGGGCTTGCCGTCCCAGGCCGCGAGCACGCCGAGATCCTCGGACAGGTTTTCCACCGTGACCTTGGCGCGCAGCTTGTAGAATTTCAGCTTGGTGGCGAGGCCATCGGCAAGCGGCTTCGGGCAATCGATCAGGAACCCGCCGCCATGGCCGTCAGGCGCTTCCGTGATCAGGAAATCCACGATGATCTTGCCCTGCGGCGTCAGCAGTGCGCCGAATCGGCCGAGGCCCGGCTTCAGCTTGTCGACATCGGTCGTGACGAGGCCATTGAGGAAGTTGCGCGCATCCTCGCCCGCGACCTTGATCACGCCCCGGTCCGGAAGAAACGCTGATTTCATACGAAAATCTCTTGCGACATGTTGCTCCGGAACGTAAGCCCGCAAGGCAAAAACGACAAGACCTCAAGCCCTGCGCTTGGGGACGAGAGAGGCCTTCAGCCATGACCCAGCGTTTCGACGTGATCCTCAAGGGCGGCACTGTCGTCAACCAGGACGGCGAGGGAGCCCGCGATATCGGCGTCGTCAACGGCCGCATTGCCGAGATTGGCGCGCTCTCGCAGGCTTCCGCCGCCGAAGTGATCGACTGCAAGGGCCTGCACATCCTGCCCGGCGTGATGGACACGCAGGTGCATTTCCGCGAGCCCGGGCTGGAGCAGAAGGAAGACCTCGAGACCGGCTCGCGCAGCGCCGTGATGGGCGGCGTCACCGCCGTGTTCGAGATGCCGAACACCTCGCCATTGACCGTGACCGAGGCCACCTTCACCGACAAGGTGAAGCGTGCCCATCACCGCATGCATTGCGACTTCGCCTTCTTCATCGGCGGCACCCGCGAGAACGTGCAGGACCTGCCGGTGCTGGAGCGAGCGCCCGGTTGCGCCGGCGTCAAGGTGTTCATCGGCTCCTCGACCGGCGCGCTCTTGGTGGAAGACGACGAAAGCCTGCGCCGCATCTTCCAGGTGATTCGCCGCCGCGCAGCCTTCCACGCTGAGGACGAATACCGCCTCAACGAGCGCAAATCGTTGCGCATCGAGGGCGACACGCGCTCGCACCCGGTGTGGCGCGACGAGACCGCGGCGCTGATGGCGACGCAGCGGCTGGTAAAGCTCGCGCACGAGACGGGCAAGCGCATCCATGTGCTGCACATCTCGACCAAGGAAGAGATCGAGTTCCTGCGCGACCACAAGGATGTCGCCTCCTGCGAGGCGACGCCGCATCATCTCACGCTGGTCGCGCCCGAATGCTACGAGCGGCTCGGCACGCTGGCGCAGATGAATCCGCCGGTGCGCGGCGCCGATCACCGCGCCGGCATCTGGCGCGGCATCGAGCAGGGCATCATCGACGTGCTCGGCTCGGACCACGCCCCGCATACGCTTGAAGAAAAACAGAAGACCTATCCGGCCTCGCCCTCCGGTATGACCGGTGTGCAGACGCTGGTGCCGCTCATGCTCGACCATGTCAATGCCGGCCGCCTGTCGCTCGCAAGGTTCGTCGATCTCACCAGCGCCGGCCCCGCGCGCCTCTACAATATGGCCTGCAAGGGCCGCATCGCCGCCGGCTACGACGCCGACTTCACCGTCGTCGATCTCAAGCGCAGCGAGACCATCACCAACAAATGGGTCGCGTCCAAGGCCGGCTGGACCCCCTATGACGGCGTCCGCGTCACCGGCTGGCCCGTCGGCACCTTCATCCGCGGCCGCCGCGTGATGTGGCAGGGCGAACTCGTGACGGCCGCGCAAGGTGAGCCGGTGCGGTTTCTGGAGACGTTGAAGGCGTAAGGATTGCAGGTAAGCGGCACAAACTTCCCACACATCCGGTGTCGTCCTGGCGAAAGCCAGGACCCATTACCCCGACTGCATTTTGTTGCGAAGATGGGTGGCTACGCTTGTGCGCCACAACTTGATCCTGTGGTAATGGGTCCTGGCTTTCGCCAGGACGACGCTGAGGGAGGAATGAATGTCCCAACCGACACCCCTCATCACCACCGAGCAACTCGCGGCCCAGCTCGGCGATCCCAACCTGCGCCTCTACGACTGCACGACCTACAACGAGCCGGTGCCGCCGGGCAGCGACGTGCCCTATCGCGCGGTACCCGGCGACAAGACATTCGAGGCAGGCCACATCCCGGGGGCCGATTTTCTCGACCTGCAAGGCGAGTTCTCCGACGCCTCTGCGCAGCAATTCTTCATGATGCCTGATGTGGCCCAGCTGGAGGCCGCGTTCGGCCGCCACGGCCTCGATGCATCGAAGTCCGTCGTGCTCTACAGCATCGGCACCATGATGTGGTCGACGCGGTTCTGGTGGATGCTGGGCTCGCTCGGCGTCGACGCGCGGGTGCTCGACGGTGGCCTCGACAAATGGAAGGAAGAGGGTCGGCCGGTCGTATCAGGAGGACCGAAGGGTTATCCGGCCACGACCTTCAAGGCCACACCGCGCGCAGATTCCTTCGTCGACAAGAATGCAGTGAAGGCACGGCTCGGCGATCCCGCGACTGTTATCGTCAACGCGCTCGGCCCGCAATTTCATCGCGGCCTCGAGCCGAGCCGCTACGGCCGGCCCGGCCGCGTTCCCGGCAGCGTCAATGTTCCCGCGGCAACCCTCACCAATGCCGACAAGACGCTGACGACGCTCGCCGATGCCGAAGCCAAATTCGTCGCGGCAGGCGTCACCCGCGATAAGAATGTGATCTGCTATTGCGGCGGCGGCATCTCGGCGACGATCGACCTGCTGCTGCTGACGCAGCTCGGCTACGACAAGCTGACGCTGTACGATGCCTCGATGGGCGAGTGGGCGAGGGATCCGGCGCTTCCGGTCGAGACGGATTAGGCCTCCGGGGGAGACCAGAAAGTTGGGAACCTTTCCCTTGGGGCGGCATCCAATGTCCGGACGAAGCCAAACGAGCAGGTGACCGCCATGCCACGGACCGCAGCCGACCTATCCGCCGGCGCCAAAACATCGGAAATCCGGACCTTGGAAGCCGAACTGGTCGAGCGGGCGCGGGGCCGTGACGAGGCCGCGTTGCGCGAGATCATGCAGGCCAATAACCGCAGGCTCTATCGTCTGGCGCGCGGAATCCTGCGCAGCGACAGCGAAGCCGAGGATGTCGTTCAGGAAACCTATGTCCGCGCCTTCACCCATCTCGACAGCTTCCGCGGCGAGTCCGGGCTGTCGACCTGGCTGTCGCGCATCGCCATCAACGAGGCGCTTGGCCGGGCGCGAAGCACCAGGCCGCATGTCGAGCTCGGCTCGGTGCCTGAAGCGATGCTCGAGGCGCAGATCATCAAATTTCCCGCTTCTCCCGCAGGCGATCCGGAAAGGACCATGGCCCAACGTGAAATCCAGCGCGTCGTCGAGCGCGCCATCGATGAATTACCGGATGTCTTCCGCATGGTCTTCGTCGCACGCGTCATGGAAGGCATGAACATCGAGGAGACTGCCGAGCTGCTCGGCGTCAAGCCCGAGACCGTGAAGACGCGGCTGCACCGTGCGCGGACCATGCTGCGCGAGAACGTCGAGAAGGAGATTGGTCCGGTGGTGATGGATGCGTTCCCGTTCGCCGGGTGGCGCTGCGAGCGGCTGACCGTGTCGGTGCTGAAGCGGCTCGGCATCGGCGGCTGAAGTTTTTCGGGAACGTTCGCGCCATAGTCCCATCCAACGCCTGTGAAGCAACGCGCCGGCAAAGCGTCCGGCACCACAGGAGTGTCAAACCATGTTCGTTCGTTGGAGCGCGGCGATTGCCGCTGCAGTCTTGTTGTCGAGCCCCGCGCTGCTGCAAGGCGCCCGTGCAGCCGACAAGCTGACCGATCCGCAGATCGCCCATATCGCCTACACCGCGGGCCTGATCGACATCAACGCAGCCAAGCAGGCGCAGAAGAAGACCAAGAACAAGGACGTGAAGGCGTTTGCCGACGACATGCTGCGCGACCACGAGGCCGTCAACAAGCAGGCGCTCGCGCTGGTCAAGAAGCTGAACGTCACGCCTGAAGACAACGACACCAGCAAGGCGCTGTCGAAGCAGGCGAGCGAGAAGGTCGCCGAACTGGACAAGCTGAGCGGTGCGGCCTTCGACAAGGCCTATGTCGCGAACGAGGTCGCCTATCACAAGACGGTCAACGGCGCGCTGGAAACCCAGCTCATTCCATCCGCCAGCAATGCTGAACTGAAGAGCCTGCTGCAGACCGGCCTGAAAATCTTCCAGGGGCATCAGCAGCATGCCGAGCATGTCGCGGCGGAGCTGAAATAGGGAGGCGATGATGCCGGGACGATTGTCTGCGATCGTGTCAGCGGTCCTGCTCGTGGCGTTGGCCGTCCCGGCGCACGCTGCGACCATCGAGATCACGATGGAGAATCTCGAAGTGTCGCCGAAAGACGCTTCGGCCAAGGTCGGCGACACCATTGAATGGATCAACAAGGACGTGTTCGCCCACACCGCGACTGCTGGGAACGGCGATTTCGACGTCAACCTGCCGGCGAAAAAATCAGGGACGTTGGTTCTCAAGAAGGCAGGCACGGTGGATTATTACTGCCGCTATCATCCCAACATGAAAGCGACGCTCAAGATCGAGCCGTAACGGGCTGGGGAGCGCATTCGCGGCGGCAGCGGAAACTGGCCCCGCCCGCGTGGCGGGGGCATTTTCGGCAAGGCTTACTGCCTGGAGAAAGACTTACTGTCTGGAAATGTCGACCGAGAATTCGCCGTTGCGGATGCGGCCGGGAAAGCCTTCGACGAACTTCGCCACCGCGTCCTCGCCATAGGTGCCGACGAGCTCGGCAAGGGCCGCGAACAGGCTCGCCTGCGCCAGGCAGTCGCCGTCGACGCCATCATGGCGCGCTTCGGCCCAGGCCTCGTTGAGATAGCTCAGTGCGGCCTGCTTCTGCTCGTGATCGGGCAGCGGCGCGCGTGCGGGGGCGTAGGACACTGGATGGCTCATGAAACTCGATCAGGGCTGGGGCGCGATCCACGGCGATGCGCTGTGCGAGAGGTGTAGCACGCGCGTTAACGCCCGCTAGGCCACATCTTTAGGAACGGTTAACGGCTGTGTACAAAGTCGATGACAGGGTTCCCCGCCGCGCGTCCGACAGCCCAATCCTCATGGTGAGGAGCGCGTTCTTCGCGCGCGTCTCGAACCATGCGGGCCCCGCTAAAGCCGGGCCTTTCATCCTTCGAGACGCCCGCTTTGGCGGGCTCCTCAGGATGAGGAATTTGCGTTGCAGGATGAAGCCGACAGGAATTCAGTTCGCGTAACGCGCCGTCAGATCGCGCGAGATCTTCGCGCCTTCCTCGATGTAGCGGCGGATCGCCACCGTCGCGGCTGGCGTGCAGCTCCGGTAGGTCTGCTGAAAACCGTTATAGCCGCGGTTGAAGCCGGCGATCATGCGAGTGCGGCGTTCGCCCGCGGGGGTTTCGGCATCGATCAGCGCCTGCATCTCGCTGCGCCATTTGTTGCCCTCGTTGGACCCGCAGATGCCGCGCAGATAGTGCAGCCCGCCGAGGATCTCCGCCAGCCGCTGCAAATCGCCGTCAAACGGCGCTGCCCCGTCCTGAGCCCTCGTGGGCACCGAGGCACAGGCGAGAATCAGGGCAAAAATGGCCAGAAATCGCGTCGACATCGGCGGGGTGTATGCCTCCTCGGGGCGGTGGACGCAAGGCGGGGGCGGTCAGGGGCCGATCAGCCGGTGGGCCGACTGGATGATCTCTTCCAGCCCGCCGGTCAGCTTGAGCTCGCCAAGGCACGCCAGGGCCTCCGGGGCGATCCAGCGGTAGTCGTCGAGCTCGTCGTTGAGAACCGGCTCCCGGGCCACCCAGCGGGCAGCAAAGGACATGATCAAATAGTGGCCGGCGCCGGCCGCGGCCGGGAGCACCTCGCGCCAGCCCGCGAGGCCGATGATGTCGATATCGAGCCCGGTCTCCTCGTCGATCTCGCGCGCTAGCGCCTGGTGCAGCGATTCGCCGAACTCGACCCGGCCGCCCGGCAGCGAATAGAACCCCTTTGCCGGCGAGCGTGCGCGACGGGTCAGAAGCACCTTGCCGTCACGAAAAATCGCGGCACTGACCGCGATCTGGGGACGGGTGGGCTGAACGATCGCAGCCATGACTTCACCTGCTCGGGCCTAGTTCGCCATGATGTTGTCGACGTCGGCTTCCGCGCCGCCATTGATGATGCCGCCGCAGGCCGCGATCAGCGGCTTGACCCACTGGGCGGCTTGCTCGGCGAGGCGCACGCGGGTCGTGTCCTTCTCGACCTCGCGCATGGCCGAACCGACCGCCGACAGGATCGAGGTCATGGTGTCGGTGAGATGGTCGAACTGGGCGCGCACGTTCGGCTCGGCCTTTTCATAGGCCTCGATCGCCAGATCCCGGGCCTTGAAATTCGAGGCCGTGAAATGCTCGGCATAGGACAGCGGCGACCAGGTCAGAAAATCTTCCGCGCATTCCGGCATGTCCGGCACCATTTCCAGCAGCATCACGGCTTCATTGAAATGGTTGAGATAGTCGGTGGCAAGCCCGGTCCGCGGGTTGATGTTGGCCACGCGCAGCCGCTCGGCCCAGGCCGCGGCCTCGGGCGCCGTCTGTCTATGCATTCGCGCCGGCTGGGAGACCGTTGAGCTCATCTGCCGCAGTGTTAACGTTCGGGGTTAAAAGGACCTGAACGGACCCTATATAGGCCCTCGAGGATGTGTGGACGCTTCGTCATAACTTCGACCCCCGCGGCTTTGCGGCAACTGTTCGGCTACATTGAGCAGCCGAACTTCCCGCCCCGGTTCAATGTGGCCCCGACACAACCGATTCCGGTCGTGCTGGCCGAGAACGGCGCGCGCCATTTTCGCCTGATGCGCTGGGGACTGCTGCCGGGCTGGGTCAAGGATCCCCGCGGGTTTACGCTCCTGATCAATGCGCGTTCCGAGACGGTGCTGGACAAGCCCGCCTTCAAACGCGCGATTCGCCGGCGCCGCGGCCTGATTCCGGCCGACGGCTATTACGAATGGAAGACGGAGGATGGCCGCAAGCAGCCCTTCTTCATCCATCGCGCCGACGGCGCGCCGCTCGGCTTTGCCGCATTGTTCGAGACCTGGGTCGGGCCGAACGGCGAGGAGCTCGACACGGTCGCGATCGTCACGGCGGCGGCGGGCGAGGATCTCGCCACGCTGCATGACCGCGTGCCCGTCACCATCAGCCCGCGCGATTTCGAGCGCTGGCTCGACAGCCGCAGCGATGACGTCGATGCCGTGTTGCCGCTGATGACCGCCCCGCGCATCGGCGAATTCGCCTGGCACCCGGTCTCCACCCGAGTCAACCGCGTCGTCAACGACGACGACCAGTTGCTGCTTCCGATCAGCGCGGAGGAGATGGAGGCGGAGGCGGTGAAGCCGAAGAAGGTGGTGCGGAAAGCGGCGGTTGGCTCGGCCGATGACGGGCAGGGGTCGTTGTTTTAGGCGGCTTCGCCCTTAAACGATCTCCCGCGCCCGCAGCGCCGCAATCTCGGCCGCGTCAAATCCCAGCTCGCCCAGTATCGCGTCCGTATCCGCACCGAGCTCCGGCGCCATGCGGTCGAGCCTGCCGCCGCCATGCGCGAGCTTGAAGCCGCTGCCGGCAAAGCGCAGGCGGCCATAGGGCGTATCGAGCTCCTGGATCGCGCCGCGCGCCTTGATCTGCGGATGGTCGATCACTTCCTCGACCTTCCAGATGCTGGCGCAGGGCGCGCCGGCATCTTCAAGGATGGTCTCCCATTCGCGCGCGGGCCTTGCCGCGAGCGCTTCCTCGATGATGGCGCGTAGCGCCGGCTCGTGCTCGTTGCGCGCGAACCAGTCGGCAAAGCGCGGATCGCTGAGCGTGTCCTCGCGGCCGAGCGCAGACATCAGCGCGCGATATTGCTTCTCGTTGTTGACGGCGAGCAGGATATGACCGTCGCCGCATTTGAACAAATTCGCCGTGGTCCTGCGGCTGACGGCCTGATTGCCCGACAGCTGCTGGCGATGGCCGGCAACCGACCAGTCCGCGATCTGTCCCGACAGGAACGCCATCGTCGCCTCCAGCATGGAGACGTCGATGAGCTGGCCCTTGCCGGTGCGATCGCGCTGGTACAGCGCGCTCGACACGCCAAAGGCAGCGGTCGCGCCCGACAGCACGTCGCACACGGCAAAGCCCGCACGCGTCGGGCCGGTTTCGGTATGACCCGTGATCGCCATGATGCCGGACAGCGCCTGCATCTTGCCGTCATAGCCGGGGCGCAGCCGGTCCGGACCGGTCTGGCCGAAACCGGACACCGCGCAGTAGATCAGCTTCGGATTGATCGCGGACAGCGCCTCGTAGCCGATGCCGAGCTTGTCCATCACGCCGGGGCGGAAATTTTCCATGACCACGTCGACCTGCGCGGCGAGCTTCTTCACGATCGCGATCGCATCGGGTTTTTGCAGATCGAGCGTCAGGCTGCGCTTGTTGCCGTTGATGGCCTGGAACGCTGGCGCCAGACCGCGGTCGGCCCATTCGCGCGAGAGCGGCGTGCGGCGCATGTCCTCGCCCTCGCGCCGCTCGACCTTGATGACGTCGGCGCCCAGGAGCGCGAGCTGGTAGCTCGCATAAGGCCCGGCCAGCACTTGCGTGAAGTCCAGGATCTTCACGCCCTCGAACGGTCGCGTCACGTCGCTCTCCCTTTTTGTTTTGGTTGTCGGAGGACGTCAGGCGGCGCGATTGCCGCGCGCGATCTCCTTCTGCTTGTCGAATTCGGCACGGCGGCGCGCCAGCTCTTCGGCTGAGAGCTGCGCGACGTTGTTGTAGTCGAGCTTCCAGGAGGCGTCCTCGCTCCAGCGCAGCGGCGACTGCATGGTGGTCTGCGGGCCGCTCGCGGTTTCCAGCAGTTTCAGCGCCAGCTCGAGCGTCTGCGCCTGCGAGGCGACGTCGTGCGGCTTGCCGGCGGAATTGCCGAGCGGGAAATCCGAGAACAGGAAGCGCGGCACGGCGGCGTGCTCGATGATGTCCTTGGCGCAACCCATGATCACGGTCGGAATGCCGTTCGCCTCGAGATGCCGCGCCACCAGCGCCGTGGTCTGGTGACAGACCGGGCAGTTCGGCACTAGTACCGCGACGTCGACCTTGTCGGCCAGACAGCGCGCCAGAATCTCCGGCGCGTCGGTGTCGAGAGTGACGCGATGGCTGCGGTTGGTCGGCGCGCCGAAGAAGCGCGGGGCCACCTCGCCGATGCGCTCCGCAGCGCTCGCCTTCAAAAGCTGCGGCAGCGGAAACCAGGTGCCGTTGTCGGTGGCCGTGGTGTGCTTGCGGTCGTAGCCGATATGCGAGATGCGAAGGTCGTGTGGCTTCGCCGTGTCGCCGTCATAGACCTGGTAGAATTTCGCGCCGCCATTATACGCCGCGCCCGGGCCCTGGTCGCCCTTGGTGGGGTCGTATGGTGCGGCCGTCGTGATGATGGTGACGCGCGACTGCGACAGCGGCTTCTTCAGCGGCTGGAACGGCGCCTCGGTGTAGTGCGCCCAGCGATACGCGGTGGTGTAGCCAATCGCGGCGTAATAGTCCCGCGTGCGCTGCATATAGGGCACGGGGGCGTCATAATCGGGCGCAAAACCGAATTCGTCGTCGCGCGAAGCGGACATGGGGCGCGTCTCCTGGTTCTTGTTGGCCACAGACTAGAGATAGTCGGGGGTGAGCTCAAGAGTAAGCAAGTTCACCGAAACACATGCAGCGCCACATGCTGCAGCAGCATGATGGCCTTGGCGTCGATGATGCGCCCGTCCGCGATCATCGCCAGCGCCTCGTCGATGCCGAGCTCCAGCACCTCGATGTCCTCGCCTTCATGTTCGAGGCCGCCGCCGTCGCTGACCCGCATCTCCGGCTCGTATTCGGCGACGAAGAAATGCAGCTTCTCGGTGATGGCGCCGGGGCTCATGAACGCCTCGAACACCTTGTGGACGTGGTGCAGGCGATAGCCGGTTTCCTCCTCGGCCTCGGCGCGGATGCGTATCTCGGGCGAGGCATCGTCCAGCACGCCGGCGGCCGCCTCGATCAGCAAATCGTCGTAGCCGCGAATGAACGCCGGCAGGCGGAATTGCTTCACCAGGATCACCGTACGGCGTGCCAGACTATACGGCAGCACGGCGGCGGCGTTATCGCGCTCATAGGTCTCGCGATGCTGCGTTTGCCATTCGCCATTGGCGCGCCGGTACTCGAACGTGGTGTTCTTCAGCGTGGTCCAGCCGTCCGAGAGCACGCGGACGTCCTTGATGCGGACGCGGTCGGAAATGGTCATGGCTCGATCTCAATTGCTTGGCGTTGTGGTGCGGCCGTCGAGCCACTTCTGGAACATCACCGAGGTCGATTCCTCGAAACCCAGCGACTGGTAGAACGCATTGGCTTGCTCATTACCGCGCCGGACCAGGAGCTGGAGTTTCAAAATTCCGGCTTGACGCAGCCAGTCTTCGGCCGCCGCCATGATGACGCGTCCGTAGCCACGCTTCTGGCTACCCGGATCGACGGCGACGTAATAGACCCAGCCGCGATGGCCGTCATGGCCGACCATCACGGTGGCGACGATGGCGCCGCCGTCGCGGCCGAGCAGGATCGTGGAATTGTCGCGTCGCCGCGCCAGCGCGATGTCGGCATGCGGATCGTTCCACGGCCGCGTCAGCCCGCAGCGCTGCCACAGCGCAACCACGGGCTCGACATCGGCCTCGGTGATCGTGTCGATCGAGAGCGCACTCACAGCACTTTGCCCGGGTTCATGATTCCAAGTGGATCGAGCATCGCCTTGAACTGTCGCATCAGCTCGATTGCAGTCTTGTCCTTCACATCGGGCAGCTCGTCGCGCTTGAGCACGCCGATACCGTGCTCCGCCGAGATCGAGCCGCCCATGCGCAGCACGATGGCGAACACGACCGCGTTCATCTCGTGCCAGCGCGCCAGATAATCCGCGGTGTTGGCGCCGATGGGCTGGCTGACATTGTAGTGCAGATTGCCGTCGCCGAGATGGCCGAACGGCACCGGCCGCGCGCCGGGGATCAGCTTGACCACGGCTTCATTGGCCTCGGCGATGAAGGCGGGCACGGTGGCCACCGGCACGGAAATATCGTGCTTGATCGAGCCGCCCTCCGGCTTCTGCGCCGACGACATCTCGTCGCGCAGCTTCCAGAATCCGGCGCGCTGCGTCAGATTGGCCGCGATCACCGCGTCGTCGACGATCTCGTCCTCCATGGCGCGGCCGAGGATGGTTTCCAGTGGCGTGCGGGCATCGTCGCCGGGTGACGATAATTCCATCAGCACGTACCAGGCATGCTTTTGCGCGAGCGGATCGCGCACATCGATGCCGTGGCGAATCGAGAAATCGACCGCCATCTCCGAGAGCAATTCAAAACTCGTGAGCGCATTGGCGGCCTCGCTTTGCGCGATCGCCAGCAGCTTCAGCGCGGCGTCCGGCGACTTCAACCCGACGAAGGCGGTCTCGATCGACCGCGGCTTCGGAAACAGCTTCAGCGTCGCCGCGGTGATGATGCCGAGCGTGCCTTCCGCGCCAATGAAAAGGTTGTGCAGATTGTAGCCGGTGTTGTCCTTCTTCAGCTTCGACAGCACGTTGAGCACGCGCCCGTCGGCCAGCACCACCTCAAGCCCCAGCGCCATCTCGCGCGCGACGCCATAGGCGAGCGCGGCCGTGCCGCCGGCATTGGTCGAGAGATTGCCGCCGATGGTGCAGCTCCCTTCCGCGCCGAGCGAGAGCGGAAACAGCCGGTCGAATTCCGCGGCCTTCTGCTGCGCGATCTGCAGCACGACGCCGGCCTCACAGGTCATGGTGTTCGACGCAGTATCGACCTCGCGGATCTTGTCCAGCCGCCGCAGCGACACCACCACCTCGCCATGGTGCGGGGTCTGGCCGCCGACGAGCCCGGTATTGCCGCCCTGCGGCACCAGTGCGATTTTGTGCTCGGAGGCGAGCTCGCAGATCGCGGCGACTTCGGCGGTCGAGCCCGGGCGCAGCACCAGCGGCGAGCGGCCGTGGAACAGATTGCGCTCCTCGGTGACATAGGCCTCGATGTCAGCCGCATCGGTGATGGCGTGCCTCTCGCCGACGATCTTGCGGAATTGTTCGATCAGCTCGGGCGCAAGCGGAGCGATGGCGGAATGATTGACGTTCATGGTGGTGTCTCTTCTCAAGCTTCTTACTCTTTGCGCATGATCTTGTCGGAAAACCGCGACACACTTTTCCGGATCATGCGCTATCTCGCGACCGCAGCCCGGCGCAGCCGGTCGTTGATCGCTTCGCCCAGATCTTGTTCAGGGATCGTCATCACCGCGATCGCCCGCGGCCCCCTGGCATCGAGGGCGCGAAGATAGCCGAACAGATTGGCGGCGGCTTCATCGAGATCGCCGCTGGGCGACAAATTCATGACCGCGGTGGCGGCCTCCAGACCAGACAGGCGCGCGGGGCCGAACGCCAGCAGCGCTTCGCCCGGCGCGACGTCCTGCGCATTGAGCCGCACATTGGCGCGCGGCGCATAATGCGAGGCCAGCATGCCCGGGGCCAGCGGCTGGCTGTCGTCGCTGTCGGGCTCCGCCGGCAGTCGCGCCAGCGGTGCGCCGAGCACGGCCTCGATCCGCTCGCGTGACAGCCCGCCGGGCCGCAGCAGCATCGGCGCCGCAAAGCAGCCGACGATGGTCGATTCGACGCCGACCGTAACGGGCCCGCCGTCGACGATCAGGTCGATCCGCCCTGCAAGGTCGCCCTCGACATGGGCTGCCAGCGTCGGCGAGACGTGGCCGGAAAGGTTGGCGGACGGCGCCACCACCGCCCCGCCGAAGGCGCGCAAGATCGCTTGCGCCACCGGATGGGCCGGAATGCGGATCGCGACCGTATCGAGGCCGGCGGTGGCAAGCTCGGCCACCGGGCAGTTTTCCGTCTTCGGCACTACCAGCGTCAGCGGCCCCGGCCAGAACGCCTCCGCGAGGCGCAAGGCGCAGGCGTCGAATCGCCCGATCCTTCGCGCGGCCACGAGGTCGGCGACATGCGCGATCAGCGGATTGAAGGCCGGCCGCCCCTTGGCGGCGTAAAGATGGGCGATCGCGCCGGCATTTCCGGCGTCCGCCCCGAGCCCGTAGACCGTCTCGGTCGGGAACGCGACCAGCCCGCCGGCGACCAATGTCCGGGCGGCAGCTTCCGCGCCGGCTTCGCCGGCCGGTAAAATCAGCGTTTCAAGACCCGTTTTCACAGAGATAAGATTCCTCAGCTCGGCCGCTTGCGGTGCGCCAAACCCGACGCTATAAGCCGGCCTCTTGTCGGAGTGTGGCTCAGCCCGGTAGAGCACTGCGTTCGGGACGCAGGGGTCGCAGGTTCGAATCCTGCCACTCCGACCATTCTTCCAAAAGTCGACGTTCTTCTAGAGGCTCGGCGGACCGGTCGCCGGGGCCTCGGAAGCGCCTTATTGCAACGATTTAGGGCGCGGGTCCACGGCCGATTTGGCCGGACAGAGGCGTGTGCCGCAGCGGCATGGCTTTCTTTTCGCCGGCATCCCTGATCCGGCGTTGCAGGGTAGGTCAGAGAATTACCGTCTCGCCGCGAGCGAGCCAATCAAAAGCATCGCCAGGCACGGCTCCCACGCGGCCCTCCTCTGACCCTTCCGCAATTGCCTCGAAACCGCCGGAGCTCATTAAGCGCTCGCGCTCGGGACGATCGGTTGCCATCCGGTCAGGCCGACGGTTAGATGAACCTGCACTCGATCGCAGCTTTCAAGCAGCGATCGGCCAATAACAAAAAACAGGGCAGGAAATCATGAACAAGAAAATCGTCGCGCTCGTTGCAGCTTTTACCTTCGCTGCTTGCGGATCGGCATGGGCCGCGTGGCCGGAAGACAAGCCAATCGAAGTCGTCGTCGGCTTTGCGCCCGGCGGCGGTACCGATGTGATGGCTCGCAAACTTCTTCCCTTTGTTGAGCGCGCGCTAGGCGGCAAGGCGAAGTTTGTCGTCCTGAACAAGCCTGGCGCTGGTGGAGAGATCGCGTTTGCAGCGATCGCGCGCGCGGCGCCCGACGCCTATTCGATCGGCGTCGTCAACGTGCCGGGCTACAACTTTCTGCCGATGACGCGCAAAACCCAATACACCACGGATGAAATCCGGCTGGTCGCACGGATCGTTGAAGATCCGAACGTGATGGTGGTTCCCGCGGACAGCAGATTCAAGAATCTGCCGGATGTCATTGCCGCACTTCGCAGCAAGCCGGGCTCGGTGACGTTCGGTCACAACGGTGCGGGCACGAACGGTCATTTGGCCATTCGGATGCTGGCAGCAGCCGCGAAGGTCGAGCCCAACGAAATCTCTTACAGAGGAACGGCCGCGCAGCGGACCGATCTATTGGGCGGGCATCTGGAAGTCGGGATGGTCACTCTCAGCGAGATTCCCGAATTGCATGGCACCAACAAGGGGCCACTTCGCGTCATCGCGATCCTGTCGAAGAAGCGCTTTCCGTCGCTGCCCGAAGTTCCGACAGCGGAGGAAGTGGGCTTTCCGATCACGACGACAGCAGAACGCGGCTTCGCGGTCCCGAAGGGCGTTCCGGACGACATCGTCAAGAAGCTGGAAGCCGGGATTGCCGAAGGCCTGCGCAATCCCGAATACCTGACGAATTCGCCCGGCGACGAGCCGGTGATCGCCTTCCTGACTGGCGCTGAGTGGCAGAAACGCCTCGACGGCATGTCTGAGGCGTTGCGTCCTTATGCTGAAGACATGCGCGCGAACGAGCAGAAGTAATCAACCCTGCTGTCGCCGGCGGTTGTCGCGGGCCTACCGCCGCGCCACCAGCACGCCAATCATAAACGCAATCATCAGCGCGGGCAGCGGCGCCTCGCGAACCATGCCGCGAACGACGTGTGTCCAATGTTGCTCCGGGACGAGGTTCGGAGACCTGATCTCCGGCGTTGGCGTGATGCCCCATTCCGACGCTAGCTCTGCGACCTCGCTCGATGCGAGCCGCACGCCATCGCGGACGCGGAAGATCGCTGCGTCGGATCGTTCGCCTGGTGCGAGCGCCATCAGCGTCGCGACGGCTGTGCGCAACGTCATCTCGCCGTAGCCTTGCAGCCTCACGGATTCCTCAGGATCGGACGTCATCGGAGATCCCTCACAGCGCCAAATGCCTTACAACGCGAAGTGGCGCGCGATGGTGAACGCCATCGTCGCGCACAGGACCAGCGTGGATACCGCGCCGGCCACGCCGCGCGCGAGATCGGCCCGCGTCAGGTGCCTGGTCATGATTTTGCTCCATGCTCGGCATGGCAATGGCGGGGAGGCGGCGTTGGTTCCTTGCGCGACGGGCGAACGCCGGCTATTTCCGCAGCAGCTCGCTCAGCGCCGCCGTCGCCTCGGCGCAGCGGATGTCGTCGATCTCGCGCGACAGGCTGAGCGCGCTCGATCTGAGCTCTTCGACTTTCCAGCTCTCCGGGTGCTGGGTCTCGAGTTGACCGAGCCGCTTGTTCAGATCGTCCAATCTGGTTTGCAATTGTTCGACGCTGGCGGCCCCATTCACCACCCAGACTCGTTGCGCACGCATCGTAGTTCCCCTGCTCGTCTCACGGCGTTGTGAGAGGGGTTCGTGGCCGCAATGGGAGTTTCTTTTGTCCGCCTTCAGACGGACGGGAACCGTTGCAGATCAGCAACGGGAGTTCCCTCGCGTCAGCGCGCGTCTGGAGCCCGGCCATCACCACATCAGGCGGCGCGCGGCCACTCGGTCGATTGCTTTTCAAGCCGGCTTTCGAGAATGGCGATGCTCACCCGGATATTGTCGCGCCGGGCCCGCAGGTTCTGCGCGAGCATGGGGTAGGCGACGTTCTGGGGATCGGAGATTCCGGCCTTCCGTTCTTCCTCCAGAATGTCGGCGTCGATCATTCGCATGCGCCAGCGCAGATCAGAGATCAATGCGTGGAGCTGTGTCGGCATGGTCGCTTCGAAACGGGACGTCGGGTGCATGATCGCCTCACGATGAGACAGACCCACTGCGGGTCTGAGGGATTTGACTCCCTCGCAGCAAGCGGAATGCCAGTGCACCGGCTGAGCGAGTTCCTCGCGCGATTGCTACGACGTTGCGCCGGAACGATTGCCACTCTTTCCCGTTGCTGCAGGGGCCTCGATGACGAGGCGATCGAGGGACCCATGCCGCTCATCCGCTATTTCGTATTCACCGGCGGCGCTCTGCTCGCCCTCTTGTACCTTGCTGATTACTACCTGGCCGGTCCCGTGAGCGCCGCCGCCGAAACCGGGCCGGACCTCTCGATCGCCCGAATTCACTCTGCACAGACATGGCCGGAGAAGATCGTCTTCGACACCAACGTCCGACAGATTCCGTTGACCAAAACCGTGGCGTCAACGTCAGATGCGGCGGCGCCAGTCGCGCCGGACGGTACGCGCCAGGCATTTGCCATGGCGGCGCAGCCCGCCGCAGAGCCCAGGCAGGCCAAGGCGGCCGCTCCGAACAAGCGCGTCGCGGAGCGGCATCGTCGCCGCCAGCCGTCGCGCATGGCGGCGCGCAGTCAGTTCTTCAACGAGCCCGTCGCCGCAGAATGGTGAGTGGCGCCCTGTGATGGTGTTTTCGCGCGACGTGGATGCGGTCGATCACCATTCATCCTCGGCGCTCCCCGCGTGACGGTCGAACTGCCTCACGGTTGGGCACCGTGCCGGACAGCGAGGCTGTGCGCGCGACGCATCGCACGATAGTCTCTGCCGCGACCTGACCCGGGAAGCGGACGAGGGAAAGATTCGTGACGAGATTTGTGACGATCGCGGCCGGCCAGCTTGGCCCTATCGCGCGAACCGAGACCAGAACCGCGGTCGTGGCGCGCCTGATGGCCTTGATGCGCCAGGCGCACGCCAACGGCTGCGACCTGATCGTCTATCCCGAGCTCGCACTGACCACGTTCTTTCCGCGCTGGTATTTCGAGGATCAAGCCGAGATCGACAGCTTTTTCGAGCGCGAGATGCCGGGGCCGGAGACGAGAGGCCTGTTCGATCTCGCGCGCGAGATCGGCATCGGATTTTATCTTGGCTATGCCGAGCTGACGGTCGAGGCCGGAATTGTCAGGCGCTACAACACCTCCATCCTGGTCGAGAAGAGCGGCGCCATCGTCGCGAGATATCGCAAGGTTCATTTGCCCGGGCATGCCGAGCACGAGCCTTGGCGCGAATTCCAGCATCTGGAAAAGCGCTATTTCGAGCCCGGCGATGGTTTTGGCGTGACCGAGGCCTTTGGCGGCGTGATGGGGATGGCGATCTGCAACGATCGCCGCTGGAGCGAGACCTACCGGGTCATGGGGCTGCAGGGCGTCGAGATGGTGATGATCGGCTACAACACGCCGGTGCACAATCCGCCCGCGCCCGAGCATGACGATCTCTCGCTGTTCCACAATCATCTGGTGATGCAGGCCGGCGCCTATCAGAACGGCACCTTCGTGGTCGGCGTCGCCAAGGCCGGTGTCGAGGAGGGCGTCGACCACATCGGCGGAAGCTGCGTCATCGCGCCCTCCGGCGAGATCATCGCGCGATGCACGACCAAGGGCGACGAGATCGCACTGGCCCGCTGCGATCTCGATCTCTGCAACTCCTACAAGCGCACCACCTTCAATTTCGACGTTCACCGTCAGCCGCAGGCCTACGGGATGATCGTCGAACGGAAGGGCGTGACCCTGATGGCGGACGGAACGCCGGTGCGAACGACAGGGTGAGCTCCTGTAGCCCGGGTGAGCGAAGCGATACCCGGGACCGCTGCGAGAGTCCCGGATGTCGCTTCGCTCATCCGGGCTACAAGACCTTGCCGTCGGGCAAAACAGCCGGCGGCTGTCAATCCGTCGCCGCAAAAATATTCCGCTTTACCGAAATTCGGTTTTGGCGTATGTGTCGCCCATCCCGGCTCATCCTTGAGGGGCGATCTTGTGGTCGTCACGTTCGCGAGCCGGGCTTGCGGTGGACGCGGCAGCG
>NZ_JBVVOY010000010.1:0-214460 GCF_055807535.1 Bradyrhizobium sp. Kon37
GATGTTTTGGCTTCACCTGTATGCCGCTGTGCAGATTTCGCTACTGCCTTTCGCACAGTGGACCGCGGGTGCCAGCCGGCACCCGGTCTTCCCTGCGCCCTCTTTCATTTTGAGGGTGAGACGATGAAGCAAAGCTCGGGCGAACAAGCCGCGAGGATGCGAAGCTGCGTCTGCGATCCGGAATGCGAATGGAAGCGCGACGCTGCCACCCACAGATTCCGTCATTGCGAGCGCAGCGAAGCAATCCAGTCTGTCGCCGCCGAAAGATTCTGGATTGCTTCACTGCGCTCGCAATGACGATGCTGATGCGGCGGTGCGCCAAAGCTTCGGTCTCACGCGCCGCCTACGCAACGCCTTCGCACAACTGTCATAGTCTCTAACGCCCACTAACCAACGGCCGACTTTAAACTGTCATAATCACCGAACGGAACTCGCACGCGCGCGCTCTTTACACGCCGTTAAGCGCGGCTGCATTGGATGCGGCGGGAAAGTGCGTTGGGGACTGCCATGAGTGCCGTGAAGAAAGTGTCGGGAAAACCGGCCGCCGAAATGTTCGACGACATCCCGGTGCTTCAGCGCAAATGGCGTGCCGCGTTGAAGCCGGGCGAACGGCTGCCGCGCTACGAGGACGTGATGCTCGGCAGCCTGGGACGGCTCGCCGACCACATCGCGCTGCTCAAGGGCGACGGCGCGCTCGAGCTGTCGCGCAGCGGACGCTACGTGCAGAAATGGCTCGGCGAAGAGCGTTGGGACATCCCGGTCGCCGCGCTCTCGCCCGATTGCGCTACCGCGCTGTCGGAAGCCGCGGCGAGCGCACTCGCCAACGGGCGGCCACACCTGGCCAGCGCCCATTGCGTGCGCGACGGCATGGTCAGGACATTTGATGTGCTGGCGCTGCCGACCGCATCGCGCTGGGGCGCGACGCTGGTCGGCGCCTACATCAACGAACGCGGCGCGCAATACAATCTCCTGGACGCGATCTTCGCTTCGACCGACGACGCGGTGCTCTCGCTGGCGACGCTGCGCGACGCGGGTGGCAAGCCGTTCGATCTCCAGATCGTGCACCACAACAAGAGTGCGGCGCTGCTGCTGAAGGCCGAAGGCGCGAGCCTGCTCTGGCACCGGATCGGCGAGGGCGACACGCTGCTGGCCTCGGTTGAAGTCATGGAATTCTTGCTCAAAGCCGTCTCCGGCGGTCGCGGCGAGCAGCTCGAGATCGAGAGCGACGGACGCCATCTCCGGCTGAGCGCCACCGCGTTTGCCGACGTGGTCTCGCTGACGATCTCGGATGTCACTGTGTTGAAGCGGCGCGACGCCTCTTTCCGCCTGCTGTTCGACAACAACCCGATGCCGATGTGGGTGTTCGACGCCGCGAGCAAGCAGTTTCTCAGCGTCAACGACGCCGCGGTCCAGCATTACGGCTACAGCCGCGCCACCTTCCTGCGCATGAAGTTGCACGAGATCTGGCCGCAGGACGAGTGGGACAGCCATGCCGAGGCGCTCGAACGCATCGGCGACGCCTATCACTCCTCGCGCAACTGGCGGCATCTGCGCGCCGACGGCAGCGAGATCGAGGTGTTGACCTTCGGCCGCCGCGTCGCCTTCGACGATCGCGACGGCTATCTGGTCGCGGTGGTCGACATCACCGAACGGCGCAAGGCCGAGGCGCGGATCGCCCACATGGCGCACCATGACGGGCTCACCGATCTGCCGAACCGCGAATACTTCCAGGAGCGCTTGAAGCAGGCGCTCGACCAGGCCAGCGGAAAGCGGGTCGGGGTGCTCTACCTCGATCTCGACCTGTTCAAGAACGTCAACGATTCCTTCGGCCATCCGGTGGGCGACCGCCTGTTGAAGGAGGTTGCCGCCCGTCTGAGCACCGCGGTCCGCGGCGCCAATCTCGCGGCCCGGCTCGGCGGTGACGAGTTCGCGGTGATCCTGGGGGCCGACGTCAGGCCCAACGAGGCCAGCGCCTGCGCGAGCTTGCTGATCGACCTGCTGAAGGCGCCCTACGAGATCGACGGTCAGGAGATGGTGATCGGCGCCAGCATCGGCATCGCGCTGTCGCCGGGCGATGGCGTGACGCCGGAAGAGTTGATGCGCAACGCCGACATGGCGCTGTACCGGGCGAAATCGGACGGCGGCGGCGTGCATCATTTCTTCGAGCGCGAGATGGATTTGCAGGCGCAGAAGCGCCGTGACATGGAGCTCGATCTGCGCCGCGCGTTTGCCAATGGCGAGTTCGAGCTGCACTACCAGCCGCTGGTCTCGATCGCCTCCGACCGCATCTCCGGCTTCGAGTCGCTGCTGCGCTGGCATCACCCCGACAAGGGCATGATCTCGCCGGCGGAGTTCATTCCGGTCGCCGAGGACATCGGCCTGATCACCCAGCTCGGTGAGTGGGTGCTGCGCGTGGCTTGCTCCGAGGCGGTGAAATGGCCCGTCGACGTCAAGGTCGCGGTCAATCTGTCGCCGGCGCAGTTCCGAAGCCGCAATCTGGTTCAGGTCGTGATCTCGGCACTGGCGCAGTCCGGCCTGTCGCCGAAGCGGCTTGAGCTCGAGATCACCGAGTCGATCTTCCTGGCCGAGACCGACGCCAATCTCGCCATCCTGCATCAGTTGCGCGAGCTCGGCGTCAGCATCTCCATGGATGATTTCGGCACCGGCTATTCCAGCCTCAGCTATCTCCGCAGCTTCCCCTTCGACAAGATCAAGATCGACCGCTCCTTCGTCAAGGATCTGGCAGGGCGGCCCGATTGCGTCGCGATCGTTCGCGCGATCTCGGGGCTTGGCCGCAGCCTCAACATCACCACGACCGCGGAAGGCGTCGAGACCGAGGATCAGCTCGCGTGGTTGCGCGCCGAAGGCTGCAACGAAGTGCAGGGCTTCTTGTTCAGCGCGGCGCGGCCCGCCGCCGAGATCGCAAAATTGCTCGCCGATTTCGGCCAGCGTGCTTCACGGGCGGCGTAACTCGGGCGGATAACAATCATAGACCAGCGCTTTGAAGGCGGGCGTGATGCGGCTGCGCTCGTTCTGAGTCTGCTGCATCAGCAGGTAGACCATGTCGAGCTTGGGATCGACGCCGAAATAGGTGCCGCTGCCACTGTCCCATTTCAACTCGCCGAGCGAGCCGGGCGGAGGCGGTTTGGCGTTGCCGGGATCGGTCCGCACCGCGAGGCCATAGCCATAGCCGAAGCCGTCGCCCGGAAAATAGAAGTAATCGCGTCCGACGCCCGAGCCCGGCCCGACGTGATCGGTCGTCATGGCCTTGAACGCGGCGGGGCTCAGATAGCGCTTGCCGTCGAACTCGCCGCCATTGAGCAGCATCTGCGAGAAGCGCTGATAGTCGGTGATGGTCGAGAGCAGTCCTCCGCCGCCGGACTGCCATTCGGGATGGTCGAGGCGCTCGCGCTCGGCAGCGAGCAGGATGTTGTCGTTCGGCAGCGGTCGTGCCATCCGCGCGAGCTCGTCCTCGGTCGTCAGCGCGAATTTGGTGCTGCTCATGCCGAGCGGATCGAAGATGCGCTGCTTGAGGAGTGCGTACAGCGTCTGGCCCGAGATGATCTCGATGACGCTGCCGAGCACGTCGGTGGAATGACCGTAGCGCCACAGCGTTCCAGGTTGCCGCGCCAGCGGCAGCTTCGCGATGCGTTGGGCGAATTCCCTGTTGTTGAACTGACCTTCGAAGATATTGGCGGCCTTGTAGGCCTGCTCGACCCATTTGCCGCCGATGTAGTCGTAGCTGATGCCCGAAGTGTGCCGCAGCAGATCCTCGATGTTGACGGGACGGATCGGGGCCACGAGATCCAGATGTAACGTGCCGTCGGGATTGGTGACCTCGAGGCCCACCTTGGTGTCGGCAAAGAGGGGAATGTATTTCGACACGGCGTCGGTGAGCGCAAGCTTGCCCTCGTCGATCAGCATCATCGCGCCAAGGCACGTGACCGGCTTGGTCATAGAGTGGATGGCGAAGATCGTATCGGGCGTCATCGCGAGGCCCGTCCTGGTGTCGCGCACGCCGAAAGTCTTCAGATAGACCGGCTTGCCGTGCTGCTGGACCAGGACCACGGCGCCCGGCAGCCGGCCGCTCGTTACCTCGTTGTCAAAGTACGCGGTGATGCGGTCGAGCCCCTCGGACGACGGCGCGGGGGTATCGGCGGCGCGGGCCCGCGCCATCGTGCCGGCCAGCAGCGCGGCTCCGACCAGAAATTCACGACGCTTCATCCGGGCTTCCTCCCTTGCCGGGATCAAAGCCGCAAGACGTCGAAGGCGTCAACACGCCTTCGATTAAAATCGCGTCACGATTTCAGAAAGGACCGGTCGCGGACGGTCTTCGCTCGGCCTGGTCGGCTTGCCGATATGGACGAAGCCGGCAAGTTTCTCGTCCGGCTTGAGGCCGAGGCCGTCCAGCACGTCGCGATCGAACGAGAACCAGCCGGTCAGCCAGCAGGCGCCGTAGCCGAGCGCGGTCGCGGCCGTGACAATGTTCATGACGCTGGCGCCGGCCGACAATTCCTGCTCGAAAGCCGGCACCTTCGGATGCGGCTTGGTGAAGCTGACGATGCCGATCACCAGCGGCGCATCCGTGAGGCGTTTGCGCTCGGTCTCGACATCGGCCGCCGCCGCGCCGGGATTCTTCCGGGCAAACACCTTCGCGATCACCTCGCCGGCGCGCTGGCGCGCATCGCCCTCGAAGATGATGAAGCGCCAGGGCGCGAGCTTGCCATGGTCGGGCACGCGCGCGCCGATGGTGAGGATGGTCTCGAGTTCGGCCGGGGAGGGGCCAGGCCCCGACATCTCGCGCGGCTTGACCGAGCGGCGGGTCTTCAGGAGTTCGATGGCGTCGGGCACTGCGGTTTCCTCTTCGGCTGGTCGTCGGGCGTGCAATCCCCACATAGGAATGCACGCCCGCAACCGAAAGCGAGTTTAGACCGATTTCAGATGTCAGACGGCGCCGCGCGCCCGCTTCACATCCGGCGGGGTCGCTTCGTCGACGAGGGCCGCGATCGCCTCCGCCGTCGTCGTCACTTGCTGACCGTCGCTGCCGAGCCGGCGGATCGAGACCGACTGCGTCTCGGCCTCTTTCTTGCCGACCACGAGCAGTGCCGGAATCTTGGCCAGCGAATGCTCGCGGACCTTGTAGTTGATCTTTTCGTTGCGCAGGTCGATCTCGGCTCGAAGTCCCGCACGCCGGACCTGCTCCAGCACCTGCTTGGCATACTCGTCGGCTTCCGACGTGATGGTGGTGACCACCACCTGCACCGGCGACAGCCAGAGCGGGAAGTTGCCGGCATAGTGCTCGATCAGGATGCCGATGAAGCGCTCCATCGAACCGCAGATCGCGCGGTGCACCATGACCGGCGGCTTCTTGCCGCTGTCGTGGTCGATGTAGAACGCACCAAACCGTTCCGGCAGGTTGAAGTCGACCTGCGTGGTGCCGCACTGCCAGTCGCGGCCGATGGCGTCGCGCAGCACATATTCGAACTTCGGCCCGTAGAAGGCGCCTTCGCCCGGATTGATCTCGGTCTTGATGTGATTGTTCTGCGACTGGATCTCGCGCAGCACCGTCGCCATCACGCGCTCGGCGTGATCCCACATCGCGTCGGTGCCGACGCGTTTCTCCGGCCGGGTCGACAGCTTCACGGTGAGATCGCCGGTGAAGCCGAAATCGGCGTAGGTCGACAGGATCAGCTCGTTGATCTTCAGGCACTCGTCGGCGAGCTGATCCTCCATGCAGAAGATGTGCGCGTCGTCCTGGGTGAAGCCGCGCACGCGCATCAATCCGTGCATCGCGCCGGACGGCTCGTAGCGGTGCACCACGCCGAACTCGGCAAGCCGCAGCGGCAGGTCGCGGTAGCTCTTCAGGCCATGCTTGAAGATCTGCACGTGGCCCGGGCAGTTCATCGGCTTCAGCGCGAACCAGCGCTTGTCCTCGGCCTCCTCGCCGGCCGACTGCGCCGCGAACATGTTCTCGCGGTACCAGCCCCAATGGCCGGAGGTCTCCCACAGCGACTTGTCGAGGATCTGCGGGGCGTTGACCTCGCTGTAGTCGCCGGCCAGGCGCCGCCGCATATAGGCGATCAGCTGCTGGAAGATGGTCCAGCCCTTGGCGTGCCAGAACACGACGCCCGGGCCTTCCTCCTGGAAATGGAAGAGGTCGAGCTCGCGCCCGAGCTTGCGATGGTCGCGCTTTTCCGCTTCCTCGATCTGCTTCAGATAAGCGTCGAGGTCCTCCTGCTTGGCGAACGCCGTGCCGTAGATGCGGGTCAGCATCGGGTTGTTGCTGTCGCCGCGCCAATAGGCGCCGGCCACCTTCATCAGCTTGAAGGCGTTGCCGACCTTGCCGGTCGAAGTCATGTGCGGGCCACGGCAGAGATCGAACCAGTCGCCCTGGTAGTAGATCTTGATCGGCTCGTTGCCGGGAATGGCGTCGACCAGCTCGACCTTGAACGCTTCGCCCTTGTCGCGGAACACCTGTTTGGTCTTTTCGCGATCCCAAACCTCTTTCGTGAAAGGCTTGTCGCGCGCGATGAGCTCGCGCATCTTTTTCTCGATCGCGGCAAAGTCTTCCGGCGTGAACGGCTCGTTGCGGAAGAAATCGTAATAGAAGCCGTTCTCGATCACGGGACCGATGGTGACCTGGGTGCCCGGCCACAGCGTCTGCACGGCTTCGGCAAGTACGTGGGCGCAGTCATGGCGGATCAGCTCGAGCGCGCGCGGATCGTCGCGGTTGATCAGCTCGATCCTGGCATCGGCTTCGATTGCGTCGTCGAGGTCGGAGACCACGCCGTCGAGCGCCATCGCGACCGTGCGCTTGGCCAACGACGGGGAAATACCCTTGGCGAGTTCGAGACCGGTGATGCTCTTGGCGTATTCGCGCCGGGCGCCGTCCGGGAAGGTGAGGGTGATTTTTTCCGGTGGGGTCACGGGTCTCAAGTTGCTGAGGCTGTACTGGAAGCCGGATTCGGACTTGGGCTGTTCGGACTTAGATTGGTCCTTGGACTGGTCCTTGGATTGGTCGTTGGGCTGGTCGGTCATGGCGTGTCTCCTGAGGCTCACTCCTGCGAACGAGCGCAGGTAAGCGGGAACGAGCGATATATCAGGCGATTCGGCCTGCGCAATCCGGCATTTCCAAGAAACCGGCGCGCCAAAGCGGGGGCGCTGCACGAACTATTCCGGGCAACGCCCTTTAACTGGTCGCAAGGCGGCTCTACATGCGTTTGCATGGAAAATGCACGCGCCGGCCGTTTCGCGCCAACCGCCCTGATGCTCGGCAATCTCGTCACCGGCTGCTCGGTCTTGGCACCGGCGGGCATGCTGCCGGAACTGGCGACGGGGCTCGACGTCAGCATCCATGCGGCCGCGCTCCTGATCACCTTCGGCGCCATCATCCTGTGCATCGGCTCGCCGCTGACGGCCTGGCTCACCAGCCGGATCGAGCGCCGGACGCTGCTCACCACGACGCTGGCGGTGCTCGCCTCTGGCAACCTCGCCTCGGCCTTTGCGCCCGACTATGCGAGCCTCCTCGTCATCCGCCTGGTGATGCTCGCGGTCGGCGCGCTCTATACGCCGCAGGCCGCCGGTACGGCGGCGTTGATCGTGCCGGTGGAGCGTCGCGGCAGCACGATTGCCTACATCTTTCTCGGCTGGTCGCTCGCTGCCGCCGTCGGCCTGCCGCTGATCACCTTCATCGCCAGCCGCTATGGCTGGCGCGCGGCCTATGGCGGGATCGGCGCGCTCGGCTGCGTCAGCTTGCTGCTGTTGCTGATGCGGCTGCCCGCGGGCTTGAAGGGGTCGCCGGTGGATTTGAAGACCTGGAGCGCGGTCGGTGGCAACAGAACGATCCTGCTGCTGCTTGCGATCACGATGTTGCAGATGTCGGGGCAGTTCGTGGTGTTCACCTTCATGGGGCCGCTGCTCAACAAGCTGACCGGCGCAGGGCCCGATGCGATCGGCATGGTGTTCGCTCTCTATGGCGTTTGTGGCTTCCTCGGCGTTGTCATCGCGACCCGCATCGTCGACACATCAGGGCCTTATCGCACCTCGCTGCTGTTCACCTGCCTGCTGCTTGCGGGGATCACCGGCTGGGCGCTCGGCGCCGGCACGCTCGCGTTGATGGCGGGTGCGGTCGCGATCTGGGGCCTCGGCTTTGCCTCGACCAATTCGATGCAGCAGGTGCGGCTGGTCTCGGCCGCACCGTCGCTGGCATCGGCGACCGTCGCACTCAACACCTCCGTCCTCTACGTCGGCCAGGCGGTCGGCTCTGCCGTCGGCGGACTGCTGTTTGCCCGCGAGCTCCTGCATACGCTCGGCTTCGTCGCGGTCGGTTTCGTCGTGCTGGCGCTGATCCTGGTGGTCCTGACCCGGCCCCGGCCGGCAACTGCCGCCCCGGCCTGAACCTAAGCGTGTCCGTATGCGCAAGGTGCTTGGCAAACCGCGCGCCGGGAGGCTAGAAGGCCGGTCATGGGGACCAAAGAGGGTTGACTGAGATGAGGATGATTCTGGCGGTTGCCGCGGTGCTCTATTCAGCTTCCGCTTTCGCGCAAGCCGACAAGCCACCAATGATCGGGGACAAGCCGTTGGTGCAGGTCAAGCCCAAGGGCACCAAGGCAGGGACCAAGGAGGCTGCGGCCAAGCCGGCTGCGGCGCCGAAGGGCAAGCCGCAATCCATCGCAGCGCGGCTCCAGGCCTGCCTCGATCTCGACGACGGCACCAAGGACCGGCTCAATTGCTACGACGCCGTGATCGCGCCGACGCCGAAGCCGAAGCCGGCGAAGGCCAAGGGCTACGCCGATTGCCGTTTCTTCAAGGAGGAGGACGAACGGCTGGCCTGCTTCAACGGCTTTGCCGAGAGCATTCCGAAGCTGCCAAAAACCTGAGGGCAGGACCTAAGGCCGATGGCCAAGGTCCAGCAGCCGGGCGGTTAGTCGCTGATCCGGCTCAGCACGGCCCTGAAGGCAACGCCCGGCAGTTGCAGTGCGGTGCCTTCGAATTCCGCACTGTCGCCATCCTCCCGGCCGGCGAGCGTCAGCGTGATCCGGTCAAGACCGAACAACGCCTTGAAGCAAGGGTCGTCATTGTGGCGCTCGGTCGAGATCTTGACTCTGATGCTGTCGCCTTCGCCCGTGCAGGTGCCGATGAACGCGAAAGCGGAATTGCCGCCGCGCATCTTGCCCTCGGTCACATAGACGACGCCGCAACCGGTGCCGTGAACCGTGTGGAAGTCGACCTTGTAGAGTCCCTGACGCACTGCATGTCCCCGCAGAATCCCAAATACAACTTGGCCGGCAAAGTATGATTGTTGCCAGTGGAAGCAATCCGGTCGGCACCGGGACCGTCGGCCATCAACATCACATTTTGATCAAGGCTCGAGAGAATTGCGGGCCGTGCAGCCAGATGCCGACGGGCGCAATATCGCTACCGGCTCGATGCGGATGGATTGGTGGAGGCCACGCGCGTGAGCGCGAGTGATGGCGTCGCCGACATCTTCACCAGGACGTCCTTGAGCGGGTCCCGCGTCCAGGCGCGGGTCACATAGTCACGATGGGTGATGCCGTCCCCGGTTTCGACGAACACCACGCTGCCCGGACGTAAGGGGCCGTCCATGTCTTCGGAGACGGTGATACCTTTCTGCCGCAGCGTGCTCATCAGCTCGCGGTCGCGCCGCGCGGTGTAGTGGGTATAGGAGCTGACGAAGAAGCCGGAGCGGTGGCTCTCGATCCATGAGGCGAACTTGTCCATCTCGCCATAGACGGCGTCGAGCAGCACGACGCCGCGGACGCGGTCGCTGATGCCACCGACCTCGAGGCTCCAGGCCGTCGGCAGGAAGCCGCCGCTATAGCCGACGATCACGATCGGCATATTGGCGAAGGCGCGGGCGCTGTTGGGATCGCCGGTGAGGCGGGCCAGATGGTTAGCCGACTCGTCGATGAAGCGCTTGAGGCCACCGGCCTGCCAGAATTTTCCTGCGCTGGAATCGGCGGCATCGACTGCCATCTGCGGTGCGAGCAGGATGGCATTGGCGCCGGAATCGGTGATCTGTTGCGGCACCAGCTGGCGGTCGCGCACATCGCGCTCGAGTGTCGCGCCATTGCCGTGGAAGAACACCACGATCACGCCCGGCTTCCGCACGTCGAAATGCTCGGGCACGTGCATCAAGACGCGGTTATCGCTGTAGGTCTCGTCCTGCCAGAAGACGCGCCCGGAATAGCTACGGTGGCCGCGGCGGTCGCCCTTGGAGATGTTGAGGAACGGCGCGTCGGAGGCGGGGTTGTTGCCGAAATAAGGGAAAGCTGACGATTTCATGCTGACGAGCGTCGTCAGATCCTCGCGCGGCGGACGCTGGTAGGGGGCCTGCGGCGCGAGCGAAGCGACCTTGTAGGGCGCCTGCTCCGGCTGCTGCTGCGCGGCGCGCTTGGGTGAGAAGTCCGACATCTGCCGTTGCAGAAAACCCTCGCTCGCGGATGGGAAGCGCTCCCTGAACTGGGGGGCCGGGAAGCGATCCTCGAACGAGTCGCTGCTTGCGACTTGCTGGTTTGTCTTCGCAACGACCTGCACGTTGGCTGGGACGTTGCCTTGGACGTTGGCTTGCGAGTTCGCCGCGAGCGCTGCCGGATTGGGTGCCTTGCCGCATTGAACCAGGGTCAGCGACAACGGCACCAAGACTGAGATCAGAGCGATCCGAAGCGCACGACCGCTCACGCCGGACGTGGTCCGGTCGGCGCGGATGTCAGCTCTCGATTTCGGAACGGCCCCGACCATTCACCCATGACCCCAAGTCATGACCACAAGTCCATCGGCAATCATTAAGGCAATTGAGCCGATGGGCGTTTAGGCGACGTTAAGTGTCCGGAGAAACTTCCCCACATCCGGAACGCTCAAAGGGACCACGCAATCGTGTCGTGATTGTGGGGGAGGGAGGCGGGATGTCCCGGTGTTTACGAAGCTTTATTGCCCGGATCGTGGATTAATGGTGCTAGAGTACCGAAGTGGCCCCGCCTCATTTAACCCTTGTTAACCCTGCTTGAATTGACTGGACCGAGCTGCACGATGCTTCCCACGAGGCGTGACGCCTGAGGTTGAGGACGGCGATGACGGCATCAGACGCGGGTACTGCACCCTGGACCGGCCGGCTGACCGGAAGCGGGTCGGGGGTCTCCGTTCTGGTCGCAACCGCCATCGTCGTGGCCGACATGATCGGGGTCGGCGTCTTCACCAGCCTCGGCTTCCAGGTCAAGGACATTCCCTCGGGCTTCTCGATCCTCTTGCTTTGGACGGTCGGCGGGATCGTCGCGCTGTGCGGGGTGTTCTCCTACAGCGAGCTCGGCGCGATGTTTCCGCGCTCGAGCGGCGAATACAATTTCCTCAGCCGTGCCTATCATCCCGCCTTCGGCTTTCTCGCCGGCTGGGTGTCGGCGACGGTTGGTTTTGCAGCACCCGTTGCGCTGGCCGCAATGGCGTTCGGCGAATACGCTAAATCGGTCGTCCCCGGTGTGCCGCCGATCCCGCTTGCCATCGCCGTGGTGTGGCTGGTCTCGCTCGTGCAACTGACCGGCGTCAGGCACTCCTCGACCTTCCAGTTGATCTCGACCATCCTGAAGGTCGTGCTGATCGTGGCCTTCCTGGTTGCCGGCTTCATCGTCGGCGTGCCGCAGCCGATTGCCTTCTCGCCGCAGGCGGGCGATCTCGCGCATATCGTCAGCGCGCCCTTCGCGATCGGGCTCGTATTCGTGATGTATTCGTTCTCGGGCTGGAATGCCGCGACCTACATCATCGGCGAGATGAACATGCCGCAGCGGGACCTGCCGCGCGCGCTGCTCGCGGGCACGCTGATCGTGCTCGTGCTGTACGTTGCGCTGAATGCGGTGTTTCTCCATTCGACCCCGGTCGGCGCGCTCGCGGGTCAGCTCGACGTCGCCAGCGTCGCCGGCAGCGCGATCTTCGGCAAGCTCGGGGGCCGGATCGTCGGCGCGATGATCTGCTTCGGCCTGATCTCATCGATCAGCGCGATGATGTGGATCGGCCCGCGCGTGATGATGACGATGGGGGAGGACATTCCGGCGCTGCGCGTGTTCTCGCAGAGGTCGGTCCGCGGCGCGCCCGCTTATGCCATCCTGTTTCAGCTCGCCGTCGCCAATCTGCTGCTGTTCACCCGCAGCTTCGAGGCCGTGCTCGACTTCATCCAGTTCGCGCTGCTGTTCTGCTCGTTCTTCACGGTCGCCGGCGTCATCAAGCTGCGCATCACGGATCCCGATTTGCCACGGCCCTATCGTGCCTGGGGATACCCGTTCACGCCACTCGTTTTCCTGCTCGTGACCGCGTTCATGATGTACTATTTGTTGACCGAGCGGCCCGTGCAATCGCTGTCGGGGATGCTCGTCATGCTCTCGGGCCTGTTGATTTATGCTGTTTTCCGCAGGCGGCCGGTCGCCGCTGGCACTTCATGACATTGCGAATAGACATGTTTCGACCCATGAGAATTGCGGCCGTCGCTCTCGCCTTGCTGGCTGCGGCCGTCTCGTGCGCACGTGCCGCCGAGGCAACTTTCGACGACACCGCGCGCTTCCTTGCGGGCATGCAGCCTTCGGCGGATTCGCCGCTGGTGCCGCTTACAAAGGACCCGGCTTGGCAGCGGCACGCGAAATTCTTCGACGGCGCCTTCGCCCAGCTCGAGCAGCGCCAGCTCTCGAAGATCCGCAACTGGGCCGACGTCAATCTGGCGGCGCCCAGGCCGACCATGTTTTATTTGTTCAGCGGTCCCGACTTCCTCTATGCCAACGCCTTCTATCCCAAGGCCAGCACTTACGTGCTCGGCGCGCTGGAGCCGGTCGGTGCGGTGGCTGACCTGACGCGATTGCCGCGCGGCTCGGTCGGCGCCGCGCTCTACAATGTCGAGCGCTCGCTCGGCTCGATCCTGAGCTTTTCCTTCTTCATCACCAAGCAAATGAAGGTCGACCTGCACACCAACCAGGTCAACGGCACCTTGCCGATCCTCTACGTCTTCCTCGTCCGCTCCGGCAAGACCATCCGCAATGTCGAGATGGTCGCACTCGACGACAAGGGCGGGATGCATGTCGGCAACGACAATCCCGGACCGAACGCGACGCGCGGGGCCCGCATCACCTTTGCAGGCCCTGACGGCGAGGCGCGCACGCTGTATTATTTCTCGACCGATCTCTCCAATTCAGGTGCACGCGCAGCCGGCTTCCTGAAGTTCTGCGAGACGCTTGGCCCCGGCAACAGCCTGATCAAGAGTGCGTCCTATCTGCTGCACTCCGGCAACTTCACGGTCGCGCGCGATTGGTTGCTCGCCAACAGCGCGACCATCGTCCAGGACGATTCCGGCATTCCGCTTTCGAGCTACAATTCGCGGCAATGGCGGTTCTTCCCGTTCGGCCGCTATCTCGGACCGATCGGCGAATTTCCCGGCCGCTACCAGGAACGCTACGCCGCGCTGTTCACGCGCGCCCAGCCGATCGATTTCGGCGTCGGTTACCGCTGGCGGATGCACGAGTCGAACTTGCTGCTGTCGGTGAAGGTACCGGGAAGCGAGACGGCGCCGGGCGCGGAGACCACCTCGTCCGCCGAGCCGCCGCCGAAACCGCCGCGTCCGAAGCGGCCACGTCCGCCCGAGCCGGTCCCGCCGCCACCCGGGCGCTTTTTCTGGTCCCGTTAAGCCTGGTGCCAGGCCCGGAGTTACGCCGCCGGGCTCTGGGCGACGACGACCAGGACTTCCGCCTTCTGCCGACCGAGGCTCCTGACCTCGTGCGGTGTCTCGCCTGAAAAATACAGGCAATCGCCCTTGCCGAGGACGAGTTCTTCGCCGTCGAGCTTGATCGCGATCTTGCCGTTGATAACGAACAGCAACTCCTCGCCCGCATGCGAGGCGCGCGTCGCCGATTTGTGCGGCGGGCTCAGGAGGAACGGCTCCATCATCTTGCGGGTGCGGCCGGTGGCCAGTGGCACCACGCCAAAGGTGTCCTGAAACAGCGGGACGTTGCCGCCTTCACGGCGGAACAGCGTGTAGCGCGGCGCGGGCTCGGCGTTAGGGTCGAAGAAAGTCGCGACATTGACCTCGAGCGCGGCTGCCATCCGTAGCAGGGCGGCGAGCGAAGGGATCTTCAGGTTGCGCTCGACCAGCGAGATATAGCCGCGCGTGAGATCACTCTGCTTGGCAAGCTGGTCCAGCGTCAGGCCCTTGGCGATCCGCGCATGGCGAATGTTGGCCCCGACGGCTGCCGCTTTGCTGACGTCAAGCACGCATGAGTCTCCCGAACTGGTGACGTCTCTTTTGCAACAGATGTCGCCCGACTGCCAGTCCGGCGGGTGCGCGCTGTCCCTTCCGTGTACGCGCCGGGTGTATTCCAACGGAAAACATATGCGCAGAAATTTAGAGCAAGGGCGCAGATATTGTAAGCAGAGACTCTGGTATATCGCTTAAATCAGCTCAGTTACAGTGCAATTGGCGTGCTTTGCCGCTCCGGATGGCATTTGCCGCGTTCCGCGTCGTTGATTTCCAACAGTAAACATGATCGATTTTACCGTCCGGGACGCCGATGGGCTCCGCGGACAGAATCAACTGCTTCCCCTGGCGCCGGTACTTTTTGGAGACATCGATGACCGTAGCAGACGACGTAACCCTGAACGTAGCGCCGGACGAGGCGGCGAGCTTGCGGCGGATCGTGTGGTCGAGCGTGATCGGCACCGCGGTCGAATGGTACGACTTCCTCATCTACGGCACGGCGACAGCGCTGGTCTTCAACAAGGTCTTCTTCGCTGCCGGCAATCCCGCGCTCGCCACCATCGCGGCCTTCGGCACTTATGCGGTCGGCTTTCTGGCGCGACCGCTTGGCGCCGCCATCTTCGGTCACTACGGCGACAGGGTGGGCCGCAAGGCGATGCTCGCGATCACGATCATGGTGATGGGCATCGGCACCTTTCTGATCGGCCTGCTTCCGACCTATCAGCAGATCGGGATCGCCGCGCCGCTGCTCTTGATCGGCCTGCGATTCCTCCAGGGTATTGGCCTCGGCGGCGAATGGGGTGGCGCGGTGCTGATGGTGGTGGAGAATTGCCCGACGCACCGCCGCGGCCTGCTCGGCAGCATGGTGCAGGTCGGCAATCCCATCGGCAATCTCGCCGCGATCGGCATGTTTGCGCTGGTGGCGAGCCTGCCGGAAAGTGAGTTCATGTCCTATGGCTGGCGCATTCCGTTCCTGATCTCGATCCTCCTGGTCGGCGTCGGTCTCTACATCCGCCTCAACATGGAAGAGACCGTGGCCTTCCGTCAGGTCCAGGCCAAAAAAGAGGTCGCAACTCTGCCGCTGGTCGAGATCTTCAGGCACCACCGCCGGCCTTTCTTTACCGCGGTCGGGCTGAAGATCTCGGAGATCGCCTATGCCAGCATCGGCGGCGTGTTCGTGATGTCCTACGCCACGGCGAATCTTGGCTTGTCTCGTACGGTGGTGTTGAACGGCGCCTTCGCGGCATCGCTGGTCGCACTGCTCGCCATTCCGCTGTTCGGCTGGCTGTCCGATATCGTCGGCCGCAAAAAGATGTTCTATGCAAGCTGTCTGTTTTCGGCGCTGTTTGCCTTTCCGCTGTTCTGGCTGCTCAACACCCGCGATCCCACCATCGTCATCTGCACCATCGTGGTCGCGATTACTTTCGGGCAGATGGTGATGTTCGGCATTGGCGCGCCCTGGTACTCCGAGCTGTTTTCCGCGCGGCTGCGCTATAGCGGCGCCTCGCTCGGGTTCCAGGTCGGTGCTGCCATCAGTGGCGGATTGACGCCGCTGATTGCGGCGGCTCTGATGGCCTGGAGCGGCGGCGCCACCTGGCCGGTGTCGCTGCTGCTGATTGGCTGCGCCGCCATCACGGCGACCGCGACCACGTTCGCGCCGGAAACGGCGAACAAGGAACTGACCTGATCCCGCGGCGCGCCGCTGCTGGCGGCGCGCCATCGCTTCTCAAAAGGATTTTGTCATGCTCGATGAGATAGACGCCGGCTCGGCCGATAGCACAGCACGCCTTGGCTGGACTGGCTTGGTCCGCTTCCTCCATCTCGCTCCACGCGCGTTCCTGCCAATGCGCGCGATGGAGCAGCTCGTTCTCGTCGCTGGCCAAGGAATAGAGGGCGACCGCTACATGATCGGGCGCGAGGAAGGATTTTATTCGCACAAGCCCGAAGAGGGCCGGCAGGTCACCCTGTTCGAGCTCGAAACCTTGATCGCGCTCAAGCGCGACGCGGGAATCGAACTCGGTCCCGAGGAGCATCGCCGCAACGTGACGGTCGAGGGCGTGCCGTTGAACCACCTGGTCGGCCGCCGCTTCTGGTTAGGTGAGACCTTGCTGGAAGCAACCCGGTTGTCGATTCCGTGCCGGCATATCGAGGAGATCACAGGCAAGGCGATCTTCGATCCGCTCATCAACCGATCGG
The DNA here is from genome assembly GCF_055807535.1 of Bradyrhizobium sp. Kon37. Classification (NCBI taxonomy): domain Bacteria; kingdom Pseudomonadati; phylum Pseudomonadota; class Alphaproteobacteria; order Hyphomicrobiales; family Nitrobacteraceae; genus Bradyrhizobium; species Bradyrhizobium sp. Kon37. The sequence goes on from NZ_JBVVOY010000010.1 coordinate 16,439, forward strand.
GCCTCAACTGCCGGATATTGCAAGGCGGCATCGTCAGGGTCGGCGACACCGTGCGGAACGCGCCATGAGTGCGCGGCCCATAACGACGATCAAGACGGTTGTCGTCGGCATCGAAGGGGCTGGTACGGGGATCAAGGTGTTCACGCTGGCCGATCCCGACCATTGGGACCTGCCGCCGTTCAAGCCTGGCGCCCACATCGACCTGCATCTGCCAAACGGTCTCGTGCGGACCTATTCGCTGTGCAATGAGCCCGCCGACAACTCGCGTTACGTCATCGCGGTCAAACGCGAGGTCGATGGGCGCGGCGGTTCGCGCGCGCTTCACGACGAGATTGGCATAGGCGATGTCATCGGCGTGTCACTGCCGCGCGGCGGGCTGGAGCCGGCTGCGGACATTGCGCGCCATGTGTTCGTCGGGGGTGGCATCGGCGTGACGCCGTTCCTGTCGATGGCACGTCACCTCCTGCGGATTGGCAATGCGGACTTTGTGCTGCACCTCATCGTGCGCGAGGAGGTGCCGCTTGCCGCCCACCTCGCGCCGCTGATCGAAGCGGGGCGTGTCGTCGTGCACCGCACCTCCTCGGCCGGGCGTCCGGATCTGGCGTCGCTGGTCGGAGAGGTCGGGGTGCAGACGATGGTCGCCTGCTGCGGGCCGGAAGGCATGACCGACGAGTTCGAGCGCCTGACCGCAGCCTGGCCCGCAGCCAACGTCCACATCGAGCGTTTCGTGGCGCCGCCACCGGTGATCGACCCCGACGCAAAGCCCTTCACGCTGTCGCTGGCGCGTACGGGGACGGAAATCCAGGTTCGCGCCGGCCAGACCATGCTGGCCGCCTTGCAGGAAGGAGGCATCGATATATCGACGTCCTGCTGCGGCGGCATTTGCGGCGCCTGCAAGGTCGGCTGGATCGAGGGCAAGCCCGTGCACCGCGATCGCGTCCTGTCGCCGTATGAGCGCGAACGCTTTCTCATGATCTGCGTCGCCGGATCGGACGCGGACCGGCTGGTGCTGGACCTCTAAGTCCAGCCTACCAGTGCACGCTCTGGCTCGGCACGATGAACGCCGTCGTACTGGGCGGCGTGGCAGTGCTCGTCGCCAGATACCAGCCGGAGCCGACCGCGAGCGTCAGGAGGACGATGATGGCGAGCATGTCGAGGGTCCTGGGATCGTGGCCTCGCGAACCACCCCGCGAATCCGGTCCAGATCTGAAGTGAAAATGAGGGCTGATTTTCCAGCGCATTGTTGTTTCCTCCCGCGGGAGCATCACATCAATGCGAGAAGAGAGTTTCGGTTCCACTCAAGGTAGCGACGCGTGAGGCGCCGCGTCGTGCTTAGGATGCGTTGACACCGCGCCAGCGGGCGTATCGCCAGGGCAGATACCAGCGCGAAGCTTGCGGCGCGGTGAGGGGCACGTTGTCGATGCCCGAGGTGCCGAAAGGGTTGCAACGGAGCAGGCGCGCCAGCGTCATCCAGCCGCCGGCCCACAGCCCGAACCGTTCGATTGCCTCGTCGCCATAGGCGGAGCAGGTCGGCAGGTGCCGGCAATTGTAGCCAACCAGCGGCGAGAGCGTGTGGCGGTAGAGCCAGATCAACGCACGGCCGAATCTGCGTGGAAGCCGGAGTGCGCCCGCGACGGGATTGGAACAGTGCTCGCAGGCTGATTGCTTCATAGGCGCTTTGCCGAGATCGTGGGCGAGGTTCTGCGCGGTTCCGGCGCAGGGAACTATAAGCTGTTGTTTGTACGTCATATTTTGCGTGCTTTTTGGGAGCAGTGCAGCAAGTGCCTATGGACGAGCTGTATTCCCCCGGATACCATTTTTGTGACGTTCATGTGAGACTCATTGGAACGTCAGAACGGGGCTTGGCTGAGTCGGCTCGCCGTAAGGCTTGGGCTAAAGCTTGGGACTTGGGGAAGGGACCAGTTTGAAACTTCTGAAGGCGCTCAAACTTCGCGGCTGGTTGCTGGTGGGAACCGCTGCTTGTGGAGTCGTGCTGGCTGGCGCCGTCGCGACGCTCGGGTCGTCGGCTCGGGCCGGTGTTGCCCTCGAAGAGCGCAAGCTGCCGATGAAGTTCGGCTGGGTCGCCTGCGAACCGAATTGCCGCGGTTGGGTCAGCGCGGTCGGCATCATCACCGCCGATACGCCCAAAGACTTCGAAGAGTTTTCCCGCGGGCGCCAGCTCGGCGGCGCCACCGTAGTGCTGGATTCCAGCGGTGGTTCCGTCAACGACGCGATCACGCTCGGCCGGCGCTTCCGCAATCTCGGACTTTTGACCACGGTCGGCATCAGCCTTCAGAACCGCGGCGGACAGTCGGTCCGTCCGGCGGTCGCGCCTGAGGCCTATTGCGAATCCATGTGCGTGTTCCTGTTGCTGGCCGGCAAGAAGCGCTACGTGCCGGAAGCGGCCCATGTGCGGGTCCACCAGATCTGGATGGGCGATCGCGCCGACGATGCCAAGGCCGCGAGCTACAGCGCGCAGGATTTGATGATCGTGGAGCGCGACATTGGCCGGCTCGCCAAATACACGTTCGACATGGGCGGTGCCGGCGATCTGCTATCGCTCGCGCTCAGCGTCCCGCCCTGGGAAGATCTGCACGAGCTCGATGCAGGCGAGCTCAAGCTCACCAATCTCGTCACGACGGATCTCGTGGCCGACGTGCTGCCGCATGTCGACATCTCCGCGCCGGCAATGGCGGAGCTTGCACCGAAGACCCAGGCGAGATTCGGTGCGGAGCCGGAGCAGCCCGCCAAGTCGACCAAGACGGCGGAAGCTCTGGTGCCGACGGGCGGCGTGGCCACGCCGGTTGCGGCGTCGCAGAAGTAGCCTCGAATTTCTGATCTCGTTTCCGGGCCTAGCGAGGCGCCCGGAAGCAGCCGCCGGAATCAGCCTCCGGACTCAGCCTTGCGCCGCAGCCGGCTGCTTCGCCTTCGCCTCGATCTGGCCAATGGCATCGACCACGGCATCGAAGGTCAGGAGCGTCGAGGCGTGGCGCGCTTTGTAGTCGCGGACCGGCTCAAGGAACTTGATCTCTGCCCATTTGCCTTCAGGAGGCGCGCCGTTCTCCTTCAGCATCTTGCGAACAGTTTCGCGTAACTCACGGAGTTCGCTCGCAGTCGATCCGACGATCTGACTTGCCATGATGGATGAAGAAGCCTGTCCCAGCGCGCAGGCCTTCACGTCGTGGGCGAAGTCGGTGACCTTGTCGCCCTCCATCTTGAGGTCGATCTTGACGGTCGAGCCGCACAGCTTGGAGTGGGCGGTGGCGGTGGCATCGGGATTGGACAGCCGTCCGAGCCGCGGAATATTCCCGGCCAGTTCGATGATCCGCTTGTTATAAATGTCGTTCAGCATGTGATGGAGTCCAGCAGGATCGGCCTTGGCGTGCGCCGTCCACGGCCCTATATAGGGTCGGAACTGGCGGAAAAACAGTCCAGCGCCGCAGCGATGGTGTGATCCAGAACCGTGCTGCCGGCGTTAATTTGAAGACCTTTCGCCGAAACTGTTCTCTCAGGCGTCCGGCGGCTCGCCGCCCCGTCTGCCGGTGACACTCCGGCCGCAAGGCCGTCGAACGGAGTAGACATGGACGCTACCATCAAATCCATCCGCCCCAACAAGCCCTCCGACCGGCAGCCCGAGAGCCGTCCGGCGGAGCTTGATCCTTCCGAATTCCTCGCCGCTGCCGTACGCGCCGACCAGCCGCGCCCGGCGCGCGCCGAGGCCGAGCAGGCGGTGAAGACACTGCTTGCCTATATCGGCGAGAACACCAACCGCGAGGGCTTGCTCGACACGCCGCGCCGCGTGGTCGAGGCTTTCGACGAACTCTATCAGGGCTACCACCAGTGCCCGGCCGAGGTGCTCGATCGCACCTTCGGCGAGACCGCCGGCTATGATGATTTCGTCCTTGTGCGGGACATCGAGTTCACCTCGCAATGCGAGCATCACATGATGCCGTTCTACGGCAAGGCGCACATCGCCTATACGCCGGTGGAACGCGTGGTCGGCCTGTCGAAGCTTGCGCGCCTCACCGACATCTTCGCCCGCCGGCTGCAGACCCAGGAGCACATGACCGCGCAGATCGCGGCGGCGATCGACGAGATCCTCAAGCCGCGCGGCGTTGCCGTGCTGATCGAGGCCGAGCATACCTGCATGTCGGTGCGCGGCGTCGCCAAGCATGGCGCCTCCACCTTTACCAGCCGCTTCACCGGCATGTTCCGCGACAATCCGGCGGAGCAGGCTCGTTTTCTGTCCCTGGTGCGAGGCCTGCAGCGCTGACCTCGCGAATAGACCGGCGAGGGCACTGTGTCCGCTCACTCCCATGAGACCGAGGAAGGTCTCGCCTTCCTTCCCAGATTCGACGCGGCCGGGCTCGTGACGGTCGTCGCGACCGACGTCGCCACCGGCGACGTGCTGATGGTCGCGCACATGAATGACGAGGCGCTGCGCAAGACCGTCGCGACCGGCGAGGCCTGGTACTTCAGCCGCTCGCGCAATGCCTTGTGGCGAAAAGGTGAGACCTCGGGTCAAACCCAGCGCGTGGTCGAGATCCGCACCGATTGCGATCAGGATGCAATCTGGCTGCGCGTCGAGCAGATCGGCGCGGCATGTCACACCGGCCGCCGGTCCTGCTTCTACCGCAAGGTCGAGGCCGAAGACGGCGGCGCCACGCTCGTCTTCGTCGATGCGGACAGGCTGTTCGATCCGGACGCGGTGTACAAGAAGTAGTCCTGCCGTCACGCGGAGCGCGGGCGGCCGAATTAACCCCGGATTAACCATAGCTGTTCCACGGTGAGAGGACAGGGCGCCGAATTGCCGGCGCCGCTCAACGCCGCGCGGGGCGGGCATTTCATGTCGGTCGACAATTCCAGTGCCTCTCAGACGGCGGTTCTCGATCCGTCGCGGGCACGCGTCGCCGGTGCGATCAAGCAGGCCTCGAACGTCGGTGGCGTCAGCTTCCAATACATGCTGACCACCGCCAAGATGGAATCGGATTTCGATCCCACGGCGGGGGCGTCTACGTCATCGGCGCACGGGCTCTACCAGTTCATCGACCAGACCTGGCTCGGCACGGTGAAGGAAGCGGGCACCCAGCTCGGCTATGGCAATTATTCCGACGCCATCACCAGGACGTCGTCGGGCACCTACACCGTCGATGATCCCGCGATGAAGCGGTCGATCATGAAGCTGCGAGACGATCCGGAGGCCGCCTCCAGCATGGCGGCCGCGCTGACGCAGTCGAACAGCTTCAAGCTCACCGGGCTGCTCGGCCGCAGGCCGTCCGACAGCGAACTTTACATGGCGCATTTCATGGGCGTCGGCGGCGCCGCGAAGCTGATCGCGAATGCCGAGGACAATCCGCAAGCGGTCGGCGCGCGGTTGTTTCCCAACGCTGCGTCCGCCAATCGCTCGATCTTCTACGCCAGGGACGGCCGCGCGCGCAGCGTCTCCGAGGTCTATTCGGTGCTGGATGCACGCTACGCCGGCGCGGCAAATTCGAAAACCACCCGCAGCGCGATGGCGATGTATGGCGGCACGCCATCGACGACGCAGGTCGCGAGCGCCAACGGCGTACAGCCTGCCGCGCCGCTGATCGACAATGCCGCGTATCTCCAGTCCTTTCCGAATACACGCGCGGTGACGCCGGTCAGCGCGACAGCGCCAATGACGGTGGCGGACAATGCACCGAGCACGCCGGTGTTTCGCTCGATCTATCAGCCCGGCGACACCACCCAGCCGGTCTCGACGACCGTGCAGAAATTGTGGGGCAACAACGCCTCGCTCACTTCGGTCGCACCCGCGACCACGGTCGCACCCGCGACTTCGGCCGCATCGGCGACGCCCGACGTCCGGCCGCCCCAGCCTCTTGATCTCTTCAGCGATCGCAGCGGCACGTTCTCAAGCTAATTCGCGCGCCGGTGTCTCGGACACGTCGCAGCGTGAACGCTGCGCGCAGGGCCCAGTGCGTGAACGGGGCGCCTTTGTTCCCTTAACAAAACGTCAATAAAACCAGCCAGTTATGGTGAACGCTTTGTTAAGCGTCGTGGTTTATTTTGTGTTGCAGGTGACAAGCCGTCACCGCTTCGTCTTCGTTGCGTAAGCCGGAAGCACCATGATTGTTCGGCAGTTCATCAATTGGATCAGGACGGCGCCCGCTGGCGAGCGGGCCGAGGCGACGCGGGCGCTGGCCCGGGCCTGGCTGATCTCAGACCTTTCCCATGACGACCGTATTGCCGCTGAAGGCGCGCTTCTGATGCTGCTCGACGATCCCTCGCCGCTGGTGCGGCAGGCGATGGCCGAGGCGTTTGCGCGCAGCACCGAGGCACCGGCGTCGATCGTGCGGGCGCTGTCGGCGGACCAGCCCACCGTCGCGTTGCCCGTGCTCGAACATTCTCCGCTGCTGATCGACGCCGATCTCGTCGACATCGTCGCGACCGGCAACGACGAGGTGCAGTGCGCGGTCGCGCGCCGCATCGCGCTGCCGGTATCGGTCTGCGCCGCCATTGCCGAAGTCGGCTGCGCGGCGGCAGCGCTCGAGCTGATCGAAAATTCTCATGCCGAGCTTGCGCCGTTCTCCTGGGATCGCATCGTCGAGCGTCACGGCCATCTCGCCGCGATCCGCGAGGCGATGCTGGTGCTCGAGGATCTGCCGTCGGCAACGCGCGCTGCGCTGGTGGCAAAACTCTCGGAGACGCTGGCTCAATTCGTCGTGGCCCGGAACTGGCTGAGTGCCGACCGCGCCGAGCGGATCGCAATCGAGGCGCGCGACCGCTCCACCATGAACATCGCGGCGCGCTCGCGCGGCGAAGACATGGAAGGTCTTGTTCGGCACCTGCGCATCACCGGCCAGCTCACCGCGGGTCTCATTCTGCGCGCGCTGCTGTCGAGCAATCTCGACCTGTTCGATGCGGCGCTGGCCGAGCTCGCCGAGCTGCCGCTGGCGCGCGTGTCCGCGCTGCTGCACGATCGCGGCGGCAACAGCCTGCACGCGCTGCTCCGCCGCGCCGGACTTCCCGAGGCGACGTTTGCGGCCTTCCAGGTCGCGCTCGATGCCTGCCACGAGCAAGGCTTCGTCGACAGCGACGACAATGCGGTGCGGCTGCGCCGCCGCATGGTCGAGCGCGTGCTCACCCATTGCGAGACCGACCGCGGCGCGACCGAGCCGCTGATGGTCCTGCTGCGCCGCTTCGCCACCGAATCCGCGCGCGAAGAGGCAAGGCTGTTCTGCGACGAGCTGGTCGCGGAGGAGACAGTTGATCGGGTCTATGACGATCTGATCGCGGCCTGATTCGATATCCGAGACAGGGCAGGTCGAAACCGCAAACTCCGGTCATTGCGAGCGCAGCGAAGCAATCCAGAATCCCACCGCGGGGACAGTCTGGATTGCTTCGCTGCGCTCGCAATGATGAGGGAAGAGCTACCCCGCCGGCGCGATGCTTGGCGCCAGGATCACCTCGAGATGCTCGGGGCGGTCGCGGTTGGCGTCGGCGAGATAGTCGTCGGCGACCTTGCGCAGGCGCCGGCTGAGCTCGGCGGAGACGCTGATGCTGTCGAGCTTGGTGTTCTCGTGCACGATGGCGAGGATGGCGTTGATGTGGTGCGTGAACAGCTCGGCCGGCACCTTTTCCAGATCGGGTGCGTGCTCGATGACGCGGCACAGGCTCTCGGCTACACCCGCCGCCGCCGGATAGCCGAAGGTCGCGGCATCGCCCTTGATGTCGTGCGCGGCGCGAAACAACTCGTCGCGCCTGTCCTTGGTGAAGCCGTCGTGCCGGATGGCGACGTAGGCCGCCGACAGCCGGTTGATCTCGGTCGCCATCCAGTCCTTGAACTCGCCGGCGAGGCCCGCGAGCGCTTGTTCGGCGCGGGCAACCGGATCGTCCATGTCCTTGTCTTCGACGCGGCGCAGGACCGACCGCAGCGGGTTGGGCTGCGTGATGATTTGATGCGTGGCGAAGGCCGTGATCTCGATGTCTCTTGCGCTGTTCTTCGCCATGATATCGGCCTCGATCGTGAGAGACGTTGCGCTAGATGGAGGAGCGGGCCTTGTCGAGCAGCGAGGGCTGCTGCAGCACCTCGTGCTTTTCGCCGACGCGGCGCTCGGGACCCATATAGGCGGAGGTGATGTTGCGGCGGCGATCCGGGCCGAAATAGGTCTTGGTCTTGATGAAGGGGCGGGGACTGGCGACCACGTTGAGGATGCGCTGGTAGAGCCCCTTGGCCGAGATCGGCTTGGCCAGGAATTCGGTGACGCCGGCATCGCGCGCCACCGTGACGCGGCGCTTCTCGGAATGGCCGGTCAGCATGATGATCGGCGCGTAGGGATTGCCCTTGGATTCCGGCTGCCGGATCATCTGCGCCAGCTCGAGCCCGTCGAAGATCGGCATCGCCCAGTCGGTGATGACGATGTCGGGCACGTAATGGCTGTACATTTCCAGCGCCGTGGCGCCGTCCTCGGCCTCGTAGACTTCACGCGCGCCAAAGGAATGCAGCAGCGTCCGCAGGATGCGGCGCATGTGCGGATTGTCGTCGCAGACGAGGAAACGCAGCTTGTTGAAATCGATGCGGAACATGGAGCCCGGGCCGGAGCGGTCAACTTTCGTTAACCATATCTCGCCGGGGGTTAATGAAGGGTTGCGATCGGCAGTCCGGCGAGGCGGCTCAGGAGCCGAACTGCTCGCGCAGAATGCGCTCTTCCAGGCTGTGACCGGGGTCGAACAGCATGCGCATCGAGATGGTCCTGTCGGACAGCACCTCGACGCGGCGGACGTCGCGCACCTCGTCATGGTCGGCGACCGCCGCCACGGGACGCTTGTCGCCCTCCAGCACCTCGATCACAACATAAGCCGTGTTCGGCAGCAGCGCGCCGCGCCAGCGTCGCGGGCGGAAGGCGCTGATCGGCGTCAGCGCCAGCAGAGCGGCGTTGATCGGCAGGATCGGTCCCTGGGCGGACAGATTGTAGGCGGTCGAGCCGGCCGGCGTTGCCACCATGATGCCGTCGGCGATCAGCTCGGACATGCGCTCGCGCTCGTCGATCAGGATCCGCAGGCGCGCGGCCTGGTAGGTCTGCCGGAACAGGGCGACCTCGTTGATGGCGTGATGCAGGTGAACGCGGTCGTTGGCGTCGGTCGCGCGCATCAGGAGCGGGTGGATCTCGGATTCCTGCGCCGCCTCGAGACGGGCCCGAAGATCGACCGTCGAGTACTCGTTCATCAGGAAGCCGACGGTGCCGCGGTGCATGCCGTAGATCGGCTTGCCCGTATGCATGTGCTGATGCAGCGTCTGGAGCATGAGCCCGTCGCCGCCGAGTGCGACCACGATGTCGGCGTCCTTCGGATCGCAATTGCCGAAGTCCCTGGTGAGCTGGCCGAAGGCGGCTTGCGCCTCGCTGCTCGGGCTGGCGACGAAGGCGATCCGGTCGTATCGCGCTGGCTTGGTCATGGCTTCCGGGCAGGGCCGCTGGCTGGAGAAAGTTCCGCCGGGCTCGTCTAACGATCTCGACCGGGATTGTCGAGGATGACCGCCCTTCACAGCAGACCGGCAACTGCCCATTCCGATTTGAGGATGAAACCGGGTCGATTTGTGCCCCACCGGGCTCTTCAGGCGCCGCTGGAGCCATGATCCCCCAAACCGTCGCAATTCCGCGCTAGCCTTGCGGTCCGCACCGGAGCGTCGCCGGACAGGGAGAACGATCATGGCCACGAACATGCCGGCGCTCCGCCGCGCGACCCTGGTGCTGGCGGTGTCGGCATTCGCGCTCGCAGGATTTGCGCGCGCCGAGGATCCGCCGCAGCCGCGCGCCGAGGCGGCGGCGCCAGCCGCATCGAAGGGCGGTCGCGGCGGCGCACAAAGCGCGTCGCAGAATGCATCGTCATCCGCCGAGCCGCACCGTCTTCCGCCGGATTCCACCACGAAGCAGACGCTCGATCTTACGGGCCGCACCCTCAGTTTCGCGGCGACCGCGGGTTCGATCCGCGTGTTCGACGGCAAGGGCGAGCCGGTGGCGGACATCGCTTATACGTCCTATGAGCTCGACGGCGCCGACCGGGCGACGCGCCCCGTGACGTTCCTGTTCAACGGCGGGCCCGGTGCGTCCTCGGCATGGCTTCAGTTCGGCGCGGCCGGGCCGTGGCGGCTGCCGCTCGATGGCGAAGCGCTGTCGCCGTCCGCTTCGCCCGAGGTGAAGCCGAACGCGGAGACCTGGCTCGATTTCACCGATCTCGTCTTCATCGACCCCGTCAGCACCGGCTACAGCCGCTTCGTCGCAAGCGGCGATGAAGCGCGCAAGTCGTTCTACTCCGTCGACGGCGACGTCAATTCGATCGCGCTCGTGATCCGCCGCTGGCTCGAGAAGCACGACCGGCTGACCTCGCCGAAATATGTCGCCGGCGAAAGCTATGGCGGCATTCGCGGGCCGAAGGTGGTGCGCCAGTTGCAGCTCCAGCACGGCGTCGGCGTCAGGGGATTGATCCTGGTGTCGCCGCTCCTGGACTTCCGCGAGTTCACCGGCACCAGCCTCCTGCAATATGTCGCGACGCTGCCGAGCTATGTCGCGGTGGCGCGCGAGGCGAAAGGCCCGGTCAAGCGCGCCGATCTCGCCGACGTCGAGGCTTACGCGCGCGGCGAATTCCTGGCCGACCTCGTCAAGGGCGAGGCGGACAAGGAGGCCACCAATCGGCTTGCCGACAAGGTCGCCGAGCTCACCGGCATCGACCAGGCGGTGAGCCGCCGGCTCGCCGGCCGCTTCGACGTCGGCGAATTCCGCCGCGAATTCGACCGCAAGAACGGTAAGGTGACGGGGCGCTACGATGCCTCGGTGCGCGGCTTCGATCCCTATCCGGATTCGAGCAGCTCGCGGTTCGGTGATCCCTCCGGCGATGCGCTGCAGGCGCCGCTGACGAGTGCCGCAGTTGACCTGCTGACACACAAGCTCAACTGGCGGCCCGATGGCTCCTACGAGGTGTTGAACGGCGCCGTCGAGGGTCACTGGGATTTCGGCCGCGGCATCAACCCGCCGCAGTCCGTCTCCGAGCTGCGCCAGATCCTCGCCACGGATGCGAAGCTGAACGTGCTGGTCGCGCACGGCCTGTTCGATCTCGCCACGCCCTATTTCGGATCGAAGCGGGTGCTCGACCAGTTGCCGGCCTTCGCAACACAGCGGGTCAAGTTCGTGGTCTATCCCGGCGGCCACATGTTCTATTCGCGCGACGGCTCGCGCCAGGCGCTTCGGAGCGAGGTCGAGACGCTCATTCGGGAGTAGGCCGTCGCTTGCGCGGCTTGTATCTCCGCGCGATCTCACGCGCCACGACGGCCGCAGGCTTGACGTTGGCGCCCGCGATCCAGACGTCGCTGATCCTCCCGCGCTTGTCGCGGACGCGGCGGACCGGCTCGCCATGGCTGGAGTAGCCGGCGGCCCAGGCGAGCTTGCCGGTGTCGCGACCGGTGACCTCGATCTCGGCGGCATCCATGAACGGGTTGTTGAACTGGGGATTGGCGACCAGCACGCGGTTGCCGACCGGCACGAGGTCGTTCGCGCCCCAGATCGTCCACCAGCGACCGGTCCAGTCGCGCACGCGCCGGTCGGGTGCGCCACGGGACTGGAAGACGCGCAGGATCTGCATCGCGCCGTCCATCCAGAACGGGGCCGCGCCGTCGATGGAGTTGCTGAGGATGCTGATCGCGAGCTCGCAAGAGGGGATGCAGCAGGTCCGCGAGATGTAACCTTGAAAGCCGCCGCCATGGCCGAACCAATCCCAGCCGTCGGTTTTGCCGGCGTTGACGCCGAGGCCGTAATAGGCCTCGAAGCTTTGCGGCACGCGCCAATGGTTTCGCGTCATCTCGCGGCGGCTCGCGACCGATAGCACGCTCTTTTTCGCATTGGGCGCGAGCTGCGCGTAGAAGCGGGCGGTATCGGCGGCGGTCGCGATGAAGCCGGCGGCGGAGGCCATCGCGTGCGCGGGATTATCGCCGGGGATCACGCATCGCTCCCCGTACGGCAGCTTGCGGGTGTGGCCGCGCGCGAACGACGCGCCCTTGGGAAGCGGCGCGTCCGGCGCGGTCTCGCGCAGGCCCGCCGGTTCGATGATCTCGCGCTTCATCCAGACCGGGTAGGGCTCTTTCGTCACGGCCTCGATGACGAGACCGATCAGTCCAAAGCCGTGATTGGAATATTTGAAGCGTGTGCCTGGCTCGATCGCGGTCGGCAGCTTCAATTCCGCGAGCAGCTCGCTCGCGTCGAGATAGGGACGGCTGTCGATGAACTGGCCGGAATCGGCGCCGTCGCGCGTCAGTCCTGCGCTGTGCGAGAGCACTTGCCCAATCGTCGTCTCGGCGACGCGCGGATGCAGGCCGGCGACATATTGGCCAATGGGATCGTCGAGCCGGATCTTGCGCTGCTCGCGCAGCTTCATGATGCCGGCCGAGGTGAAGCTCTTCGAGTGCGAGGCGATGCGGAAGCGGTGGCGCGGGGTGAGCTTCTCACCGGTGTCGAGATTGGCGAGGCCGAACGCGTGCTCGGCGACGATTTCGCCGCGATGGGCGAATGCGACGATCACGCCCGGCTGCTGGATTGTGGTGTGCTGGAATTCGATCCAGGAGCCGATGTAGTCGATCGCGGATCGCAGCCATTTGTCCATTGCGCACCGATTAGCGAGGAGAGGATTTGATGCGAGAGGCTAGCCGAGAACGCAGAACGGGCACAACCCTGAGGTTGTGCCCGTTCGCTTCGTTCAAAGATGCGATGTTCTTAATAGACGAGAGTCGCTCCGGTCGGCTTGTCGAGCGCGGCGGCGAGCGAACGATATTCGGAGCTGTCGGTGCCGGCGAGCGAGGCGAGCTTGTCGAGGTGATACTGCGCCTGCTCGCGGTTGCCCTGCTCGAGCTGCCAGAGGCCATAATACTGCCAGGTGCGGACGTGGTTCGGATCGTCCTTCAGCGCCAGCTCGTAATAGACCTTCGACGACTGGTAGTCGCCGAGCTTGCGATAGGAGTAGCCAATCAGATTGGCGACGTCGGCGACGTCGTCGCGCTTGAGCGACTTCAGCTGGCCGATCGCGCCGGTGTAGTCGTGATTGTCGTAGATCGTGGTGTAGGCGGTGCGATAGGCGGCGAGGAATTTGGGATCGTTGACGGAGGAGCTCTTCTTCTTGCCCTTCTTGGTCGAGGTGTCCGACGATGGCGGCGACGAGGGGGTGTCGCCACCTGCGGCATAGGCGCTGGTCAGAGCCGGCCCGGCCGCCAATGTCATGGCGACAAGTCCCGGCACAAGAAGCGTTGAGAGTTTTCGCATCTAAGTTCTCCCGTATGGAACGTGGCGATCCTACACGATTGCCCAAAGACCGGAACACCCATCAGGCGAAAACATTCCCGGCATCCCGGCCTATTCGCCCTGCGGGCAGATGACAAACTTGTCATCCAGATGAACGGGAGCCTGCTGCGGGCTTCAGATTGGGTTCAGTGCGTGCCCCCTAGGCTCCAACCTACGATCAAAGGGTTGGCGAGAGGGCGCCCGCCTCAAGATCCTTCCAAGAGGAGACCAACCATGTTGAAGACCATTTCCGCAGCCTTGCTTGCAGCTTCCGTGATCGCAGCCCCGGCCTTCGCAGCCGAGGCCGGCAAGACCACCACGACCACGCCGGTGATCAAGGCGGACCAGGCCCAGACCAAGGTGTCCACCACCGCCGCGAAACCCGACGCCGGCCTCAAGGCCGATGCCAAGACTTCCGATGCCAAGACGTCGGATGTCAAGACTTCGGATGTCAAGGCTTCCGGTGTCAAGGCTTCGGACGTCAAGGCCGACGCCAAGGTGGACACCAAGTCGAAGGCGATGAACGCCAACGCCGCGGTCACACCGGACGCGCACAAGACCGTGCGCACGCATCGCCACCACCACAAGCATCTGTCCGCGAAGAAGTCGCTGACGACGCAGCCGGACGTGACCAAGCCGGCGACGATGGAGAAGCGCAGCTAACCACTGATCCTGCGCGGCGGCGTTCTAGCATTGCCCAGCCGCCGCGTGAGGAATTCAGGCCCGGCCCGTTCGTCACGCCTTGCGCGAAAGCTCGAGGTGCTGGCGGCGGGCCGGTACGACCATGATGAAGCCCGCGAGCAACGTCCCAGATTTGGCGGCCGCCAACAAAACCTCGAAAACAACCCCATGCACAGTAGCGGGTCGTAGATAAATCAATGGTTTAAGCGGTGGCTCATCTACGGATTTTACGAATCAATCCGTTTGACTCGTCGGGCAAAACACCTGTAGACATGCATCATTGCAACCTTGGGGCTGAACGTCTCCGAGACTGATCGAGCGGAGAGCGTAAGCGGTGCGGCGACGAGCGAAACGCGCAGTGAGCTTGGCGTTGATGCTGGCACTGCCGCTGGCGCTCACGGGATGTTTCGGCAGCGATGGTGACCGTCCAACCCTGATGGACGGGACCCAGGCTGGCGGACCGCAGCCGTTTCCCGACAACTTCCGCGGCGACACGCTGGCCTTGATGCGCAGCTATCTGAACAACCCCGTCGGCGTGCGTGACGCCAGCATGGCCGAGCCGGTGCAGCGCGAGGTCGGCGGTCGGCAGTTCTATGTCAGCTGCCTGCACTTCACCCCACGCGAGACCGACGGCACCTACAAGGCCATGAGGGAGCGCGCCGTGATCTTCGTCAACGGTCGGGCGGACCGCGTCGTCGATCGCGCCAGCGAGCTGTGCGCGGGCGCGGTTTACGTACCCTTTCTGGAACTTGAAAAGATGACGCGGTAGCGCAAAGCCCACCTTCATCGCTTGGTGATAGGACCAAGCCCGCCGGAGCTGCCGGATCACATTTCGGGGAGCTTTGAACGGCGTGGTTTTGCGTTGCGACTAATCGTTACGGCAGGTTCTGTTTCCTGCGGAAAAAAACCGTCGGCACGAGCCTGCGGGACGGAACAAAATCGCGCTGTTGCCGCTCCGTCACAGTAACGAACGATCAACGTTCCGGCATCGCCGCGAAGCAACCCAATTCACGCCACGTTGTTTCCTGAGTGTCGAATTTGAAAGAACGGGGATGATCATGAAAAGGATTTTGCTGGGTGCAGTTGCCCTGCTTGCGCTGGCCGCGCCGGCTGCCGCAGCCGACATGCAGGCGCGCACCTACACCAAGGCTCCGGCCTACACGCCGCCGCAGGTGATCTACAACTGGACCGGCTTCTACATCGGCGGCCATGTCGGCGGCGCCTTTGCCGGCGACAGCAGCTTCCAGTCGAGCGACGCGCGCTTCCTCGGCGGTGTCCAGGGCGGCTTCGACTACCAGTTCGCGCCCAATTGGGTCATGGGCGTCGAGGCGCAGTATTCCTGGCTGCCGACCAACAACGGCGGTGCCACGTTCCCGTTGGGCACGCAGGTGACGTCCAATACCGACCAGCTCGGCTCGGTGACCGGCCGCATCGGCTACACCTGGGGTCCGGCGCTGCTTTACGCCAAGGGCGGTTATGCCTGGCGTAACGGCGGCCTCGGCGTCAATATTGCCGGCGTGCCGCAGCCCTTCACCGCCACCGGCAACAGCAAGGACGGCTATACCGTTGGCGCTGGCCTCGAATACATGTTCGCGCCGAATTGGTCGGCCAAGGCCGAGTACCAGTATTACAACTTCGGCAGCACGACGATCACCTCCGGTCCGGTCGACGTTGTCGGCGTCCGCGGCCGGGAGGACGAGCATACCGTCAAGGTCGGCGTGAATTATCGCTTCGGCTGGGGCGGTCCGGCAGCCTCGCGCTACTGACGCGCCACCAACGACCACGATCTGACAAAGGCCGGCTCCCGCCGGCCTTTCGTTTGCCGGCTCCGGTTGCCAGCCTTCTGTCGTTTGCATTGCGTCAACCATCTGGCGCGTCATTTGCAAGCAAACGTTTTGGCGCGCGCTTTCTCACGCGCGTCATGGAGCTCGGGTAAAGCAAAAATAATTTTTGCAGCTTAGGGAACTCGCGCGCCGGAACGCGTTATATGACAATTACCGGGCTGGTGGGACGACGGACATGCGTATCTTGGTGTCGGCTGTGGTGCTCTCGTGCTTCGTCAGTTTGCCGTGCGCTGCCCAAACAATCCTCAAATCCGAGCCTCTGATGCTGGCACCCTACGAGGTGGCCTTCGTCAAGGACGCCTCGTGCTCCTCCGGTAAGGTGCTGAAGGTCACCGGCGCGATCCGTGGGCTGCATCGTCGGAAGGCCTGCGTGGCTCTGGCGGGCGAGCAGGCCTCGCTCGCGACCGCGACGCCCTGAGCTTTTCCTGAGCTCTGGCTTCCCACCTTTGATCCGTCTTTAGGAATTCAGCTCAAGCTCCATCCTCGCTTGGCGATCGGCCTCGGCCTTGTTCCGGGCTGGGTCCTCGCCCTGTGCGGCCCGGCACGGCTTGATCTCGTAATCGTTGTCGAGCACCCGGCGTGGCCCGGGGCGGTTGTCATCCGCGGATACGTCCACGACGAGGCCACTGCGCTGCGCGAGCCTCCAGACGTCGGACTCATCAGGATAGGCCTTGCTGATCTGGGCGTCGTTGCAGAACAGGGCGTAGGGCATTCTTCCCGCTCCCGGAAAGCGCGTTAACGACTTTGCGGGGGAGGGGTTCCGATTGCCGGTCGATCACGCGGCCGTGATCAGGGTCGCCGGGGCCTGAGTCCTTAACGAGTCCTGAATCCCGAAAAAAAGAATCCCCGGGACTCATTTGGCGGAATCAGGGGATGTTTTCGGCCATGACGACCGACCTGAAAACCTCTTGCGGGCACATGCTGCTGCCCCTCACGCTGGCCCTGTTCGGCGCCTGCGCGGCCAATCTCTGGCTGGTGTGGTCCTGGCTGTAGCCTGCGACGGGAGGCCCCGGCTTTACTTTTCAGCCGGTGGCCGGGGGGAGGCGTCGCGAATGGCGGCGCGCAGTTTGGTCAGGGTGGCCGCGCAATACTCCTCGCGCTCGCGCTCGAACCGCTCCTGATGTTTGCGGAAATTGGCGATGCGGGCCTGCATCTCGGTGCGGACGTCGTGGCTCGCTACGCGCTGCGGCGGGAGAGGCAAGGGTTGGGGCGGAAGTGGCTTGCTCTCGACGAGGGTGTTGACGGGGACGATCTGCACCAACGCGGCCACTGTCGCCGTCGGGATCTCCGGGGGATGCAAGTCATCCTTTTTGCCGGTTACCGATTGGACGAAGGCCATTGTCTGCGCGATCAGCGCGTCGCGTTCCGTGATCCACTTCATGGTGCACCCCTGTCGGGATCATTCCAGCAAAGCTGGCCGGCTGAATCAAGAAGGTCTTGGGTAGGGGATTGCATATTTTTCCCGGCCGCCCGACAGTGGGGAATGGATGCCAAAGCAGACCATTCAGCCGAAGCCGAGGGCTTGAGGCTCGTCCGCGCGTTCCTGTCGCTGCCGCCCGACAAACGGGCGGAGGTGATCGCGTTCGTTGAGGAGTTGGCCCGCGCCAAACGCCGTCCCGAGGAGGGCGCCGACGTCTCGCCGGGGTGAGGGCTAGCGCTCCCGCGGATTGAGGTTGGGCTCGAACGGAGCCCCGACCACCCGAACCGGCGTCGGAGCGGTCACATCGATCACTGCCCGTTGAGCCTGCTGCTTTGCCGGAGCCGGTTCGAACAGCGCAATTGCTCCGGCCAGGGCGCTACAGCACAGCGTCACCGTCGCCAGCAGAAACATGTTTCGGTTTTCTTCCGTGATCCGCATGCGCCGACAACGGACGACGCCGCCGACCGGTTCCGGTTTTCCAAGCCCGGCTCACACCCCGGAATAGGCTGAAGCTTACACCAAGCTTACGGCGGAAGCCCAAATAGTTAGTTTTCCGTAAGACTACCCCGGACATTTGGCATCAAATCTTAACGTCAGCTGGTTCCAATGCACGGTGCTGGGAATATGCATCGGCAGAAAATCACTGGGGCGGCTGCAATGAGCGTTTTGAACAATCTGAAAATCGTGTGGAAGGTCGCGCTGATCGTCGCCGTGATGGGCTTTGCCATGGTCGCCGTCGCGGGCTTCGGCACGCGCGAGCTCTCGGCAACGGTCGACGGCTTCGCCGAGCTTTCCGCAGCACAATCCTCAGCGCTCAACCTGACGCGGGCCCAGCGCCGCGCAGAGACCTATCATGCAGCGCTCTATGCGGTCTTCACCGAGGCGACGGAGGCGGGCAACGCCAACCGTCTCAAGACCGCGACCCAGAACCGCGATGAAATCCGCCAATACCTCGATGCAGCCGAGCAGGACGATCCGGCGCGCGCGAGCCAGATCAAGAGCATCGGCGATCAGTTGAAGGCGGTGTTCGCCGGCTGCGACCCGGTGCTGAAGGCAGGCTCACTCGCAAGCAGCCCGGAAGAGAACGCCAAGGCAGCCGAACGTGCGCATAAGGAGTGCGATCCGGTGATGGATGCGGCCTTGGGGCGCATTGCAAAGTTCGTGGGCGAGACCGCAGAGGCGGTCGCCAAACGCAAGGACGCTATCAACCGCGATGCTAAATCCGCGACCTGGACTGTGATCGGCGTCAGCGCCGGCGGCCTGATCCTGGGTATCGCGATCGCACTGTTCATCGGCCTCAATGCGATGTCCCGGCCGATTGCCCGCCTCAAGCTCGCCATGGAGGGCCTTGCCCGCAACGATCTCAAGACCGAGGTGCCCGAGAAGGACCGCCGCGACGAGATCGGCGACATGGCGAAGACGGTCGAAATCTTCAAAACCAACGGGATCGAGGTCGAGCGCCTCAAGACTGCGCAGGTCGAAGTGGAGAAGCAGGCCTCCGATCAGCGCAAGCGCGACATGGTCAACCTTGCCGACGGCTTTGAGCGCGCGGTCGGCGAGATCATCGAGACAGTAGGCTCGGCGTCCACCGAGCTCGAAGCGTCGTCCTCGACGTTGGCCACCACCGCGCAGCGTGCGCAGGAGCTGACCTCGGTCGTCGCAATCGCCTCTGGTGAAGCCACCAGCAACGTGCAGTCGGTTGCGACCGCCACGGAGGAGCTGTCTTCCTCGGTCAACGAGATCAGTCGCCAGGTGCAGGAATCGGCACGGATGGCGGGCGAGGCCGTCACCCAGGCCCGCACCACGACGGTGCGCGTCAGCGAGCTCTCGGTTGCGGCGACGCGCATCGGCGACGTCGTCGAGCTGATCAACACCATTGCCGGCCAGACCAACCTCCTGGCGCTCAACGCCACGATCGAGGCGGCACGCGCCGGCGAGGCCGGCCGCGGCTTTGCGGTCGTTGCCTCCGAGGTGAAGACGCTGGCCGAGCAGACCGCCAAGGCGACCGGCGAGATCAGCCAGCAGATTTCCGGCATCCAGACCGCGACCCAGGAATCCGTCAACGCGATCCGCGACATCTCCGCGACGATCGAGCGGCTCTCGGAAGTGTCGTCGACCATTGCCGCGGCCGTCGAGGAGCAGGGCGCCGCGACCCAGGAGATCTCGCGCAACGTGCAGCAGGCCGCCCACGGCACCCAGCAGGTCTCCACCAACATCGCCGACGTGCAGCGCGGTGCGGCCGAGACCGGCTCGGCCTCCTCGCAGGTGCTTTCCACCGCCAAGATGTTGGCGACCGACAGCAGCCGGCTGAGGGACGAAGTCGGGAAATTCCTCCACACGGTGCGCGCCGCGTAGGTCTGCGCGGCGGCCATCCGTCCGCCGCGCGGCGCATTCATCGCGCCAGCAGAAATCCCATTGCGAATGCGAACAGCACGGCCGTCATGACGACGGCCGTCGCCGCACCGGCGGCGATCCTGGCCTTTTCTTTGGCTGTGGTGGGGCGCATGGGGGCTGCAATCTACCTCATGTTGAACTCTGATCCAATCTGTGATCAGTAGCGGCGCCCGCGACGGGCGCGGCCAAGATGTGTTGCCGAAGGTCGACCATGAGCGACGATGTCAGCGACGGCTGGGCCGCGTCCGCGATGGCCTGGATCGTCGAGCAGGGCGAGGACGGCGACTATGGCCGCCGCTTCGTGCTGGACGCGCCGATGCGGGCGCGGATCGAAGGGCGAGGCTTCCGCAATGCGCTCGACGTCGGCTGCGGGGAGGGGCGCTTCTGTCGCATCATGCAGCGCGCCGGTATCCGCACCACTGGCGTCGATCCAACCCAAGCGCTGCTCGCGCGTGCCATTGAGTTAGACCCGCAGGGCGACTATCGGCTCGGCCGAGCCGAGACAATGGATTTCGGCGCGGAGTTCGATCTGGTCGTCAGCTATCTCAGTTTGATAGACATGCCCGATCTCGCTGGATCTATCGCGAGGATGGAGGCGGCGCTGCGGCCGGGCGGTACGCTCTTGATCGCCAACCTGACCAGCTTCAACACCGCCGGTCCGCCCGAGGGCTGGACGCGTGACGGCGAGGGCGTCTTGCGCTTCGTCATCGATCATTACATGGAAGAGCGGCCGACCTGGGTGACATGGCGCGGCATTCGCGTCCAGAACTGGCATCGTCCGCTCTCGATGTACATGACGCTGTTGCTCGATCGCGGGCTCCAGTTGCGCCTGTTCGTCGAGCCGCAGCCCACGGGCGGCGACCCCGACAGGAATGCGCGTCATCGACGGGTGCCCTTCTTCCACGTCATGGAGTGGCAGAAACCGGCTTGAGACGGACTTCGGACGCAAAGCTCTACCTGCTAGCGTGTTCACGACGGAATCATGGTCTGAGGTCTGCCCGGTGATCGCCAAACGTCCATCCGTGCTCGCTCACGAACGCTTCGTCGCCGACCGCGACAATTTCGCGGACCTCGATCTCGCCGCGCGGTTCGAGCGGATCGAGCAGACCAACCTGTGGGGCGCGGCCACCTCGGTGTCGGGCCTCGGTTCGGAGGCCCCCGCGACCGCCGCGGTCCGCGAGGCGCTTCCTCTCCTGCTGCAACGGCTCGGCGCGCACTCACTGCTCGACGCCCCTTGCGGTGACGCGGGCTGGATCGGTCGCATCAAGCTGGATCTCGACTACACCGGCATCGACATCGTGCCGTCGCTGATCGCGGCCAATCGCCAGCGCGTCGCGGCCGGCGAGTTGTCCGGCCGATTTCTCGTTACCGACATCACGCGCGATGCACTGCCGCGCGCGGATGTCGTTCTGTGCCGGGACTGCCTGGTGCATTTGAGCTTCGACAACATCGTTCGCGCCGTCGCGAACTTCCGCGCCAGCGGCGCGCATTTCCTGCTGGTCACGACATTTCCCGAATGGGAAAACAATCGCGATTGCGAGGACGGCGACTGGCGCGCGCTGAACATGGAGAAAGCGCCGTTCGATTGGCCGGCGCCGCGCGAGCTGATCAACGAGCATTGCGAAGAGGGCGGTGGCGGCTGGCGCGACAAGAGCCTCGGGCTGTGGCGGCTGGATCAATTGTAGCCCGGATCGCGCTGCGCTCCATCCGAACTACAGGACCAACGAGAGTGGAGTGAATCCCGATGATCGATGCCCAATGCAGCTGCGGCGCTCTCGCGCTGTCGCTTCCAGGAGCTTCCAGCCTCGTCGTTGCCTGCCACTGCATTGACTGCCAGCGTCGAACCGGCGCGCCGTTCGGGGTCGGTGCGTTCTATCCGGCGGAGGGCGTCACGATCTCAGGGAGGTCGTACGAATACGTCCGGACAGCCGCAAGCGGCGGCAAGGTCCGCAGCTATTTTTGCCCCGCGTGCGGTTCGACGGTCTATTGGAAGGCGGACAATCTGCCTGCGATGATCGGCGTTGCCGTGGGCGCGGTCGCGGTTCCGAACTACCCGGCGCCCATCCGCTCGGTTTTCGAACAGTCGAAACATGCCTGGGTGGAGATATCAGGCGCCGAGCACTTCCAGCAAAGCAGCGCACCTAAGTATTCCAAGTGAGCGTTGCGCCTCAAATTTCGCGCCAAGGCTTCGCGGCGAGATGAATTGACGCCGTTCCCGTCTGGTTCCGCCGAGTGTTGGAATTTGCGGCAGTCCCTCTGCTTCGCTTGAGACAATCGCTGGCGGCCCCAGGTTGGAACGAACGTGACAAAAACTCGTTTGCCGACCGGAGCTAACGATGAATAACGCGGAAATTTTCGAACCTTTCCTGGCGCGGTTGCGGGTCAGCACCGAAATTGACGAAGAGGACGAGGTCGCTATCCGTCATCTGCCAATCACGGTGAAGCGGATGGCTGGCGGTCAACCGGTCGTTTCTCTCGGAGATCGACCTTCGGCATGCTGCCTTGTCGTTGATGGCTTTATCCTGAGATCAAAGATCGTCGGCAATGGCCACCGCCAGATCATGGCCTTTCACCAACCCGGCGACATTCCCGATCTGCAGGGTCTCTTTCTGCATGTGATGGACCATGACGTCAGCACGCTGGGCGATAGCGTTCTCGGCTTCATTCCCCATGCAGCGGTGCGCTCGCTGATAAGAAAGCGGCCCAACGTGGCTCAAGCGCTTTGGCGCGATACACTGACCGACGCCGCGATCTTCCGGGAGTGGATTTGCAACGTCGGTCAACGCGAAGCCACAAGCCGCGTGGCGCACCTCGTGCTTGAGCTTTACACCAGATTGAAGGCGATCGGCCGAGCGGACGGCCTGTCCTTCGACTTTCCGGCCTCTCAGGCACTCCTCGCCGACGCCGTCGGCACGAGTGTGGTTCACATGAATCGCGTCGTTCAGCAGCTGCGTGCTCAGCGCGTGTTGGACCTGGAACGGGGAAGAATATCGATCCTTGATGAAGCCGGGCTGCGTCAAATAGCAGACTTCGACGTGCTTTACCTTCATCTCAATCCGTCGCTCTGAGCCATGAAGTTCTACTTCGACATCAAGGACGATTTTTTCGCTGCGGTCGACGAGGATGGGGTGGATTTGCCCGGCCCGGAAGCCGCCGAAAAAGAGGCGATCGCAATGGCGACCTCGATTGCCAGAGACGTCGCGTCGGCAAAGGGGGCGCAGGTCCTCATTACAGTCAGGAACGAGAAGCACCCGCTGCTCGAGTTGAGTGTAACGGTCGCTCGGAAATCTCTGACGTGATTGCCTTGGAAATCGATTCTGGCCGTCGTCAGACCGAGGAGTGCCCTGATCTATAAGGCCGTGGTGTCGGCTAAATCGGTGGTGCCGGCTGAGGGGATTGAACCCCCGACCTTCGGTTTACAAAACCGCTGCTCTACCGCTGAGCTAAGCCGGCGACGCCTGGAGAAGCGGGGCAGGGCCGGCGTATGCCGGGGCTGTCCGCCCGTGCGCGCCGCAATACCAGACTTGACCGGAAAGTGCCAGAACCCGCGATGCCCGATGCAGACATGAATCAGGCGGCCCGAAGGCCGCCTGATCTGTCGCATTCGGTTCAAACGGCCTTACTGGCAGATGTGCCGGCGACCGTCTTCGCCCTTGAACCAGGTGCCGGGCGTGCAGACGAAGCCGTTGCGCTGGGCGTAGGTGCGGGTGTCCCAACCGCGATTGTCCCAAGAATTATTCCACGAATTATCCCAGCCATTGTCGTAGGCGTAGGCGTCGTTGGTGGCACGGAACGGGGTGGTTGCGATCGCGCCCGCAGTCCCGACGGCTGCGCCGGCTACGCCAGCGGCTGCTCCGACCGCGCCGGCGGCGACGTCGGTCGGCCAGAAGCCGGTGCGGCTCCTGTTCCAGTCGTTATTCCAGTCGCCGTTGGTGGTCTGGCGATAGGACACGCGACGATGCCGATAGCCGCTGTCGGTGTACGGATTTCCCGGTCCGACGTTCTGGCAGTTGGCGTTGGGGAATTGCGCCGCGCAGCGGCCGGGATTGTTGATCACGGCCTGCGCCATGGCAGAGCCCGTCACCAGGGTCGCCGCAATCGCCGTGGCTCCGAGAAGTTTGATATTCATGATTGTTTGGCTCCCATTTTGTTGACGGGGGCTAAACGCCGAGGACGCCGGACGTTCCGCTGAAACCGGCGGATTTTCGTGTGCGACAGTCAAACGGAAGTGAGCACGCGCCACGGTTCCGGACTGCAGGGGCCGCCGGCGTTAATGCTTCACTAGTTCGCTTTAGAGGATTTGAGCGGCGCGCAATCCTTACACATTAGGCTTACCAGCAATTGGTGAGAGGGCCTTAACCCTCTCTGCGCCGCCATCGGGTAGGTTGTCGCCGAATAAATGGGATCCCCTCATGCGCGTATCTGCGCTCGCCGCCTTTCTGATCGGACTGCCCGCGACGGCGTTTGCCGGCGGCGGCTTCGATATCGTCGTTCCCGGTCGGCCGGGCGTACCCATCATCATCAACAACATCGATGCGTCCTATAGCGTGATCGAGGGGACCTGGGGCCTGGGGAAAAACGTCCAGGTGCAGCCCACGATCTATGGCGGGCGCTATGTCGCCGAGCGCCAGCCCACCGACGTCGGCCATTACTACCCGACGCTGGGCCTGCGGCCCGGCTATGGCCGGCTCGAGGTCGAGCCGCCCGCGAACCGCAAATTGCCCAAGCCCGCCGAGGGCTATTACCAAAGCTGGGGCGCGCAATCGGCGCCGCTGCCGCCGCAGATGGACGTACCCGTCAATCCGCCGCCGGTGATCCTCGCGCCCGAGATCAACGACCAGCCGCGGCGTCCTCGGCCGCGGCCGCGTGCAGAGATGCCCGGCAGGCCGCCGGGTTAAACAACAAACGAAAATCAACAGGAGAGAGTAATGCGTCAGATGATTTCGGGACTGGTCGCGGCGGCTGCCGTGATGTTCGCTGCCACCGCGCCCGCCGCGGCCTGCGGCTTCAATCCGTGCCAGCCGGTCGCGCCGGTCTATTCCGGCTGCAACACCGGTTGCGGCGGTTACGGGGCCGGCTATGGTTACGGCTACGGCGCCTATGAGCGTCTCGCCGAGCCCACCACGCAATATTATCACGTTAACCAGGGCCCGACCTACACCGGCCCGGGCGCCTTCGCGCCGTATCCGACCTACCGTGAGGACGCGGTGGTTGCGCCCGCCAATTACGGCTACGGCCGTGGTTATGGCTATGGGCACGGCTATGGCTATCGCGCCGCCGCGGTCGAAGGGCCGGCCGCCTATCCCTACCGCCGCCCGTATTACCGTCCGTATCGCTACGGCTACGGCCCGCGCGCCGGCTATCTGCCGCGCACGCATTACGGCTACGGCCCGCGCTACGGCTACGCCCCGCGCCATGCGCCGTATTATGGCGGCCACCGC
This sequence comes from Bradyrhizobium sp. Kon37, assembly GCF_055807535.1. Classification (NCBI taxonomy): domain Bacteria; kingdom Pseudomonadati; phylum Pseudomonadota; class Alphaproteobacteria; order Hyphomicrobiales; family Nitrobacteraceae; genus Bradyrhizobium; species Bradyrhizobium sp. Kon37. The sequence continues at coordinate 41,520 of NZ_JBVVOY010000010.1, forward strand.
GTGCTGCGTCGCTATTACTGATCGCTTGATCGGTTGAACCAACGAGACGCCCGTCCGCGATGCGGACGGGCGTTTTCTTTTGTTTTGTTACCGCTTCATCAGCCCGAGCCGGCTGGCGCCGACATAGAGCGAGAGCACGGCGGCATTCGAGACGTTGAGGCTCTTGATCTCGCCGGGCATGTCGAGCCGCGCCACGACGCTGCAGGTCTCGCGTGTCAATTGCCGCAGGCCCTTGCCTTCCGCGCCCAGCACCAGCGCGAGCGGCTCGCGCAGGGTGACCTCGGAAAGATCGGCGCTGCCTTCACTGTCCAGCCCGACGGTCTGGAAGCCGAGCTCGTTCAGCGTGGTCAATGCGCGGGCGAGATTTTGCACCGTCACCATCGGGACCAGCTCCAGCGCGCCGGAGGCGGCCTTGGCCAGCACGCCGGTCGCTTCCGGACTGTGGCGCGCGGTGGTGACGATCGCCTTCACCGCAAACGCCGCCGCCGAGCGCAAGATCGCGCCGACATTGTGCGGATCGGTGATCTGGTCGAGCACCAGCACGATGCCGTCCTGCACCAAATCCTCGATGTCTGGCGAGGGCAGGGGATCGGCTTCCGCGAGCAGGCCCTGGTGCACGGCGTCGGGCGACAGCAGCCGATCGATCTCCTGGGGCCGGACGATCTCGGGCGTGATGCGGGTTGCGATGTTCTCGTCCGCCAGACGCCTTGCGGCGTTCTCAGTCAGCGTCAGCTTGCGGATCTGCCGCTGGGGGTTGGCGAGCGCCATGGTGACGGTGTGCCAGCCATAGAGGATGACGGGACCGTCGGTGTCCGAATCGCGATCGCGCCGGGCCGGGCGACCGGCCGATTTTCCGGGCCTGTTGAAGGGCTTAGACCCGCCACGGGGCCCCCTCGGGTTGAATTTTCGATCCTTCATGGGCTCGCTTGTGTCACGGGTCCCGGAATATGGCAATTTGGGTGGCTTCGGGGGCGATTTTAGCTGTTCGCCTCGGTTGACTTTACCCCATCGCTTCGCCGATAACCGCGCCCGGTCGCGCCCCCATCCGGGCTGTCGCGGCCTTCACGTTCCATGGCCGTCTTCGGTCGCCGGCAAGGTCCGGCCCGATTGTGCTGCCGTCGAGCGGGGGAGTGTCCCGAGTGGCAAAGGGAGCTGACTGTAAATCAGCCGCCTTATGGCTTCGCAGGTTCGAGTCCTGCCTCCCCCACCAGCCTTCGCTCGCTTCGCGAGCTACGGCTCGGCAAGCCGGCACCGATGGTCATGGCGCGAAGCGAGCGAAGGCTGTCGCGCCGTAGGGCGCAGGCGGACTGGCGCAGCGCGCAAGTCACCCCATCATCTCCCGCACCATCGGCACCACCTTCCGCCCGTAGAGCTCGATGCTCTTCATCAGTTTGCCATGCGGCAGCGGGCCCGCCGAATACTTCAGCTGAAACCGCGAAATGCCGAGTGCCTTTGCCGTCTTGGCGATCTTGCGCGCGACCGTCTCCGGCGAGCCGACATAAAGCGAGCCGTGCTCGGCCTCATTGACGAACTCGTCGCGGCCCATCGGTGGCCAGCCGCGTTCCTTGCCGATGCGGTCGCGCATCGCCTTGTAGTCGGGCCACAGCTCCTCGCGCGCCTGCTCGTCGGTCTCGGCGACATAGCCGGGCGAGTGCACGCCGATCGGCTGTGCCGGGCGGCCGAACTCCCTAAAGGCGCGGTGATAGAGATCGACGAAAGGCGCGAAGCGCGCGGGATCGCCGCCGATGATCGCGAGCATCAGGGGCAGGTCGTAATGCGCCGCGCGCACCACCGATTGCGGACTGCCGCCGACGCCGATCCAGGTCTTGAGCGTGCCGTTCTCGACCGGGGGATAGACCAGCTGATCCTTCAGCGGCGGACGCAGCTTGCCTTCCCAGGTCACCGGCTTCTGCGACAGCAGTGCTGCGAACAGATCGAGCTTCTCCTCGAACAGCTCTTCGTACTTGCGCAAATCAAAGCCGAACAGCGGGAAGGATTCCGTGAACGAGCCGCGGCCGAGGATCACCTCGGCGCGCCCGTTCGAGAGCGCGTCGAGCGTGGCAAAGCGCTGGAAGACGCGGATTGGATCGTCCGAGCTCAGCACCGTCACGGCCGAGCCGAGATGGATGCGCCTGGTCCGCGACGCGATTGCCGCCAGCACGGTCTCGGGCGAGGAGATCGCGAAGTCGGCGCGGTGATGTTCGCCGAGGCCGATGAAGTCGAGGCCGAGCTCGTCGGCGAGCACCGCTTCGTCGACGACGTTGCGGATCGCTTGCGCGTGCGGAAGCATCGCGCCGGCGGCGTCCTTGGTGACATCGCCAAAGGTGTCCAGTCCGAATTCGAGCGGTGCGGTCATTGATGAGGTCTCTGCGGGCGCAGCTTTGCGCGCCTGTCACTGGGGGAGGGGATTTGCTTCCGTTGGAGCTAAGCAGCGGGGACTGGAACACAATGCTGCTTCGAGAAACCCATTGTTTCCCTTTTTCGGGTGTCGGGGGCCTGCGCCTTCAGTCGGACCTGGCGAACATCTCGACCAGGGTGTCGCGCAGCCAGCGCTGCGCCGGTACGGTGTCGTTGCGCTGGTGCCAGAACAGGCTGACGATGCGCGGCGGCGCCTTGAGCGGAAGCGGCATCGCGTGCAGGAACGGCGCGTGTCGGGATTGCGAGCGCAGATCGCTCGGCAGCACCGCGATCAGGTCCGACTGGCGCACGATCTCGTAGGCGGCGCTGTAGTGATTGACGGTCGCGACCAGGTTGCGCGACAGCCCGCGCGAGGCGAGGAAGAGGTCGTAGGACGGCAAGGTCTTGCCGGCGAGGCTCACATCGACATGCCCTGCGTTGAGGAAGCTGCGCGTGCTCAGCCGCTTCACCGCCGCGAGCGGATGGCCGCGCCGCATGAAGCAGGCGTAGTCGACGGTCCACAGCGAGCGCGAGCGGATGGCGGCCGGCTGCTGCGCCTCGTTGACATAGACGCTCAACACACAATCGACCCTGTTGTCCTCGAGCTGATCGGCGATCTCCACGACGGTGTTGGGGACGGTGTGGATGCGCGCCTTCGGCGCGACCTTGCCGAAATGGTTCAGCAGGTTCGGCATCACCAGCGAGGCGACGTAATCCGACATCGACAGGCTGAACTCGGTCTGCGCACGGCGCGGATCGAACACCTGCTCGTCGAGCGCGCCGCGGACGGTTTCGAGCGCTTCGCCGATCGGCTCCCACAACACCACGGCGCGCTGGGTCGGACGGATGCCGGTGCCGGACCTGACGAACAGGGGATCGCCGAGCGCGTCCCGCAGTCGTGCGAGCGCATTGCTGACCGCCGGCTGCGTCATCAGGAGCGCGTTGGCGGCGCGCGTGACGCTGCCCTCGGTCATCAGGGCCTCGAACACTTTCAGCAGGTTGAGGTCGAGCTTTCGGAACGACAGAACATTCACCACAGTGATGTACTAGATCATGATTATAAATTATGACGATAATATCTCCTTGTCTATGGTTTCCCCAGGGAATGAGCGGAGTGCCGGGCCGCCAGACAGAGGGGACTTTCATGTCGATGATCTCGGCGCGCATCGAGCGCCTTCCATTTGCGCGCTTCCACGGGCATCTGCTGCTGATGGGCGGGCTCGGCTACATGTTCGACGCGATGGACGCAGCCGTGCTGGCGTTCATCCTGCCGGTGCTGCGCACGACCTGGAATCTGTCGAGCGTGCAGATCGGCGTGCTCGGCAGCAGCACCTATATCGGCTTCCTGTTCGGCGCGCTGCTGGCGGGCACGCTGGGTGACCTGATCGGCCGTCGTGCGGTGATGATGTCGGCGCTGGCGCTCTATTGCGTCGCATCCATCGTCAGCGCGGCGGTGAACGACTGGTCGTCCTTCTTCGCCGCCCGCGTGGTCGCGGGCATGGGCACCGGCGCGGAGAGCGCAATCATTGCGCCCTATCTGGCGGAATTCGTCGCACGGCGTTACCGCGGCAGCTTTACCGGCGCGCTGGCCGGCTTCTTCTCCTTCGGTTTCGTCGCGGCGGCCTTGCTCGGCTATTTCATCGTGCCCGCCTATGAGAACGGCTGGCGCATCGTTCTGGTGATCACCGCGGTGCCGGTCGTCATGCTGCTGTGGTGGCGCAGGGCGCTGCCGGAATCGCCGCGCTGGCTGGAAAGCCGGGGCCGGGAGAAGGAAGCCGCAGCCGTGCTGGACAGGATCGAGGCCGGATTTGCGAGCCAAGGCCACGTCCTGCCGCAACCGGTCGTCGAAATCACGGCGCCTGCCGTGACTGGTGGGACGCTGCTTGCCAATTTTGCTGCGCTGCTCGCCGGCCGCCAGGCGCGCATCACCATCATGACCTGGATCATGTGGCTGACGATCACGTTCAGCTACTATTCCTTCTTCGTCTGGATCCCCGGCCTTCTGGTCCAGAACGGCATGAGCATCACCAAGAGCTTCGCCTATTCGATCGCGATCTATTGCGCGCAGATCCCCGGCTATTTCAGCGCCGCGTACTTCAACGAGCGCATCGGCCGGCAGGCGACGATCGCCTCCTACATGGTGCTCGGCGGCGCCAGCGCGCTTGGACTTGCATTCGCGCAGAGCGACCAGCACATCATGGTCGCCGGAATCTTGCTGTCCTTCTTCATGAACGGAACCTATGCGGGCGTCTATGCCTATACCGCCGAGGTATTTCCGACGGCGGTGAGAACCACCGGCGCCGGGCTCGCCTCCGCAATCGGCCGCATCGGTGCGATCGTCTCGCCGATCCTGGTCGGCTATCTCTATCCCAATTTCGGCTTCGCCGGCGTGTTCGGCCTCACCACAAGCGTGCTGCTGTTAGGCGCGCTGACCGTGGTGCTGATGGGCGTGCCGACACGCGGCCGTTCGCTGGAAGAGATCGCGGCGGGTGAAGTCGCATGAGGGAAACGAAACGCCGGTCCGATCCGCTGCTCTGCGCCGTCGCGGCCGCGCAGGGCAGGGCGGATCAGCCGGATGCCTTGTACTCGGCGCTGGACGACGCCTTGAAATCGGCGATCGGGCACAAGCTGTTCACGATCCTGACCTATGAAGACGACACAAGGGAAGCAGCGCGGGTGTATTCCAATCTGCCCGGACCTTACCCCGCGGGCGGACGCAAACGCCTGGCGGCGGGGCCGTGGACTGAGGCCGTGCTCGACCGCGGCGAGGCCTATATCGGCCGCACCCGGGACGATCTGCGCGAGGTGTTTTCCGATCACGAGCTGATCGCTTCGCTCGGCTGCGAAAGCGTGCTCAACATGCCCGTGCGCTGGCGCGGGCGCACGCTCGGCTCGCTCAATCTGCTCCATGAGGCAGGTTGGTACGGCGAGGACGATATCGCTGCGTGTCTTCCATTCGCCCAGCTCGCCTTGCCCGTGCTGCTGATCCAGTCCTGATAAGACAGGAAGTCGTCATGTCCCGTGTGCTCTTCAAGAACGCCGCTCTGCTCGATCCGCTTCAGCCGGACCTCCTGGAGGGGCATCACGTGCTGGTCGAGGACAGTCTGATCAAGGAGGTCTCCGATCGGCCGCTCCAGGTGGAAGCCGACCGCACCGTCGATCTGAAGGGCAAGACGCTGATGCCCGGCCTGATCGACCTGCATGTGCATGCGATCGCCGTAGAGCTCAATCTGGCGCAGCAGGTGCACATGCCGAACGTGCTGGTGACGCTGCGCTCGACGCTGCTGCTGCGCGGCATGCTGCGGCGGGGCTTCACCACCGTGCGCGACGCCGGCGGCGCCGGCCATGCGCTGAAGCAGGCGATCGAGACCGGTCTCACCGACGGTCCACGGCTGTTCGTCTCGGGACGTGCGCTGAGCCAGACCGGCGGCCACGGCGACATGCGAGCCCGCTCGGACTACCTCGCCAGCGACGCACCGTGCCCCTGCTGCGTGCGTGTCGGCGCGCTGGCGCGCGTTGCCGATGGTGTCGACGGCGTGCGCAGGGCGGCGCGCGAGGAACTCCAGATGGGCGCCGACCAGATCAAGATCATGGCCTCCGGCGGCGTCGCTTCGCCGACCGATCCGGTCGGTGCCTTCGGCTACTCCGAGGACGAGATCCGCGCCATCGTCGAGGAGGCGCGCGGGCGTCAGACCTATGTGCTTGCCCACGCCTACACCGCTGCCGCGATCGAACGCGCCGTTCGCTGCGGCGTGCGCACCATCGAGCACGGCAATCTGGTCGATGCTCCGACCGCGCAGCTGATGGCCGAGAAGGGCGCCTATGTGGTGCCGACGCTGGTCACCTACGAGGCGCTGGCCAACGAGGGCGCTCAGTATGGCCTGCCGCCGGAGAGCGTGGCCAAGATCGCCGATGTTCGCGACGCCGGCCTGCGTTCGCTCACGATCTACCGCGATGCCGGCGTGAAGATGGGGTTCGGCAGCGACCTGCTCGGACCGTCGCAGCGTCTGCAGAGCGACGAATTCCGCATCCGCGCCGAAATTCTCGGACCGCGCGCGGTCATTGCCAGCGCGACATTGATCGGCGCCGAGGTGCTCGGCATGGAAGGCAAGCTCGGCCGCATCATGCCCGAAGCCATTGCGGACCTGCTGGTGGTCGACGGCAATCCGCTGCGCGACGTGGCCTGCCTGCTCGGCCAGGGCGAGCACATCCCGATGGTGATGAAGGCGGGCAAGGTCCAGTTCGACCGGCTGGGCGCATAACTAGTCCTATTTCGAGATACGCACGACCATCTTGCCAAGCGCCCCGCGCGTCTGCATGGTCCTGAACGCTTCCCGGAAATCATCCAGCGTGAAGACGCGACCGACCACGGGCTTCAGCTGGCCGTCGACCAACCAGGCCGTCAGCTCCGACATCAGGCGCTTCTGCACCTCGGGCTCGCGGATTGGAAGCTGCGCGAGGTCGACGCCGAGCAGGGCGCCACCCTTCAGCAGTGGCAGGTTGAACGGCAATGCAGGGATCGCGCCGGCGGCAAAACCGACCACGAGATGACGGCCGCGCCATGCGATCGAGCGAAAGGCCTGAACCGAGACTTCGCCGCCGACGGGGTCGAAGATCACATCGGCGCCGTGTCCTCCCGTCAATTCCTTCAATGTGTCGCGCCAGTTGGTCTGCGTGTAGTCAACCATGGCATCGGCGCCGTGCTGTCGCGCGAACTCGCGCTTGTCTGGTGTCGACGCCGCTGCGATCACGCGGGCGCCGAGCAGCCTGCCAATCTGGACAGCCGCGATTCCCGTGCCGCCCGCTGCGCCCAGCACCAGAAGCTGTTCGCCTGCGCCGAGCGACGCGCGCGCACTCAGCGCATAGAGGGCGGTCAGGTAATTGGCACGAAACGAGGCGGCGACCTCCGCCGCGACGCCGTCCGGCAGGGGATAGAGCGCTTCGGGGGTGACGACGATCTCTTCGGCGAGCGCGCCCGACCGCGTCATGCCCATCACGCGCATGCCGGGTCGATAGCCGCCCGGTGCGCCGGGCGCTTCGTCCACGATCCCTGCGAATTCGGTTCCGGGAATGAAGGGCAGGGGATCCTTGGTCTGATAGCGCCCTTCGATCTTCAAGCCGTCGACAAATCCGATTCCTGCGGCCTCTACCCGGATGCGCAGCTGTCCCGGCTCGATGCGCGGAGACGGAACGTCCTTCAGCGCGATTTGATCGATGGGCGCGTATTGCTCGACGACGACGGCCTTCATGTCGGACCTCTGTTGTTCCAGCTATCCTGACAGGTCCCGACACCAGCCTCTTGTGTCTTACCGCCACATTCCGCGCATCCGCGCGCCGATGTCGACCTTTGGCCCTTGCGCGGCAGTGCGCGCTGAGCTTGCGCCGGCTTTCGGCCAGGCGGTGCGCTCGAACAGATAGACGAGCTGCTCCGGGATGAAGCGGGTGCGCGAGGCGTAGACATGGCGGTCGCCCTTGGCAGCCTGGCCGTGGACGAAGAAGCGCTGCGGTACCACGAGGTGCAGATCGTCCTTGGCGCGCGTCATCGCGACATAGAGCAGGCGGCGTTCCTCCTCGAGCTCGGCGCTGGTGCCGGCGCCGAGATCCGACGGCATGCAGCCGTCGACGACGTTGAGCACGAACACCGATTTCCACTCCTGGCCCTTGGCGGAGTGGATGGTGGAGAGGATCAGATAGTCCTCGTCGCGCAAGGGTGGCCCGGATTTGTCGCTGGTCGCATCCGGCGGGTCGAGCGTGAGCTCGGTCAGGAATTTCTCCCGCGAGGCATAGCCGCTCGCGATCTGCTCGAGCTGCATCAGATCGGCGCGGCGCGTCTCGGAATCCTCGTGGAGGCGATCGAGATGCGGTTCATACCACAGCCGCACGCGTTCGAGATCGGCCGGCCATTCCGAATAGCGCAGATTTTCGACGGTGCGGACGAAGTCGGTCCAATCCGCGCCGGTGCGCGCCGGCACCGGGAGCTGGCCGAGCGCGGCGAGCGGATCGGTGCTCTCGGCCATCTGGTCGAGCACACGCTGCGCCGTCGCGGGTCCGATCCCCGGCAACAGATGCAGGATGCGAAAGCCGGCGACGCGGTCGCGCGGATTCTCCGTGAAGCGCAGCAAGGCCAGCACGTCCTTGACATGCGCGGCATCGAGAAACTTGAGCCCTCCGAACTTGACGAAGGGAATGTTGCGGCGGGTGAGCTCGATCTCCAGCGGGCCCGAATGCGAGGACGTCCGGAACAGCACGGCCTGGTGCTTCAACAGCGCGCCTTGCTCGCGGTTGGCCAGCACTTCCTCGACAATGTAACGGGCCTGATCGGCCTCGTCATGCACGGTGACGAGCTGTGGTTTTTGCGTGCCGGCGCGGTCGGTCCAGAGGTTCTTGGTAAAGCGCTCGCGCGCCAGCCCGATGACGCCGTTGGCCGCCGCCAGCACGGGTTGCGTCGAGCGGTAATTGCGGTCGAGCGTGATCATCTCGGCGCGGGGCGAGAAGCTCTGCGGAAAATCCAGGATGTTGCGGACGGTGGCGGCGCGGAACGAATAGATCGACTGCGCGTCGTCGCCGACGACGGTGAGGCCGCGTCCATCCGGCTTCAGCGCCAGCAGGATCGAGGATTGCAGGCGGTTGGTGTCCTGATATTCGTCGACCAGCACGTGATCGAAGCGACCGCCGATTTCTTCCGCGATCAGCGCATCGCTCATCATCTGCGACCAGTAGAGCAGGAGGTCATCGTAATCGAGCACGTGCTGGGCCTGCTTGGCCTCGACATAGGCCGCGAACAGGCCCTTCAGCTCGGCCGCCCAGCCTGCGCACCAGGGATAGTGCGCCCCCAAAACCTTCTCGATCTCCATCTCGGCATTGACGCAGCGCGAGTAGATCGACAGGCAGGTGCCTTTGGCGGGAAAGCGGCTCTCGGTCTTCGACAATCCGCGCTCGTGCCGGACCAGGTTCATCAGGTCGGCGGAATCCTCGCGGTCGTGGATGGTGAAGGCGGGATCGACACCGATCCGCTCGGCATATTCGCGCAGCAACCGTGCGCCGATGCCGTGGAACGTGCCGGCCCAGCTGAGCGCGTCGCGCATGATCGCGGCATTGTTTTCGCCGAGCACTTTTCGGGCGATGCGCTCGACCCGGCCGGCCATCTCGGCCGCGGCGCGGCGCGAGAACGTCATCAAGAGGATGCGGCGCGGATCGCTGCCCGCGACGATCAGATGCGCGACGCGATGGGCCAGCGTATTGGTCTTGCCGGAGCCTGCACCGGCGATGACGAGCAGGGGCGCGCCCACGGTCGCACCATCGGCCACGCCATGCTCCACGGCGCGGCGCTGCTCCGCATTGAGCGTGTCCAGATATGTCGCCACGAATCGCCCCGGTGAAACAGCCAGAGTCGGCGATCCCGCTGCGAATCGCAATGCGTCTGGACGGGACCGATGTTAAGACCTAGGGACAAGACGGCCCAAGGTTCCATTCCGAAAAAGCGCTAACCGGCATGACCGAGCTCAAATCCGACCAGTTCGAAATGCGACGGCTGGAATCGCTCAGCAACACCATCTTTGGCGTCGCCATGACGCTGCTCGCCTACGACCTGCCCAGGGCCGCGGTGTTCACCAGCGCGCCCGACTGGAACGATCTCGCCCGGGTCTATTCCGGCAAGCTCGCGGGTCTAGCGCTCAGCTTCATCATCGCCGGCGTGTTCTGGATCAGCCATCACCGGCGGCTGGCGCGCCAGCCCGTCGGCAGCCGCGGCGCGGTGATCCTCAATCTGTTCTTCCTGCTGTCGATCGTGCTGCTGCCGGTGACCAACGGCCTCTACACCAACTACCCCACGAGCAGTGCGGTCGCCGTGCTCTACGGCCTGCACCTGACTGCGATCGCCGGCCTCAATGCCTGGCTGTGGTGGAGGATCCTGGGCGGCTGGCGCCAGGAGATCATGGCTTCGCTGTTTCCGTTGCTGGTGTTCATCCCGGGCACGGTCGTTGCGGCGTTCGCGCCGCAGGTCGCGCCGTTCGTGTGGTTCATCGCCTTCGGCGGCCTGCTGATCCAGCGCTTCTATGCCGGGCCGACGGGGACGGACAAATAGGCCTGCCGTTCATTCGCCGGAAGGCGTCGCGCCGAACCCGTCGGCCGGCACGTAAAGCTTGACCGGGCGGATTTCGTAAACCGCTGACGGATTGACCTGGCGCAGCGTCCGCGCGGCCGCGATCGCCTCCTCGTCGGTGTCGTATTCGACGAGGTGGAAGCCCAGAAGCTGCTCCTTGGTCTCGGCAAACGGGCCGTCCAGCACGACGCCCGCGCCGGGGCCCCGCAGGGTGCGGGCCTTTCGGGTCTCATCCAGGCGGGCGGCCGGGCCGAAATGCCCGCTTGCCCGCAGGGGCGCCTGAACCTCGATCACTTTGGCCACGACTGCGGCGTCCTTCTCGGGCGTCCAAGACAAGATCTCGTCTTCCACGTGATAGGCCAGGATAGCGTAAAGCATCGTCACCTCGTTGTTTTCGCTGCGCGCGTCCCAAGGACGTATCACCACCGTCGCAGCCGACAATGGGGCTGCGGAAAATATTGCGTCGCGGGGTGCGGCGACGAAACCCTCCCGAAACCCGATTGCGGCCGAAAAATGTGAACGCCGCCCGAATGCGGCGCGACTGATTGCCACCAAGAACACTTCGGAGGCGGCCATGTCGACCATCAAGATCATCTGCAAGATCATCTGCGACGCGCGTCGGGCGGGAAAGTCGGACGCTGCGGATCTGCACGACCAGAGCGGCCACCACCGCTATTACGGCAGCTCGGCCGAGAGCGGCGGCGAGCGCATCGTCGAAAGCCGGCGCGGCAAGCGCCCGCCCGCAATGAGCGTTTGCGGCTTCTAAGCCCGACGCTTGCGAAACAGCCTGCAACCATGAACGTCGTGCAGATATCGATCGCCGCGATGCCGTTCCTGCTCTCGCTCGCGAGCAGGTCCGGCAAGGCGATCGCGCCATGCCTGCTCGCGGGCATCTTCACCGTGTTGCTCGGCGGCGAGCCGTCGCGGGCGGCCATGGCCTGGTGCGTCGGGCTGTTGATCGCGGCGGTTGCGGTGCGGGAGCGGACCCGCACGAACTGACCGCGTGTCACATCCCGCTCAGCACCTGCTTGATCAGGGTTTCCCGCAACCGGGCGAGGTCGCCGCTCGCCTCCATCTGCTCGATCATCCTTCCGACCTTCGGCACGAGATCGCGATGCCGTTCATGCAGATGGTGGTAGATGCTGATGCGCTCGAGTGGCGGTGAGAGCGGATGGATCCTGGCCTGGAGATTGAGTTTCTTCACCGCAGCCAACCCGCTGAAGAGGTCGGTGACCATCACGTCGAAGCGGTCGGCATCGAGCATCTTGACCATGTTGTCGAGGCTTGTCGTCGCCGTGACCCGGGTCATGCCGCGCGTACCGGCTTCCGACGAGCCGACGCCGCGTACGATGCCGATGCTGTAGTCTCTGATTGAATTCCAGCCGGCGACGTCGAACTGCAGTTTCGTGGTGAAGACAGCAGGCTCGATGTAATTGATCGCAGGTGTCACCTGGATCAGCGTCGGGTAGTCGCGAGAGAGCGTTCCGATCCGCTGGACCTCGCCGTCGACCTCGCCGGTGCTCGACAGCGTGAGCGCGCGCTTGCCGGGGACATCCTCGAATTCGAGCTTGATATTCAGCCGGGCATAGACCGCACGGAGCATCTCGCCGCCGACATATTGATCGGGGATATCGGCGATGCGTGCCAGCCGGATGACCTCTTGCGCCTGCGACGGGCCTGCCGCGAGCAGCAACAGGCAGACCACGACTATCCGCCTCATGACGCATCTCCCTGGCCATGCCTTTTGGCGTGCTCTGCTACCATCGGACTCCGGTGCCGCGCGATCTACCGGAGATGGCAGCTGCGCCGGTCCGCAACGTTTGCAGCGCCTTCCCGCTGTGCGGGCGGCTCCGGACTTTCACCGATGTCATTCTAGCACGCGAGGTGGTAGTTTGCCCGGGAATCCTGCTGCTGGGCGCAAGATATGACCCCGTCGAACTCAGGCCGCCCATGGGCCGACAGGATCAAGGGCCGACAGGATCGCCACGTGTATCGCGTGACGCGGCAAAGCCTCACCGTTCACTTTGCGCGCGGCTGCGGCCGGTAGGCTGAGCAGGTGCCGCCATTTCGGGGACGTGGTGCATGGGCAACGCAGGTGACGACGATACCAAGCGTGGCCGCGCCATTGCGCCGGCGGCTGCGAAGCAGGATTTGACCGGCATTGGTGCCGCGCTCGCGCCTGCGATGTTCGCGGCGCTCCTGTCGCGCATCTTCAACTGGTCGCGCAGCGGCGTCGGGCCCCGGCTGCTGGCCGCCGTGCTGCTGTTCTCGTCGGTCGTGACGCTGACCCTGACCGCGCTCCAGCTCTATCTGGATTACAATCGTGAGGTCGGACTGATCGAGACGCGGCTGGACGAGATCGGCCGCAGCACCACGGGCAGCCTCGGAGAGAGCCTGTGGAATCTCGACCAGAACCAGCTCAAGCTCCAGCTCGATGGCATTCTGCGGCTGCCCGACATCCGTGCGGCGGAGGTCCGCGAGATCGCCGATCGACCCAATCCGATCCGGGTCGAAGTCGGCGAGCGAAACACCCGTTCGATCATGACCCGGGAATTTCCGCTGAGCACGATGGTGCAGGGGACCTCGCGTGCCATCGGCACGCTCCGGGTCGAGGCGACGCTGACCGACGTCTATCAGCAATTGCTGAACAGGGCCCTCGTCATTCTGGCAAGCCAGGCGGCAAAGACGTTCCTCGTCTCGTTGTTCATCATCTACATGTTTCATCTGCTGGTGACGCGGCATCTCGTCGCCATCGCCGAGTACGTCGGCAAGTACAGCCTCGGACGGCCGCCGCCGCCGCTGCGCCTGGAGCGCCGGCCGCCTTACGAGGCCGACGAGCTGGACAAGGTGGTCGTTGCCTTCAACGCGATGTGCGCCAACCTCGAACATACCTATGGCGAGCTGCGCGAGGCCAATGGGAATCTCGAGCGTGACCTGAAGATCCGGCGGCATGCCGAGGAGAACGCCCGCGCGAGCGAGCAGCGTTTCCGTGACTATGCCGAGACCGCATCCGACTGGTTCTGGGAGACCGGCCCGGATCACGTGTTCACCTACATTTCAGATCGGGCCGATGCTTTCGGCATGGACCACACGGCGCTGATCGGGAGGCGCCGTTCGGATGCCGCCTTCGACCGCGATGCCGAGCCGCAGAAATGGCGCGGTCACCTGGCGACGCTGGATCGCCACGAGCCGTTCCGGAAGTTCGAGTATCGCGGCCGCGATGCGGCTGGGCGCGCGCGCCATTTCAGCGTCAACGGCCAGCCGGTGTTCGACGCCGACGGGCGCTTCATGGGGTATCGTGGGTCGGCCACCGATCTGACCGAGCAGCACGAGACGGAGGAGCGGCTTCGCCAATCGCAGAAGATGGACGCGATCGGTCAGCTCACCGGCGGCGTCGCGCATGACTTCAACAACGTGCTCACCGTCATCATCGGCACCATCGAGATCATCCGGGAGGGGCTGGCGGACAAGCCCGACCTCGCCGCGATCGCCCAGCTCATCGACGATGCGGCGGCGCGAGGCGCGGAGATCACCTCGCAGCTCTTGACCTTTGCGCGTCGGCAGCCGCTGGAACCGCGCGAGATCGACGTCAACGGCCTCGTGCTCGAGACGGCGAAGCTGTTGAAGCCGATCCTGGGCGGAAACGTCGAAATCGTGACCCGCCTCGCGGACGACGCCTGGCCGGCGATGGCCGATCCGTCGCAGCTGTCGTCGGCGATCATCAATCTCGCGGTCAATGCGCGCGATGCGATGCCTGGCGGCGGCACGCTGACGCTCGAGACCGCGAACCGCGAATTCGATGGCGCGAATGGTGCTGGTGACGGCGACGCCACGCGCGGCGCCTTCATCATGGTCGCGGTGGCGGACACCGGCCATGGCATCCCCGCCGACATCCGCGACCGCGTGTTCGAGCCGTTCTTCACCACCAAAGGGGTCGGCCGCGGCACCGGGCTCGGCCTCAGCATGGTCTACGGCTTCGCCAAGCAGAGCGGCGGCAGCGTTGCGATCGAGAGTGAGGAAGGCCGCGGCACCGTGATTCGGCTGTTTCTGCCGCGATCTGCGGGCGGAGCGCAGGCGAGGACCGGAGCGCTGCAGGCGCCCGCGGCGGCGCGCGGGCACGAGACGATTCTCGTCGTCGAGGACGATCCGCTGGTGCAGGGCTATGTCATCGCCCAGCTCGGCAGCCTCGGCTATCGCACCCTCGCAGCCGGCGACGGCGCAACCGCGCTTGCACTGGTGCAGCAGGGCGCCCAATTCGATCTGCTGTTCACGGACATCATCATGCCCGGCGGCATGAACGGGCAGGAACTGGCTGAGGCCGTGCGGCGCCTCCGCCCGGGAATGAGGGTGCTCTACACGTCCGGCTATACCGACAACGCCCTCGACCACGAGGACCACCTCGGTCCCGGCGTCGCGCTGCTGAGGAAGCCGTACCGGAAGGCGGACCTGTCACTGAGGATCCGCGAGGTGCTCGCCGGCGAGCCGCCCGACGGAGCAGCAGGCGCGTGACCCACGAAAAAGGCGCGGCGGGGGAGGCCCCCGTCGCGCCCGATTTCTTGCTCGCTGGTCCAGGGCTGAGAGCGCCCCGATGCCAAGCCTTTATTCAAAGCTTAGCGGGCGATCCCAGCGAGGTGACAGCGCTTGGTAAGAGACACTGGATCACCTCCTTTCGTTGGTTGCGGAAGACATCAATATAGGCGGCAATTCCGGTGTTGTTAAGGGGAGGCGGGTCGGGAGGAACCAGCGGCTGTTCGCAAGGCCGGGAAGAAGCTGAAAGCCGTCGATTGGGCAGTTGATGGGCAGTTGAGACCGCCGCCCGGCCGTGTTAGGGAGCCCCTGTCGCGGGTGTAGCTCAATGGTAGAGCAGCAGCCTTCCAAGCTGAATACGAGGGTTCGATTCCCTTCACCCGCTCCAATAAAAGTCCTTGCGAGACAAGGGTTTTCTTACTTTTTGAACTCAGTTTTCGACCGATTGCGTGTGTCACGGCCTTGCCGGAGCCGGCCGGAAATTGCGTAAACTTTTCAAGCGTTGCCAACCGTTCCGGCGTCCCTTGTTATGCGCTCCTATTTACTCCGTGTGAGACGGCAGGCACATGATCGTTCCAGATTCGTTCGCCGTTGCCGAATGGCCGTAGATGGCAGTTGATCGCAGATCCTTGTTAGGGCTTCTGCCCGCATTACTCGGCGCCGGCATCCCCTTTATGATGCAGGTTGGCCCAGACGACGCGGTTTCGAATCTATGCAAGTGGCCGAAAAAAATTGTCCCGGCCGTTTCCTGCTCGTCGTCAATCTCGCCCCAAGAGATGTATGCCGGAGCGGCTCTGCGTCTTGGCCAATTGACGGTCTACACCACCTTCGAATTGAATTCCGCGTCACGTTTTGCCAGCTCTCGCTGCATCAGTGCGATGGTCTTGTTGTCGGCATTGCCTTGAATCACTATCAGCGTGTTGAGCGAGCATTACTCGAAACGATGGACGCGATCGCGAAGGGGTTGTTTACGTGAGACTGTGGAAAGTCGCAGCAGAGGTTTAGATGAGCATTGAGGACGACGATCGCGAGCCGCCGCTCAGAAACATGGATCGTGCGGAAGCAGTTCGGCATCTGATACATACCGCAGTTAGAATGGTTGCGATGGCAGAAGATCCCTTCGCAACGCACGTTTTGATACAATCGGCGGACAAAATTCTGACTGACGTGGCCAAGAAAAGTGGACGCGCATTGGCATTCGACTTTGAGGAATTTATCAAGCCTGAGTATCGCAAGCAGTGGTTTGGTATCCATCGAGAGACTTACAATTTCCTCAAGCATGCTGATCGCGATCCTTCTGGCGAACTTGGGGTGCGTAAGATCGCTGAAACTAACGCTGCCGAGCTTATAATGGTGGTTGAAAATTACGCTGCGGTGTTTGGAGCCGTCACTGAACATATGAGCGTGGTTCGCCTCTTCGCTCGGCTTTGGAAACCGAATTGGTTCCACGTCAGTGAAGATGCTAAGGTCGAGGAACTGCGAGCCATGTTGCGGAACTTCAAAGGGCAGACGCCATATCAATTCTTCCGCACCATTGTGGAAACCCGGATCAACTCACCCGGCTTATTGCGAGAAAAACAGGCCGACATCGCCGATGCGTTCGCGTTCTATTCGGAAGCCATGACTGGTCCGGACCACTGACCGGCACACGAATGGCACATGTATTTCGCGGTGCACTGATTTCATTTGCGAATCTATCCTAAATCGTAAGCCTTCCAAGCTGAATACGAGGGTTCGATCCCTTCACCCGCTCCAACGATTTCAATGTCCGGCCCGAAGACATGGGTGCTGTGGGTTGAAAACGGCTGTGAGCACGGTAAGGCCGAGATGCATTGGCTAAATGCTCAGCGCGATGTCCTTGCAGCTGCGCTCGGAGGTGTGGCTCGTGTGCCGAATACCGCGAGCGGTGAGTTGAAGGCCAAGGCGAGCGCTCCCCGGAAAAAGCGGCGAGCTGCCTGGCCCAACGCCTCTTGGCCGTAGCGTCCGGCGCCGAGCGAAGGAAACCACGCGCTCAATTGGTTCGGTCGCCGGACCTTGCCTTCTTGGGTGAAGCAACACCTCGCTCCCGGCGGGACTTCGCAGGAGCTTCAGGTTCGATCCCATTCTGCTGGTCGAACTTCCTGATCCACGATTGAATGTAGCCCGGATCGTCCGGACAAAGCTGCTCAAGTAAACGAAGGTTCTGCGCTCTGAATTCCACTAGGGTTTTCGGCAATTGTGCCTCCTCAAAACCCTGCCCATATCTAGGCTGCTGCATCGGGAAAAAGTGGTCAAGCCAAAAGGGCGCTTGAAAAGATCGGTGCGTTGATGCAGCGCCGACAGCAAAAACCCCGCCTGGGGGAAGCGGGGCTTTCTGGTGAAGCTTAGGGACGCTTCAACTGTATCACGCGCGATCGCGGAAAAAGTTCAAAGCTAGAAAGCGAACCACGCCAACACCGCAACGATCGGGATAGTTGCCACGCCGAAAAGCACCAAGGGTGCAGGTTCATTGCCGGTCCTGTCGCTCAATGCTGATCTCCTCAAAAAGTCTCAGGTTAGTGGCGTGCCAGGGGGCTTTTAGGGGCTCAAACGTCACGTTTTCGGACTTGGCTGCGGCGCAGGTATGGCTTGCGGAGAAGGTGCCGGATTGCTCAATTGCTGAGGCGCTGCGGCTTCGCCGCCTGCGTGAGGAACGCACGTACCGATGTTGCTGAGCAGCCGTTTGGCCTGGAGCTCGCGCACCTTTGAGTATTCGCGTCGTCGCTCGATATTGGCCGCGGCCCATCGGTCCCAAGCCTCGAAAGCGTCCGTATAGTGCTTTCGCATCTGCTCCTCGGCGGCAAGGCAATCGGCAAACTTGTCGAAAACCAGGTCGGTGTTGACCGGGGTCATGCCTCCTACCAGGACAACGAGCATCCATTTCATCTTGCCGATCGCCTTTCGCGCCGGGCGAATTCTCCGCTAACGCGCGGAATTCCGTCCACTGTGGTTAGATGGCCCGACGGCTGCGACCGGCTACAAAACCGTAGACAAAAAGCACGATGATGGCGCCTACCACTGCCCCCACGAGTCCTGCGCCTTCTCCTGGCCGGTACCAGCCGAGGGATTGGCCCAGATAGGTCGCAACGAACGCGCCTACTATTCCCAGGATCGTGGTCAGGATGAAACCCGAGGGCTCGTTGTCGCCGGGCATGATGAACTTCGCGATGACGCCTGCGATGAAACCGATGATGATCGTCCAGATGATGCTCATATCTTTTCTCGAGTCGTGAGGAGTGTTATCCGGATTGCGCCGGAAGGCGTCCGTCCGGCGTGTATTTGTCCACCGCTGCCGGGAGCTCGCGCGACAATCGGTTCAGGATCTCCTGCTGAGACAGGCCGGTCTGCTGCTCCAGTTTTTGAAGAACGTCCGGACCGATCGCCTGTTGGAGTTCGGGCGGGGTGACTTCGCGGTTTGGCCCCTGATTGATCCAGGATTGAGCCGCATCGCCTTGCCCGTTCTGCCTGAAGTGTTCGAGCAACTCGCCGATCCCGCGGTTCAGCAGCGAACCGACACCGCCGCCTCCCACAAGGCCGCCAAGATTGCCGAGCATGCCGCTCAGGGAATCCTTGGTACCCGACGGCTGACCGGAGGTAGCATTGCGAAACATGTCGGCGAGCTTGTCCCGATTTTGATAGCCGGCGATTGCGAGCATACCCAAGAGGGCGGTCATCGATGGCATTCCGCGGCTCATTTCGGGCTCCTGAGTTCGATGATGGGCAATCCTGTGCAAGAAATGGCGCCCCGCCTTGTGCTGGCCGCCGCATCACTCATCGCCCACAACATACGCGGGGCTGGGAAGTTCCACGTTTCCCCAGAACCACGTTTCCTCAGAACGATGGGCTGTCAGTCATTGCCAGTCCCGAACGAATTGAATGCGTCTCGCTTGACCGACTTGGCGTTTCGGGTCGGCAGAGCGACTCTATTCCTGTTCGCTATCCTTCTCCTCGCGCTGCTTCCGGGCACGATCGACTGCGCCGCCCTGGGGCTGCCCGCTGACCTTCACGCCGGGGAGATGATCGACCTTATTGTTGGCGGCATCTTCGGCACGCTGCAATTCACGATCGATGATGTCGCGTGATCCTTCTGCCGGTTCCTTGTCGAACGGGCTCTTGATGTTGGTGCTCATGACTGATCCTGCTCGTCGCCGCGCGTTGATTTGCTGAGGCAAGCTCGGCTCGCGCCCATCGTTCCTGTCGAGGCGGCAGCTTTTGTGCAGCCTCTTTATTCCCTGTGGTCGTCGATTTCGGGGGCGACCTGTCCGTAGTTCAGCAGGGCCACCAGTGTCGTTCCGCCAAGAATATTGCCGAGGAGTGTCGGTACGAAGAAGTCCGAGGCATATTGTGAGAGCGACGCCAGGCCGCTCTGGACCAGGAAGGCGCACTCGACCGAGCCCGCGATGATGTGCGCGAACTGGCCGAGCGCGACCACATAGGTCATCACGACGATGATGTGTGCGCGCGATCCCTTGGTCGCCGGAAGAAGCCACGCCATCAAGGCGATCAACCAGCCGGCAAAGATCGCCCGGACAAGGGTCGTCGTGAACGTGCCCTCGATGGTGTGGCGGCTGAGATCCACGAAGGCGTCCACGATGCGTGGTTCGAAGATGCTGGTGTGCGCGAGCACAGATCCGACCGCCCAGGTTCCCGCGATGTTGGAGGCGAGCACCAGGCCCCACAGCTTGATCACGCTCCACAGCGTGGCGAGATCCCTGTTGTGCAACAGCGGCAGGATCGGTGTCAGTGTGTTCTCGGTGAAGAGCTGCTGCCGTCCCAGCACCACGACCAGGAAGCCGACCGTGTAGCCGAGCGGAGCCACCAGGCGCCGGGTGGCCTCGTCGGAGATCAGCGCGTGAAACTCGCCCTGGACGATCAGGGACAATCCCATCGAAAGACCGGCGGCGAGGCCGGACAGCACGATAGCCCACCATCGCCGCTCCAGTTCCTGCTCACCCTCGGCGCGGATCGTCTCGTGGATGAGCGCGGCGTTCGGCCGGCTTTGGGATTCGATCTGCTCGGTCTGGCGCCGCGAAACGCCGTCGAGCTTCGAGGCTGGATTGAAGGAGGCGCCGTCGCCAGGCTGGTCCACTCCGCAGTCTCCTGAAGGGCAGGTTCATCTCAATGCCCGGGTCAAGGCCCGCACCGGCAAGGGGTTCCTCGTGAGCGCTTGGACGCCGCAGCGCTGTTGAGGCACGGCGGCGCTGAGGCCGACGATCAGGAACCTTCGCTGGAAGCGGGTGTTTTCCAACGGGGAGGGGTGGCGATCTGACAAGAGGCCAACCGTGCAAGATGCCAACCGTGCAAGATAACGTGCGCGTGCGCGCGACCGCACAAATCGCGGGCCATCCGATTCATCCGATGCTGGTGCCGATCCCGATCGCTTGCTTCATTGGAGCGCTGCTGACCGACATCGCCTATGTCGTCAGTGCCGAGATCATGTGGGCGGATTTTTCCGCCTGGCTTCTGGTCGTCGGCGTGATCTTCGGCGTGC
Organism: Bradyrhizobium sp. Kon37; assembly: GCF_055807535.1. Lineage (NCBI taxonomy): Bacteria > Pseudomonadati > Pseudomonadota > Alphaproteobacteria > Hyphomicrobiales > Nitrobacteraceae > Bradyrhizobium > Bradyrhizobium sp. Kon37. The sequence continues at coordinate 62,054 of NZ_JBVVOY010000010.1, forward strand.
TGGCCGCCATCGCCGGCCTGACCGATTTCCTCGGCAACCGCCTGGTGCGGGCGCAGTCGCCGGCTTGGCCGCATCTGATCGGCAATGCGCTGGCGCTGGTCCTGGCGATCGTCAATGCGTTGATTCACACGCGCGATGCCTGGACCTCCGTGTGGCCGACCGGGCTCCTTCTTTCAGCCATCACCGTATTGATCCTGCCGGTCACCGGCTGGCTCGGCTGGGCCATGGTGTATCGCCACGGCGTAGGAGTTGCGCGATGAACTCCGCAATCGCTCGGGTGCTGTTGTGCGCTTCGCTGCTGTGTCTGGCCGGATGCAATGACGGCAGTGGCGATCCGAAGGCGCAAACCGGCGCCAACCCGACGCTTCCCGACATCCAGCAATATCTGCTGCCGCCGATGCACATCGCCCGCATCGTCGGCTGGAAAAAGGACGAGACGCCGGCCGTTGCGCAGGGCTTGCAGGCCAAGGCCTTTGCGACCGGCTTGCAGCATCCCCGATTCCTCTACGTGCTGCCCAACGGCGACGTGCTGGTGGTGGAATCCAAGGCGCCGAAGGGCGCTCCAATCAAGCGGCCCAAGGAAATCGTGATGGGGTACATCGAATCCTGGGCGACATCAGGCGGCGACACCGGCGAGAGCAACCGCATCACGCTGCTGCGCGACAGCAACGGCGACGGCGTCCCGGACACGCAAAGCGTCTTCCTCGACCATCTCAACTCGCCGTTCGGCGTCGCGCTGGTCGGCAACGATCTCTATGTCGCCAACACCGATGCGATCGTCAAATATCCCTATACCGAAGGCGATACCAAGATCACCGCGCCGGGCACGGTGCTGACGCCGCTGCCGGGCGGGCCGATCGACCATCACTGGACCAAGAGCCTGGTCGCAAGCCCCGACGGCTCGAAGCTCTATGCAGGCGTCGGCTCCAACAGCAACATCACCGAGAACGGCATGGAGGCCGAGCACAATCGCGCCGCCATCCTCGAGATCGACCGTGCCAGCGGCCGCTGGCGCATCTTCGCAAGCGGCTTGCGCAATCCCAACGGTCTCAGTTTCGAGCCGCAGACCGGCGCGCTGTGGACGGTGGTGAACGAGCGCGACGAACTCGGCCCCGATCTCGTGCCCGACTACATGACATCAGTGAAGGACGGCGGCTTCTATGGCTGGCCCTACAGCTATTACGGCCAGCATGTCGATCCTCGCGTCAAGCCGCAGCGGCCCGACCTCGTCGCCAAGGCGATCGTGCCTGACTACGCGCTGAGCTCGCATGTCGCGCCGCTCGGAATGGCCTTCAACACCAGCGCGAGTTTGCCGGCGGCCTATCGCAGCGGCGCGTTCGTCGGCGAGCACGGCAGTTGGAACAGGCAGGTCTTGAACGGCTACAAGGTGGTGTTCGTGCCGTTCACGGACGGCAAGCCCAGCGGCCCGCCGCAGGATGTCGTCACTGGCTTCCTCAACAGCGACAATCACGCGCGCGGGCGGCCCGTCGGCGTCGCCATCGACAAGACCGGCGCGCTGCTGGTCGCCGATGACAGCGGCAACACGGTGTGGCGCGTGACGGCGGCGCACCCGCAGCTCACGCAGCGATAGATCTCGAGGAGTTACACCATGGGCCTTGCTCAATACACGATCGTGCCGGTGCAGGACGAATGGGGCGTGCTGCACGACGGCGACGTCAAGAACCGATACTCCACCAAGGAAGCGGCCTTCGAGTCGGCGGTTGCCGCAGCATCACTGGCGCTTCGCGAGGGACACGAAGTCCATGTCAGCGTGCCCGGCCGCGAAGCCGGCGAGAACGCCCTGGGAATTTGACGGGACACTCCGAGCAGAACACTTCAGGAGGCTGCGATGACCAAGCCCCGTGAGCCGAACGGCGTTGAACCCTCCCGCTCCGAAGATGACATTCAGCGCGACCAGCTCGGGCCGCGCGGCGTGCCGAACGCGCCGGATCCAGCCAGGATGACACCTCAACGCGACAAGAAAACGCCGAAGCACGTCGATTCCGGCCATACAGCCTGACGGCTGCCCCGCGACTTTTCTGTTCGGCCGTCAAGTCGCCGCACCGGCGGTCGACTTACGCCGCTGCAACGATATCCGTCTTGGCAAAGTCGTCGCCGACGTAAAGAAGTGCGCAGCCATGCTCCTTGGCGACATCGTAGGCGAAGCAGTCACCAAAGTTGAGACCGGCGGGACGAATGCCTTTGCCCCAACGCGAGTAGATCTGCGCCACGCGTTCGGCCGAAGCTTGGGTCACCGAGATCACGTTCAAACCGAGATCGCTAATCAGCTTGTTCATCTCTTCGTCGACGCCCCGCCGTGCCGCGACGATCAGGCTTTCTGCAACGGAGGCCGCCGAGATCAGGATTTCGTCGGCGGTCTCCAGCGCGGTGATGCAAGCATCGGCTTGCGGTTCGTCGAGCACGATCGCCATCAGCGCGGAAGTGTCGACTGCGATCATTCCGGCAGTCCGTCATCGCCGAAAAGAAAGTCCTGACTGCGCGCAGCGGTCGGTCCGGGGATAGCTTTGGCCCCGCCAGTCCTTCGCGCCGCCTCGAGCACGGTCCGGCGGGCGGCGCGGTCCGGCGCAAGCTTGACCGGGACGAGCCGCACCGCGGGATGTCCATGCCGCGTCAGGATCACCTCGTCGCCGGCCTCTGCGCGGCGGACAAGATCGGTCAATTGTCCTTTTGCGTCGGTAACGGAGACCCGCATCTCATTGTCCTTCCTCAATTTTCATAAAGTGGACCATGCAATGGTCCAATGTCAACCGCCTCCCACCCCACCATCGCCGGACGCGATCTCGCGGCCGATCTCGGCATGAACCTGCCGGCGGTGTTCGCCGGGACGTGGGCTCTCGCACAAATAACATCGTGTTAGGTTTGTCGAATAACTGGGTAATTGTGTTAGCCGGGCGATAGCCTATCGTCGCCACCAAGCAGACACCCATCGGCAGTGACAAGCGCTCGCGAAACTCCGCAGAGCGGCCGGAGAGTGCTGCCCAATTTTGAGCGAAGCCCGTCAACGGGACGTCAGTAAAAAACCCAAGGGAGGAATCTTGAGATGACCGCGATCAATCAGATGAGTCAGTCCAGGAAAGCCGCTGCCAGCGGCTGGATCGGGTCGGCTCTCGAATATTATGACTTCTTCATCTACGCGACCGCCGCGTCACTGATCTTCCCGCAAATCTTCTTCCCGTCGGAGAATCCCACCGTCGCAATCGTCGCCTCGCTGGCGACCTATGGCGTCGGGTATGTAGCCCGGCCGATTGGCGCGTTCGTCCTCGGGCACTGGGGCGACACCCACGGCCGCAAGACGGTTCTCATCATCTGCATGTTCCTGATGGGCATCTCGACGATGGCCGTGGGTATCCTGCCGACCTACCAGCAGGTCGGCATCCTGGCGCCAATTCTGCTCGTCATTCTGCGCCTCGTGCAGGGATTTGCCGTTGCCGGCGAAATCTCAGGCGCAAGCTCGATGATCTTGGAGCACGCGCCGTTCGGTCGGCGGGGCTTCTATGCCAGCTTCGCCCTTCAGGGCGTGCAGGCCGGACAGATCCTCGCCGCAGCAATCTTCCTGCCCTTGGCGGCCTATATGCCGACCGAGGCCTTCAACAGCTGGGGCTGGCGGATTCCCTTCCTGCTCAGCTTCTTCGTCATCGTCGCGGGCTACATCATCCGTCGCGAAGTCGACGAGACCCCTGCCTTTGCCCGCGAGGGCGAACGGGGAGAAACGCCGCGCGCGCCCATCGTCCAGGCCATCAAGCTGAGCTGGCGCGACATGCTCAGGGTCATCTGCATGGCGCTGATGAATGTCATTCCTGTCGTTGCGACCATCTTCGGCGCGGCCTATGCGGTGCAGCCGGCCTACGGGATTGGTTTTGCCAAGGACGTCTATCTCTGGATCCCCGTGCTCGGAAACATGCTGGCGGTGTTCGTCATTCCCTTCGTCGGCAATCTCTCCGACAAGGTCGGCCGCAAGCCTCCGATCGTCGTAGGCGCGCTTCTCTCCGGCTTGCTCGCCTTTTGCTATCTCTATGCCATCAGCATCAGGAATGTGCCGCTGGCAATATTGGTGTCGCTGCTGATGTGGGGCGTCGTCTATCAGGGCTACAACGCGATCTTCCCGAGCTTTTACCCGGAGCTGTTTCCGACCCGCACCCGCGTCTCGGCGATGGCGATATCGCAGAACATCGGAACCACCATCACCGCATTGCTTCCCGCCCTGTTTGCGACCGTCGCGCCTCCCGGCTCGACCAACATTCCCTTGACGGTGGGGGCGATTGCTTTCGGCATCACTGTCATCGCCGCGTTGGCGGCCCTGACCGCGCGGGAAACCTATCGGATCAGGATCGACGATCTCGGCAATCCCAATGCCGTTCCGATGCCGCGGGCAGATTATGACCGCCAGCGTGCCGGCGATGCAGTGAGCGGGGCTGCCACGGTTCGGACCTGACGGTATGGTAGAGGCAACTGCCGCCGCGATCGATGATGTTCGCGGCGGCAGGGCCTCACTGCAGAGTCAGGCTGCCGATTCGAGTTTGGTGCGCGTGAGCGCAATCAATATGAGGTTGTTGCAAGATGAACCCCGTCGTCGTCGCTGTCGCCATCACCGGCTCCGTTCCGCGCAAGAAGGACAATCCCGCGGTCCCGATCCTGCCGTCCGAACAGATCGAGTCGACGCACCAGGCCTTCGAAGCCGGTGCCACGCTCGCCCACATCCATGTTCGAAACGACGACGAGACGCCGTCCTCCGATCCCGAGCGTTTCGCCCTGGTGCAGGCGGGGATCAAGAAGCACTGTCCTGACATGATCGTTCAGTTCTCGACCGGCGGGCGGGGCCGCGATCCCTCGGCGCGCGGATCGTCGCTCTATCTGAAGCCGGACATGGCCTCGCTGTCCACGGGATCGGTGAACTTTCCGACCATCGTCTACGAGAACAGCGCCGCCCTGGTCGAGACCCTCGCCACCGGGATGAAGGCGAATGGCATCCGGCCGGAAATCGAGATCTTCGATCTGTCGCATCTGCACGGGGCCCGCCGCTTGATCGAGGCTGGGCTGATCGACGCGCGTCCGCACGTGCAGTTCGTCATGGGCGTCAAGAACGCCATGCCCGCGGACGAGCATGTCCTCGACATTCTGCTGGGCGAACTCAGGCGGCTGATCCCGAAGGCGACGTGGACGGCCGCCGGGATCGGACGCCACCAGGCCGAGGTCATGGGCTGGGCGCTCGCGCGGGGCGCCGATGCGGTCCGCACCGGACTCGAGGACAATATCAGGATCGACAAGGCGCGCCTCGCGGCCAGCAACGCCGAGCTCGTGACCATCGCCGGTGAGGCTGTCGCGCGCCACGGCCGGCGCGTGGCGACTGCGGCCGAGGCGCGATCCCTGCTCGGGATCGCGGGGCAGGGAGCTCCTGCCGCCTCCTGACATGCTCCCGGCCGCCTGCTGCCATTCGACAGCCGGCGTTTCCGTGCGCCGAGTCTCCGGGTAAGACTGCCGTCACAGGCGTGATCTGCGCCTGGCGGGCAGGCGACGGTTGGAATGCGGTTTCTGAAATCTGACAGCAGGCTCATCGGGGTCCTGCTGGTGCTCGCGGTCTCCCAGCTTGTCGGGTGGGGTACGATAGGTCTTCCCGCCATCGTCGGACGCGATCTCGCGGCCGATCTCGGCATGAGCTTGCCGGCGGTGTTCGCCGGGACGTCCGTGCTCTATGTGTCGATGGGGCTGTGCGCGCCCTGGCTCGCCAAGTCTTTTGCGCGGCACGGCGCACGAAAGGTGATGATCTCAGGCACGGTCCTCACCGTGCCGGGCTTCATCCTGCTGTCCCTCGCGCGCGAGCCGCTGCTGTATTTCGCCGCCTGGATCGTCCTCGGCATCGCCGGCAGCGCCACGCTGTCGACCGGCGCCTATATCATGCTGAACGAGGTCGCCGGGCGGCAGGCCAAGAACGCGATCGGCGCGCTGATGCTGGTGACGGGCCTGTCGAGCAGCATCTTCTGGCCGACGACGTCGTTCCTCAGCGGTCTGCTCGGCTGGCGCGGGACGTGCCTCGTCTATGCGGCGATGATGATCGTCATCAATCTTCCGCTCTATGCATTCTTTGCACCGCGCCGGAAAATTGTCGGTGATCGTGGCGGTGAGCCGGTAAAGTCTTCGCCGCCGCCCGCGATTCCCAGGAGCACCTTCAGCCTCGTCGTCGCCGCGATCACGCTCAATGCCTTCGTCAATTTCGGCATCGGCGCCATCATGATCGAGTTGCTCCGGGCGGAGGGGCTTCCCCCAGCGCAGGCGCTTGCGTTCGGCTCGATGCTGGGCGTGATCCAGGTCAGCGCGCGCGGGCTCGATTTTCTCGGCGGGGGGCGGTGGGACGGAATCACGACCGGGCTCGTCGCCGGCACGGCGCTGCCGATCGCCATGCTGCTGCTGATGACGAGCGAGGGCGCGACTTGGGCGGTTGCGGCCTTCATCCTGCTCTACGGCGCCGGCAGCGGCGCGATGGCGGTGGCGCGGGCGACGATCCCGCTCGTGTTCTACGATCAGACCGAGTTCGCCAAGGCGATGTCGATGATCGCGCTGCCGCTCAATCTCGCCTCCGCGGTTTCGCCCCCGCTCCTTGTCGGCCTGCTCACCCAGTTCGGCAGCCGCGGCGCGCTCGGTCTCACCTTCGTCTGCTCCTGCGCCACGGTGCTGATCCTGGTCCTGCTCGGCCGACGGCGGCCGCAAGTGGCTGCAGCGGCCGTGACCTGAGAATATTCGCGCTGCGGAAATTCACCGCGCGGATGACCTGCGCCGGGCGGGCGGGGGGATAGCCGTATGCCCCCAGTGCAGTGCTCGGACCGCCAAAATAGTGTATCCGCAGGGAGCGCGGCCCGCGATTTCGCCGCCGCGCCAATATCCAGTTCCCGGAGGAATTCGACATGTCGGCCCTGCCGCTCTCAGGCATCAAGATCCTTGACCTCACCCGCGTGCTTGCCGGGCCCTTGTCGGCCCAGATGCTGGGCGATTTGGGCGCGGAGGTGATCAAGATCGAGCGGCCGGGCACCGGTGACGACGCGCGCGCCTTCGGCCCGCCCTATCTGACCGACCCTGATGGCAAGGCCAACAACAACAACTCGTTTTACCTCTGTGCCAACCGCAACAAGAAGTCGGTCACGGTCAACATCGCCAAGCCCGAGGGGCAGGCGATCATCCGCGAGCTCGCCAAGGACGTCGACGTCTTCATGGAGAACTACAAGGTCGGCGATCTCAAGCGCTATGGCCTCGACTACGAGACCATCAAGGCGATCAATCCCGGCATTATCTATTGCTCGGTGACCGGCTTCGGCCAGACCGGCCCCTATGCGCCGCGCGCCGGCTATGACGCCATCCTGCAGGCGATGGGCGGCCTGATGAGCGTCACCGGCCATATCGACGGCGAGCCCGGCGAGGGCCCGATGAAGGTCGGCCCGTCGATCGTCGACTACATGACCGGCATGAACACCTCGATCGGGATTCTCTCGGCACTCTACCATCGCGACGCCAATGATGGCGTGGGACAGCATATCGACGTCTGCCTGTTCGACACCGTGATCGCATCGTTGTCGCACTGGCTGCAGATCTACCTCGTCAACGGCAAGACGCCGCCGCGCCGCGGCACCTGGGGCAATGGCGGCATGCCGGCCGGCGTGTTCCGCTGCACCGACGGCGAATTGATGCTGGTGGTCGGCAATGACGGCCAGTTCCAGCGCACCTGCGCCGTACTCGGCGCGCCCGAGCTCGCGAGCGACAAGCGGTTCGTCAAGAACAACGACCGCGTCGTGCATGGCAAGGAGATCATGGCGATCTTCGCCGGCCTGTTCCTGAAGCAGCCGGTGGCCTATTGGCTGGACAGACTGGAGGAGGCCGGCGTGCCGTCGGGCCCGATCAACAATTTCGAGCAGGTGTTTTCCGATCCCCACGTCCAGTCGCGCGGCATGCGGGTGAAGGTCGACCATCCCTTCCAGCCCGATCTCTCGCTGATCCGCAACGCGCTGACGCTCTCGGAAACCCCGATCAAGGATTACCGCGCCCCGCCGTTGCTCGGTGAGCACACCCAGGAGGTGCTCGCCGGCAAGCTCGGCTATGATGCCGGCAAGATCGAGGCGCTGAAGCAGCAGGGCATTATCTGACTTTCCTGCCCTCGCCCCTTGCGGGAGAGGGTGGCTCGCCGCATAGCGGCGAGACGGGTGAGGGGTTCTCTCCGCGCGCGCCGTTGTGAGTTGAGCGCGTGGAGAGAACCCCTCATCCGGCGCTTCGCGCCACCTTCTCCCGCAAGGGGAGAAGGAAGAGGTCCGGTGCTCGTGGCGCGTTTTACGAAAAGGGACAGCACGCATGACCGCCACCAAAACCATCATCACCTGCGCCATCACCGGCAACCTGACAAAGCCCGAGCAATCGCCGCATCTGCCGATCACACCCGAGCAGATCGCGACATCGGCGCTGGAAGCGGCCGAAGCCGGCGCCGCGATTGCCCATATCCATGTCCGCGATCCCGCAACGGGGCGGCCTTCGATGGAGATCGATCTCTATCGCGATGTGGTGGATCGCATTCGCGCCCGCAACACGTCTCTCGTCATCAACCTCACGACCGGTCCCGGCGGGCGCTTTGTGCCTTCGGTCGAAGACCCTCGCGTCGCCGCTGCAGGTACCACGCTGCTGCAACCCGAAAAGCGCGTCGAGCATATCGAGCTGCTCAAGCCCGACATCTGCACGCTCGATCTCAATACCATGAACTCGGGTGGCGAGGTCGTGATCAACACCCCGCGCAACGTCCGCATCATGGCCGAGCGGATGAAGGCGGCCGGCGTGCTGCCGGAGATCGAGCTGTTCGATTCCGGCGACTGCCATCTGGCCCGCGATCTCCTTGCCGACGGCACGCTGAAGGGACCGGGCCTGTTTTCGCTCGTGCTCGGCGTCAAATACGGCTTCTCCGCCACGCCCGAGACGATGTTCTATGCCCGCAGCCTGTTGCCGCCGGGCGCGATCTGGTCGGGCTTCGGTATCGGCCGCGCTGAATTCCCGATGGTTGCGCAAGCCTATTTGCTCGGCGGCCACGTCCGCGTCGGGATGGAGGACAATCTCTATATGTCCAAGGGCGTGCTGGCGAAGACCAATGCGGAACTGGTCACGCATGCCGCTGGCATCGTCAAGAGCCTGGGTGCGAGCGTCGCGACCGCCAACGAGGCGCGCGCGATGCTCGGGCTTGCCTGAGCCTTGCGGGCCATCCCCAGATAATCCCGGTCCGTACTCACACAGGCTTCCGCTCCGCGCGCGACTCAGATTCGATCGGTCCACTCAGTCCGGGAGGGAACGCATGTCCTACACGATCGGGTTTCAGGCCAAGAACCAGAAGGCAATTCTGGCGACCGAGGCGGCAACGGCCAATCAGGCCGTCGCGATCGTTGCCGCGTTGCGGCAAAGCGCCGACGAAATAAAGTTCATCCGCTCGCCGCAGGAAGGCGACATGGGCATCGAGATGCTGCTGCTGCTTGCCAAGGAAGAGGCCGAGGAGATGCCGCAGCACGCCTAGGCGGGTTCGGCGATCACACTTCGGTCGAAAGCGAAGCATGACGGCTGCGCTATGATGTAGCAAGCCGTCATCTCGCTTGAATCGAAGGTGGCCGCCCATGAAACCCGGAATGAAACGCGAAGCGCTCCGCGTCGAACCGATCTCGACATTCCTTGACCGCCGGCAGGCGCCGGTCTCGCCGGTCACGCGCGCCGGCAACATGATCTTCGTCGCCGGCCTGCCGCCGTTCGACCCCGAGACGGGCGAGATCGCGGATGTACCGATCGAACGGCAGAGCGAACTGATCATGGAGCAGATGAAGCTGTGCCTTCAGACGGCGGGCGCGAGCCTCGACAACGTCATGAAATGCAACGTCTATTGCACCTCGACCAAACATTTCGCCGCGTTCAACGCCGTCTATGCGCGCTATTTCCCGCACGACCCGCCGGCGCGGATCTTCGTCTGCACGCCGGAATGGTTCGGCCCCTTCGACGTCGAGATCGACTGCATCGCGATGATGTGAGCGCACTTACTGACCTCGCCCCGCTTGCGGGGAGAGGTCGGATCGCCTCGGCGATGCGAAGCATCGTCCGGTGCGATCCGGGTGAGGGGGTACAGGTCCCTCGACGATCTCATACGCGGAGAGAGGCCCCTCACCCCAACCCTCTCCCCGTAAGAACGGGGCGAGGGAGCGCACCGTCAGTGCGGCAACGAGTTGTGCTAGCGCGCCGCCACCTTTGACGGCGCCTTCGCCTCCGTCCGTCCCGCCGTCAGCGCCATCGTCGCCACGCTGACGACACGCTCGACCACGTCCTCGACATCGTCGAGATCGCATTTGCCTTCCGATAATTTCGTCAGCCGCTCGCTCTCGCGGATAGTGTGGTGCGCCATGGCGAGCGCGAAATTCAGGCCCCAGTAGATATCGACGTCGCTGCGGTCGGGCAGGGCGCGGCGCATCGCGCCGGCGAATTTCCGCAAATGGTCGATCTCGCGGTTCTTGATGCGGCGGATCGGCGGCACGGATTCGATCGAGGCGCGGATCATGAAGCGCGCCGCGCTCGAGCGCTGGTTCTCCGGGCCGAGGCAGCCGCGCAGCGTCGGGCCGACCAGGGCATGCAGGATCACTTCGATCGGCGCGCGGCCGCCGCCTTGTTCTTCCGCCGCCTTCAATTCGCGCAGACGCTCGCGGTTGGTGGCGATCGAGCGTGTCACGAACAGCTCCGCGATCAACTCGTCCTTCGAGCCGAAATGGTAGTTCACCGCCGCGAGATTGACATTGGCCTCCGCGACGATGTCGCGCAGCGTCACGTCGCCGAACCCGCGATCAGCATAGAGCCGTTCGGCGGCGGCGAGAATGGCGGTCCGGGTATGATCGCTGGCCATGGGAGCCCCTCGGGGAGGGAGTTGCAATTCAAACAGTTGTATGAAACTATCGTTTGAAGGCCGGGAAAAGTCAATCCGCAATCGGGACTCGTTCGCAAACGCGCGAACCGGTTCCGGAGCGTCCGCAAGTCGTGCATTCGCACTTGCGGGTCGCACAATGCGGGTGGACAGTCCGGCGCAAAACAAGTTCGCAAAGAGACAACGAGGAGCGTCCCATGGATTTCGATCTGTCGCCGAAGCAGAAGGAATGGCTCGACCGCGTGCAGTCCTTCATGGCCAAGCACGTGCGCCCGGCGGTGCCGGTCTATGATGAGCAGGATCGCAGCGGCGAACGCTGGAAGGTGATCCCGGTGCTCGAGGACCTCAAGAAGAAGGCGAAGGCCGAAGGCCTCTGGAACATGTTCATGCCGCCCAACGAGCATGAGGACGACGAATTCCGCGGCGCGGGACTGACCAATCTCGAATACGCGCTGCTTTCCGAGCAGATGGGCCACATCTCCTGGGCTTCGGAAGTCTTCAACTGTTCCGCGCCCGACACCGGCAACATGGAAGTGTTCATGCGCTACGGCTCCAAGGAGCAGAAGCGCAAATGGCTGCGTCCGCTGATGGACGGCGAGATCCGCTCCGCCTTCCTGATGACGGAGCCGGCGGTGGCCTCGTCCGATGCCACCAACATCGAGACCAGCATCGTGAAGGATGGCGACCATTACGTCATCAACGGCCGCAAATGGTGGTCGTCCGGCGTCGGCGATCCCCGCTGCAAGATCGCGATCCTGATGGGCAAGACCGATTTCAAGGCGGCCAAGCACCAGCAGCAGTCGCAGATCCTGGTTCCGCTCGACACCCCCGGCATCAAGGTCGAGAAGATGCTGCCCGTGTTCGGCTTCGACGACGCGCCGCATGGCCATGCCCAGGTGCTGCTCGAGAACGTGCGGGTGCCGAAGGAGAACATCCTGCTCGGCGAAGGCCGCGGCTTCGAGATCGCGCAGGGCCGCCTCGGTCCGGGCCGTATTCATCACTGCATGCGCACCATCGGCAAGGCCGAGGAGGCGCTGGAGAAGATGGTGAAGCGGCTCACCTCGCGCACGGCCTTCGGCAAGCGGATCGTCGAGCATTCGGTGTGGGAGCAGCGCATCGGCGAAGCCCGCACCAATATCGAGATGACGCGGCTGTTGTGCCTCAAGGCCGCCGACATGATGGACAAGGTCGGCAACAAGACCGCGCAGGCCGAGATCGCCATGATCAAGGTCGCAGCCCCCAACATGGCGCTGAAGATCATCGACGAGGCGATCCAGGCTTTCGGCGGTGCAGGCGTCTCGGACGAAGCCGGCCTTGCCAAGGACTACGCCCACATCCGCACGCTCCGTCTCGCCGACGGCCCGGACGAGGTGCACAACCGCGCCATTGCCAGGCTCGAGGTTCGGAAGTATGCAAACTCTTCCAGTCATTAAGCGGGAGAGCATGCTGGCGCTCCCGATTTGAAGAAACGACAGGGCATGATCCGTGATCGGATGACCGCTTGACGCAAGTGCGCTGGGGGTTACCGATTAGGATCATGTTCGGACTGAAGAGGGAGCGTCATCGTGGCTGACGGCGTCAGGAAAGACGAAGAATTCTCGGGCACCAAACCGGTGGAGGAGCGTCATCGCATCGACGAGATGCGGCTCGAAGCCTGGATGCGCGATAACGTCGAAGGCTATCAGGGACCGCTGGTCGTCCTTCAGTTTAGGGGTGGCCAGTCCAACCCGACCTACCGGCTCGATACGCCGAACCGTTCCTATGTGATGCGCCGAAAGCCGTTCGGCAAATTGTTGCCGTCGGCGCATGCGGTCGATCGCGAATATCGGGTGATCGCGGCGCTGGGAAAGCAGGGCTTTCCGGTCGCGAAGGCCTATGCGCTGTGCCAGGACGACAGCATCATCGGTTCAGCGTTTTACATCATGTCGATGGAAGACGGCCGGGTGTTCTGGGATCCGACGCTGCCGAGCCAGACGCCGGATGATCGTAAAAAGATCTTCACCAGCAAAATCGAGACGCTGGCCAAGCTCCATATGTTCGATCCCGTCGCGATCGGTCTTGGCGACTTCGGCAAGCCCGGCAATTATTTCGCGCGCCAGATCGACCGCTGGACCAAGCAGTACCGCGCGTCCGAGACCCAGACCATTCCGGAGTTCGAGAAGGTCGCGGAATGGTTGCCGAAGACCGTGCCGGAGCAGGCGCGCGTCTCGATCGTCCACGGCGACTATCGCCTCGACAACATGATTTTCCATGCGACGGAACCGCGCGTGCAGGCCGTGCTCGATTGGGAATTGTCGACACTCGGCGATCCCATGGCCGACTTCACCTATCTGCTGATGCAGTGGGTGATGCCTGGCCTGGACGGTGCCGACCTCAAGGCGCTCAACATCCCGAGCGTGGAAGAGGCCGCGCAGATCTATTGCAACGTCACCAAGATGACGGTGCCTGACCTCAACTGGTATTTTGCCTACAACCTGTTCCGCCTCGCCGGCATCACGCAAGGCATCGCTGGCCGCGTCCGCGATGGCACCGCGGCGAATGCCAAGGCGCTGGAGTCAGCCAAGCGCACGGTACCGCTGTCGAAGGCATCGTGGGAATACGCGCAGAAGGCGGGCGCCGTTTAAGGAATCCGAAGGCGCGGCCGGCGGCCGCGCCTAGTTGCGATGTAAGTTTCCGACCCAGGATCACATTTGGCCCGTACAGCTATCGAGCTGCTGGAGCTAGAACGACGCGCGCTCGGTGCCATGAATGCGGGGCACCTGAAGGAAGCCGCCGTCCTTTACGCTGAGATCGTAGCGCAGAATCCGGACTGGGAGCACGGAACGGCATTGTACGGTCTTGCTTGCTGTTACGAAGATTTAGGCGAGCTTACCCTTGCCGAGGAGTGCTACCGCAGAGCATTGAGCTATGAGCCGGCAAACTTGATTTTCATCGGCGGTCTTGCCTCGTTCCTGCATCTGCACGGTGGCAAGTCGTAGCCCGGATGAGCGCAGCGATATCCGGGACAGCAGCCCCGCATGTCGCTACGCTCATGCGGGCTACGGGTGTCTCCAGACGCTCGTCATTGCGAGCGAAGCGAAGCAATCCAGAATCTTCGCACGGTGGCCGTCTGGATTGCTTCGTCGCAAGAGCTCCTCGCAATGACGCGGAAACACCTCACCCCTTCACGCAATGCGCGATCAGCTTCTCCACAAAGCCTGCGCATTTCTCCAGCTCCGCCATTTCCACGAATTCGTCCGGCGTGTGCGCCTGTGCGATCGAGCCAGGGCCGATCACCACCGACGGGATATCGGCCATGCTAGCGAACAGGCTTGCCTCCGTGCCGAACGCGACCTTGGCGTGGTCGTTGCGCCCTGCGAGGCTCTTGGCCAGCGTGACAATGGCCGCGTCGGCGGCGGTGTCGAGCGCGGGATAGTCGAGGATCTCCTCGAAATCGATTCCGCACTCCCGATGCTGCTTCTTCATCGCCGGCTCGATCTCGGCCTTGGCCCAGGCGACGATCGCATCCGTGACCTCGCGCGATTCGGTGATGCCGATGCCACGGCATTCGAAATCCACCGTACAAGTATCCGGCACGATGTTCAGCGCGGCGCCACCATGCACGATGCTGGTGAGCAGCGTCGAGTGCGGGACGTCGTAGAGGCTGTCGGCCGCTCGCACGGCTGCGAGCGCCACGGCGCGCTGTCGAATCTCGACGATCAGCTCGGCCGCATATTCGATCGCGTTGACTCCGTTAGGCGCGATCGAGGAGTGGCGGGCGAGCCCCTTGAACGTCGCGCGCACGCCATGCTTGCCCTTGTGTCCGATGATGACTTTCATCTCGGTCGGCTCGCCGATGAAGGCGCCGAGCGGTTTGATCCGTTTCTTCGCGACCTCGCGCAGCATCGGCCGCACGCCGACGCAGCCGATCTCTTCGTCATAGGAGATCGCGAGATGGATCGGTGTTGCGAGCTTCGCTTCCAGCATCTCCGGCACCATGGCGAGACACACCGCGACGAATCCCTTCATGTCGGTGGTGCCGCGGCCGTAGAGCTTGCCGTCGCGCTCGATCAGCTTGAACGGATCGTGGCTCCAGTCCTGGCCGACCACAGGCACGACGTCGGTATGTCCTGACAGCACAAAGCCGGGGCGGTCCTCGGGCCCGATCGTAACCCACAGCGAGGCCTTCTGCCCGGTCTCGTCGGTGATGCGCTCGCCCTTGACGCCGAGCGCGGCGAGATAGCTCTCGATATGCGCGATCAGGGGCAGGTTGGAGCGGTCGCTGATCGTGTCGAAGCCGACGAGGTCGGCGAGCAGCTTGCGAATACGGTCGGGTCTTGATCTCTGCATTGTCACGTTCTTGTCAGGGGGATGGAAGCTGAGGTGCTTGCACGAACCATACCAACGCCGCCTCTGGTAGAGCAAATCAACGCAGACCGGTAGCCCGGGTGAGCGAAGCGATACCCGGGACAGCTCGTGGTAGGAATCCCGGATGTCGCTTCGCTCATCCGGGCTACAAGACCTTGCGTTGTCCGTCGGGCAAAACACCCCAATTATCGGTCAACGCTGGGCGCAACCCTGCGCCCTCGTTCGTTGAGCGTAAGACGACGAAGCTAAGCTCGGGCGCAATGAGCCGCGAGAGGGCAAAGGTGTGTCTGCAAATGGGATTGCGAATTGAAGCGCGACGCTGCACCCACAGGCTCCGTCATTGCGAGCGCAGCGAAGCAATCCAGTCTGCCGCCGTCGGAAAGACTCTGGATTGCTTCGCTACGTTCGCAATGACGGTGCTGAAGGAGGCGCGCACTATCTCCCCAACGTCGTCCCGGCGAAGGCCGGGACCCATAACCACAGGGAGCAGTTTTGCGAAGACCAGTTGTCCGGGATCGGCACCGTGCGCAAGCCGATAGACCTCGCGGTATGGGTCCCGGCCTTCGCCGGGACGACGCTGAGAATCTGGCGGTGCCGTGCAAGACAGAGGCGAGAACCCGCCTGCTAAACCGGTTTCCCCGTATACGGCATCGACGCCGTCAGTCCGCCGTCCACCGGGAAGGCCTGACCGTTGACATACGACGCCTCGTCGCTGGCCAAGAACAATCCCATCGCGGCGAGCTCGTGCGGCTGGCCGGGGCGCTTGAGCGGATTGAGCTGGCCGATCTTGTCGGCGGTGCCGCGCTCCTTGGCGCGATCGAAGATCGGCTTGGTCATGCCGGTCTCGATCAGGCCCGGGCACACTGCGTTGATGCGTACACCGGTGCCGGTGAGCGAATACGCGGTGGTCTGCACCAGGGAGATGACGCCGGCCTTGCTCGCGGCATAGGGATGTCCGCTGGCGCCGGCCTTGAGGCCCGCGACGGACGCGGTCAGCACGATCGCGCCGGACTGCTGCTTCACCATGTGCGGCATCGCATGCTTCACCGCGAGAAAGGGCCCGATCAGATTGATGCGCAAAACCTCCTGCCATTGCTCGACGGTCTGCTCGCCGAGCGGAACGAGTCCGCCGGAGACGCCGGCATTGGCCCAGATCACGTCGAGCCGGCCGTGCGTCTTCACCGCCTTGTCGATCACGGCGATGACGTCCTGTTCGGAGCCGGCGTCCGCCATCATGGCTTCCGCGACACCGCCGGCCTTCTTCACTTCCTCGACTGTCTCCTTCACTGCCTCGGTGCGATCGACCGCGATCAGCTTGGCGCCTTCTTTGGTGAACAGCAGCGCGGCCGCGCGGCCGATGCCGCTGCCGGCACCGGTGATGATGACGGATTTGCCTTGCAGACGGCCCATGCGGTTTCTCCCTTTGGTTCGCACGCGACGCTTGCCGCGCGACGGAATTTCAAACAAGATTTCAAACGGTAAAGTGTCTTGAGACACGTTCGCTACTGACGTACAGCGACATCAGACGGTATGGAAGGGTTTCGATGGCAGGTGCAGACAAGCCCAAAGTGGTCACGACACGCTGGTGGTGGGTCCGTCACGCGCCGGTGCGCAATGACGGCGGCAACATCTACGGTCAGTCCGATCTCGCCTGCGACACCAGCGATACCTACGTCTTCAATGCTGTTGCCAAAGTACTACCACGCAAGGCGGTCTGGTATTCGAGCAATCTGATGCGCACGCATCAGACCGCCGAAGCGATCTGGGCGGCGGGCTTCCCGAGGCCTGCATCGATGAAATGGGAATCCGACCTCGCCGAACAAAATCTCGGTCGCTGGCAGGGCATGAACCGCGCCGAGTTCATCGCCAGCCGTCCCGTCGGCTCAAGCTGGTTTGCCGACATCAACGAACCCGCGCCGGGCGGCGAAAGCTTCATGGATCTCTACAATCGCGCCCGCCGCGTCATCGAGCGGATCAATGTCGAGGCATCCGGGCAGGACGTGATCGCAGTCGCACATGGCGGCACCATCAAGGCGGCGCTGGGGCTGGCACTCGACAATCAGCCGGAGCGGGGGCTCGCGTTCGATATCGACAATTGTTCGGTGACGCGGCTCGACTATTTCGCAAGCCCAGAACGCAGTGTCTGGCGGCTGCCGATGGTGAACCAGCAGCCGTGGATCGCGGACGATGCGCATGCGGCGATGCATCAACCCGCGGGACCGGAAGTCAAGAAGCTCGCCTGAGCAATTGCCCGGTCGCGCGGATGCGGCGTAAGTTTCAAGCAATCAAAACGTACTCTGGGAGAGAAACATGACCTTGTTCGACATGAAGGGGAAAGTCGCCGTCATCACCGGCTCGACGCGCGGCATCGGGCTTGCGATCGCCGAGCGCATGGCCGAGCACGGCGCCAAGGTGGTGATCTCCTCGCGCAAGGCCGACGTTTGCGACCAGGTCGCGAAGGGCATCAACGATAAGTTCGGCAAGGGCACCGCGGTCGCGATCGCCGCCAACATCTCTTCGAAGGAAAACCTGCAAAACCTCATCGACGAGAGCAACCGCGCCTTCGGCAAGATCGACGTGCTGGTCTGCAACGCCGCGTCGAACCCGTATTACGGCCCGCTCGCCGGCATCTCCGACGATCAGTTCAGGAAAATTCTGGACAACAACATCGTCGCCAACAACTGGCTGATCTCGATGGTGGTGCCGCAAATGATCGAGCGCAAGGACGGTTCGATCATCATCGTCTCCTCGATCGGCGGGCTGAAAGGCTCGACCATCCTCGGCGCCTACGCGATCTCGAAAGCCGCAGACATGCAGCTCGCGCGCAACCTGGCCTGCGAATACGGCCCACACAACATCCGCGTGAACTGCATCGCGCCCGGCCTGATCAAGACCGATTTCGCGAAAGCATTGTGGGACAATCCGGAGAATTTGAAAGCCTCGACCGCGCGTTCGCCGCTGCTGCGCATCGGCATCCCCGACGAGATCGCGGGCGCCGCGGTGTTCCTGGGCTCGAAGGCCGGCGACTTCATGACCGGCCAGACCATGGTGATCGACGGCGGCGCGACGATTAGTTGACGCCCCAGTAGGTGTCATCGTCCGCGAAGGCGGACGATCCAGTACTCCGCGGCCTTCGTTGGAGAGCTCGCTCTCACCACATCCGCCACGGAGTACTGGATGCCCCGGCAAGCCGGGGCATGACAGCAAGTGTGGAGGTGCGACGCTGCGACCAGGCGAAGCCCTTAATCGACCGCCGCGTACACCAGATCCCGCACCAGCGTTCGCGTAAAATCGCGCTGCCCCGGGCCCTGGCTCATGAACACGACGAACAGATCCTCCTTCGGATCGATCCAGAAGAACGTCCCCGCGATGCCGCTCCAGAAAAACTGGCCGACGCTGCCGGGGAAGGGCGCGATGCCGGCCTCGCGGCGCACCGCGAAGCCGAGGCCGAAACCATGGCCGGGTGACAGCAGAGTGCCGTTGGTCACGACGTGAGGTCCGAGATGATCGGAGGCCATCAGCTCCAGCGTCTTACGGCCGATGATCCTGTTGCCGTCGAGCGTGCCGCCATTGCGCAGCATCAGCGCGAAACGGGCATAGTCCATGGTGGTGGAGACAAGGCCACCGCCGCCGGACTCCATGATTGGCTGCTCGAGCATGTTGAACAGCGCGACCTTGTCGCCGGTCCAGGGATCGGCCGCGAACGGCTCGGCGAGCCGGCCGACATTGGCCTCGGCTGTCGCAAAGCCAGTCTCGGCCATCTGCAAGGGCGTTAGAATGCGCTCAGAGAGGTACGTGCCGAGCGACTTGCCGCTGACCACCTCGATGATGCGACCGAGGATGTCGGTGGAGCGGCTGTAGTTGAACTCGTCGCCGGGATGGCAGACCAGCGGGAAGCTCGCCACCAGGGCGGCGTGCTCGGCATTGGTGATCTTGCGGCTGCGCACCCGCGAGTCCTGGTAGATCTTGTGCACGGGGCCGTCGCCCTGGTGCTCGTAGGTCAGGCCAGAGGTATGGCGGAGCAGGTCTTGCACCGTCATCGGGCGTTTTGGCGGAACCAGTTCCAGCTTGCCGCCGCTGACCACGCCGACCTTTTGGTCGGCGAACTCCGGAATGAATTTCGCGACCGCGTCGCCAAGAATCAGGTGGCCGTCCTCGACCAGCGTCATGATGCCGACCGACACGATCGGCTTGGTCATCGAGAAGATGCGGAAGATCGAATCATGCGCCATCGGCGCTGCGCCCGTCGGGCTCTGTCTGCCGAGCGCCTCGAACCAGCCGACCTGACCGTGCCGTGCCACCAGCACGGTGACGCCCGGGACGGTTCCCTTGTCGATCTCGCGCTTGAAGGCGTCCGACATGGCCTGGAGGCGAGGGCGCGACAGCCCCAGCGTCTCGGGGCGGGATTCCGGCAGAGGCGGGGTTTTCGGCGCAGTCGAGGGGCGAGGGGCTGTCGCGGACGCTTGGGCAGTCATGGGTACTCCCGGTGCTTATTATTGTTCGGAGCGGACTGTGGCCCAGAAGGCGCGGCACTAACAAGCGAAGCCAGCGCGCTTCACCCTTGCAATCCGGCCTTGCAATCCGGCCGCCCCCTGTGCTTCAAAGCGGCCTGATCCGGGCGGCAACGCAGGGTCCGTAGGAGTGTAGCTCAATTGGTAGAGCACCGGTCTCCAAAACCGGGGGTCGCAGGTTCGAGCCCTGCCACTCCTGCCAGCGAAATCAAACACTTAGCAGCGAACACTTAATAGATTGATACCGGAAAATCTAAGTCCGGTAGCGCGTGGGTAGCACTTGGGGACAGGGCGAATGTCGGAGTCTTTGGCCGTCGATCTGACCGATCCGGCGAGCGAACTTGCGGAGCTAGCTGAATATTTCAAATCGGCAAAGCGGCAGAACTACGGACTTACTGCGTTTGCCAAGCTCATCGACATCGATCCGAACGATCCTTTGTTTTTGGATTTGCTCGCCGTCATCCGACAGCGCATGACTTTTGTCGAACAGGCCATTCCTACCTTTACTGAACTCGATGTTGAGTTGGCAAACGAAGCGCTAAGTGCGACGCGCGCCTGCGCACAAATGCTATCGGCTGACCGATTGGTGACTGTTTGGGATCCAGCGCAACATGCAGTCGGAGAAGCGCACGTACGCACTCTTCGCTGGTTTGGTAAAATGGTGATGCGAAAACATTGCCCTTTGGTGGTCGTGCCCACGGATATGCGGAAAGATACGCTTGAAAGGATCAATGCGGAATTAGAAGAACTCCGGGCGAGCGAGGACTATGGGTGGCAAAGGACGGCCCTGATCGAAGGTTTGGAAAAGATTCAGCGGGTGCTGAAATATTTCCCGTTTTTCGGACACGATGCTGCCTTCAAGGAGCTTCTCGCGGTCGACCTTGAGGTCCGTGCGATTTATGAGCAGGAGCCGAAGGAGCCCCAAAACTCCACGCGTCTGCAGAAGATGTTTTTTGTGCTCACGGTTCTGAATACGCTTTTGGGACTTTATGCGCAGGCGGACCAAGTCACGACGGCAACCGATCGGTACAAGAATTGGGTGCCGAAGATAGTTTTATCTTTGCCGACGCCTACGCCGCCGGACCAGAAACTCCTGCCTGCGCCCAATGCCCTTCCGGCGGAGGCGCCCAAATCTGCCAAGGCTGATGATCAGGCGGCAGAATAGGCCGCCGAATAGCAGGCGGCCGATAGTTCTCCACACCCACGACACGCAGTAGCTCACGAGCGCCTGCACCTACCAGGAATCGATAACTTGCGAGGGACTTACGATGCCGCTTTGATGGCGGCATGCGCGCTCCCCGTCGATACACAAAATGGGCCGGCCACTATCCGCCCCGCAGCCCCGCGGAATGGTTGGCTGACGGGCATGTGACCTGCAGCATCCAATGCCTGAACGGCCGCTGCGATCGCAGGGTCGACGTGCGGCTAGACACACTCCCGCAAGATCAGCCGTGGTCGCGCGTCGGGTTGCGCCTGGTCTGTTCGGGATGCGGCGCCGCAGGATCTGTGCATATCGTCCCGAACTGGCATGACAGCCGCGGGCAACTCAGGCCAAGCATGGGCTTGAGGTTTTGATTCCAGCGATGAAGCACGTCACCGAACGCCCTTTTGCCGATCCACAAGCCGCAGCCCGCAAGCTGCTCGAGCTCGCCGCCGGCATCGAGCCGGTTCAGGACGGCCGAATCCACATCGAGAAAATCAACTATCCCTTCCTCTACACGCTCAAGGGAACCGGCTCGGAGTTCGGCGCCGGCATCAGGTGCGCTGTCGAGAAGGGCTGGCTGGAGCTGCATGAGAGCGGCACCTATTTGCGGCTGCTGACCTCGGGCTAGGCCACTGCGATCGGTTTAGCCGGCGTCGTCGATGACGAATTCAACCCGGCCCTTCACGATCTCTGTTTTGTGCACACCGCGCTCGATGACGGGATGGCCGTCGACCATCACGAAGCGGCGCAACCAGCCTTGCGCGCGATCGGCGGTGAGGACGCCATCTTGTTCGACGCCGTCCAGCAGGATGCGCAGGCCATGTCGGCTTTCCCCCAGGTTTTCAAAAGCCGAATAGCCTGGGTCGCCCTCATACACCGAGAGTCGGTTTACCGAAATTTGCCGCATTGCATTCCTCGGGATTCGCAATTCGGCTCATCGGCATCTATGTCGGCCGAATGCGTAACTTCGAGTATTGCAAGCCATTGCCGCCAGGACCGTTCCTACCGGCCCCGACTGGATCCAGAGGTCAATTATGATGGCTACTGGCTGCGTGTGGAGCGGGCCGTATCATCGACCATTGGATGATCTGGTGGCGCGAGGAACGGTTAGCGCCCACGCGGGGTTGGTGGTCAGTGATTTGAGCAAATCAAAATCAACGAGGAACCGCCGGTGGTCTATCTGTTCTTCCCGAGCTCGCTTGTCATGATGATTAGCTTTGCGCTCGCTGAGAATACCACTCACGGACGCCGCCAGATCTGGCTCCGGCTCGGACTTATCTGCTTCGCAATTTCACTAACGATCGTGCTTGCTTCCGGCTACGGGGTGCGCATTACGAACAAACTGGCGGCCTTAGGACTGCTCAAGTAAGACCGCAGCCCGTTGCGGTCGACATTTCGTTGCCAAGGCGGCTACTCCAAAAGAAACCCGCCGGCCACGACAGCCGACGGGTTCTCAATGCCCATGCGTAACGCGGTACTCGTCACCAATCCGCGATGCTGGATGGTAAGGCGGGACTATTGACGCCGGGTTACCGCCTGAGCCGCCGGCGGCGCTTCATTGGCGGCCCTCCGGCAACATCCCCTCGACCGTCCTGAGAACGAGCTCGCGCTCGGAGTCGGACAGCTGTGCAAGCTTGTCCCTTAGGCTTGAGGGCGAGGCCGCTGCGGTTCGGCTGCGGCGCTGTTCGACCATCTTTCTTAGCCCCTTAAGGCAGCCGTAGAGCATCCAATCGAAGCTAATGCGGTGGCGGAGACAATAGTCGGCCACATCTTCGGAAGGTGTCCGGCCGACCTTTGGCGGTGTCTCAAGCATCCAGTCGATCGCGAGCCACAGGAGGCGGGCGTTGATGTGCTCGGGCGAACTGGCGCCATCCTCGCCCAATCGACCCATGGCCGTTTCCCTCCGCTTGGCTGCGTTGCGTCGGCGGGTGATGACGGCACGCTGCCGACTGAGCTTCTGCTTTGCTTTTGTCATGGCTCAGAGCTCCCCCGATTGGATGGGGTGCACCGCGGCGAGCGCGGCGCGCAGCTTGGTCTCTGCCCTAGTCAAGAGGTCGGCCCGGGCGGCAGCATGCTCCTGGTCGCGCTGCAGCTGCCTTTGGATGCATTTGAGCTTCGTCCGTGCCTTGGCGACATCAAGGCGGACATCGCGGACCAGGTCGGCCTCTGACGACGTCACGATGAGGTCGTAGCTGCGGAAGACGAAGCTGTGCATGTTCCGGCGGCCTGACGATTTATAGTTGGGTGACCGCCAGCCCGGCGTCCCGCTGCCATCGTAAAACGATACGTTGTGCACCTCGCGGATGTTGGACGCCGGACGGCTACCCGGAAAGTTGATGACGTTGGGCTGCCCCGTGGCTGGCCTAGGAGAGTCGCTGGTGCGTTCTCCCGCTTCAGGCTGTCCGGTGGCGGGTTGGACGGAAAACGAATCCACGGACTCCGCTCGCTGCGGAAACATGGGTCTTTCGATGGTCATGTGGGTTTGCTCTGGGTAAGGGCTTCTCACGGCCCACGCCGGTGACGGACCGGCAGCCGGGGGGTGAGAACTCGCCAGAGCGACGAGCCGAGCGCTTTTAAGGGAGAGGCCTGGGGGCTAACCTCCCTCTGGACAGCACGCCCGACCCCGGCCATAAAGGCAGGGTTCGGAGCCGCACCGCCAAGTGCGTCCGTCGAGCCTTCCAAATGGAAAGCTCATTCAGCCGTCACCCCCGACGCCAATCGGGAGCATCCTGACCAAGGATGTGCGGCTATAGCTCTGGTCCGGGTTCTCACGCCCACGGACATGCTCCGCTGATTTGGTTAAAAAAGCAATTCCCCTCGTGGGGCGCCTCGGCGCGCCTAGGCCCAGAGCCGGTCAGCATCCGTTTTGGTGTCGAGCCACGTCATGTCCCCATCCTCGCCCACCGGGCTATCCAAGCTGAACCGGGCCTCGCCGTACACCCGGGGGCGCCGCCGGTGATCCGCTAAGAACTCCCCCACGCGAGACCGAGCATCGTGCAATTTCAAGCTGCCTTCGGCTATAGCAACAAACATTCGGGACATCACGTCGTCGCGCTCGTCTTCGGGTACACGCGCAGTAGCTTGCTTGACCGCCTCATAGGCGTCTTCGCCATTGTTGCGCGTCAAAGATGAAGCCGCCATCAGTCGCCTCGCTCTTTTCTGGGCAGCACTCCGATGTACGGATGCATTCCTCTCGGAAAGCGTCCTGAGACGGCTGCCTATCCTAGGGTTTTCCCGTATGAAGTTTTTCATCAAGGACAAGCTGTAGCCACCCGCAGAACTCAACGTCTGTCCTTCGTGAAGCAACGCGACGGACGCTCTGACCCGCTCCGGTGCCGGCATGCGAGCCTCACGAGCGCTCTTGTTGCAATCTTTGCAGCGCCTGACGAGGCAGCCGCCATACTCAACATAGAAGGTATTGTTCATCGTTCGAATGTGGCCGTTTTTGCATTTCTCCGCAGTGCGACGACTGACCGCCGATCGTTCGCGCGCGATCTCCAGATTGACCTGGGTACGGCGAATGTTCGCAGCCTGCTCGTTTGCCCTAGCCAGTCGCATCGCCTCGGCGCCAAATTCGGGATAAGCCGCGCAATGCCGTCTGAACTTTAAGGACGACACGATCGGCCTGCCGTATTTTCCCCCTCCACATATCCGACGAAGCGTCTGCTCTTTTCGAAGAGCGCCCATGCAGTCGCTAACCTGGGCTGGTGTCATTAGGGTCGGGTACGGGCAGCTTCTCCTGCTCGCGAGTTGCGCGGCGTTGATCTCATCGAGGCAAGAACCCTTGTTTCGACAATCAGTCTGATGCGGGCAGGCGGCACAATTCGTCGACGCTGAGGCGGACATGCACAGGCTCCATTGAGCGCGCGATTGCGCGTGCGGAGCCGGCTCCTGAGTCGCGGCGGCGGAATGTCGGTGGTCGCCATCGAATATCCAGGAATCAGGGGGAGGCCCGCTCTTGCGCTCGCCCTCCGGTTGCGATTGGATGGGCCTTTAGGTCTGGGGGACCAAAATGCGTTTTGCTGGTCTAGGAGCGCTTTGCCTTGCTTTAGGCGGCTGCGCGGCGTCGTCTCAAGAAGTCGCGGAACGGCTTGGTGCTCGCTACATCGGGCAGAGCTCGGACGCGCTCGTTCGCGAGTTCGGGCCGCCGGCCTCGACCTTTCGGATGCAGTCTGGCGAGACCTCGATGGTATGGCAGCTCACCAGCATCACTGAGATGTCTGGCGGTGACGGGTATGCACAGGCAAGGACGCGCGCCTGCAAGGTGTCGGTTATCGCAAATCAGCGTGGCATCGTGGACAAGCTCGACACGGAAGACTCGAACGCTGGCATTGGGATCATTCCGCGCGCAACCGGCATGTACGGCAGCATCTGCGCTCAACGTCTCGGCATGAAACCAACTTAGTCGGTTTCGGGCTTCCTTGCGGTGGCCCTCCGGCGTTCGCCTATGTTCCTGGCGCGGAAGGCGGCGGACTGCTCGGTGCCTCCTCGACGGAAGCGCGGATGAACTTACCGATATGGTCCTCGAGCTCTTCGACGTACTGAGCAAACTCTTGGGTATCTTGCTCGGCAGCAACCCACTTGCCATCGATCTGTCGGAGTGTCGCTAGCCGCAGCGGGGGTCCCACCTTACCGGGCGCCAATTTGATGGTGTGATCAAGCACCCAATACACGCCGAGCTTGGCTTCGTCGACCGTGGGCATCTTGCCTTTCCAAAGCACCTTGCTGACGAATGCCAAAAACGGGTCAGCCAACATCTGCCCTGAGCCCATCGAAACAAAGAAAAGCTTCTCTGTCTTCATCTCTGGTTGGAAATCGTTTGATGCGAATTCAACTAGCATCGGGCCATCCTTCAGATTCGCCGCGACCAAGGCTCCGAACCCGACGCCGTTTTGAGGATGATTAGGCGCCATGCTTCCAGCCAACTCAGTGAGGAAGCGCTTCGCAATATTGGCTGTACACTCTCGCGCAATGAAGTTCGTAAAGACATTTCCCTTAATTGCCGCTTCAACGTGCTCATGCAGACGCTGGGCGTACCCTATCGACCCCGTACAGGCAACGATGATGCTGTTCGAAAATATTCTTATCTTTCCATCGAATGGAATGTGGATGAGAGGAAATTGGCCCATCGACGAGGTCGCGATGCTGTCGCAACCGATCACAACACCATCACTGCAACGAACCCCAACGAGAACAGTCAAAGCTAGCCCCTAAAAATGCTGTTCGCTCTCATTTCTGGGTACGTGTCATAGATCGACTTCACGAGGCTACTAAATGACTGAGCCCGAACCCAAGTAGAAACATCGCGAATGTACTGCTGCGCTGTAGGTGTCAGCTGGCGCAGTATGGTCTGCGCTCGCGCCACACCCGCCTCTGTTGCGGCATACGTGTTCCACCGGCCGGTCCCGGATGGGGCAATGATCGCTTCGCCATCTCGGCTAAGCGCGGTTGCTTCATCGTACACGGCGGAATCGAACGGGCCGTAGTCATAAGGTACAAAATTAAAGTTGCCGCCCTCGACCAGCCCTGGAACATTTCGCGTGATCAGGAACACAGCCTTTTGCAACTGTACTGGCGAATAGGCTCGCCCATCGGACGCTGCCAAAATCGCTAAGACCAATTCGCGACGGTTCATCTGCGCACTCGCTTGGTGGTCGAATCGCTGTTCATTCTGTTCCTCACGACACCTGCTAGCAGGTTAACACTCGGTTAAGGCTAAGTAAAACAGGTTGATTTCGCGGCACGAATCACGGTTTGCCTCAGGCGGTGCCGCTCATCCGCAGGCCCTCACGGCAGCGCGTCCACAGCCGGTGTCGTTCCGCCAAATGTGGTTCCACTAGCTGCTCGAGCATTGATGAACCTGAATCCGGCCTTGGTCGATGCAGTGTTGTACTGCGAGAAATCGCCGGCCGTGTTGCCTACACCGGCGACATTGATCGCAACGCCAAAAGTTACCGCCCCTGTTTGGTTTGACGGGTTCACGGAGATGCCCCAGCCGCCGTTCGACGTCACTTGGACGTTCTCGATGGTGATGTAGTCATCGCGTGTGTTGATGCTGTCGGGCTCGATATCGATGCCGTGACCTGGGGCAGTGATCGCACCGGCGATATAGCCGTTGGTGATGGTCGTGTAGATCGCGCCAACAAGCGAGATGCCATTGCGCTGGCACGTCGAAATGCGAAACCGATCGATTTTCACGCGGACGGATTGACCGCCATGCGTATTATCTCCTCCGATGTAGAGACAATCACCGCCAGTGCCACCACCGTTTATAAAAGTCGCGTCGGTGATGGTGACGTTCGATGCCGATATGATCCAAACGGGGATCGATTGATTCCCGCCCGTTAAACCGGTTTTGTTGGCGTCGAAGGTGCCCCCTTGGATGACGACGTTTGAAGGACCGGCGCTGAGGAAGTCGGCGTTACCAATGAGGAGGGTCGTGTTATTGGCGGCCGAATTCCGGGTCTTGAGCGTGGCCCCATAGAGCCACAACGTCGTGTTGCTCGAAACAAGCAATGTCCCGCTATATGCGCAGGTCTTCCCCGGCGGAATGTAGCCGATAAATGCGTTACCGGAGACCGCGGTCAGCCATGCCTGCAAGGCAGTGAAATCGTTCGTCGAGCCATCGCACACAGCGCCATAGTCGGTCGGGGATCGCCACGGCAACGCGCTGGCTGCGGCCGATGACCACTTCGACACGCCGTCGCTGCGAAGCTCGACCCGGCCGTAAGCCGTGGTGATCGTCGTGCTGGTCGAGCCATTGATCGTATCCGACCCCGAGCGCTGAATCGTCAGGCTGTTGGTCGACGAGACGCCGCCGAAGTAATCGGCCACCATGATGGTCTGGCCCGCATTGACCGCACTCGCGGCCGGTAGCGTCCACGTCCGCGCTGCAGTGAATGTTGCTGTGGTGCCGACTGTGCGGTCGGTCGACAGGATGGTGTAGATGCTGTCGCCGTGGCCGGTATATTGGTCGATATTGAGCCCGGACGATCCGCGTGCGAGCGGCGCCGTGATCTGGCCAGTGCCACCCTTCGCGACTGACAGCGGCAGCGCCAGCCAACTCGGGTCTGCGCCGGTGCCGCCAGATTGCAGCAGGCTCCCGGCTGCGCCCGGTGGAAGGCCGGTCCAGCCGCCCGAGCCGCGATAAGGGATGCTGCCCCGCGTCGAGCCAAGCACCGTGTCGAACAGGTTGGCCGAGAACAGCGTCGAGTTGGGGATGGCCTGCGCGGGGCCTGGGCCGTTGCCCAGCCTTCCGATCACGGAGTTAGCTGGGATCGTGGGGAACGTCTGTGCGACCGCCGCAGTGGCCGTGAACAGGGCGAGGATGCCGGCAATGGCTGCTTTGAACGAACGACGGGACATAGAATGTGTGCCGAAATTTCGACAGACGCCTCTTGCTGGCATCGTGTCTCCGCTTCGGCCTTATCCTCGTCGGGGGGCCGTCTTCTCCTTTCTGCCTTGTCCCTTTCGGGGGGCGGGTTACTTCCGATCAGCTTGTCCTTGCGGGGCTGAACTCTCGGTCTGATGCGTTACTTCGACGTCGCCTCTACGGAGCGCTTTGCTTCCGGATTTGCTTCGACCGCCTGGGTGAGCTTGACCAGCAACGACCAATATGCAGGCGGCGGCCTCTGCGAGATGGGCTGGCGATCGAGTGACTGCTGCAAGGCGATCACCTCCGCCGGTGTGAGCTTGAGCGTGATGTTAGTCGCCTCGCCGGCATGAGCCGCCGTGGCGGCAACAAGCCATACGGCTATCGCTAGGCGGACGCTCATGCTCCACCGGTGCCGAGGGCGAGCAGCGCGGGGACGAAGTTCGAAGAGGGCAGGCCGTTAGCTACACAGGAAGCGATGACCGACCGATAGAATGCAATTTCTGCCGTCTTGATCGCAGCGTTGTAGGTAGCGAGCGAACCGCCACTATCATAGGTAAGCTTGGCGCTGCCGATGGCTGCCTGCCTTACCACTTCCGCGTCACTGCAAGTGGTGGCGTGCGCTTTGTGTGTCGATTGAATCATCATTTGTCATGTTCCTATTTGCGGGATTTCGCCTGATCTAAACCGCGCCTGGCACGCTCATTGATCCGAAGTCGATCGCGAGCGCCTGACCCGCCGGGCTGTAGCCTGCGTTCTTGGCACCTTGCATGCGCTTGCGTCTTACTTCCTCGGTCTCGTCAGCCGTGCGCTGCATAAGATCGCCGCCGCCATAGCTGTTGTTCAGAAGGTTGAGCGCTACGCCAGCCGGGGTCGAGGCGATCACGACTGCTTCTCCGCTTTCACGCTGCTGCTTAAAATCACGTTGAGCAGGGTCATCTGCCGCACCGCTTCTCCGTCGGAGGCCATATACCGTTTGGTGAAGTCGTGATCTTTCAGCAGGCGCGCCTTGGTCGCAGTGGCGGCCGCATGCTCCTTTAAAGTGACCTCGTCACCGGCCAACACTTGCCTGATAACGCCGGTTTCAACTCCTGCGTCGCGGAGCCACGCGGCGGCGCCGATGTTCAGGATGTGGCCGGACTCCTGTATCGGCGCATCGTCCAAAACGCCCGCGAGCGCTTTCTCGATCCGGTCGCCGCTCTTGATGGCGATCTCAGACAACGAGCGGAATTCGGCGACCTGAGGACCGTTGCCTTTCAGGAAATCGGCCGTCCACAATTTGTCCGCACGCAACTCAGCTAGCTTGGCAGCCGCCTGATCGGGCGTCGGCGCCGCTGGCGTCGGCGGGGTTGGTTGATCGGTCATGCTGTGGCCTCATATCCGGGAATTTTTAGCCGTACGGCCGCGGCCTCAAACAGCGCGCGCACCGCGGGATTGCCCTGGAGCCGGGGCCCAACCCCGCCAACCAGTATCGGATGCGCGCAGCCAGCGCCGGTGATCACGCATCCGGTCGCCTCGCGGCACATTCCGCAGCATTGCTTTGCCGTGATGCCCTCGGTCGCCGCTTCCGGGTCAGCCTCGACCTGGCGCCGCCAACCCGCCGCCGCTTCACGATCGAGACGCTGCGCCAGTTCATGGGCGAGCCCGTTGCATTCGATCTGAAATTCAATGGTCCGGATCTCGGTGACGAGCGCCGCCAGATCCTCGCGGCCTTTCGGCATGCCCTCATATGCCGCCAGCGCCCGTTCAGCGACCTGCAACTTGAGGCCAGCCAATTCGCGTTCCAGGGCGGGACGCTGTCCGAGTACAGGGGGCGCACGGGAGGCGGGTGGATGGACCGCTGTGGGAATTGGCGGCGGGCCAGCAGCAATCCCTTGGGCAGAACTGGCCATGGTGGGCGGGGCCGGCGGAGAGGACGGCGGCTGGCGCGACAAAATCATGCTACGCCACCATCGCATCGGGCTGCTGCTTTGCCAGCTCGAGGTGATCCTTGACCAAGCAGCGCACGTAATTGGCCAGTGTCCGGTGCTGAGCTTCCGCAAGCCGCTCCAGCGCCCGCCGGTCGTCGGCCTGCATCCGCAAAACGATCTGCTCGTCGAGGTTCTTCATCACGCTTCTCCAATCTCGCCGCTGTACATGGGGACGCAATGTAGTCCCCAGCAACGCACCGGCTCGATGGCGGGCGTTTCCGCTTGGTCCAGCGCTCTTTCACACGGGCGACCGCTTCCGAATCCTCGACCATGACCAACGCTACCCCCAGCGCGCCAAGCAGAGCCCCGAAAGACATCGGTCCAAGGTTTTTCATCGGGGTGGGCGCGAGCAACTTGCTCGTGTAGCCGGATTGAAGCCCGCCAATCTCCCCAATGAGCTCGTGCGACAAATCAAGTTCATTCAGGCGATCGCGAAGGGCCTGGATCAGAGCGGGGTAATCCGTAATCAGCCGCGCAGTCATGTCAGCGCCCGCGAACCGTTGGCTGGACGCCGATTTTTTTTCGGAAGTCGCCGCCAACTTTTAGTGACGCTTCGGCAACAGGTTTTTTCCAAGGGGACCGCGTAAGAGAACGAGCAGATGAACTCGGGCGCGAGCGCTGGAAGTCTGGGGTAGCCGGGTGGGGTAGGGGTCTTCTCAGGGCAAACCATGGGGATCTGACCGCCGATCGGTCGACGGCCTCGCGCGCGTGCCTGCAATCTTCCCATGGCTTCCGGTGCTACCTGTGCGCTACCGAGTGGTGTGCAAATCAGTTCTGGCTCAGCTTACACCAGAGTAAGTCTTTGAAGCAATTGAGATGCATTGCAGTTAGCTGCAAGACAGCACCTGTCCACAAGACTGATGGTATAGTAACTGCGCTAACGTCGTTAGCTTTGGCGTGCCGTTGAAACGCGAGTCTTTGCCGTGGGTTGGGGCAAAAGCGCGGAGGGCGAAGCCGGCTCTCTCAGTTACTTGCGTGTGGGTGAGATTGAGGTGTTCTAGAGCCTTCACCTCCACCTCGGCCAAGACTTCACCGCGGAAGCAGTTGGGTGAGAAAGTAGGGTCCGAGCAATGGACAGAATATGCTCTGACCACACTTTCTCACGCCGAATGAGAAAGTCTGGCCCGAGCATATAGGTCGCCTCGCGCGCGTGTGTGCGCACTGCCGCGCTCGCGGATCTTCTGGTTTCTGGGGAGGTATCAGGGAAAGCGCGGGCGAAAACTGTCCGCTCACTGCAATGGCGGCTGCTTCTGCCGGCGATACCACGTTGCCATCGACACGCCCTCCGCGATCCAGGGCTTGCCATGGCCGATCGCGCCGGCCTCGTACTCGTGCCGCGGCTTGACGCCCCTCAGGCGGCGCTTGGCATGGCGTGCGGCCTGTCTGGTCACCGCTTGTTCGGCCGCCGCTTCTGCCCTCGTGATGTCGATCGCCCAGATGGTGCCGATCTTCAACATCTTGCGCTCAACCCATGTCAGACGGACACGCTTCCCCAAGGTGTCCGCGCCCCACCTGATGGGCTTGGCCAGCGCGGCGGCGATGAGTGCCTCCGCTTCGTCGCGCGACATCCACGGGGCGCGACGCGCCAGCCATGCGGCAGCTCGGACACCTGGCGCCTTCTCGCCGCCGATCTGCACAAGGTGGTGGACCGCGATCTTTGCGTCGTCCCGGCCGGCGTCATCGTCTGGGAGCTCGGCTTGTCCATAACGATGGTCGAACAGGCGATCGAGTTCGGCCAGCCTGACCGGGGCCATGGAGAATTTGCGGCCGTTCCGGTGGCGGACCTGGATCTCGCGCTTCTTCGCCTTGACGATGTGGGGCGCTGGTCTGGTCATCCGCGGAGCACGTCGTTCCAGTCGGTGCCGACGTGCTCGGGAATGCGGACATCTACAACAAGTCGACCGGCGAGCCGGGCAGCCAAGGCATAGGCGGCTTTCTGACCGGCGCCGTTGATGTCGTTGTCGCCGAAGATGACTAGGCGCTGCACCTGGGCGGGCGGTTCGAACTTCTCGACGCCCCCATCGCTCAGCGCCGCCCACGTCGGCACCGAGAACAACTGCATGGCGGCGAAGGCGGTCTCGATGCCCTCGGCTACGCCCATCTCGTCGGCGGGCGCTACCAGCCGCACCGCGCCGCCGGCGGGGACCGTGCCCGGGCAGAACATGCGCACCTTGTCGACGTCTGCCTTCTTGCCGTCGATGGTGATGTAGGTCTTGTGGATCGTTGCGGGCTTGCCGTCGGCATCCGACACCCTTGCGAGCATGGCCGGATGCCATGAGACCGGCGGCCCGCTATGTCGCACGCGCATGCCGGTTCGGAGGCACTTAGGATAATTCTACATAGCGATGCCGCGACCACGAAGCCAGCGATCGGCGGGATCATCAACCTGCACCGGCGCGCCGCTGTCCCACAGCTTGTTCAGGGCAGCGCGGTTGTCCTGGTCGGAGCGTTGCGTGCGGATTTGCTCGAGCGGGGCTTCACCTAGAACACGTTCAATGCGCTCGGCGACATCGCGGAAGGGCAGCTTGGTATACTTGAGCGCAAGCGCGACGCCGTTGCCGCCCTGGCATTGATTGCAAAACCAAGTACCCTTGCCGTTGAGGTCGGTAAAGCGCCAACGATCCTTCCCTCCGCACATAGGGCAGGGGCCGTTTTTCTTGGTCAGAAATCTCTTATCGATGCCGAGCGCCGGCAGGATAGAGGTCCAGCGACCGCGCGCGCGTTCGTGCAGCGGCGTGTTGTAGGTCACCGCCATGACGACGACCCCTTCGCCTTCGCAAAAGCGATCTGCCTGGATTTAACCCAGGCACGGGTTGTAGCCGACGGGGCCATAGTCGGAAGGTCGTTCCAGTTCCATGGCGGGAAGTGGCCGAACTTCACCCGGTGCTGCTGAGCGGCCCATCCGCCCTTGTAACCGCGCTCCTGCGCGATCGACCTGAGCTCGCTGAAAAACCTGATCTGCTCTTGCTGCTCGGCCGGTTTCAAAGCGCTCCGTGACTTAAACTCGACGAGCTCGCCGTCCTTGCTGACGACATCGCACTTCGGCTCCGGCTTGAATCCGCACGCCGGGCAATTCGGCGTCTTCGGCGGTTTCAGGAAGGTGCACTTCGGACATTTCTTCGGCAGCGCCTCCTTCGCCTTCGGCTCCGCCTTCTGACGTTCGCGGCCATCGTCGAGCTTATCGTGGCAGATGTCGGTGACGAAGCCGAGGCGGAGGTGGTTGTCGCTGTGGTCGAGGATCAGGCAGTCATCTTTTCCGTCGGCCGTACGCAGGCCGCGACCGATCATCTGTACGAACAACATCTCGGACTTAGTCGGCCGGGCCAGGATGATGGCGCGAACGTCCCAATCAATGCCGGTGGTCAGGCAACCGACGTTGCAGACGATCTCGACTTCGCCCGCATGGAAGCGCTTGGCGATCGCGGCGCGCTGACTGGCTGGCGTGTAGGCGTCGATGTACTCGGCAACAACGCCGGCCGCGATGAACTTCTGCTGCAAGTTTTTCGCGTGCGCGCGATCGACGGCAAAACACAGAGTGGGGCGGCCACGACCACGTTCCTTGAACGTGTCGACGACGTCGGCGACCAGGCCGGACTTATCCATCGCCTTCGACAAGTCGCCTTCATGGTAGTCGCCGGCAAGGGTGCGCACGTCCGTCAGGTCGGGAGAGGAGGGCGCGAACACACGGAAGCGCGAAAGGTAGCCGGCTTCGATCAATTCGCTGGTCGTCGCTGCAATGATCAGCTTGGTGTAGATCTTGCCCAACCCCCTCGACCACGGGGTGGCCGAAAGGCCGATCACCGGAATGTTCGCCATCTCGGGGCTCGCCAGCCAGTCCCGAATGAAGTCGAACTGCAGATGAGCCTCGTCAATGACGACGAGATCGAAATCCCCAACGTGCTTGCGGCGCGTCAAAGTTTGCACGCTCGCGACCTGCACGGGCCGCGCATAGTTCGTAAGGTGGTGATCTGCCTGGATCACGCCGATGTCGCGGATGCCGTCGGCGTAAAAGCGCTCGATGGTCTGGTCGATCAGCGAGATTGCGGGAACGACGAAGATAATGCGCCAGCGCGCGGCGAGCGCTTCAATGATCAATTCGCTCGCGGTTTTGGTTTTGCCTGCCCCGGTCGGTGCCATGAGCATAATGCGGCGTTCGCCTTCCCTGATGGCAAGGCGGACGGAGCCAAGAGCTCTTTCCTGGTGGGGATGAAGGGTCGCGCCCATCGGTTGCCTTTCGGCGGGCGGGCCTTGCGAACGGCTCAGGGAACGATTAGGACAGCAGCGTCGATTTGGCGGTCGGCAAGCTGAAGCGTTCCCGCGGCCCGTGTGCGAAGACCTCGCGCGCGGGTCGTGTCGTTAGGAAGTTGCGGAAACGACGCCCTGCGCGATCTCGAGCTGGCGCATGTGGGCATCAAGCACCGACTGGCGCCACAAGAGCTTGCCGTTGATGCGAGTGGGGCGAGGCACCTTGCCGGTGCGCACCAGAACCCGGAAATGGCTTTCCGAGTAGCGGTAATAACTGGCGGCGTCTGCAGTCCCGAGATAAGGGTCGCGAACTGCGATGTTGTCGTGCGTAGAAACCTGCATTGTATGTCACCGATTTGCGGTTATCGATGACGAATTTGATCTCGGCTGCGTCGCCCAAATAAGCTGTCAAATTTTTCGTTGAACAGTCAGGTGACAAACCTCACGCGAAGATGTCACCCCCTTTGTGGCCAGAACGGATTCTTCTTTCTCTTCGCATTTAAGCGCTGGATCTGTCGCAGAATAACTTCCGTTTGTTGGAAAGTCGGATTGGAAAACTTCTCGGCAGCAAGGGCCCGCGCGAACGCTTTGACATTGCCCTTAAACTCTATGTCCAGGCGGTCGATCTCGCCCATGTTCTCGATTTCGTTGAGACGCTCTTGCGTCGGCGGCGTTCCCCAAAGGCTGAATAGGTGGCGCGCTTTCTCGTCACCCAGCAATTCGCGGATCTCCAAGAATAGGCTCAAGGCTTTGCGCTTAGCCCACCCGTACGGGTCGGTTGTTTTCTCGTAGGAGAAGTCATCCTCGGCCATCGTCATGCCTCCGCTGCGGCAGCTATCGCCTGCTGCTCGGAGACGATCCTGTCCAGATGCTTCGCCCAACGGTCGAGTGCTGTACGCTTCTCGTCGGCGTAGAGGTAGGTCTGATAGGTTCGCTCAAGTTTCGGTGGCAGATGATTCAGGCAAGCTTCGACGATGTGCGGTTCAGTTCCTATTCGCTGCAGTCCGTTTGCAAATGAGCGTCTCAGATCGTGAATTGTCCAGGGCGTGAGCTTGTGCCCGGCCTCGGCGATGCGCGTGTCGAGCGCCGCCTTTGCTTTTGACCATCCCGAAAAACCGCGCGTTGTGCCGTGACCGAAAACGAAATCTTCGCGCGCTTCCATCGCGGCGGCCAAAAGCTCTACTGCCAGATCTGAGAGCGGAACCATGTGTTCGCAGCCGTTCTTTGATCGAGCGGCGGGCAATATCCATTCAGCTTTTGCGAGGTCAATCTCTGAGGTAGCTGCGTGGCCAACCTCATCGCGACGACCGCCGGTGAGGAGGAGTAGCTTAACAATTTTACCGAATTGATCGTCGCGACACGCCTTCCAAGCAATGGCAAGTTCTGAATCGAGGAGGGTGCGCTTGGGCTTGTCATCCTTTTCCGCCGCGCCGTCATAGAGCGCAAAGACGTTCTTCTCGAGTATCCCACGGCCCATGCACCAGTGCATGAATGCGCGACCGGTCGACCAGACATGGCTGGCAGCGCCTGGGCCGGCGCTCCGCGAGATCTTCTTATACAAGCTAGCGACATCGTCCTGGGTGATAGTGCGAATTGGCCTAGATGAGAGTGGCCTGCAGTGGTCTTCCAGATGACGCTTCACCTCAGCATAGGAGCGAGGGCGCATCGGCTTCTTGTTTTGCTTAATTGGGTGCAGCTTCTCGTCGAGGTATTCGGCGACAAGCTCGCCGAAGTGGTCTTTGTGCTTGGCCTGAGCCTGCCGCCGCAGATCGATAGGGTTCTCACCCTTCGCCACATGTCCCGCTGCGATTTTAGCCTCAGTCTTGGCTTGCTCGCGATGGAATTTGGCAACGTCGCCGATTTCGAACTTGTAGGTGCGGCCGCCTTTGGTCATCCGATACTGGTAGACCCACTTTTTCCTGCCGCTGCGATAGACCCTGACGCCGAAGTTTTCGATCGAGTCATCGAAAAAGATCTTCCCGTCCGGCTCATCGGTAGCGAGAGCCAGTTTCTTCACAGCATTGTCGGTGAGATTCATAGGCTGCTTTCGGTAGCGCACAGGTAGCGCCGACATCATCAGGGAGCATCAAAAATCGCTACCTATGATCACCGAAAACTGATGGTAGTCTACGAAAATCAGCTATTATGCACAGTATAGATACCGATAAGTACCGATCGTCACTAGGACCATCAAACTCCAAAACCGGGGGTCGCAGGTTCGAGCCCTGCCACTCCTGCCAGCGAAATCAAACACTTAGCTAGAACGTGGGCGATCAGCCATCGCCCGGATATTGCTGGCGTGAGCCCTAGCCGCTGACCTGCCGTTGCCAGATCGCCTCCGCAAGGGCGATGTCGGCCACGGAATCCTCGCCGGACGCCAGCGGCGTCTTCTGTTCCGCGATATCGGCGACGAATGCATCGGCTTGACGCCGAAAGGCCCAGCTCGTGTCGCGCGACAATCGCGTGCGTTGTCCTTGCTGATCGAGGATGACCTCCGCCTCCTGCTCGGCAAAAGGCGGGGGCAATTCGATGGTCAGCGCGCCCCGCTCGAATTCGATGCTCAGCCCCTCGCGCCAGACGCCTTCGGATCCACTCGCGAGTTGCAGCGCGCAGGCGACGCCGTCGAAGTCGAGTGTCACGGTCGCCGCGCCCGAGGTCTCGATGGTGCTTTCCGCGACTGTCGGTGACGATCCGAGCACGTAGCGCGCGAGGTTGATGATATGGCTGAACACGTTCAGAAAATTGTCGTAGCCGGGTCGCATCGCGCCCGGCATCCAGTCGGGGCCGTCCTGCCAGAGCTCGAGCCCGTCCGGCCGCACTTCGCCGGTCATGACGAAATTGTCCTGTGCCTGGCCAGTGTTGCCGCCGAAGCACCAGCCGCGCGCGCCGACAATGCGTCCAAGCGACTGATCCGCTCGCAGGCGCGCCAACTCGGCCATCGCGCGCGCCACTCCGGCATCGTGCCGCTTCATGTAGCCGATGCTGTAGACGAGGTTGTGCCGCCGCGCCGCCTCGGTCAGTGAAACGGCCTGAGCCGTGGTGTAGGCCATCGGCTTTTCCGAGAGCACATGGCGACCGCTGTTCAACGCATCCAGCACGATCGGGCCGGTGGCGCGCCGCTTCGTCACGACGACGACGGCCGACACTTCGCTATCCGCCAGCAATTCCCGGTGCGTACCGTAGACCCGAGCGATGTCGAATTTTTGCGCCGCTGCGGCGGCGAGATCAGGCCTGAGATCCGCGATCGCGACAACGCGGCAGGCGGGGTTGGCGGCGAAATTGGCGAGGTGGCACATCTGGCCGACCATGCCCGTTCCGATGATGCCAATGCCTGGCCTCACTTGCTAGGACCCCTCGAAGCGTTTCCGGAGAACGAGGAAATGCGCCGGCTGTCCCCAGGTGTTGATGAACGCCTGATCGGATTGGGTGAGGGCGGTGACTGTGGACACGTCCCGTCGCCCGATCGCGCCAAAGATGCGATGGAAACTATCGAGGGTCGCCATGATGGCGTCGATGTCGGACGCATCGTCGGCGAGAATGTTTGTCGCCGGTATCGTCTCGCGCAGCGACGCAAGGCTCGCGATCGCACGGGGCAGGCTGTCGCCGAAGGGATCGTCGATCATCGCATCGACATCGAGAACCAGTGTCTCGATCGAAGCCGAGATCGCCTCGACCGCTTCGGTCTTGCCGGCCAGATAGAGCTTCCGTCCGCCGAGAAAGCTCAGACGGCTGCGGCCGAGGTGGCGCGTCGTGCGCCTCAGCTTCTCGTCATCGGACAGGACCTTCTTGTGCCAGTAGACGTCCAGGCTGTCGCGATAAGCGGGCCACGCCGAATGGATATCGAATCCCTGCTCGTGCGCCGCCGTGCATAAGGCTCCCGCGTCGAGGAAGTAGCGGTGCCGGACGAAAGGATTTTCGAGCACGTCCATCAGCCAGGATTCGAAGCTGCGCGTGTGCGGAATGCTGTTCCATTTCGCGTCGAACAGCAGCTTCGCCGTTTCGAGTCCGGGACGGCCGGTCAGTGCCTTGCCGGCCGCATGAATCGCCTTGAGCGCGAGCTCGAAGAAGCCGCCGTAGCGCTCGTAGTAGGAAACGACGGCGTAACCGTCCGGATTGAGCAGCCGGTGAAAGATGCCGAGCCAATTTTCAGTCGGCTGCACCGTGTAGATGAATCCTTCGGCATCGATGATGTCGAAACGACGATCGCCGCGAAAGCCTTCGACATCGGATGACACGAGTTCGCGGAGACGTTGGGTCTGGCTGAAATGCGCGAAGTAAGCCTGGATTTTTGCGTGCGCATGCCGGTTCGGCTCGGCAAGCGTCATGTTCGCGCCCCAGCCGGCGAACACCAGCGCGTTCTCGCCGGAATCGGGGCCGAATTCGAGCACGTCTGCGTCGCGGAACAACCGCGGCGGCAGCACCAGCTTGTCGGAAAACAACTCGCGCCGCAGGCCGGCATAAGCCTCGAGTTCGGCGGCGGATTTGAAATTCCCGAACGTCGGCAAGACGTCCTGACGTTCGTAATAGTTGAAGAGCTTGTCCTCAGCCATGCCGCGACCCTGCGGCGGCCTCGAGGCGATCGAGCTCGCTCCAGATGTCGGAGGGCGCGAAGATCGAAACGATGTGGAGCGGACGCTTCACGTTTTCGCGCAGCCGGCTGCCGACCTTGTCTTCGTTCTCCTGGTTCACCGCCAGAAGACAGACGAGCGGCTCCGACTTGCCGGCAAGGTCCTCCGGCGGGCGGATCGGAACGCCGGTGCCGGGCAGGAACAAGCCCTGGCGCTCCTTCTGGTCGTCGACCGAGAGGTCGACGAGATCCGCGAGTTCATGGGCATTGGTGAAGGTGCAGGCGCGGCAGCCGGCGCCGTAGATGGCGATCTCGGCGCCGTTGGCGCGGGCCTTGGCGAGGATCGGGCGGAGCCGCGCGCCGTACTCCCTGGCGCGCCGACCGAATTTCTCGCCGACGCCGGACGGCGCGGACGGGGCCGTCACGTCGCGCGCTACGCGTCGCGCTGCGATCGCGAGGCTGCCGCCGCTGAAATTGTATTTCTTCACCGAGACCGCCTCGAAGCCGTGGCGCGCCAGCAACGCGAGCAGCGTCGGCTCAGTGAAGTAGCTGACGTGCTCCTCCCACAGGACCGAGAGGTCACCCGCCGTCGAGCCGGGTGCGAAATCAGGCACGTCGATGAACAGCAGGCCGTCATCGCGTAGCGCGATTTTCACGCAATCGAAAAAGTTCTCGAAATCGACGATGTGCTCCAGCACCTGGCGCGAGACGACGAGGTCGAACTTGCCGGCCTCCGCGACCGCGTCGTGACACAGCGCCGGGCTGATCATGTCGGCATAGACTTTGATGCCGCGTTCGCGGGCGATCTTGCCCGACACCGGGTTGGGCTCGACGCCCACCAAAACCTTCGCACCGCGTTCACGAAGCCTGTCCATGAACAAGCCGTCGTTGCATCCGATCTCGAACACGGATTGGTGGGCCGAGAATTTGGCGATGGTATCGAGCTCGTCGACCTGGTGCGGCTCCGGCTTCCAGCTGCTGAAATTGTAGTTGAACTGCCGGTACAAAATGTCGGGATCGATCGGCTTGACGATCTGGGGCAGGCCGCATTCGCCGCAGGCGAACACCTCGAACGGATACCGTTCGTCCTGTTCGTCGCGGCTGTGCCGAAGCCGATGCGCAATCGGCATCTGTCCGAGGTCGATGACCGGGCGCAAATTGGTCGAATGGCAGAGGCGGCAATGATCAGTCATCGAATAGGAACCTCTGCTGGAATGGCTCGTGAAGCATGGCGATGGGCCAGATGCTCCGCGGCGAGCGTAGCGGTCCTAGTGACATAGACCTGCACTTCCCCGGCATCGCCGCCATCCGGTGCCCAGTCGGGAAACGCCGTGCGGGAGGGATCGAACGGACCGGCGGTGGTTTCGTGAAACACCAGCCACTCCGAGGTGATCAGGATCGAGTGAAAAACCTGCTCGGGCATCCGGTAATAGCAAAGCGCGCCCCGGCCGTACGGCGCCATCTCGAGCACGTCGCGAATGCGGCCGTCGTCCTCGAAGATCACGACCTGCGCAGTGCCTTCGATCAGGTGAAACGATTCAGGTTTGCCAAAATGCTTGTGAGGCCGCACATAGGCCTCGCGGTGATGCACGATCAGCATCTCGTGCAGGCCGGACGAAGGATCGGGGTGCGTGCACAGCCGGCTGCGCAGACGCGGATTGCCTGCGGCGATGCGCTTCAGCTCCGCGATCGTGGCATCGTCCGCCGTGACGATGGCGTCGTCCGAATAATACACTTCGGGATTTTGCGCACGTAGCGAGGCCGGCCGGCGCAGGCCCGTTGCTTCATTCGAAGAAGATGAACCCATGGTCGCCCCGGTAGCCGCATTTGTCGTAGATCCAGGCCCACGTCTCCGGACCATGGAAACTCAGGCAGGTGAGCTGCCAGTAGAGCAGGTT
The DNA here is from genome assembly GCF_055807535.1 of Bradyrhizobium sp. Kon37. Lineage (NCBI taxonomy): Bacteria > Pseudomonadati > Pseudomonadota > Alphaproteobacteria > Hyphomicrobiales > Nitrobacteraceae > Bradyrhizobium > Bradyrhizobium sp. Kon37. The sequence goes on from NZ_JBVVOY010000010.1 coordinate 103,095, forward strand.
CGCCTTCTCGCGCTCGTCGCGGAACGATTCCACCATCAGATATTTCGAGGCGCCGCGTCCCACGCGCTCGATCTCCGACACGGCGCGGAAGACGTCCTCGAGCGGAAGATTGTGGAGCACGCCGAGCGACACCACGAGATCGAAGCTGTGGTCGGGGTAGGGGAGCTCGACGGCGCTGCCGACCTTCAATTGCGGTCGCACCTCCTCCTTGGCGTTGGCGATGCTATAATCCGAGATGTCGATGCCGGCGATGGTGAGGCCGGGTACGAGCTGGGTGAATTCGTAGAGCAGATAGCCCTTGCCGCAGCCGACATCGAGCACGCTCATCCCTGATTTGACGCCATAGCGGTCGATCAGGGTCTGCGCGAGCGGGCGCCATCGTCCGTCGTAGCGGTAACCGCCGTAGCCATAGCGGCGATCGCCGTCCCAATAGTCGTGTCCCCATTGCCGCGCGACAGTGGCGGATTCCGCCTTGTCGTGCTCGACGACCCGCTGAACGTAGTTCCGCTTGGTCGATGCGTGCATCGGCTGGAGCAGGTTGATCTCGGTCATTGTCCTGAACCGGTCCGCGGCATCGTCACAGGATGGTCGCGAATTTGTTGACGAGCAGGATGTCCTCGACGGCCTGGATGTTGTCGCGCGAGGACAGCGTGATCTCCTCGACGGCCGCGTGCAGGTCGCAGCCCTCGCTCAGCACGCGGTCATAGATCTCCCGCCGCCGTGCCTCGTCGGGCGGCAGCATGAAGATGCTGTAGAGAATCAGGCCGCGCAACCGCGGCAGCTCGTCCAGGATGTCCTCGAGCACCATGTAGCTGCCGGGCATGGTGTGCTCGGCGGCGCTGAGCAGATAATGCAGATTCTTCCGCCGCGCATAGTCGCGGATCACGATGTTCTGGACGTGCTGCGGGGTGCGGCTGCCGTTCAGCGGCCGGGCGCCGATATAGCCGCGATGGCCGGCTCGCTCAGCCATGGAAGCCTCCCGGGAGCTTGTATTGCATGCCGACGCGTGTCGCCGGACGCAGCAGGATCGGTTCGAAGAATTCGCCGAATCGCTTGTCCGCGTAGGGCGACATGATGCTCTTGAAGCGGCAGTTCATGCTCCAGCGCGAGCCGGCTTCCTCGTTGACGCGATTGCCGTGCATCAGGGTCTGGTTGAACAGCATCACGTGACCGTAGGGAATCTCGATGAACGTCGCGTGCGGCTTGATGCTCTGGTAGAGTTCCTCGGCGCTGCGCAGGCTGGCCATGCGGTCCTGCATGTCCCCGTTCAGGGATGGCGGCAGCAGATACATCGATTTGGTGCGGTGGACGTCGACCAGCGGTACCCACACCACGACCTCGAACGGCGAGTCGCCCGACCAGACGTCGGAATGGGTGGCGAGCAGCGACGAATCGTCTCCCGGCAGCTGGATGCTGAGATTGACGCGGCGCTGCATGCAGAGCTCGTTGCCGACGATGGTCTCGATGGTCGAGCGAGCCAGACGGAAATAGGTCGGCCGGAACCACGGCTCGGCGTTGAGGCCGTTGAAGACGTGCAGCCGCAGGCCGTTGAGATCATCTACGCTCACCCGCGTGTGGATGGTGTCAAGTATCGCGTAGGGGTCGTTGCCGCGTGGCAGCTTCAGATAATCCGCCGCGAGCTCGGCGGCGCGCCGTTGGATCCGATCGAGCCCGGCGCGATCGTCGGCCGGCGTGGTGACGAAGCCGTCGTCGATGAAGCGTTGCGCCAGTGCCTGCTCATCGGCCTCGAGGAAAGCCGTGTCCGTCATGCAAAATACTCCCGGGCGGTCGCGCAAATATAGCTGATGTCCGAGGTCGAGAGGAACTGGTTGATGGGAAGCGTGAGGATCTGATCCGCCTGCCGCTCGGTCACCGGGAACGCGCCGCGACCGTGACCCAGATGCGCCGCCGCCTCCTGGAGATGGATCGGTACCGGATAGTGGATCGCGGTCTCGATGCCCTTGTCGGCAAGATATTTCTGGAGGTCGTCGCGGCGGTCCGTCTGCACCACGAAGGTGTGGAAGGTGTTGAACTCGATGTTGCGGCAAACCGGGATGAACAGGGGAAGGCCGGCGAGCTCGGCGCGGTATTGCGCGGCGTTGCGGCGCCGGCGTTCGATGACAGAGGGCAGGTGACGCAAGCGAATCCGGAGCACCTCGGCCTGGACCGTGTCGAGGCGTGACACGATGCCCCATTCCTGAACGTCACTGCGATTGATCAGGCCGTGATTGCGCAGGCGGCGAATTCTCGCGGCAAGCTCGGCGTCGGCGGTGACGACGAAGCCGGCGTCGCCCGCGGCATTGAGGTTCTTCAGCGGGTGGGCGGAGAAGCAGCCGAACGTTCCGATGGTCCCGCTCATCCGCCCGTCATAGGTCGAGCCGACAGCCTGTGCGCTGTCCTCGATCACGGCAAGAGCATGCTTGGCGGCGATCGCCATCAGCGGGTTCATGTCGGCCATGCGCCCGGTCAGGTGCACCGGCATGATCGCCCTGGTCCGCGGGGTGACGGCGGCCTCGACCGCGGCCGGATCGATATTCTGATCCGGCAGCACGTCCGCAAACACAGGTGTGGCACCGACCGCGAGGATAGCGGCGGTTGATGCCACGAACGAATTCGGCGGGGTGATCACCTCGTCCCCGGGACCGATGTTGAGCGCCCGCAACGACAGGATCAGCGCATCGGTGCCGGAATTCAGCGTCACCACATGCGGCGAGCCGAGATAGGTGGCGAGCTCCTCTTCGAGCTTCGCAACGGCCGCGCCGCCGATGAAATCGCCGCGCCGGAACACGCCCTCGACCGCCTGCATGATCTCAACGCGCTCTTCCTCGAATTGCGCGGGAAGATTGACGTAACCGATGCGCCGGCGGCCGGTGTCAGCGTCCATGGCAGAACTTCCGAACGATCTCGATGACGCGGTCCTGCTGCGCGCGCGTCAGATGCTGGTCGACGGGGAAGCTGATGACTTCCTGGGCGTGGCGGTCGGTGACCGGGAAGGTGCCCGGCGCGTAGCCGAGGTGTTTGAGGCCTTCCTGCTGGTACAGCGGGATGGGATAGTGGATCTTCGCTTCGATGCCGTTGTCCAGGCAGTATTTGTAGAGCTCGTCGCGACGCTCGGCGAACACCATGTAGAGATGGTAGACGTGCTTCACGTTGGGCCGGCGCGGCGGAATCCGCAGGCCGGGCAGGTCGGCAAGGCCCGAATCGTAATAGGCCGCGTTCTCGATCCGGCGGCGCGTGATCTCGCTGGTCTGGCCGATCAGCCAGTTGCCGACCACCGCCTGGAGGGAATCGAGCCGCGAATTGCAGCCGAGGATCGCGATCTCGTCGCGATTCTTCATGCCGTGGTTGCGGATCAGGCGAAGCCGCTCGTTCATCCCGTCGTCATTGGTGACGACGACACCGGCATCGCCCCAGACGTTGAGGTTCTTGAGCGGATGCAGCGAGAAGCCGGCCGCGATACCGTGGGTGCCGGACCGTTTTCCCGCGAACTCCGACAGGATGCCCTGGCAGGAATCCTCGACCACGGGGATGTTGTGACGCTGGGCGATCGCCATCAGCTTGCCCATGTCGGTGACCTCGCCGGTCAACTGAACCGGCATGATCGCCTTGGTCTTCTCGGTGATCGCGGCTTCGACGTAGTCGACGTTCATGCAGAAGGAGTCGTCGCAGTCGACCAGCACCGGCGTCGCGCCGGTCTCCGCGATGGCGCCGACGGTGGCGATGAAGGTGTTGGCGGCCGTGACGACCTCGTCGCCATGGCCGATGCCGAGCGCTTTGAGCGGCAGCTTGAGCGCATCGGTGCCCGATCCGACGCCGATGGCGTGACGCACGCCGATCAGCTCGGCAAAGCGCCGTTCGAATTCCGCGACCGGCTTGCCCAGGGTGAAGTCACCGGTCGCCACCAGTCGGCCGATCTCGGCCAGGATCGGTGCCGGGTCGGAGAATTGCTCGAGCAGATAGGAATATCGAACGTCGTGCATGGGGCCCGTCAGGTGGAATGAAGTTGCGGAGAGGAGGTGTGCGAGGCGGTGAGCGCGCGCGCGATCGAGGTCGCAATGGCGTCGGCGGAAAGTCCGTGCTTCTTGAGCAACGAGTCCTGCGATCCGTAATTGTGCATGAACCGGTCCGGCAGCGACAACCGCAGCATGGCGGGCAGGCCAGAGCCGAGCTTGTCGATCAGCGCCTCCGCGACCGCGCTGCCAAGGCCGCCCGAGGGCACGTGCTCCTCCAGCGTCGCTACCAGCCCGGTGCCCCGGATCGCTTGCAGCAGCGCCTCGGTGTCGAGCGGCTTGACCGTGTGCATATGCAGGATGCCGGCGCGAATGCCTTGCGCTGCCAGCAGGTCGGCCGCAGCGAGTGCGCGCTGGAGCATGATGCCTGTCGTGACCATGACGACGTCGCCGGGCGGCCGCATCAGGATGGCCTTGCCGATCTCAAAGCCGTGCTCGGCCTTCGAGACCACGGCGTCGCCACCTTTGCCGAGCCGGATGTAGATCGGCCCGGTCCAGTCGAGGGTTTGCTCCATCAGCCGCGCCGCCTCGTCGGCATCGCACGGGCAGACCACCGTCATGTTCGGCAGCGCCCGCATGATGGCGATGTCCTCGATCGCCTGGTGGGTGGGGCCGAGCGGCGCGTAAACCAGCCCGCCGCCATTGGCGATCAGCCGCACCGGCAGATTGTGCAGGCACAGATCGACCGCGACCTGCTCGTAGCAGCGGCGGGTGAGGAATGTGGCGATGGTGTTGACATAGGGCACGAAGCCTTCCATCGCGAGACCGGCCGACATGCCGATGATGTGCGCTTCCGAAATGCCTTCGATCAGGTGGCGCTTGGGAAACTCCTTGCTCATCGCGCGCAAGGTGCCCGCGCCCGGGTCGGAGCCGATGTAGAGCACACGCTCGTCGCGCGCGGCGAGCTTGTGGACCATGTTCATCGCGGTGTTGCGCATGAGGACCCGATCAAAAATCCCCGACGGCGACGCGGATGGCGTCGAGCTCGCTGTCGGTGAGCTTGTTCTTGTGATGCCAATCGGCGTTGGATTCCGCGGCCGGCAGCCCCTTGCCCTTGACGGTATGGCAGATGATCGCGGTGGGTTTTCCCGGAACGGCTGGGACTTGCTTCAGGACTGTGCGCAGGGCGCCAACGTCGTGGCCGTTGAGCTCCTGGACGGCAAAGCCGAAGCTGCGCCATTTGTCCGCGAGCGGCTCCAGCGGCAGGACGTAATCGGTGGGCCCGTAGCTCTGCAGCTTGTTGTAGTCGATCAGCGCGACCAGATTGTCGAGCCCGTGCTTCGCCGCCCCCATGGCAGCTTCCCAAACCGATCCCTCGTTGATCTCGCCATCGCCAAGCAGGACGAAGGTGCGGTAGCTGCGCTCGCGCATGCGCGCAGCGAGCGCGAGGCCGACACCGATCGACAGGCCGTGTCCGAGCGCACCCGTCGAGGCCTCGACCCCCGGCACCATTCCGTATTCGGGATGTCCGCCCAGAATGCTGTCGGGGCCGCAGAAACCGTCCAGCTCCGACAGCGGAAAGAATCCGCGATCGGCCAGCAGCGCATAGAGCGCCAGACACCCGTGTCCCTTGCTGAGGATCGCGCGGTCGCGGGCCGGATCGCACGGGTTGTTCGGATCGATCCGCAGCACGTCGTCGTAGAGTACGCGGACCATCTCGATCAGCGACAATGCCGGACCGACATGTCCGCGTCCCGCGGAGCGGACAGAACCGAGCACCAGTCGGCGCAGATAAAGGCTACGCTCGTCCAGCGTGCAGGTGAGGGCGGCTTCGGCGTAGGGTGAGATCTGGGTCACTTCGGTAAATCGGTTGGGCGAATCGTCTGGTGAAGCCGGCGGGCTTTGTCGAGCTGACCGGCGAGGCGGATCCTAACATCGCCACCTTGCGCAGCCATTGCGCGCCGGGAGCGGCTGTCCGGCAAATAGGCGTTCAGGACAATCAGGCACCAGATTCCCTTGAACACAGGATACAGTACGTCACGTCGGATCGCAAACGCATCATCGCTCGCCTCGAAGGCGCGCGACAGCCGTTCGATCAAGCGATTCGCGCTCGCTTCCGGCAGGTCGCTGCCGGGGTGAATGGCGGTATCGGACACGAGCTTGACCGGGTCGTCCCAGCCAAAATATTCGAAGTCGATGAATCGCAGGCGCCCGTCTTCGGCGCGCAACGCGTTGTGCAGTCCGAAATCGGACGGACTTAGCGCGCGAAGGCTGGGCGCAAGGTCCGCCGTTGGATCCCAGCCCAGTTCCGCGTAGCGCCGACGGAGCTGTCGAATCGCGACGTCAATGCTGGGAACCAGGCTGCCTTCGATAAACGCACGCAGATCGGGATGATCATCCGAGGCCCGCTTCAGTGCGTCCAGGCGCTGCTCGTACTGGGCGATGGCCGCCTCGGGCGAGAAGATGCTGGCTGAGGCGTTCCGCAGATTCTGCGCACCTTCGGCCTCGCGCAGCTTCTGCAGCTCTACGAGGAAATCGGCGAGTTGGTCGGCGTCGTCGCCCTGGGGACGCAGCACCGCGGCCTCGCCGTCGAACCATTGGTACAGCGCGCAGAATGCATCTGCGTCCTTCGCGACCGGCTGCGGTGTCGACGTGATGCCGTGGCGCGCCAGGAACGAGAGCGCATCATACTCCTGTCCCAGGCGATCGCGTCCGTCGGACGGATAATGCTTGAGGGCGAGGGGCGGTCCATCCGCCATCTCCAGCCGAAATACCCTGTTGTTGCCGCCGGATCGTGCCGGCTGGGCGGACGCAACACGCGCACCGGCCAGGCGGCTGCCGATCGCCATCGCATCCGGCGCGGTGATGTCGGTCTCGCTCATGCCGCAAACACCTCGCGGCGGATATCGGCCCATGTCGCGATCGGCTTGCAGTGTTCGGGGTGGGGCGGCTGCGACTGCGTGAACAGGATCGATCGCGTGGCCTTCGGAAAATGCGGTTGTTCGAAGACGTCGACGAGGTCATCGATGAAGACGTCGAGCTTCAGGCTCACGAGCCTCTCGACCTTGGCGGGCAGTGTGTCCTCGAAATAGACATCGCCGATAGCCAGCGCCGCATCCGCAGCGTCGACCAGGTTGGCCCCCCGCAGCCAGCTGCGCGCGGCGTCACGCAGATCGGTGCGGCCGGGGTCCTGATGACCGAATCGGGTCTTGTGGCTGACGATGCAGACCTTCGAGCCGGCCTGCTTGCACGCCGCCAGGAATTCCCGCACTCCCGGATAGATTTCGGCGCCGCCAATTCCCTTGCCGTAGACGAAGCCTTGCAGTCCTTGCCAGGCGAGCTCGCCGCCCGCGCGGGACCGGAGATGATCCCGTAGGTCGGTCTTAAGCCCCTCCCACCCTTCCGGCACCAGCCCACGCTCACGTGCGACGGCGGCAAAGACCTTGTCGTAGCAGATGATCGTGTTGTCGAAATCGATGCCGATTCGCACGCCGCTCACTTCAGGCTGATGTTCTGCATCATCTTGATGTTGAAGTACCGGGGGTCGTTGAGCGAGTTCGGCAGGCGGCCGCCCTTGAAGGCGTTGACGAGGCCGGACACGGCCTGCTCGATCGTGTGGGTCGGCGCAAAGCCGAGCTCGCGGCGGATCTTCTCCGACGAGACGTGGTAGGAGCGGAGATCGTCGGTCGGCTCGACGACGACGTCGACATTGCTGCCGACCACCGACTTGACGATGTCGGCGATCTTCATCAGCGAGTGGTTCTCGTAACCGATATTGTAGGTCTTGCCGTCGATTTTTGCGCCATCCTGCTGGAGCAGGAACAGATAGGCCGCCGACATGTCCTCGATGTGCAAATTGGGCCGGCGCTGCGTTCCGCCGAACACGCGGATGCGGCCGGTGTTGACCGCGAGATTTGTCAGGATGTTGACGACGACGTCGAGCCGCTGCCGCGGTGCGTAGCCGCAGACGGTGGCGGGACGAACCGTGCAGGTGACGAAACCGGACGCGGCCTCATCGGCAAGGTCGGTCTCGCACATCGCCTTGAACTTCGAGTAGTCCGTGAGCGGCTCGCAGGACAGGTCCTCGGTCACCTCGGCTTCGTCCTTGATGCCGTAGACGCTGGACGAGGAGGCATAGATGAAGCGCTTGATGCCCGCCTTCTTGGCGGCGCGCACCATCGGCCGGAAGCAGTCGTAATTGATCGACTTGCCGAGCCCCGGGTCCAGCTCGAACGACGGGTCGTTGGAGATGCAGGCGAGGTGAATCACGGCGTTGTTGCCGCGCAGGGCCTCGTTGATCGCGGCTTCATCACGGATGTCGCCCTTGATCAGGCGCAAATTGGGATTGCTGCGGACGGCATCGAACACGTCCTCGCCATACATGAACAGGTCGAGCACGGTGACCTTGTGGCCCGCAGCGAGCAACTGGGGAATCAGCACGCTACCGACATAGCCGGCACCACCGGTGACCATCACATTCCATTTTTGACCAATCACTGTCGTTCTCCAGTATCTGCCGTCGCGCTACTTCAGCAACGCGGTGACGAACTTGACCAGCGGCACCTTTTCGACCGAGCTGCGGTGGCCGACGATCCCGACCTTGATCGCGCCGGCCGCGTTGCCGATGAAGGCGACGTCCTCGATATTGCCGCCGGCGGCGACCAGCGGCGCGGTGATCGTCAGGAAGGCGTCCCCCGCGCCGACGGTGTCGACGACGGTCTTGGTGAAGGCGGGGACGCGCGTGACGCCGGTTTTCGACGAGAAGGGGTAACAGCCGAAGGAGCCGTGCGTGATGATCATGTTGTCGCAGTCGATCTTGCCGTGCAGGCCGACCTCGATCACGGACGCGATGTCGCTGAACTTGTCGGTTGCAGCCAGGCGCGCCTCCGGCGCGTCGATGCAGATGTAGTCGGCCCGCGGATATCTCGTGATCAAGTTGTAGCCGTGATTGCCGCTGTTGCTCTGGGCATTGACCGCCAGGAACCTGGAGTTAGCGATCAGGGTGTCGATCGTGCTCGACGCGATCATGCCGTGACCGAAATCGGTGGCGATCACCACGTCCGCGCTACGCACACGCTCCGTCGTGATACGGTCGATTTCCTTCCGATCGGCCTCGTCGAGCGGCGTGTCGTCCATGGTGTAGACTTCGAAGAGCTTGTGCAGATATCCCAGCTCGACGTACCGCGATTTGCGGGTCGTCGGACGGCCCTGAAGGCGGATCGGCGTCAACGTGACGTTCGGGCGGACATGCGCCCGAATGAACTCCTCAGGGTAGTCGTTGCCACCCAGCGTCGTGACGACCTCCACCGACTTGCAGAAGCTCGCGACATGGTTCGCCGCGGCGATGACGCCGCCGGCAAATTGCTCGCCGCTCTTGAACAGCGTGGCGACGATGTTTTCCTTCGAGGCCTTTCCGAGCGCCGTGACGTACTGGTATTCGTCGATGATGGTGTCGCCGACCAGCACGACATGCATGTCCTGCACCTTGTCGATCAGTTTCAGCAGGCGATCGGCGCCGCCACCTTCTCGGACTTTTTGCAGGTAGTCGCGGAGCGGCGGATCGTAGATGTCGAAATACCGGTTCACCAGCGACGAGGAGCTGAATGTCACGTCACGGGTGAACACGATGCGTCCGCCGTGACGCTCGACGACGTCGCGCTCGCTCCGGATCTTGCCGGTCACGTCGTCTTCGGGGTTTTCGTAGTCGGACCCCTTCACATAGATGTCCGGCCGCACCGTATCCAGGATCGGCTCGGCGCTGGAGGTGTGATTGATGCCGACCCAATCCACGGTGGCGAGCGAGGCCAGCATCTCGGCCCGCATGTTTTCGGGGAAGATCGGCCGACCCGGTCCCTTATTGACGTAACGGTCGGCGGTGATCGTCACCATGACGACGTCGCCCTCGTTGCGCGCCGCCTGGATGTGTCTGATATGGCCGAGATGCACGAGGTCGAAGACGCCGTGGCAGAGTGCAACCTTCCGGCCTTGCGCTTGCGCGGACCGCGCGATCTCGCCCAGTTCCTCGATTGTCTTGATCTTTTCGTGCGCCGCCAGTTGGTCGTTCAACGCGGGGGTGTCGGTCGGAAGATTGCCCATGTGAATAACCCAAAGCGCCGGCCGGCCTTAGCCGGGCGGCCCGGAATTGATCGATTCGCCGCAACGATACCCGGCGAACCTGTTCACTGGCTTGCCTTCTGCGGCGCGCCGGATGCCGCGTCGTCGTTGTCCCCGAGATATTTGAACCAGTCCTTCGTGGCGTCCGCGATCTTGTCCACCGTCCAGAGGGGAGCGTCCTTGTACTGATCCATCGACTTCAGCATCGTCGCGACCCCGTCCTCAAATTTTACCTTCGGCGTCCATTTCAGGATCCGCTTGATCTTGGTGATGTCGGCATAGGTGCAATCGGGCTCGCCGGGACGCTTGGGAATGTGGACCTTGTCGCCACCGAGAAGCTCGACCAGCCGGTTCACACTGTAGGTATTGTCGGAGCCGACGTTGAAACTTTCGTTCGAGACCTCGGAGCGCGCGGCGGTCACGAAAGCGTCTGCGACGTCGCTGACGAAGGTGAAGTCGCGGGTCTGCTCGCCGTCGCCGACCACCGTGAACGGCTTGCCGGCGAGCTTCTGCGCCATGAACACGCCGAACACGGCGCCGTAGGTGCCCGTGGTACGATGGCGCGGCCCGTACACGTTGAACAGGCGCAGTGCGACCGCGGGCAGCTTGTAGACCTGGCACCAGTGCATGACGCACTGCTCGCCGAGATTCTTGGTGAGGGCATAGGGATACATCGGCCGGATCTCGGCGCTCTCCGGCGTCGGGTAGACGTCGGGAATTCCGTAGCAGGACGACGACGCGGCATAAACGAAGCGGCTGACGCCGGCCTGCCGTGCAGCCTCGAGAACGTTGACCGTGCCGTCGACATTAGCGCGGTGATACGGGATCGGGGACTCGATCGAGGGAACGATGTCGGCCAGCGCTGCGAGATGGAATACCCAGTCGATGCCGTCGAAATGCGGCTTGATCGATTCGAGCTCGGTGACGTCGGCCCGCACGATCTTCAGTCGATCAGAATCGACGCGCGAGGCCAGATTTTCGAGGCGTCCGATTACGAAATTGTCGAGCGCGACGACCTCGTGGCCGTCGTCGAGGAGGCGGTCGACGAGGTGACTGCCGATGAAGCCGGCGCCACCGGTAACGATGCATTTCATAGGAACATCCGTGATGCGAATGCCCAGCGAAACAGGCCCGCCAATGTTGAGTGAAGGTGGAAACCGAATCGGCTGCTGGTCGACTGCGAAGGTAATATACCTTTGCAATCGCTGGTGATAGCCGGTATCAGGGCGTCATGTCGCCGTCGAGCCGCGAGCCCATGCCTGCCGAGTCCGTCGATCCCGATCACAAGGCTTTCCTTGACGACTACGTAGGACGCCTCCATCGCGCGACGGCGATTGACGACGGGGTTTTCGCCAGGATTTCCGCCACCCGCACGGCCTGGTTGCGCGCGCGCGAGCAGGGCGGCCGCGTCATCTTCATCGGCAATGGAGGCTCGGCCGGCATCGCCTCGCATCTCGCAATCGATCTGGCGAAGAACGCATCGGTGCCCGCACTCTGCTTCAGCGATGCGAGCATGATGTCGTGCCTTGCCAATGATTACGGTTTCGAGGACTGGATTGCGCATGCTGTGAGGTTGAGCGCCCGCGCCGGCGATTGCCTCGTCGCGATCAGCTCGTCGGGACGCTCGAAGAACATTCTCAATGCGGTCGCGCAGGCGCGGGCGATGAAGCTCGATGTGATCACGCTGTCGGGCATGAACGCGGAAAATCCGCTGCGCAATCTCGGCGATGTCAATTATTACGTCGACAGCCGCAGTTACAACATCGTCGAGACCACGCATCAGTTCTGGATGATGGCCGCGATCGACCTCATCATCGGTCGCGCGGAATATCCGGCGTCCTGAGGCGGTGCCGTCGATCTGATCACCACGGGGTGAGTTGCCTCACCTGTTCGCATGTCTCCGTCTTACGGTCCTACGATGAAAAACCTGTTCTACGTCCGTCATACCTGCCGCCTCTGTCATTCGGACAAGCAAGAGCTCGTCGTCCCGATGGCAGGCATGCCCATTGGCACGCCGAACTTCCAGGTGCCGGATGCAAGCGTCGACGATCCCGTCTTTCGGGCCGCGGTGCCGATGGCGCTGCACCTGTGCGCGGACTGCGGCCATCTGCAGATTCTCCACGTCGGCAATCCAGAGATCCAATACCGAAACTACGTTTATACCACCTCGCTCTCGCTTGGCCTGCGGGAGCACTTCGCGGGCTATGCCAACGACGTCGTCAGCCGATTCGCCATCGCGCCGGGCTCGCTGGTCGTCGAGCTCGGCAGCAACGACGGATCGCTGCTCGGTTTCTTCAGGGAGCGCGGCATGCGGGTGCTGGGTGTCGATCCCGCCGTCGACATCGCGCGGCGTGCGACGGAAGCGGGAATCGAGACCATCGGCGATTTCTTCACCGATGCCATCGGCCGCCGCATCCTGCAAAGCCACGGCGCGGCCAGTGTCGTGATCGCCAACAACATGATCGCCAATGTCGACAATCTCGACCCACTGGTGATCGGGGTTCGCGACGTGCTTGCGCCGGACGGGCTGTTCGTTTTCGAAACGCAGTATGGCGTCGACGTCACCGAGAAGAACCTTCTCGACACCGTTTATCACGAGCATCTGTCGTATTTTAACATCAAGCCGCTGACGCGCTTCTTCGCGCGCCTCGGCATGGAAGTGATCGACGTCCAGCACATCGAGACCAAGGGCGGCTCGATCCGGGTGACGGTGCAGCGTGCCGGCGGCGCGAAGAAGCCGTCCGCGGAAGTCGCGCGCTTCATTGCAGAGGAAGACCGGCTCGGCGTCGACCGGCCGGCCTACTATGTGCCGTATGCGAAGAGGATCGCCGCCATCCGCGACGAGCTGGTCGCGATGGCCGATGCCGCCCATGCGCGCGGCCAGCTCGTGGCCGGCTACGGCGTCTCGGTCGGTACCACGACCCTGCTGCCGCAGTTCGGCCTGGAGAACAAGATCGACTTCCTGGTGGACGACGACCCCAAGAAGGGGAACGTGATGGCCGGCCCGGGGTACGACATCCCGATCCTGCCGCCCGCCGCCCTTTACGAGCGCAAGCCGGCGTTCGTCGTCGTCTTCGCCTGGCGCTATGTGGATCCGATCCGGGCCAAGCATGCCGGCTATTTCGCAGAGGGCGGAAAGTTCGTTGTGCCGTTGCCGGGCATTTCGACGATCGACCGGGCCGACTGACCTTGAGGGGTCGCCAAAGGGGCTGCAGGTGAGGGGGGCCCCCGGTGGTCTCGTTCTGCGAGGAACCGGCTGAGGCCCTGGGGCGGCGCTTTGCAGGCGGCAGATAAGCCCTTGATCGGCCTGATCTCTAATCGGTCGCCCGCGGAGGTCGGTTTACCCGCGCGGGCCTCTCTATCTTGACCTTTGGTCCCATCCGCAGTAGATACCGCGCACTCGCAGCCGGCCCGTTAGACGCGGATTTCCGGCGCGGCTTTGAAATCCCCGAACAATCGAGCCCGATTTCCGGCTCATCCTTCGACAGAGGGCTGGGCCAACGGCGGCTGTTCGGATCCCTGAAATTCATTCGCGTCTGTCGACGGACGTTGGACATCAAACGATGGCAGTCAGCCCGTTCAAGTTCTTGCAGGAAGTGCGCTCGGAGACCGCCAAGGTCACCTGGCCGACCCGCCGCGAGACCACGATCACCACCATCATGGTGTTCGTCATGGTCGCCGTGGCCTCGATCTTCTTCTTCGCCGCCGACCAGATCATCCGCGTCCTCATCACCTTCCTTCTGGGCATTCACTGATGGCAACAGCAACGGCTCAATTGTCTGACAAGCGCTGGTACATCGTCCACGCCTATTCGAACTTCGAGAAGAAGGTCGCCGAATCGATCCGCGAGCAGGCCAAGCAGCGCGGGCTCGAGGAGCTGTTCGAGCTGGTGCTGGTTCCGACCGAGAAGGTCACGGAAGTGCGCCGCGGCCGCAAGATCGACGCCGAGCGCAAGTTCTTCCCGGGCTACGTGCTGGTGAAGATGAAGCTGACCGACGAGGCGTTTCATCTGATCAAGAACACGCCGAAGGTGACCGGCTTCCTCGGCGCGGAAAACAAGCCGATGCCGATCTCGGAAGCCGAGGCCATGCGCATTCTGCACCAGGTGCAAGAGGGCGTGGAGCGGCCGAAGGCGTCGGTGTCGTTCGAAATCGGCGAGAACGTGCGCGTGGCCGACGGCCCGTTTGCCTCGTTCTCGGGTGTGGTCGAGGAAATCGACGAGGCGCGCTCGCGCGTGAAGGTCGCGGTGTCGATCTTTGGCCGCGCCACGCCGGTCGAACTGGAATTCGGTCAGGTCGAGAAGGTCTGATCGGGTAGGCGTGAGACTTCGGTCTCGCGCAACAAGAGGCCGTGGGAGGGAGAGGGCGGTTGCCAGCCGCATCCGGACCCAGACCACGAACCTGAACCGCCGGCCGAGGCCGGCCCAACAGGAGTGATACATGGCAAAGAAAGTGACCGGATACCTGAAGCTTCAGGTCCCGGCCGGTGCGGCGAATCCTTCGCCCCCGATCGGTCCCGCGCTCGGTCAGCGCGGTCTCAACATCATGGAGTTCTGCAAGGCGTTCAACGCCCAGACCCAGAAGGAAGAGAAGAATACCCCCATTCCCGTCGTGATCACGATCTACGCCGATCGTTCGTTCACGTTCGAGATGAAGACGCCGCCGATGTCCTTCTTCCTCAAGCAGGCTGCCAAGATCCAGTCCGGCTCCAAGGCGCCGGGCCGTGACAAGGCGGGTGCGGTGACCAAAGCGCAGGTGCGCGAGATCGCCGAGAAGAAGATGAAGGATCTCAATTGCGACTCGATCGAGTCGGCCATGAAGATGGTCGAGGGCTCTGCCCGTTCGATGGGTCTGGAAGTGGCGGGGTAAGGGCTCATGGCAATCGGAAAGCGTTTGAACAAAGCCCGCGAAGGTATTGATCGCGAAAAGCTTTACCCGCTCGCGGACGCCATCAAGATGGTCAAGGAACGCGCGAAAGCGAAGTTCGACGAGACCATCGAGGTCGCGATCAATCTCGGCGTCGATCCGCGTCACGCCGACCAGATGGTCCGCGGTGTCGTGACCCTGCCGAACGGCACCGGCCGTACGCTCCGCGTCGGCGTGTTCGCCCGCGGCGCCAAGGCCGACGAAGCCAAGGCTGCGGGTGCCGATGTCGTCGGCGCCGAGGACCTGGTCGAGAAGGTGCAGAACGGTACGATCGATTTCGACCGCTGTATCGCAACCCCCGACATGATGCCGCTGGTCGGCCGCCTTGGTAAGGTGCTCGGCCCGCGCGGCCTGATGCCGAACCCGAAGATCGGCACCGTGACCATGGACGTCACCGGCGCCGTGAAGGGCGCCAAGGGCGGCTCGGTCGAGTTCCGCGTCGAAAAGGCCGGCATCCTGCAGGCTGGCGTCGGCAAGGCCTCGTTCACCGAGGAAAAACTGGTCGAGAACATCAAGGCTCTCGCTGACGCTGTCTCCAAGGCCAAGCCGGCCGGTTCCAAGGGCACCTACATCCAGCGCGTTGCGGTGTCCTCGTCGATGGGCCCCGGCGTGAAGGTCGAGCCGGGCACCATTCTCGGCTAAGATTTGGAAACGACATGAGGCGAGGGGCGGAATTGGGCAACCGATTCCGCCCCTCGTCGTTTGTGACGGCGTTCACCGGAAGCAAGAACAATGACTGACAAGGTCCTGATCTACTCGCGCTTTCCCAAGACGATGATGGCGCGCTTCGCCGAGCGGTTCGAGCTGCTCGACACCGGCGGCAAGCCGGCGCGGGAGATGTTTTCGGCCGATGAGCTCGGCGGCATCCGCGCGGTGCTCACCGCCGGCGGCACGCCGCTGGGCGCGGAGGCGATGGACCTGTTTCCGAAGCTCGGCGCCATCGTCTGCTACGGCACTGGCTATGACGGCGTTGACCTGAAGGCCGCGGCTGCCCGCAACATCGCGGTCGGACATAGCCCGGGCGCCAACGCGGCCTCGGTCGCCGACATCGCGATGACCCTGATGCTCGCGACGACGCGGCGAATCCTGGTTGCCGACCAGTACGTCCGCAGCGGCGATTGGGCGGCGTCAAAGCCCTCGCCGATGATGCGCCCGCAGGCCGGGATGCCGGGCCGCCGCATCGGCGTCTACGGCATGGGCGAGATCGGCCGCAAGATCGCAGCGCGCTGTGCATCCTTCGAGAGCGAAATCGGCTATTTCAACCGCAGCAAATACGATCTGCCCTATCAATATTTCCCGACGCTGGAGGCGCTGGCCGACTGGTGCAGCGTGCTGATGATTGCGGTCCGGGCAGGAGCCGAGACCCAGCATGCCGTCAGCGCCGACATCCTCAAGCGCCTCGGGGCGGACGGCTATGTCGTCAACATCTCCGGCGGCTCGGTGATCGACGAGAAAGCTCTGGTGGCGGCGCTCACCGAGAGGACGATCGCCGGCGCGGGTCTCGACGTCTACGACAAGGAACCGCACGCCCCCGACGCGCTGACGGCGCTCCCAAATGTCGTGTTCGCCCCCCATATCGGCGGCCACACCCTGGAATCGCACGTCGCCATGCAGAGCTGCGTGCTGGCGAACCTGACCGCGTTTTTCGAAGGCAAGCCACTGCCTTACGGGGTCAAATGAGCCTGAATCGGCCCTTGTCGGCCCGGGTCAAGCGCCTGTGGCAACGGATTGGAACTGGTGTGAATTTTGCTCTTGGCAAGCAGGCCCCGAGCGGTTAAAGAACCGCTTCCGGACGTGCCGGCCTCGGCTGGCGCGTTCGTGCACGCATTCCGAAAACAAGCGATGGAGATCATTCCTTTTCAGGGCGTCCGTGAGGATTTGCCGGAAAAGGAGGGAAACCCGTCGGGTGTGGGATGCGGGCAGAGGTCGGGCGGTTCGCCGGCTGACCTTGTCCTGTCCAAGACTGCAGGCGCCCGCGGGGAATTTCGATTTCTCAACGGCTTAATCGCATGGCCTGCATAGACGGGTGAAGACCGGATTTCACGTCGTGGCCGCCTTAGGGTCGGTTGCGGAATGAGTTTGGTTCGGACCTCGACACGCCGTGGGCTCCAACGAGCTCCCGGAGGGCAGGCTTTGAATTGTCGTCTTGCCCGGCGTGTCCGATGGGTTTGGCCCTGAGGTTCAGGTTTGGGCGGGACGATGGGTGCAACCCGGCGGTCCCGCTTTCGCGATGACCGCCAACCGGAAAGAGCTTGCTGTGGAACGAGCGGCAAAAAAGGAAGCGGTCGAACAGCTCAATGGGGTCTTCAAGACCACGAGCGTCGCGGTCGTTGCCCAATATTCCGGCCTTACCGTTGTCCAGATGCAGAAGCTGCGCTCGCAGATGAAGCAGGCTGGCGCCTCGGTGAAGGTCTCGAAGAACCGTCTCGCCAAAATTGCTCTTGAAGGCACTGACGTCGTTGCCATCGGCCCCATGCTGAAGGGACCGACCGTGATCGCCACTTCGGACGATCCGGTAGCGGCGCCAAAGGTCGCCGTCGAATTCGCCAAGGCGAACGAAAAGTTCGTCATCATTGGCGGCTCGATGGGAACGACCGTCCTGAATGTCGACGGCGTGAAGGCACTTGCCTCGCTGCCGTCGCTTGACGAACTGCGCGCCAAGATCGTCGGCCTGCTTGTGGCCCCGGCGACCAAGATCGCTCAGCTCGCCAACGCGCCCGCGGGCAAGCTCGCGCGCGTCATCCAGGCTTATGCCTCAAAGGGCGAAGCGGCCTGACGCCCTTCGCAAAACTCAAACCCGAACCAGACTTACATTCAAGGAAACTGAACAATGGCTGACCTGCAGAAGATCGTTGACGACCTCTCGAGCCTCACCGTGCTCGAAGCTGCCGAACTCGCGAAGCTCCTCGAAGAGAAGTGGGGCGTTTCGGCTGCCGCGGCTGTCGCCGTGGCTGGCCCGGCTGGTGGTGGCGCTGCCGCCGCTCCGGCCGAAGAGAAGACCGAATTCACGGTCGTTCTTGCCGCCGCCGGCGACAAGAAGATCGAGGTCATCAAGGAAGTCCGCGCCATCACCGGCCTGGGCCTGAAGGAAGCAAAGGACCTCGTCGAGGGCGCGCCGAAGCCTGTCAAGGAAGGCGTGAACAAGGACGAAGCCGAGAAGCTCAAGGCCCAGCTCGAGAAGGCTGGCGCGAAGGTCGAGCTCAAGTAAGCAGCGCTTACTGGCACGAGATCCCGGTCAGCATCATCGCAACCGGGATCTCGGTCCACTCCCTGAAGGGGTGGGCCAGATGCAAAACGCGTGCGACGGAACGACCCGACGCAGGCCGAACACGAAAAAGTGTGGGGATTTGAGGGTTTGTCCCTCGAATCTGCACTAATGTCGCCCCATATCGGGTCGGCAGCACGAAAGCGCGGTGGGCAGGGATGCCGCATTCCCTGTAAGCCGTTGGGAGAGCAAGCTATTTCGGGCTTTTGCAGTCCGTGAAGAGGTTGGTTGTGACGGGCGGGCGCGCTCCTGCGCCCCGCGCGTCGTTTTGCGTTTTGAAGGTCTGAAGAACAGATTCAGGACATTCCTGCCTGAAACTGAGTCTCCGGCCCCCAAGACGGGTTCGAAAAATTCAACCCGGGGAGCGGCGGTCGCCGCGTTCCGGAGGGCGCGCCCAAATCGGGCGACGAAAATGAGAGGCCACGATGGCGCAGCAGACATTCACCGGTCGCAAACGCGTTCGCAAGTTCTTCGGACACATCAAGGAAGTGGCCGAGATGCCGAACCTCATCGAGGTTCAGAAGGCGTCCTATGACCAGTTCCTGATGGTCGACGAGCCCCAGGGCGGGCGGTCGGACGAGGGCTTGCAGGCGGTGTTCCGCTCGGTGTTCCCGATCTCGGACTTCTCGGGCACCTCGATGCTGGAATTCGTCCGCTACGAGTTCGAGCCGCCGAAATATGACGTCGACGAGTGCCGCCAGCGTGGCATGACCTTCGCGGCCCCCCTCAAGGTGACGCTGCGTCTCATCGTGTTCGATATCGACGAGGAAACCGGCGCGAAGTCGGTCAAGGACATCAAGGAGCAGGACGTCTATATGGGCGACATCCCGCTCATGACGATGAACGGCACCTTCATCGTCAACGGCACCGAGCGCGTCATCGTCTCGCAGATGCACCGTTCGCCGGGCGTGTTCTTCGACCACGACAAGGGCAAGACCCATTCGTCGGGCAAGCTGCTGTTCGCCGCCCGCGTGATTCCGTATCGCGGCTCCTGGCTCGACATCGAGTTCGATGCCAAGGACATCGTCTATGCGCGTATCGACCGTCGCCGCAAGCTTCCGGTGACGTCGCTGATGTTCGCGCTCGGTCTCGACGGCGAGGCGATCCTCAGCACCTTCTACAAGAAGATCCAGTACAAGCGGATCAAGGAGGGCTGGCGTGTTCCGTTCGACGCCAATCGTTTCCGCGGCTACTCGACCATCAACGACCTGATCGACGCCGATACCGGCAAGGTCGTGCTCGAAGCCGGCAAGAAGCTCACCGTGCGCGGTGCGCGTCAGATGCAGGAGAAGGGGCTGAAGGCGCTGCGCCTGTCGGATGCGGAGCTCGTCGGCAACTACATCGCCGAGGACCTCGTCAATCCCAAGACCGGCGAGATCCACGCGGAAGCCGGTGAGGAGATCACCGACAAGTCGATGAAGGCTCTCAACGAGCAGGGCTACAAGGAACTGCCGCTGCTCGACATCGACCACGTCAATGTCGGCGCCTACATCCGCAACACGCTCTCGGCCGACAAGAACATGACGCGTGAGGACGCGCTGTTCGACATCTACCGCGTGATGCGTCCGGGCGAGCCGCCGACGCTGGATTCGGCGCAGGCGATGTTCCAGTCGCTGTTCTTCGACGCCGAGCGCTACGACCTCTCTGCGGTCGGCCGCGTCAAGATGAACATGCGCCTCGACCTCGATGCGCCCGACACCCAGCGCACGCTGCGCAAGGAAGACATCCTCTCCGTCATCAAGACGCTGGTGGATTTGCGCGACGGCAAGGGCGAGATCGACGACATCGACCATCTCGGCAACCGTCGTGTGCGTTCGGTCGGCGAGCTCATGGAGAACCAGTACCGCATCGGGTTGCTCCGCATGGAGCGCGCGATCAAGGAGCGCATGTCTTCGGTCGACATCGACACGGTCATGCCGCAGGACCTGATCAACGCCAAGCCGGCGGCCGCCGCCGTGCGCGAGTTCTTCGGCTCCTCGCAGCTCTCGCAGTTCATGGACCAGACCAACCCGCTGTCGGAGATCACCCACAAGCGCCGCCTGTCGGCACTTGGACCGGGCGGTCTGACCCGCGAGCGCGCCGGCTTCGAGGTGCGCGACGTGCATCCGACGCATTACGGCCGCATCTGCCCGATCGAGACGCCGGAAGGCCCGAACATCGGCCTGATCAACTCGCTCGCGACCTTCGCGCGCGTGAACAAGTACGGCTTCGTCGAGACGCCTTACCGCAAGGTCAAGGACGGCCGCGTCACCGACGAGGTCGTGTACCTCTCGGCGATGGAAGAGGGCCGCTACACGGTCGCGCAGGCCAACGTGCCGCTCGACCCGAAGGGCCGCTTCACCGAAGATCTCGTGGTCTGCCGTCACGCCGGCGAAGTCTTGCCGGTGACCCCGGACAAGGTCGACTACATGGACGTGTCGCCGAAGCAGCTCGTTTCGGTCGCAGCGGCGCTGATCCCGTTCCTCGAGAACGACGACGCTAACCGCGCGCTGATGGGCTCGAACATGCAGCGCCAGGCGGTGCCGCTGGTTCGCGCCGAAGCGCCGTTCGTCGGCACCGGCATGGAAGGCGTGGTTGCGCGTGACTCGGGTGCTGCGATCGCGGCGCGCCGTTCGGGCGTGATCGACCAGATCGACGCAACCCGCGTCGTGATCCGCGCCACGGAAGATCTCGATCCGACCAAGTCGGGCGTCGATATCTACCGGCTGATGAAGTACCAGCGCTCCAACCAGTCGACCTGCATCAACCAGCGTCCGCTGGTGAAGGTCGGCGACATCGTCAAGAAGGGCGACATCATCGCCGACGGTCCGTCGACCGATCTCGGCGAGCTCGCGCTCGGCCGGAACGTGCTCGTCGCGTTCATGCCGTGGAACGGCTACAACTTCGAAGACTCGATCCTGCTCTCCGAGCGGATCGTGAAGGAAGACGTGTTTACCTCAATTCATATCGAAGAATTCGAGGTGATGGCCCGCGACACCAAGCTCGGGCCCGAGGAAATCACCCGCGACATTCCGAACGTCTCGGAAGAAGCGCTGAAGAACCTCGACGAAGCCGGCATCGTATACATCGGCGCGGAAGTGCGCGCCGGCGACATCCTGGTCGGCAAGATCACGCCGAAGGGCGAAAGCCCGATGACGCCGGAGGAAAAGCTCCTGCGCGCCATCTTCGGCGAGAAGGCTTCCGACGTCCGCGACACCTCGCTGCGCGTTCCTCCGGGCGTGCAGGGCACCATCGTCGAAGTGCGCGTGTTCAACCGGCACGGCGTCGACAAGGACGAGCGTGCGCTGGCGATCGAGCGGGAAGAGATCGAGCGTCTGGCCAAGGACCGCGACGACGAGCAGGCGATCCTGGACCGCAACGTCTACAACCGCCTTGCCGAGCTGCTCGAAGGACGGCAGGGCATCGCCGGTCCGAAGGGCTTCAAGAAGGACACCAAGATCACCCGTGCGGTGCTCGAGGAGTACCCGAAGTCGCAGTGGTGGCTGTTCGCTTCGCCGAACGACAAGCTGATGGCCGAGATCGAGGCCATGCGGAAGCAGTACGACGAGTCGAAGAAGGGGCTGGAACAGCGCTTCCTCGACAAGGTCGAAAAGCTTCAGCGCGGTGACGAATTGCCGCCCGGCGTGATGAAGATGGTCAAGGTCTTCGTCGCGGTGAAGCGCAAGATCCAGCCCGGCGACAAGATGGCCGGCCGCCACGGCAACAAGGGCGTGGTGTCGAAGATCGTGCCGATCGAGGACATGCCGTTCCTCGAAGACGGTACGCATGCCGACATCGTGCTCAATCCGCTCGGCGTGCCCTCGCGCATGAACGTCGGACAGATCCTCGAGACCCATCTCGGCTGGGCCTGTGCCGGCCTCGGCAAGCGTATCGGCCAGACGGTCGATGCCTATTTGTCGAAGCAGGACATCCGGCCGCTGAAGGAAACCTTGAAGAAGGTCTACGGCGAGGACGAGACGATCAAGTCGCTCAACGACAACGAGTTGATCGAGCTCGGCCACAATCTGAGCCGCGGCGTTCCGATCGCGACGCCGGTGTTCGACGGCGCCAAGGAAGCCGACATCGAGGAGATGCTGAAGCTTGCCGGTCTGGACGCTTCGGGCCAGTCGACCGTCTATGACGGCCGCACCGGCGACGCCTTCGATCGCAAGGTGACGGTGGGCTACATCTACATGCTCAAGCTGCACCATCTCGTCGACGACAAGATCCACGCGCGTTCGATCGGTCCGTACTCGCTCGTTACCCAGCAACCGCTGGGCGGCAAGGCGCAGTTCGGCGGCCAGCGCTTCGGCGAAATGGAAGTGTGGGCGCTCGAGGCTTACGGCGCGGCGTACACGCTCCAGGAGATGCTGACCGTGAAGTCGGACGACGTCGCCGGCCGTACCAAGGTGTACGAGGCGATCGTGCGTGGCGACGACACCTTCGAGGCCGGTATTCCGGAATCGTTCAACGTGCTGGTCAAGGAAATGCGCTCGCTCGGCCTCAACGTCGACTTGCACAATTCCAAGGTCGGACCGGGGACGGCGGAAGCGGCCGAGTAATACGACCCTCATGCCCGGCCTGAATGGCCGGGCATCGGCGCCCAGTCCTGGAGTCGCGAGGGCAGGGCGCCCCGCATAGTGATTTTCGAATTTGCTGCCGGAGGCGACCGGCACGCGAGGAGAAGACGATGAACCAAGAAATTATGAATCTCTTTAATCCGACGACGCCGGCTCAGGTCTTCGACCAGATCCGGATATCGATCGCGAGCCCCGAGAAGATTCTGTCCTGGTCGTACGGCGAGATCAAGAAGCCGGAAACCATCAACTACCGTACCTTCAAGCCCGAGCGCGACGGTCTGTTCTGCGCCCGCATCTTCGGGCCGATCAAGGACTACGAGTGCTTGTGCGGCAAGTACAAGCGCATGAAGTACAAGGGCATCATCTGCGAGAAGTGCTCGGTCGAAGTCACGCTGTCGCGCGTCCGGCGCGAGCGCATGGGCCATATCGAGCTCGCGGCTCCCGTCGCCCACATCTGGTTCCTGAAGTCGCTGCCCTCGCGCATCGGCCTCCTGCTCGACATGACGTTGAAGGATCTCGAACGGATCCTCTACTTCGAATATTACGTCGTGCTCGAGCCGGGCCTCACCGCGCTGAAGGACCGTCAGCTCTTGTCGGAAGACGAGTATCTGAAGGCGCAGGACGAATACGGCCAGGATTCCTTCACCGCCATGATCGGCGCGGAAGCGATCCGCGAGCTGCTCAAGGGCATGGATCTCGAGAAGCTCGAGCTGACCTTGCGCGCGGAGATGCAGGAGACCGACTCCGACATCAAGCACAAGAAGCTCGCCAAGCGCCTGAAGATCGTGGAAGCGTTCCGCCACTCCGGCAACAAGCCGGAATGGATGATCATGACCGTGGTCCCGGTGATTCCGCCAGACCTGCGTCCGCTGGTGCCGCTGGACGGCGGCCGCTTCGCGACCTCGGACCTCAACGACCTCTACCGCCGCGTCATCAACCGCAACAACCGCTTGAAGCGGCTGATGGAGCTGCGCGCGCCGGACATCATCATCCGCAACGAGAAGCGCATGCTTCAGGAGGCCGTCGACGCGCTGTTCGACAACGGCCGCCGCGGCCGCGTCATCACCGGTGCCAACAAGCGTCCGCTGAAGTCGCTCGCCGACATGCTCAAGGGCAAGCAGGGCCGGTTCCGTCAGAACCTGCTCGGCAAGCGCGTCGACTATTCGGGCCGTTCGGTGATCGTGGTCGGTCCCGAGCTGCGCCTGCATCAGTGCGGCCTGCCGAAGAAGATGGCGCTCGAGCTGTTCAAGCCGTTCATCTACTCGCGGCTTGACGCCAAGGGCCTGTCCACCACCGTGAAGCAGGCCAAGAAGCTGGTCGAGAAGGAGCGGCCCGAGGTCTGGGACATCCTGGACGAGGTCATCCGCGAGCATCCGGTGCTGCTCAACCGCGCACCGACGCTGCATCGCCTCGGCATCCAGGCGTTCGAGCCCGTGCTGATCGAGGGCAAGGCGATCCAGCTCCACCCGCTGGTCTGCGCCGCGTTCAACGCCGACTTCGACGGCGACCAGATGGCCGTGCACGTCCCGCTGTCGCTAGAAGCGCAGCTGGAAGCGCGCGTCCTGATGATGTCGACCAACAACATCCTGCATCCGGCGAACGGCCAGCCGATCATCGTGCCGTCGCAGGACATCGTGCTCGGTCTCTACTACGTCTCTATCATGCGCGAAGGCCTGCCCGGCGAGGGCAAGATCTTCGGCGAGATGGCGGAGCTCGAGCACGCGCTGCACGCGAAGGTCATCCACCTCCACACCAAGATCAAGTACCGGTGGGAAGGCATCGACGATACCGGCAAGATCTCCAAGCGCTGGATCGAGACCACCGCTGGCCGCGTCATGCTGGGCAATCTGCTGCCGAAGAACCCGCGTGTTCCCTACGAGATCATCAACAAGCTGATGACCAAGCGCGAGATCTCCGGCGTCATCGACCAGGTCTACCGCCACTGCGGTCAGAAGGAGACGGTGATCTTCTGCGACCGCATCATGGCGCTCGGCTTCTACAACGCGTTCAAGGCCGGCATCTCGTTCGGCAAGGACGACATGGTCGTGCCGCACTCCAAGTGGAAGATCGTCGAGACCACCCGTACGCTGGCGAAGGATTTCGAGCAGCAGTACAACGACGGTCTGATCACCCATGGCGAGAAGTACAACAAGGTCGTCGACGCCTGGTCGAAGGCCACGGAAGAAATCGCCAAGGCGATGATGAAGGAGATCTCCTCGACCAAGAAGACGGCGAGCGGGGCGGATGCCGACATCAACTCGATTTACATGATGGCTCACTCCGGTGCCCGCGGTTCGCCGGCCCAGATGCGCCAGCTCGCCGGCATGCGCGGCCTGATGGCCAAGCCGTCGGGCGAGATCATCGAGACGCCGATCATCTCGAACTTCAAGGAAGGCCTCTCGGTGCTCGAGTACTTCAACTCGACCCACGGCGCCCGCAAGGGCCTCGCGGACACCGCGTTGAAGACCGCGAACTCCGGCTACCTGACCCGTCGTCTCGTCGACGTCGCGCAGGACTGCATCATCACGCAGGACGATTGCGGCACCAAGCTCGGCATCAAGATGCGCGCCATCGTCGATGCCGGCACCGTGGTCGCTTCGCTCGGCTCGCGCATCCTCGGACGCACGGCCTGCGAAGACGTGCGTGACAGCACGGGCAAGGTGATCTTCAAGCGCGGTACGCTGATGGAGGAGAGCCATCTGGATGCCATCCATCAGGGCGGCGTCCAGGAGGTGAAGATCCGCTCGGCGCTGACCTGCGAGCTCGTCAACGGCATCTGCGGCAAGTGCTACGGCCGCGATCTCGCTCGCGGCACGCCGGTCAACCACGGCGAAGCGGTCGGCGTCATCGCGGCGCAGTCGATCGGCGAGCCTGGCACCCAGCTCACCATGCGCACCTTCCACATCGGCGGTGCGGCGCAGCTGAACGAGCAATCTTTCGTCGAATCCAACTTCGACGGCAAGATCGTGATCAGGAACAAGGCCATCGCCCGCAACAGCGACGGCCACCTGGTCGCGATGGTTCGCAACATGGTGATCGCGATCGTCGATGCCGACGGCACCGAGCGTGCGACGCACCGTATTCAGTACGGTTCGCGCCTGCACGTCGACGAGGGCGACATGGTCAAGCGCGGCCAGCGTATCGTCGAATGGGATCCCTACACCCGTCCGCTCCTCACCGAGGTCGAAGGCACCATCGGCTTCGAGGATCTGGTCGAGGGACAGTCGATCTCGGAAACGCTCGACGAGGCCACCGGTATTGCCAAGCGCGTGGTCATTGACTGGCGCTCGATGCGCGGCGGCGGGGACCTGCGTCCCGCCATCGTGATCAAGGGCAAGGACGGCAAGGTGCTCAAGCTCGCCCGTGGCGGCGATGCTCGCTACATGCTGTCGGTCGACGGCATTCTGTCGGTCGATGTCGGAGCCAAGGTCCAGGCCGGCGACATTCTCGCCCGTGTCTCGACCGAAAGCGCCAAGACGCGCGACATCACCGGCGGTCTGCCGCGGGTGGCGGAATTGTTCGAGGCTCGGCGTCCGAAGGATGCGGCGATCATCGCCGAAATCGCGGGCACCATCCGGTTTGGGCGCGACTACAAGAACAAGCGTCGCATCTCGATCGAGCCGATGGACAAGACCGACGAGGCGCGCGAGTACCTGATCCCGAAGGGCAAGCACATCCACCTTCAGGACGGCGACGTCGTCGAAAAGGGCGACTTCATCGTGGAAGGCAATCCGGCGCCGCACGACATTCTGGCGGTCAAGGGCATCGAGGAGCTCGCGGCCTATCTGGTCAACGAGATCCAGGAGGTCTACCGGCTCCAGGGCGTGCTCATCAACGACAAGCACATCGAGGTGATCGTCCGTCAGATGCTCCAGAAGGTGGAAGTCACCGACCAGGGCGACACGGACATGATCTCGGGCGAGCAGATCGACAAGATCGAGTTCGACCAGATCAACGCGAAGGCCAAGGAAGAGGGCAAGAAGATCGCCACGGGAACGCCGGTTCTGCTCGGCATCACCAAGGCGAGCCTTCAGACCCGCTCCTTCTTCTCGGCGGCCTCGTTCCAGGAGACCACCCGCGTCCTCACGGAAGCGGCGGTCAACGGCAAGGTCGATCCGCTCGAAGGCCTCAAGGAGAACGTCATCGTCGGCCGGCTGATTCCGGCAGGCACCGGCGCCTCCATGGCGAAGATCCGCGAAGTCGCCGTGAAGCGCGACAAGATGATCCTCGACGAGCGCGAAAAGCAGGCGGCGGTCGTGCCGCCGGCGCCGGAAGTGGAGCCGATGGCGCTGCCACCTGCGGAATGATCGTTCATCCGTAGGAATACCGAGGACACTGAAAAGGCCGGCGAAAGCCGGCCTTTTTGCTGCTTTGTTTCCCTGTTGCGGTGCAGGATCAACCTTTGTTCATCTTTCCTTCAGGCGCAAAAGCGCTTCTGCTAGGAGAGCTTAGACCGGTGGTCCCGTGAAGGGGGCGGGCCGGAGACCACGGAATTCTCATGCTTGATCTCGCAATCGTAGGCGGCGGCCCCGGCGGGCTGATGAGCGCTTGGTATCTGAAGCGTAAGCTCGGCGACCTCTGCCGCGTCACCATCTACGAGGCATCCGACCGGCTCGGCGGCAAGATCGTCACGCGCAAATTCGATTCCGCGCCCGCGATGTACGAGGCCGGCGTTGCCGAGATCTACGACTACTCGATGACCGGGCCGGATCCGTTGCGCGAGTTGATCCAGCATTTCGGCTTGCAGACCATTCCGATGGATGCCGAGCAGGTGCAGTTCGGCGGCGAGCTCCTCAACGACGTCGCGGGCATGCGCCGCAAATACGGTGCCAAGACCGCAGCCGCGATCGAGGCGTTCCGTAAGCGCTGCGCCGAGGCGATGACGCCGATCGAGTATTACGAGGGTGTCGGCGCGCACGACAACGAGAATCCCTGGGCCTACAAGACCGCCGAACAGGTGCTCGACGAGGAGGTCGAGGACGAAACCGCGAAGCGATTCTTCAAGGTGATGGCGCGCTCGGACCTCGCGACCGAGAGCCACAACACCAACGGGCTCAACGCGCTCAAGAACTACCTGATGGATGTCGACGGCTACATCGGCCTCTATTCCATCCAGAACGGCAACGAGCAGCTCATCGAGTGCCTCCAGTCCGAGGTCAATGCCGACATCCAGCTCAATCACCGAATCCTCACGGTCGGCAAGGCGCCGACCGGCCGCTATCAGCTCAAGATGATGAACGGTAAGGGGCCGGAGACGCGCGACTTCGACCTTGTGCTGGTCTGCTTGCCGCATTCCTGGCTCGGGACCGTCGGCTGGGAGGGCGAACAGCTCCGCAAGTCGATGGTCAAGCACGTCTCGTACTTCGACCGCCCCGCGCACTATTTGCGTGTCTCGATCCTGTTCGACACCCCGTTCTGGGGCGACAAGATTGCCGGCGCCTGGTTCATGTCGGAAGCCTTTGGCGGTTGCTGTGTCTACAACGAGGGCGCGCGCCATGATGTGGGCAAGCACGGCGTACTGAACTGGCTGATTCCGGGCTCCGACGCGCTGGCCTTTGCGAATCTCTCCGACCAGGAGCTGATCGATGCCGCGCTGAAATCGCTGCCGGCATCGCTCGGCGATGCGCGCGCCCATTTCATGGAAGGCAAGATCCACCGCTGGCTGTCGTCGGTGAACGCGATTCCGGGCGGCTTGCCCGTGCGCGATGTCATGACCAATCACCGGCCGGAGCCGAAGGAACATCCCGGAATCGTGGTGGTCGGCGACTATCTGTTCGACTCGACGCTGAACGGCCTGCTCGATTCCTCGGACGCGGCGACCGACATCATCTTGACCGAGATGATGCGCCTGCGCCGCGAGCGTTCGCAGGACGACAAGCCGCTCTCGGACAAGATCGATCGCGACTATTTTGACAATTATCGCGGCCAGGGTCCCTACAGCGAAGTGTGGCAACACTTCACCGATCCCGACTATCTCACAAAACTGATCGGCATTGTCTGGGGCAAGGCCAAAGGCACGAAGCTCTTGATCGCGGGCTCGGCCAGCGGCGAGCTTGTCGGCGCGCTGCGCGATCGCGGCATCGATGCCTTCGGCATCGAGAACAACCGCGCCATTCACGCCAGAACGCCGAAGGCGCTGAAAAAGTACAACAAGCTCGGTTCGATCACCGACATGCCGTTCAAGGACGGCGCGTTCGACTTCGTGTTCGAGACCAGCCTCTGCCATGTTTCCCCGAAGCAGGTGGTCCGTGCGATCAGGGAGCTGAACCGTGTGGTCAAGACCGGCCTCGTGTTCGGCTCGGTCACCTCGGACATGGCGCCGGCACTGATCGACCGCTACGACCTTCTGCGCGGCGTCAAGAAGCTCGGCACCTGGTGGGAATGGTCCGAACTGTTCTTCGGCAACGGTTTCGAGCTGTCGATGCACCGCAAGGACTGCACGGACGCGCTCTGGGAGACGACGCTCGCCGCCAACAAGGGCCCGGGCCAGTGGTACGCCGACGCCGATTCCCTGCGCTATTCCTTTTTTGACAAGGTCGAGGACGAGGAAAACGACTAGCCGCCTGAAACGGCCGCCTTCGCCAATTGTTTTGCCGAATTCATCCTGATCGCATAGAATCGATGCAATAGCGGTTTCCGCTATTTCCTTCTTTCTCTACGGTCATGCCGGCCGTCAGCATCGGTTGGTTTCATGGCGTCCAAGCCCCTCCCGCCCGACAAACAGAAGCTCGCCGCGCAAGAGGCGGCCGAGCTCGACGACAAGCTTGCCCCCACCGTCAAGCCGGACCTCGAAGACGACGAGGACGATGAAGACGAGGAGGATGGCGGGCTGGAGCTCGATGACGATGATGAGGACGAGGACCTCGTCGTCTTTACCGCGCGCGAAGCCGCCGGCGCGCTCGCGACCATCCTGGGCTTCGTCAAACCCTTCCTGGTCAACTACAAGCAGATGCTGTCCTTCGTGGCGTTCGGCGTCTTCGTCGAGACGCTCTTCAACGTCATCATGCCGCTCAGCCTGAAGTACCTGATCGACGACGCGCTCGGCGAGGAGGATTTCCAGGCGCTGTACAAGATCCTCGGCGTGCTCGCGGTCGCGGGCATCTTCACCTCGATCGTCGCGGTCTGGTACGAACGCTGGGATGCGAGACTCGCAGCGTGCATCATCTCCGACGTCCGCAAACGACTGTTCGAGCACGTCCAGGACCTGCCGGCGGCCTATTTCGGCCGCACCAAGCGCGGCGAGATCCTGTCGCGCTTCTCTGTCGACCTCGCGGCCTTCGAGGGTTCGGTCAAGACCTTCGCCAACAGTGCGGCGTTGCCGTTCCTGGAGTTGATCGCGGGCATCATCCTGATGGTGTTCCTGAACTGGCAGCTCGCGGCGGTTGCGCTGCTGGTGTTTCCGATCACGCTGATCGGTCCCCGCATGCTCACACCGAAGGCTGTTCAGGCGAATTACGAGCAGAAGCTCAACGAGTCCGCGCTGCTCGGCATGGTGCAGGAGAACGTGGCGGCGCAGGCCGTGATCAAGGCGTTCAGCCTGCAACGCCGGATGTTCGGGTTCTTCAAATTCCGCAACGACGAGACGCGAAACAAGATGGCCTCGGCGGCGTTCCTGTCGACCATGGTGGAGCGGACGGTCACCATCTCGGTGCTGCTCCTGCATCTCGTCGTGCTCGCGATCGGCGCGTATCTGGCGACCAAGGGTCAGATCACGATCGGCACCTTCGTCACCTTCGAGAGCGCGTTCTGGGAGGTGTCCTACAATATCGCCCATGTGATGCATTTCATCCCGGTGTCGATCTCCTCGGCAGCCGCGATTCGTCACATGCAGGAGCTGCTCGACGAGCCCACGCGCAGCGCCGATCGTGCCGGCGCGCCCGATCTGCCGCGCATCACCAACGACATCACCTTCGACCACGTGACCTTCCAGTACGAAGGCAGCCAGACGCCGGTGCTGGACAATCTCAGTCTCAAGCTCAGTGTCGGCAAGCGCATTGCCATCGTCGGTCCCTCGGGCTCCGGCAAGAGCACGCTGCTGAATCTGATCCTGCGGCTCTATGTGCCGGACGAGGGGCGCGTCGCCATCGACGGCGTCGACGTCCGCAAGGTGACGCTGGATTCGCTGCGCCGGAGCATGGCGGTGGTGTTCCAGGAGAACATGCTCTTCAACATGTCGATCCGGGAGAACATCCGGCTCGGCAAGGAGGGCGCGACCGACGAGGAGGTGGAGGAGGCGGCCAAGAAGGCCGAGATCCACCGTTACATCATGAGCCTGCCGCAAAGATACGACACGCCGGTGGGCGAGCGCGGCGATACCTTGTCGGGCGGCCAGCGCCAGCGTATCGCGATCGCGCGCGCGGTCATCCGTAATCCCTCCGTGCTGCTGCTGGACGAAGCCACTTCGGCGCTCGACCAGACCACGGAAGCCGCGATCAACCGCACGCTGCTGAAGGTTGCCAAGGGCCGCACCATGATCTGGTCGACCCACCGCCTGACCTCGGTGGTCGAGATGGACGAGATCATCGTGATTTCAGGGGGCAGGGCGATCGAGCGCGGCTCTCATGCCGAACTGCTCGCCAAGAACGGCACCTATCGCAAGCTGTGGAACGACCAGATCCACCAACCGCATGGCGCGCCGGCTCACGTCGACGAGGACAGCGATGATGACGAGGATGAAGACGACGTCGACGAGGACGATGAGGAGGAGTGACCGAGGAAGTTCGGCTCCAGATCGAAGGCTCCTCCAAGCGGCCGCAATAGTCCCTGAACCGACCAGGCAATGAAGCGGGCCCAGCGCTGCGCCGTCCAATAGGGGCTCGTCGCAATCGAGACCGAGCGGAAGTCGAACGCCTTCGCCGCCGACCAATCGTCGCACGCCCGCTTGACCGGATCTGCGTAGAAGGTGGCGATCTTGCTTGTATCCATCCCGTCGGAGGCCAGCCACTGCGGGATGTAGAGGTTGCAGAGCCGCTCGACGTCGGTGAAGACCTTGTCGCACCCGGTGCCGGCGGCCGGGCAGGAGGTCGAGAAGGCATCGCCCACCAGCACGAGGCCGGGTTGGCCGCTTGCATCGTTCACATAGAGATCGACCGGGCGGATTTTCAGCTCACCGGGAATGTCGAATGGTCCGGTGATGCGCTTGAGCCGTGGCAGCGCGGCATTCAGCGTCTCCGCGGGCGCGCGGCGCAGCTCAAGCAGCCAGGGATCGTCGAAGCTGCGGTAGACGAACAGATTGGCGCGCATCCGCGTCCCGATCGGAAAAAGCGTGAGATAGGGGATGCGGTCGCTCGGCCGTTCCGAGAAATAGGTCAGCGCCGGGAAGTCGAACGAGTCCCGTCCCGCGGGCACCACGTCGAACCCGATCGAAATCGAATGGCAGGCACTGACGACTTTTCGCGTGATTCCCAGCTGGTGGCGCAGGCCGACGTTGAGGCCGTTGGCGAGCACGACCAGCCGGGCCGAGACCATCTCGTCGTTGGAGAGAGTGACCTTCTGCCGCTCCGCACTTGTCTCGACCAAGACGGCCTTGGCGCAGATGCGCTCGACGCCGGCAGGAATTTCGTCGCGGACAGCGTTGACGAGGGAATCGTAGAGGATGTTGAACTGCCGGCTTGGCGCCTTGTCGAGAAGGCGGCCGAAGCGCGCGATCCAGTTCTCGCCCACAAAGGTCGCGCGGCGCAGCACCGATTCGGCGATTCCCGTCTGCAGGAATCGCCCGACCTGCACGTGACCACTGAGTTTTTCGACTCGAAAGTCCGCCGAATAGCTCTCATGCGGATCGATCAGAATGGTCGAAATGCCGCCACGGCCGAGCATCGCGGCGGCGGTCGAGCCGGACAATCCCCCGCCGATAATGGCAATGTCGGTGTACCGCTGGTGCTAATCTCTGCCCAAGGCGGCACATTGGCGCTCCAACCGGAAAGAAAGCCTTAGCCAAAGGTTACAAAAGTATATTTAACCCGGATATAAATAGGATTCGAGGTGGCGGAACGCGCTCCTCGTTTCCATATCGCGAAGGCGCAGCGAGCGGCCCTGCGAAGCGATTTCGGCAGGCGCGGGAAGCGCTTCTGACTGACGTTTCGCCTTGACTTGACCGACACCCACTTATAGAACCCCCTCACTTAACGACAGGCGGTGAGCATCGCCAACGTCGGAACGGGCCACCTGTTTGATCCCTTGGGATCGCCAAGACAGGCACCAACCTCGACGAATGCCGCTCAAACGCTGTCGATCATAGCTAGGCAATGCCAGTGCGATTTTAGGTCTCGTGAGCATGTTCTCTCGAGATCGAATTCGGATGCATGACCTCGGTGCGCGGGCCGCAGCTTCAAGCTGACCGGTTCAACTACTGCGGTCCTCTGTGGCGTCGAAGCGCTTTCCGCCCGTTGATGGGTGGTTGGCGCGATTTCGCTTTGTGCGGATTGTTCCGCGCAAGACGGCCTCGTCGAGCGGGTAGCTCGAAAGAATTTGCGGACCCGGTGACGGGCCGCGGCAGAACACAAAGGGTAATGCCAGGATGCCGACGATCAACCAGCTGATCGCTCAACCGCGGGAAGTGCAGAAGTCGCGCAAGAAGGTGCCGGCACTGCAGCAGTCGCCGCAGAAGCGCGGTGTTTGCACGCGCGTTTACACCACGACCCCGAAGAAGCCGAACTCGGCGCTTCGTAAGGTTGCCAAGGTGCGTCTGACCAACGGCTTCGAGGTGATCGGCTACATCCCCGGTGAGGGCCATAACCTCCAGGAGCACTCGGTGGTCATGATCCGCGGCGGTCGCGTCAAGGACTTGCCCGGCGTGCGCTACCACATCCTCCGCGGCGTTCTGGATACCCAGGGCGTCAAGAACCGTAAGCAGCGCCGTTCGAAGTACGGCGCCAAGCGTCCGAAGTAAGCGGGAACCAGGTCCATGTCTCGTCGCCATTCTGCCGAAAAGCGCGAAGTGCTTCCCGATCCGAAGTTCGGGAACATCATCGTCACGAAGTTCATGAATTCGGTGATGTACGCCGGAAAGAAGTCGGTCGCCGAAGGCATCGTCTACGGCGCGTTCGGCCTCATCGAAAGCAAGACCAAGCAGAACCCGCTCGGCGTGTTCGAGCAGGCACTCGAGAACGTCATGCCGACGATCGAAGTGCGCTCCCGCCGCGTCGGCGGCGCGACCTATCAGGTTCCGGTCGAAGTTCGCTCGGTGCGCCGTCAGGCGCTGGGCATTCGCTGGCTGATCTCGGCTGCGCGCGATCGCAACGAGAAGACGATGACCGAGCGGCTCTCTGCGGAGCTCCTGGACGCGTCGAACAACCGGGGTAACGCCGTCAAGAAGCGCGAAGACGTGCACCGGATGGCGGAAGCCAACCGCGCCTTCTCGCACTATCGCTGGTAACGGCGACACACGGAATCTAAGGAACACTCCATGCCCCGCGTTCATGCCATAGAGAACTACCGTAACTTCGGTATCATGGCGCATATCGATGCCGGCAAGACCACGACCACCGAGCGCATCCTCTATTACACCGGCAAGAGCCACAAGATCGGCGAAGTGCACGAAGGTGCCGCGACGATGGACTGGATGGAGCAGGAGCAGGAGCGCGGCATTACGATCACCTCGGCCGCGACCACCGCGTTCTGGGAAGGCAAGCGTCTCAACATCATCGACACTCCCGGCCACGTCGACTTCACCATCGAGGTCGAGCGCAGCCTGCGCGTGCTCGACGGCGCCGTGTGCGTGCTCGACTCGAACCAGGGCGTCGAGCCCCAGACCGAGACGGTCTGGCGCCAGGGCGACAAGTACAAAGTTCCGCGCATCGTCTTCGCCAATAAGATGGATAAGACCGGCGCCGACTTCTACAAGTGCATGCAGGATATCGTCGACCGCCTCGGCGCGAAGCCGATCGCGATCCAGCTTCCGATCGGCTCCGAGAACAACTTCAAGGGTCTGGTCGATCTCGTTCGTATGAAGGGCGTGGTCTGGGAAGAAGAGAAGCTCGACGCCAAGTTCGTCGACATCGACATTCCCGAGGACATGGTCGAGAAGGCCAAGGAATATCGCGAGAAGCTGTTGGAAGCCGCCGTCGAGCTCGACGACGAAGTTCTCGCCGCTTACCTTGACGGCAAGGAGCCGGACGAGGCGACGTTGAAGCGCTTGATCCGCAAGGCCGTGCTGACTGGCGCGTTCTTCCCGGTATTGTGCGGTTCGGCGTTCAAGAACAAGGGCGTGCAGCCTTTGCTCGACGCGGTCGTCGATTATCTGCCGTCGCCGGTTGACGTGCCCGCCATCAAGGGCGTCGATGAAGACGGCAACGAGGTCGTTCGCCTGCCGGACGACAAGGAGCCGCTGGCTCTGTTGGCCTTCAAGATCATGGACGACCCGTTCGTCGGCACCATCACCTTCTGCCGCATCTATTCCGGCACGCTGCTGTCGGGCACCGGCGTCATCAATTCGACGCGCGACCGCAAGGAGCGCATCGGGCGCATGTTGCTGATGCATGCGAACAACCGCGAAGACATCAAGGAAGCCTATGCCGGCGACATCGTCGCGCTGGCTGGCCTGAAGGAAGCGCGCACCGGTGACACGCTGTGCGATCCCGACAAGGCGGTGATCCTCGAAAAGATGGAATTCCCCGAGCCGGTCATCGAGATCGCGATCGAACCCAAGTCCAAGGCCGACCAGGAAAAGCTCGGCGTGGCGCTGGCGAAGCTCGCTGCGGAGGATCCGTCCTTCCGCGTGTCGACCGACCAGGAGTCCGGCCAGACCATCCTCAAGGGCATGGGCGAACTCCATCTCGACATCAAGGTCGACATTCTCCGCCGCACCTACAAGGTCGATGCAAACATCGGCGCGCCGCAGGTGGCGTTCCGTGAGCGCGTCACCAAGAGGGCCGAGGTCAAGTACACTCACAAGAAGCAGACCGGCGGTACCGGTCAGTTCGCGGAAGTGTCGATCGTGGTCGAGCCGAACGAGCCCGGCAAGGGCTACGAGTTCGAGTCCAAGATCGTCGGCGGTGCGGTTCCGAAGGAATACATCCCCGGCGTCGAAAAGGGCCTCAACAGCGTGATGGGCTCTGGTGTCGTCGCGGGCTTCCCCGTGGTCGACGTCAAGGTTCAGCTCGTCGACGGTAAGTATCACGACGTCGACTCGTCGGCGCTCGCCTTCGAAATCGCATCGCGTGCTGCATTCCGCGAAGCCTTGCAGAAGGGCAAGTCCGTCCTGCTCGAGCCGATCATGAAGGTCGAAGTGGTGACCCCGGAAGATTACACCGGCTCCGTCATCGGCGACCTGAATTCCCGGCGCGGTCAGATCCAGGGTCAGGACATGCGCGGCAACGCCAACGTCATCAACGCGATGGTGCCGCTCATGAACATGTTTGGTTACGTGAATAACCTGCGCTCGATGAGCCAGGGTCGCGCGACCTTTACCATGCAGTTCGACCACTACGCAGAAGCGCCGGCCAACGTGTCGGCAGAAGTCCAGAAGAAGTTTGCCTGATTGTCGTCGGTCTCGAACTGACGATTGAACGGAGAGTCAAATGGCCAAAGCAAAGTTTGAACGTAACAAGCCGCACTGCAACATCGGCACCATCGGTCACGTCGACCATGGCAAGACGTCGCTGACCGCGGCGATCACCAAGGTCCTCGCCGAAGCCGGCGGCGCGACGTTCACGGCGTACGACCAGATCGACAAGGCGCCGGAAGAGAAGGCGCGCGGCATCACGATCTCGACGGCGCACGTCGAATACGAGACCAAGAACCGCCACTACGCGCACGTCGACTGCCCCGGCCACGCCGACTACGTGAAGAACATGATCACCGGCGCCGCCCAGATGGACGGTGCGATCCTGGTCGTGTCGGCCGCTGACGGTCCGATGCCGCAGACCCGCGAGCACATCCTGCTCGCCCGCCAGGTCGGCGTTCCCGCGCTCGTCGTGTTCCTCAACAAGTGCGACATGGTCGACGATCCGGAGCTGCTCGAGCTCGTCGAGCTCGAAGTCCGCGAGTTGCTCTCGAAGTACGAATTCCCGGGCGACACCATCCCGATCATCAAGGGCTCGGCGCTCGCCGCCCTCGAGGATTCCGACAAGACGCTCGGCCATGACGCCATCCTCGAGCTGATGAAGCAGGTCGACGCCTACATTCCGCAGCCGGAGCGTCCGGTCGACCTTCCGTTCCTGATGCCGGTCGAAGACGTGTTCTCGATCTCGGGCCGCGGCACCGTCGTGACCGGCCGTGTCGAGCGCGGTATCGTCAAGGTCGGCGAGGAAATCGAGATCGTCGGTCTGCGCGCCACGCAGAAGACCACGGTCACCGGCGTCGAAATGTTCCGCAAGCTGCTCGATCAGGGCCAGGCCGGCGACAACATCGGTGCGCTGCTTCGCGGTACCAAGCGCGAGGACGTCGAGCGCGGCCAGGTGCTGTGCAAGCCGGGTTCGGTCAAGCCGCACACCAAGTTCAAGGCTGAGGCTTACATCCTCACCAAGGAAGAGGGCGGCCGCCACACCCCGTTCTTCACCAACTACCGTCCGCAGTTCTACTTCCGCACCACCGACGTGACCGGTGTCGTGCATCTGCCGGAAGGCACCGAGATGGTGATGCCGGGCGACAACATCGCGATGGAAGTGCACCTGATCGTGCCGATCGCGATGGAAGAGAAGCTCCGCTTCGCGATCCGCGAAGGTGGCCGTACCGTCGGCGCCGGCGTCGTCGCCTCGATCATCGAGTAATTACGAGAATAGGGATCGGCGAATAGCGAATGTGACATTCGCTATTCGCTATTCGCCACCCCACTGAAGAAAGACCACGGCAATGAACGGCCAAAACATTCGTATCCGTCTCAAGGCGTTCGACCATCGTATCCTCGATACGTCGACCCGCGAGATCGTGAACACGGCGAAGCGCACCGGCGCGCAGGTCCGCGGACCCATTCCGCTGCCCACCCGCATCGAGAAGTTCACCGTCAACCGTTCGCCGCACGTCGACAAGAAGAGCCGCGAGCAGTTCGAGATGCGCACTCACAAGCGCCTGCTCGACATCGTCGATCCGACCCCGCAGACCGTCGATGCTTTGATGAAGCTCGACTTGGCCGCCGGTGTCGACGTCGAGATCAAGCTCTAAGATTTTTGGATCACGTTCGCCACTAGCGGACAGAAAGAACAGGAAGCACGCCGATGCGCTCCGGAGTGATCGCACAAAAGGTCGGGATGACGCGGGTCTTTACAGAGGCCGGCGAACATATCCCCGTGACCGTGCTGAAGCTCGGCAATTGCCAGGTCGTAGGCCACCGCACCGAAGAGAAAAACGGTTATGTCGCGCTCCAGCTTGGTTCTGGCAGCCGCAAGACCGTGTACATGCCCAAGGCGGAGCGCGGCCAGTTCGCGGTCGCCAAGGTCGAGCCGAAGCGGCAGGTCGAGGAATTCCGCGTCTCCGCGGATCAGATGATCCCCGTCGGTGCCGAGATCCTGGCCGACCACTTTGTCGTCGGTCAGTTCGTCGACGTCACCGGTACTTCGGTCGGTAAGGGTTTTGCCGGCGGTATGAAGCGCTGGAACTTCGGCGGTCTGCGCGCCACCCACGGCGTCTCGGTCTCGCACCGTTCGATCGGTTCGACCGGTGGCCGTCAGGACCCGGGCAAGACCTGGAAGAACAAGAAGATGCCCGGTCACATGGGTGTCGACCGCATCACCACGCTCAACCTTCGGGTCGTCCAGCTCGATGTCGAGCGCGGTCTGATCCTCGTCGAAGGCGCCGTTCCCGGTTCCAAGGGCGGCTGGATCCGCGTGCGCGACGCCGTCAAGAAGCCGCTGCCTAAGGAAGCTCCGAAGCCCGGCAAGTTCAAGGTTGCTGGCGAAGCGGACGCTGCTCCGGCTGCGCAGGAGGCGTGAGATGGAATTGAAAGTCACCACCCTCGAAGGTAAGGAAGCCGGCTCGGTCCAGCTTTCCGACACCATTTTCGGCCTCGAGCCGCGCCAGGACATCATTGCACGTTGCGTGCAGTGGCAGCTCAACAAGCGCCAGGCCGGTACGCACAAGGCCAAGGGTCGCGCCGAGATCTGGCGCACCGGCAAGAAGATGTACAAGCAGAAGGGCACTGGTGGTGCTCGTCACGGCTCGGCCCGCGTGCCGCAGTTCCGCGGCGGTGGCCGTGCCTTCGGTCCGGTGGTGCGTTCGCACGCCACCGACCTGCCGAAGAAGGTCCGTGCGCTCGCGCTCAAGCATGCGCTCTCGGCCAAGGCCAAGGACGGCGATCTCATCGTGATCGACAAGGCCGCGCTGGAAGCCGCCAAGACCAAGGCGCTGCTCGGTCATTTTTCCGGTCTGGGTTTGACCAACGCGCTGATCATCGACGGCGCCGAGCTCAACAACGGCTTCGCCGCTGCAGCCCGCAACATCCCGAACATGGACGTGCTGCCGATCCAGGGCATCAACGTCTATGACATCCTGCGCCGTCGGAAACTTGTTCTGACCAAGGCCGCCATCGATGCGCTGGAGGCGCGCTTCAAATGACGAAGAACATCGAGCCTCGCCACTACGACGTGATCCTGTCGCCGGTCGTGACCGAAAAGGCCACGATCGCCTCGGAGCACAACAAGGTGCTGTTCAAGGTGGCCGCGAAGGCGACCAAGCCGCAGATCAAGGAAGCGATCGAGAAGCTGTTCGACGTCAAGGTCAAGAGTGTCAACACGCTGGTCCGCAAGGGCAAGACCAAGATCTTCCGCGGCAATCTCGGCTCGCAGTCGAACTCCAAGCGCGCGATCGTGACTCTCGAAGAGGGTCACCGGATCGACGTGACCACCGGTCTGTAAGGTCGTACGACGATGGCACTGAAGACATTCAATCCCACGACGCCGGGCCAGCGCCAGCTGGTCATGGTCGATCGTTCGGCCCTCTACAAGGGCAAGCCGGTCAAGGCGCTTACCGAAGGCAAGCACTCCTCTGGCGGCCGCAACAACACCGGTCGCATCACCGTGCGATTCCGCGGTGGTGGTCACAAGCGGACGTTGCGTACCGTCGATTTCAAGCGTGACAAGGTCGATGCGCCCGCGACGGTCGAGCGGCTGGAGTACGATCCGAACCGCACCGCGTTCATCGCGCTGGTCAAGTACGAAGACGGCACCCAGGCCTATATCCTGGCGCCGCAGCGTTTGGCCGTCGGTGATTCCGTCGTCGCCGGCAACTATGTCGACGTGAAGCCGGGCAATGTCATGCCGCTCGGCAACATGCCGGTCGGCACGATCATCCACAACATCGAGGTCAAGATCGGGAAGGGCGGCCAGCTCGCCCGCTCCGCGGGCACCTACGCCCAGCTCGTCGGTCGCGACCAGGACTACGTGATCGTCCGCCTGAACTCGGGCGAACAGCGCCTGGTGCACGGCCGTTGCCGCGCCACGATTGGCGCGGTGTCGAACCCGGATCACATGAACACGTCGATCGGCAAGGCCGGCCGCAACCGTTGGCTGGGCCGCAAGCCGCACAACCGCGGCGTTTCGATGAACCCGATCGACCATCCGCACGGCGGTGGTGAAGGTCGTACCTCGGGCGGTCGCCACCCGGTTACTCCGTGGGGCAAGCCGACCAAGGGCAAGAAGACCCGCTCCAACAAGTCGACCAACAAATTCATTCTCCTAAGCCGCCACAAGCGGAAGAAGTAAGGAACGCCGGACATGGTTCGTTCAGTCTGGAAAGGCCCGTTCGTCGAGGGTTCTCTGCTCAAGAAGGCAGATGCCGCGCGCTCGTCCGGCCGTCACGACGTCATCAAGATCTGGAGCCGTCGCTCGACGATCCTGCCGCAGTTCGTCGGCCTGACCTTCGGCGTCTACAACGGTCAGAAGCACGTGCCGGTGGCGGTCAACGAGGAAATGGTCGGTCACAAGTTCGGCGAGTTCTCGCCGACCCGGACCTTCCATGGCCACTCCGGGGACAAGAAAGCCAAGAAGGCTTGAGGATTAAACGATGAGCAAACCTAAGCGCGAACGGAGCCTCGCCGAGAACGAGGCCAAGGCGGTCGCCCGGATGCTGCGGGTGAGTCCGCAGAAGCTCAACCTGGTCGCCCAGCTCATTCGCGGCCGGAAGGCGGCTGCTGCGCTCGCCGACCTGCAGTTTTCGCGCAAGCGGATCGCGGTTGACGTGAAGAAGTGCCTGGAATCGGCTATTGCCAACGCCGAGAACAACCATGACCTCGACGTCGACGATCTCGTCGTGGCGCAGGCCTTCGTCGGCAACGGCCTCGTGATGAAGCGCTTTGCCGCCCGCGGCCGTGGCCGTTCGGGCCGTGTCTACAAACCATTTTCACAGCTGACGATCATCGTTCGTCAGGTCGAAGCCGCAGCAGCGGCTTAAGGGACGCAGGAGAACACGATGGGTCAAAAGATCAATCCGATCGGTCTGCGTCTCGGCATCAACCGGACCTGGGATTCCCGCTGGTACGCGGGCAAGCAGGAATACGGCAAGCTGCTGCACGAGGACGTCAAGATCCGCGAGATCCTGCACAAGGAGCTCAAGCAGGCGGCCGTCGCCCGCATCGTGATCGAGCGTCCGCACAAGAAGTGCCGCGTCACCATCCACTCGGCTCGTCCGGGCGTGGTGATCGGCAAGAAGGGCGCCGACATCGACAAGCTGCGCAAGAAGGTCGCGGACATCACCGCGTCCGACGTCGTCATCAACATCGTCGAAATCCGCAAGCCGGAGCTCGATGCGACGCTGGTGGCCGAGTCGATCGCGCAGCAGCTGGAGCGCCGCGTGGCGTTCCGCCGCGCCATGAAGCGCGCCGTGCAGTCGGCGATGCGTCTCGGCGCGGAAGGCATCCGCATCAACTGCTCGGGACGTCTGGGCGGTGCGGAAATCGCCCGCATGGAGTGGTACCGCGAAGGTCGCGTGCCGCTGCACACGCTGCGCGCAGACATCGACTACGGCGTTGCGACCGCGTTCACGACCTTCGGCACCTGCGGTGTCAAGGTCTGGATCTTTAAGGGTGAGATCCTCGAGCACGATCCGATGGCCCAGGACAAGAGAATGGCCGAAGGTGAGACTGGTGGCGGCGGCGATCGCGGCGGCCGGCAGCGCCGGGACAACGCTGCAGCCTGACGCCAGCACAGAGAATTTGAGGGCTTGAAGCCATGATGCAACCTAAGAAAACGAAGTTCCGGAAGGCGCATAAGGGCCGTATCCACGGCGTTGCGTCTTCGGGCGCGACGTTGGCCTTCGGCCAGTTCGGTCTGAAGGCGACCGAGCCTGAGCGCGTCACCGCGCGCCAGATCGAAGCCGCCCGCCGCGCGCTGACCCGCCACATGAAGCGCGCCGGCCGCGTCTGGATCCGCATATTCCCCGACGTTCCCGTGTCGAAGAAGCCTGCCGAAGTCCGCATGGGTTCCGGCAAGGGCGCGCCGGAATTGTGGGTCGCGCGCGTCAAGCCGGGCCGGGTGCTGTTCGAGATCGACGGCGTCAACACCCAGACGGCGCGTGAAGCGCTGACCCTGGCGGCAGCCAAGCTGCCGATCAAGACGCGCTTCGTCGAGCGCATTGCGGAGTAATGGCCATGGCCCAGATGAAAATCGAAGACATCCGCGCATTGAGCCCCGATCAGCAGGATGACGCCATCCTGAACCTGAAGAAGGAGCGCTTCAACCTGCGCTTCCAGCGCGCCACCGGGCAGCTCGAGAACACCTCGCGCCTGCGCGAGGCCCGCCGTGACATCGCCCGGATCAAGACCGTCGCCGCGCAGACGCGCGCGAAGAAGAAGTAAGAGGCTTACGAAGATGCCGAAACGTACTTTGCAGGGCGTGGTCGTCAGCGACAAGCAAGCCAAGACCATCGTGGTGCGCGTCGATCGCCGCTTCACGCACCCGATCTACAAGAAGACGATCCGCCGTTCGAAAAACTACCACGCGCACGACGAGAGCAGCGAGTTCAAGCCGGGCGACATGGTGTGGATCGAGGAATCGAAGCCGATTTCGAAGTTGAAGCGCTGGGTCGTGATCCGGGGCGAACACAAGAAAAGCGCCTGATCTGTTGGCTTTAGCCGACTGACTTCAGGTAAATGTTGAGCGCCGGCTGGGCTGGCGCAAAGAGAAGAGGACGAGGTGCATCAATGATTCAGATGCAGACCAACCTCGACGTGGCCGATAATTCTGGCGCACGCCGTGTCATGTGTATCAAGGTGCTCGGGGGCTCCAAGCGCCGCTACGCCACGATCGGCGACATCATCGTTGTCTCGATCAAGGAAGCAATTCCGCGTGGCAAGGTGAAGAAGGGCGACGTGATGAAGGCCGTCGTGGTGCGCGTCCGCAAGGACATCCGCCGCGCCGACGGTTCGGTCATCCGCTTCGACCGCAACGCCGCCGTTCTGATCAACAATCAGTCCGAGCCGGTCGGTACCCGTATCTTCGGGCCCGTGCCGCGCGAGCTGCGCGCCAAGAACCACATGAAGATCATCTCGCTCGCGCCGGAGGTGCTGTGATGGCTGCGAAGATCCGCAAGGGCGACAAGGTCGTCGTGCTGACCGGCCGTGACAAGGGCCGCACTGGCGAGGTGTTCGAAGTGCGTCCCGACGCCGGTACGGCGCTGGTGCGCGGCATCAACATGGTCAAGCGTCACCAGAAGCAGACGCAGGCCCAGGAGGGCGGCATCATCTCGAAAGAGTCGCCGATCCAACTGTCCAACATCGCGTATGTCGGCAAGGACGGGAAGCCGACCCGCGTCGGATTCAAGATTCTGGCGGACGGCAAGAAGGTCCGCATCGCCAAGAGCTCGGGAGCTGAGATCGATGGCTGAGGCCGCTTACACGCCGCGCCTGCGCGCGGAATACGACGCGAAGATCCGGACGGAAATGACCGAGAAGTTCGGTTATGAGAACGTCATGCAGGTTCCGCGTCTGGACAAGGTCGTGCTGAACATGGGCGTTGGCGATTCCGTCAACGACCGCAAGAAGGCCGAGAACGCCGCTGCGGAATTGACCCAGATCGCCGGCCAGAAGGCGATCGTGACCTATTCGCGCGTCGCGATCGCGACCTTCAAGTTGCGTGAGAACCAGCCGATCGGCTGCAAGGTCACGCTGCGCAAGGCCCGCATGTACGAGTTCATCGATCGCCTGGTGACGGTCGCGCTGCCGCGCGTCCGCGACTTCCGCGGCTTGAACCCGAAGAGCTTCGACGGCCGCGGCAACTACTCGCTCGGCCTCAAGGAACACATCATTTTCCCCGAGATCGACTTCGACAAGGTCACGGAATCCCGCGGTATGGACATCACCGTCTGCACCACGGCCAAGACCGACGACGAGGCGAGGGCCTTGTTGACCGCTTTCAATTTCCCGTTCCGGCAGTGAGACGCTGACCTAAAGCCTCTCAAACGCGGATACCCAGGAGCCAAACATGGCAAAGAAGAGTTCAGTCGAGAAGAACAA
Organism: Bradyrhizobium sp. Kon37; assembly: GCF_055807535.1. NCBI lineage: Bacteria > Pseudomonadati > Pseudomonadota > Alphaproteobacteria > Hyphomicrobiales > Nitrobacteraceae > Bradyrhizobium > Bradyrhizobium sp. Kon37. The sequence continues at coordinate 147,287 of NZ_JBVVOY010000010.1, forward strand.
CCGGCGCAAGCGGATGACGAAGAACGCCGCCCCGAAGCGCGAGCGGTTGAAGGCGATCATCGCCGACAAGACGTTGCCGATGGAGGAGCGGTTCGCCGCGACCCTGAAGCTGGCGGAAATGCCGCGCAACTCGTCGGCGACCCGCATCCGTCTGCGTTGCGAGCTGTCGGGCCGTTCGCGCTCGAACTATCGCTTGACCAAACTGTCCCGCATCGCAATGCGGGACCTTGGCTCCAAGGGCATGGTCCCGGGCCTCGTGAAGTCCAGCTGGTAAGGAGGGTCGTTTAGATGTCTACGCACGATCCAATCAGCGATCTGATCACCCGCATCCGCAACGCGCAGATGCGCTCCAAGAACAAGGTCTCCACGCCTGGCTCGAAGATGCGCGAGAACGTACTCGAGGTGCTGAAGAGCGAAGGCTACATCCGCGGTTACGCCACGCTCGAGCACTCCTCGGGCCGAAGCGAGATCGAGATCGAGCTGAAGTATTTCGACGGCGAGCCCGTTATCCGCGAGATCGAGCGTGTCTCCAAGCCCGGGCGTCGCGTTTACGCCTCGGTGAAGAACCTGCCGCGGGTCAATAACGGACTCGGCATTTCGGTGTTGTCGACCCCGAAGGGAATCATGGCTGACCACAGTGCGCGTGAAGCGAACGTGGGCGGCGAAGTTCTCTTCACGGTGTTCTGAGAAGGATTTTTGATCCATGTCACGTGTTGGCAAAAGGCCGGTAGCGGTGCCGTCGGGTGTGACCGCGACCGTCGACGGGCAGACCGTCAAGATGAAGGGGCCGAAGGGCCAGCTTCAGTTCGTCGTCCATAACGACGTCGAGGTGAAGCTCGACAACGGCCAGGTCAAGGTGAACCCGCGGGTCGAGACCAATCGCGCGCGGGCCCTGTACGGGACCGCTCGCGCCCAGGTCGCGAATCTGGTCGAAGGCGTCACCAAGGGTTTCGAGAAGAAGCTCGAAATCACCGGCGTCGGTTACCGCGCCGCGCTGCAGGGCAAGAACCTGCAGCTCGCGCTCGGCTACAGCCACGATGTGGTCTACGCGATCCCGGAAGGGATCACGATCACCGTGCCGAAGCCGACCGAGATCACGGTGACCGGCAGCGACATTCAGCGCGTCGGCCAGGTCGCCGCCGAGATTCGCTCCTATCGTCCGCCGGAGCCCTACAAGGGCAAGGGCGTGAAGTATGTTGGCGAATTCATCTTCCGCAAGGAAGGCAAGAAGAAGTAACGGAGCCGGTCATGTCGAAAGCCAAGGTTACGAATGCCCGGCGCAAGCGCAGTGTACGTCTGAAGCTGCGCCGCTCGGGTGGCGGCCGTCCGCGCCTGTCGGTGTTCCGCTCGTCCAAGCACATCTACGCCCAGGTCATCGACGACCTGAAGGGCGAGACGCTGGCCTCTGCCTCGTCGCTCGAGAAGTCGATGCGCGATGGCGGCAAGACCGGCGCCGACATCGATGCGGCGAAGGCGGTCGGCAAGCTGCTGGCCGAGCGCGCCGCCGAGAAGGGTGTCAAGGAAGTCGTGTTCGATCGCGGCAGCTATCTCTATCACGGGCGCGTCAAGGCTCTTGCCGACGCGGCGCGTGAGAGCGGGCTGAGCTTCTAACAGAATTTGAGGATTGAGGCGTAAGCCTCTGAAGGACTGGAAAAACCATGGCAGAACGCGAACAACGTGGTGGACGCGATCAACGCGGCGGCGGACGTGAACGCAGGGAAGAGCGCGACAGCGAGTTCGTCGACAAGCTCGTCCACATCAATCGCGTCGCCAAGGTCGTCAAGGGCGGCAAGCGCTTCGGTTTCGCAGCGCTGGTCGTGATCGGCGACCAGAAGGGCCGCGCCGGCTTCGGTCACGGCAAGGCGCGCGAAGTGCCCGAGGCGATCCGCAAGGCAACCGAATCCGCCAAGCGCAACCTGACCCGCGTGTCATTGCGCGAGGGCCGCACGCTGCATCACGATATCGCCGGCCGTCATGGCGCGGGCCGTGTTTACCTGCGCGCAGCTCCGGCCGGTACCGGGATCATCGCCGGCGGTCCGATGCGCGCCGTGTTCGAGACGCTCGGCGTCCAGGACGTGGTTGCGAAGTCGATCGGCTCGTCGAACCCGTACAACATGGTTCGCGCGACCTTCGATGCGCTGAAGCATCAGGATTCGCCGCGCTCGGTCGCTGCCCGCCGCAACATCAAGGTGTCCACCCTCCAGTCCCGCCGTATCGGTGGCGACGCCGAGGCGGTTGCCGAATAACGGAAGCTTTTCGGAGTAGACGCCCATGGCCAAGAGTGCCGTTACGACCGCGAAGACGATCAAGATCGAGCAGACCGGCAGCGCGATCCGCCGCCATCACTCGCAGCGCTCGACGCTGATCGGGCTCAAGCTCAACAAGATCGGCCGCACCAGCGAACTGCCGGACACCCCGGCGGTGCGCGGCATGATCTTGAAGGTTCACCATCTCGTTCGCATCGTCGACGAGAAGTAAGCAAAGGCGCACGATCCCGAAGCGGGGACCCGTTTTCGGTGAAGGTCATGCGCAAGAAACAAGGAGCAGGGCGATGAAGCTCAGCGATATCGCCGACAATGCCGGCTCGCGCAAGAAGCGTATGCGCGTCGGCCGCGGCATTGGTTCGGGCAAGGGCAAGCAGGCCGGCCGCGGTGGCAAGGGCCAGACCGCGCGTTCGGGCGTGCGCATCAAGGGTTTCGAAGGCGGCCAGATGCCCTTGCATCGCCGTCTGCCCAAGCGCGGCTTCAACAACATCTTCCGCATCGAGTTCGCCGAGATCAATCTCGACCGGCTCCAGGACGCGGTCGATGCCAAGAAGATCGACGCCGGCAGCGTCGTGAACGTCGAATCGCTGGTCAAGGCCGGCGTGCTGCGCCGCGCCAAGGGCGGCCTGCGGCTGCTCGGCCGCGGCGAGTTCAAGGCCAAGCTCAACATCGAAGTGCACGGCGCCTCGAAGACCGCGATCGCGGCAGTCGAGAAGGCCGGCGGCTCGGTGAAGATCCTCGCGCCTGCCAAGGAAGAAGGCGAGGCGGCGTAACAACTGCGTCATCGGCCCGCGGCTCGCGGGCCTTTACGCATGCGGGACGATGGACTTATCGAAGCCGTAGCCCCAGATAATGTCCGGTGTCCGGTATAATGTAGCCCGGCCGCGGGCATAACGGCGCAAAAGGCGGCGGGAGAAAGTCCAAGATGGCCTCTGCAGCGGAACAACTGGCAGCCAATCTCAATTTCGGTGCGTTTGCCAAGGCCGACGAACTGAAGAAGCGCATCTGGTTCACCCTGGGTGCGCTGCTCGTTTATCGGCTCGGGACCTACATCCCGCTGCCCGGCATCGATCCCAACATCTGGGAGCAGGTATTCCGCTCCCAGGCGGGCGGCATCCTCGGCATGTTCAACATGTTCGCCGGCGGCGGCATTCACCGCATGGCGATCTTTGCGCTGAACATCATGCCGTACATCTCGGCCTCCATCATCATCCAGCTCCTGACCACCGTCTCGCCGCAGCTCGAAGCGCTGAAGAAGGAAGGCGAGTCCGGCCGCAAGCTGCTGAACCAGTACACCCGCTATCTCACGGTGATCCTGGCCGCGTTCCAGTCCTACGGCATCGCGGTGGGCCTGGAAGGCGCCGGCAACGTCGTCAGCGACCCCGGCATGTTCTTCCGTCTGTCGACGGCGATCACGCTGACCGGCGGCACCATGTTCCTGATGTGGCTAGGGGAGCAGATCACCTCGCGCGGCATCGGCAACGGCATTTCCCTGATCATTCTCTCCGGCATCGTCGCCGAGCTGCCCGCGGCGCTCGCCAACATGCTCGAGCTCGGCCGTCAGGGTGCGATGTCGACCGGCCTGATTCTCGTCGTCATCGTCATGGCGGTGGCCGTGATCGCCTTCATCGTGTTCGTAGAGCGCGCCCAGCGCCGGCTCTTGATCCAGTATCCGAAGCGCCAGGTCGGCAACAAGATGTTCGAGGGGCAGTCCTCGCATCTGCCGCTCAAGCTCAACACCTCGGGCGTGATCCCGCCGATCTTCGCGTCCTCGTTGCTGCTGCTGCCGACCACAGTTGCGAACTTCAACGCGGGCAGCGGGCCGGAATGGTTCCAGTGGATCAACACCCAGCTCGGCCACGGCCGCCCGCTGTTCCTGATCATGTATCTGGCACTGATCGTGTTCTTCGCCTTCTTCTACACCGCGATCGTATTCAATCCGACCGAGACTGCGGACAATCTGAAGAAGCACGGCGGCTTCATTCCGGGTATCCGTCCGGGCGAGCGCACCGCGGAATATATCGACTACGTGCTGTCGCGCATTACCGTGCTCGGCGCGGTCTATCTGGCGATCGTCTGCTTGATTCCGGAGATCCTGATCTCCTACGCCTCGGTGCCGTTCTACTTTGGCGGCACGTCGCTGCTGATCGTCGTCAGCGTCACCATGGACACGGTGGCGCAGGTGCAGGGCTATCTGCTGGCGCATCAGTACGAAGGTCTGATCCGGAAGTCGAAGCTGCGCGGCCGGCGCCGTTAAGCGCGGCGTCCTCTCGGGTGGCGCAATTGCGCCGCCGATTCGCCGCGCGTGCAACGCGCGGCGCCTGCGGGAGCGGCCAGCCAGCCATCCGGTGGCATCGGCAGAGCCACTCGCACTGAAGCGCAATCACTGATCTCAAAGGCTTCTTGGCGTCCGGCCATTTGCTCCCCTATGATATGGGTAGCGGTGCGGCGCTGATTATGATTTGCACTGTAACTGGACTTCAAAACACAGGTGCGCGACGTATCGCGCGCCAATCGGGGGGCGTACGCCGATGAGAATTATACTTCTGGGGCCGCCGGGATCGGGCAAGGGCACCCAGGCGCAGCTGCTGGTGCAGCGCTATGGCATCGTCCAACTCTCGACCGGCGAGATGTTGCGTGCGGCGGTGGCGGCCGGAACGCCGGTCGGTCTCAAGGCCAAGGAGATCATGGCCAGCGGCGGTCTCGTGCCCGACGATGTCGTGGTCGGAATCATCTCCGATCGAATCGATCAGCCGGATGCCAAAAACGGTTTCATCCTCGACGGTTTCCCGCGCACCGTGCCGCAGGCCGAGGCGCTGGATGAGCTGCTCAAGCACAAGCACCTCAAGCTCGATGCCGTGATCGAGCTCCGCGTCAACGAGAGCGCGCTCCTGAATCGCGTCGAGACTCGCGTCGCCCAGATGCGCGAGCGCGGGGAGGAGGTCCGACTCGACGACACCCCGGAGGTCCTGACCAAGCGGTTAGCCAGCTACCGCAACCAGACGGAACCGCTGATTCACTACTATTCCGAGCGGCGGAAGCTCTCGACCATCGACGGCATGATGGCCATCGACGAGGTCACCCGCGCCATCCATCGCCTGCTCCTGGCGCTTGGGGCGGTCGAGCCCAAGACGCACGGCAAGACTCATGGTAAGGCCCCCGCCCGGCGCGCGGCCAAGGCGGCCCCGGCCAAAAAGGCCAAGGCGGCGAAGAAATCGGCCAAAAAGCCGCCGAAGGCGACCAAAAAGGCCGCCAAATCCAGGAAAGCGGCCGAGAAAGCCGTGAAGGGTCCCAAGAAGGCGGCCAAGAAAACCGTCAAGAAAACCGTCAAGAAGACCGTGAAGAAAAAGGCAGCCAAAAAGACCGCCAGGAAGGCTGTCAAGAAAGGTGCCAAAAAGGCCGCAAAAAAGGTCACGAAAAGGCGAGCTAAGCGCTAGCAGCGGTTGACGAAAGCCCCCTGAATCCCCTAATAAGCCCCGCATCCAAGTCGGATAGTTTCAAACGATGCCGGGCCCCAGGAAGACCAGGGGTGGGCGTCGTGTTCGCGTTTGTGAACACCTGCCCGAGAAACCAAGCACTTAAAGCGCGATTCCTGACGAGGGATCGGCGACAGGAGAGAAGGCCGTGGCCCGTATTGCCGGCGTGAACATCCCGACCAACAAGCGCGTGCTGATCGCGCTCCAGTACATCCATGGCATCGGTCAGAAGATCGCCGGTGAGATCATGGAGAAGGTCAAGATCCCAGACGATCGTCGGGTCAATCAGCTCAGCGACGCCGAAGTGCTTCAGATCCGCGAAGTGATCGACCGCGACTATCTCGTCGAAGGCGATTTGCGTCGTGAGGTCGGCATCAACATCAAGCGTCTGATGGATCTCGGCTGCTACCGCGGCCTACGCCATCGTCGCGGCCTGCCGGTGCGTGGCCAGCGTACCCACACCAATGCGCGTACGCGCAAGGGTCCGGCCAAGGCCATCGCCGGCAAGAAGAAGTAAGTTTTCGCATCCAATCACGGCGTGTGGCGAAAGGGATGACCCGTTCGCCACGCGCCTTTCGTTCCACAGGTGTAGCCGCTGGCATTACGGCGGCGTTTGAGATCTTCAGGAAAGGTAGTCTATGGGCAAGGAAGCCACCCGCGTTCGTCGTCGTGAGCGCAAGAACATCGCCTCCGGCGTCGCGCATGTGAACTCGTCGTTCAACAACACGACCATCACCATCACCGACGCGCAGGGCAACACGATCGCATGGTCCTCCGCCGGCACGATGGGCTTCAAGGGCTCGCGCAAGTCGACCCCGTATGCCGCACAGGTTGCCGCCGAGGACGTGTCGAAGAAGGCGCAGGAACACGGCATGCGCACGCTGGAAGTCGAAGTCGCCGGTCCCGGTTCGGGCCGCGAATCGGCGCTCCGGGCGCTCCAAGCTGCGGGCTTCACCGTCACCTCGATCCGCGACGTGACTACGATCCCGCACAACGGTTGCCGTCCCCGCAAGCGTCGGCGCGTTTGATACCATTGCGGGCGCATCGGCGCCCGCGATGACTTTTTGCAAAGCCGTGGAAATGATCTGCGGCCTTTCTCCAACGCCAGTGCCTGCAACAGCAGTCTGACTGGCCTGTATGGGTGAAACAGTGACGATCCAGAAAAATTGGCAAGAACTGATTCGGCCGAACAAGCTGCAGGTACAGCCCGGCAGCGATCCGACCCGTTTCGCGACCATCGTCGCCGAGCCGCTCGAGCGCGGCTTCGGCCAGACGCTCGGCAACGCGCTGCGCCGCATCCTGCTGTCCTCGCTCCAGGGCGCGGCGGTGCAGTCGGTGCACATCGACGGCGTGCTGCACGAGTTCTCCTCGATCGCGGGCGTCCGTGAGGACGTCACCGACATCGTGCTCAACATCAAGGACATCTCGATCAAGATGCAGGGCGAAGGCCCCAAGCGCATGGTCGTCAAGAAGTCCGGCCCGGGCGTCGTCACCGCTGGCGACATCCAGACCGTGGGCGACGTCGTCGTGCTCAATCCCGACCTGCAGATCTGCACGCTCGATGAGGGCGCCGAGATCCGCATGGAGTTCACGGTCGCAACCGGCAAGGGCTACGTGCCCGCCGAGCGCAACCGCCCCGAGGACGCGCCGATCGGCCTGATCCCGGTCGACAGCCTGTACTCGCCGGTCCGCAAGGTCTCCTACAAGGTCGAGAACACCCGCGAGGGCCAGATCCTCGACTACGACAAGCTGACCATGACGATCGAGACCAACGGCGCGCTGACGCCTGATGATTCCGTGGCCTACGCTGCGCGCATCCTGCAGGATCAGCTCAACGTGTTCGTCAACTTCGAAGAGCCGCGCAAGGAAGTCGCCCAGGAGATCATCCCGGACCTCGCCTTCAACCCGGCCTTCCTCAAGAAGGTGGACGAGCTCGAGCTGTCGGTGCGTTCGGCCAACTGCTTGAAGAACGACAACATCGTCTACATCGGCGACCTCGTGCAGAAGAGCGAAGCGGAAATGCTCCGCACTCCGAACTTCGGCCGCAAGTCGCTGAACGAGATCAAGGAAGTGCTGGCCCAGATGGGTCTGCACCTCGGCATGGAAGTGCCGGGCTGGCCGCCGGAGAACATCGACGAGCTCGCCAAGCGCTTCGAGGATCACTACTGATCTGAACGACGACAGGCTGAGGCGCGAATTCATCGCGCCTTAGCGGGCGAACGCAGGCAGCCCACCTGAGCAACTGTCCGACGAACCGTCGCGACGAATGCAATTCAAGGAATAGATAAAATGCGTCACGGCAAGGTTCATCGCAAGCTCAACCGCACCGCCGAGCATCGCCGCGCGATGTTCGCCAACATGTGCGCCGCGCTGATCAAGCACGAGCAGATCGTCACCACGCTGCCGAAGGCGAAGGAATTGCGTCCGATCGTCGAGAAGCTGATCACCCTCGGCAAGAAGGGCGGCCTGTCCATGCGTCGCCAGGCCATCTCCGAGATGCGCGACAAGGATCAGGTCAGGAAGCTGTTCGACACGCTCGCGCCCCGCTACAAGGATCGCCAGGGTGGCTACACCCGCATCATCAAGGCGGGCTTCCGTTACGGCGACAATGCGCCGATGGCCGTGATCGAGTTCGTCGATCGCGACGTTGATGCCAAGGGCCAGGACTCCGGTCCGGTGCAGGAAAAGGAAGCCGAGGCGGCGTAAGCCGACCGCGGAGAGTTTTCAGAAAGCGGCGCCTTCGGGCGCCGCTTTTTTGTATGGAGCGGCGGCATCTCATACCGCGCATCGTTTCGTTGAACGCGATTCCGGCCGGGGGGCTCTCGATGAGGATTGTGTCAGGGATTGCGCTGGCGCTGCTGATGTCGCCGGCCTCTGGCGAGACGCTGGTCGAGCGCGGCGCCTATCTCGTCAACAGCGTGATGGTTTGCCACAACTGCCACACGCCGCGAGGGCCGCAAGTGCTCGATCTCTCGCGCGCGCTCTCCGGGGGCAGCCAGGTATTTGACGAGCCCGCCTTCAAGGTCTCTGGCTCCAACATCACACCGGACAAGGACACCGGCATCGGCAACTGGACCGACGCCGAGCTGAAGCGGCTTCTCGTCAGCGGCGTCAGGCCGGACGGAACCAGGGTCGCGCCGATCATGCCGACCGCGTTCTACACCGTGCTCACGGCCCGCGATCTCGACGCGCTCGCAGCTTATTTGCGCTCAGTGCCGGCCGTACGCCACGAGACGCCGCCGCCGGAATACAGAAGCGCGCCGAAGCCGGAGACGCCGATCTACGCGGGCAAGCAGGCGAGCGAGGCTGAGCTTTCCGACAGGCTTGCGCGCGGCCGCTATCTCCTGACCATCGCCCATTGCCTGGAATGCCACACGCCGGACGGCCCGTCCGTCGTGCACGATTTCGCCGCAGCGAGCGGCAAGGGCGGCCGGACATTCAAGGGGCCGTGGGGCGAATCCGTCTCTCCCAACATCACCGCGGATTCAACCGCGGGCATCGGCGGGTGGAGCGACGACGAAATCAAACGTGCGATTACGCAAGGCATCGCGCGCGACGGCCATAAACTGAAGCCGCCGATGGCCTATGCTGCTTATGCCAGCATGACGGCTCAGGATCTCGATGCCATCGTCGCGTTTCTCAGGACGCTTCCGCCTCGCAACTAAATCCTCACGCGTCGGTGAGGGGCGATTGCACCCGCCCGCGCAGCGCACGATATCTCCGTCAGCTTCAATGGAGACATCGCATGAACATCGACCTTTCCGGAAAGACCGCCCTCGTCACCGGCTCGACCGCCGGCATCGGCCACGCCATCGCCAAGGGTCTTGCCGGCTCGGGTGCGAGCGTCGTGATCAACGGACGCGGCCAGGACAAGGTCGATGCGGCCGTGCGCAAGCTGGAAGGGGCGGGCGGAAAGGTCCGCGGCATCGCCGCCGACGTCTCGACCGCCGCCGGCTGCAAGGCATTGGCGGCGGCGCTGCCAGACGTCGACATCCTCATCAACAATGCCGGCATCTTCGAGCCGAAAGACTTCTTCGACATTCCGGACGAGGACTGGAGCCGCTTCTTCGAGGTCAACGTGATGAGCGGCGTGCGTCTCTCGCGCGCGTATATGAAGGGCATGCTCAAGCGTAACTGGGGCCGAATTGTCTTCATCTCCTCCGAGTCCGGCCTCAACATTCCCGTCGAGATGATCCACTACGGCATGAGCAAGACGGCCCAGCTCTCGGTCGCGCGCGGCCTGGCGCAGCTCACCCGCGGCACCGGCGTCACCGTCAATTCCGTGCTGCCAGGCCCGACCATGTCGGAAGGCGTCGAGACCTTCGTGAAGGATCTCGCCAAGCAGAACGGCCAGTCGCTGGATGAGGCCGCGGCCAATTTCGTCAAGCAGCATCGCCCAAGCTCGCTGCTCCAGCGCTTTGCCAGCGTCGACGAGATCGCCAACATGGTCGTCTATGTCGCCTCGAAGGAAGCGTCCGCGACCAACGGTGCGGCGCTGCGCGCGGAAGGCGGCATCGTCAACACGATTGCCTGAGGCCTGCGCATGTCGGCCTATGTGATCTCCGAGGTCGAGGTACGCGACAGAGCCGCGATGGAGGCCTATCGGACGCTGGCTGCCGCAACCATCGCGCAATATGGCGGCCGCTATCTCGTCCGCGGCGGCGCCGCCGAGGTGGTGGAGGGCGGCCCGCCGCCCAAGACCATCATCATCGTGGAGTTCCCATCGATGGCGCGGGCGCAGGAATGGTATGCCTCGGCCGAGTACGCCGAGGCGCTAAAGCTGCGGCAGACGGCATTGGAGCGACGGCTGATGTTCGTCGAGGGCGCGGTTCCAGTCTAGCTGGTCTGCTGGCTTGCCTCTTCAATTCGCGGCGGGACCGGCTAAACCTCGGCTTTATGCTCTGGCCCCTCTCGACCCGCCATAAACGCCTCTTCAGGCTGACATCCGCGCGATGGCAGCGGCGGGCAATCTTCGTGCTTGGTGGGATCGGGGTTGGCGCCGCGGCGGTGGCGCTGGCGCAACTCGCCGATCTCGCCCAGCACGCCTTTGCGCTGCTGTTGGCCCAGTCGCGCTACGCAGTGCTCGCGGTGACACCTCTCGGCTTCATGCTCTCGGCCTATCTGACCACCCGGCTGTTCCCGAACGCACAGGGCAGCGGCATTCCCCAGGCGATCGCCGCGCGGCATCTGACCGACCAGACGGCGCGCGAGAGCCTGGTCTCGATCCGGATCGCGATCGGAAAGGTGATCTTCACCTTGTTCGGCCTGCTGTGCGGCGGCTCCGTCGGCCGGGAAGGACCGAGCGTTCAAGTCGGCGCTTCGATCATGTTCGCGCTCGGACGCGTCTCGCCACGCCGTCAGCCCGGATTGATCCTGGCCGGCGCGGCCGCCGGCGTCGCGGCCGCCTTCAACACGCCGTTGGCAGGGATCGTCTTCGGCATCGAGGAGATGAGCCGTGCTTTCGAGACACGTACCAGCAGTCTCATCATCGCGGCGGTGATCGCGGCCGGCCTGACCTCGCTCGCGCTGATGGGCAATTACGCCTATTTCGGCAGCAGTGCGACGGCGCTGGCTCCTGGTGCCGACTGGCTAGCGGTTCCGGTGTGCGGCGTGGTTGGTGGTTTGGCCGGCGGCGTCTTCAGCCGCATCGTCATTGTTATGGCGCGCGGCTTCGCCCACCCGCTCGGGCGCACGGTCAAGGGCCACCCTTTGTGGTTCGCACTCGCGTGCGGATTGGCGGTCGCGATCTGCGGCCTTGTCTCCGGCGATACGATCTATGGCACAGGCTACCAGCAGGTAAAGACGGCCCTGGAGCAGGGCGCACCGCTGCCGCAGGACTTCGGCATCCTCAAGCTTCTCGCCACCACCTTCGCGGCGATCAGTGGCATACCCGGCGGAATTTTTTCGCCGTCACTCGCCGTTGGAGCCGGCCTCGGCAGCAATATCGCGTCCTTCTTCCACGACGCTCCGCTCGGCGCGATCATGTTGCTCGGCATGGTGTCGTATTTTGCAGGTGTGGTGCAGGCGCCGATCACCGCCTTCGTCATCGTGACTGAGATGACCGACAATCACGCCATGGTGGTGCCGTTAATGGCCGCCGCCCTGATTGCACATGCCACCTCACGGCTGATCTGCGAGGAAGGGATCTACCACGCGCTCGCCAAGGGCTTTATCGAGCGGGCGACGCGTCCGCCGGAGACGAAAGCGGCGCCCGCTTCGAGCTGAGACCTACCACCCCTCCAGCACGATCTTGCCGCGCGACTTGCCGCTCTCGAGCAGCGCGTGGGCGCGTTTAAGATTAGCCGCGTTGATCGTGCCAAAGGTCTGGTCGAGCGTGGTACGCAAGACACCCTTGTCGATGAGGTCGGCGACGTCGTTGAGCAGATGATGCTGCGCGATCATGTCGGCGGTCTGGAACGAGGAGCGCGTGAACATCGATTCCCAGTGCACCGAGATGGCCTTGCCCTTGAATGCGCTCACAGTGAATTCCGGGGGATCGTCGATCAGGCCGAACTTGCCCTGCGGCGCCATCAAATCGGCGATGCTCTTGTAGTGTTGGTCGGTGAAGGTGAGGCTCGCCACCAGCGCGACGGGCGGCAGCTTCAGCTTCTCGATCTGCTCCTTCATCGGCTTACCGTGGTCGATCACCGCATGCGCGCCGAGATCGAGGCACCATTTTTGCGATTCCGGCCGCGTCGCGGTCGCGACCACCGTGAGGCCGGTGAGACGGCGGGCGAGCTGGATCAGGATCGAGCCGACACCGCCGGCGCCGCCCGTGATCAAGAGCGTGCGCGGATCGACGCTCTTGCCGGGCACCGCACCCAGCCGGTCGAACAGCAGCTCCCAGGCGGTGATGGAGGTGAGGGGAAGGGCGGCGGCCTGCGCGAACGACAGGCTCTTCGGCTTGTTGCCGACGATACGCTCGTCAACCAGATGGAATTCGGAATTGGTTCCCTGACGCAGGATCGAGCCGGCGTAAAACACCTCGTCGCCCGGCTTGAACAGCGTGACGTCGGGACCGACGGCGTCGACCACGCCGGCCGCGTCATAGCCCAGAATCTTGGTCTCGCCCTCGGGTGGAGCGGCGCGCTTGCGCACCTTGTAATCGACCGGATTGGCCGAGATCGCCTTCACGGCGACGCGGATGTCGCGGCCGCCGGGCTCGGGCTTTGCGGTCTCGAAATTGATCAGCGCGTCCTGATCCTCGATCGGAAGCGATTTCTTGTAGCCGACGGCCTTCATGGCTTGTCTCCTTCAGATAGCGTTGCAGATGCCGGGTCCCGGGTTCGCGTTTTCGCGCGCCCCGAGACGACAGGCGAGAGCTAGAACGCGAACTGCGTCCGCATCGCGACCGCATCGAACTTCGAGCCGACATCGGCGGTCGAGACCGGCGAGGCCTGCCTCGACACCGTGCCATGCAGATAGTCCAGCATGAAACGGACGTTGCCGTTGACATACCAGTTCAGCGCCGCCGTGTAGACGGTCTGCCGGCCGCCTGCGATACCGGTGGCGGTCCCGAGCTGATCGTTGAGGTCGATCGTGGAGAAGCGTCCCGCGACCTCCCACGCGCCCCAGCCGCCGCCCTCGAGCGAGAATGGGTGCGCCGGCTTGACGCCGCCATAGGCCGCATTCGCCGCATTATAGCTGCGACCCTCGCCAGTCAGCACGTAGCCGGCCTGGGCGTAGCCGCCCTGGAATTTGAGGCTTGGCGCTCCCAGCGGCGGCAGGCCGGTATTGGCGCTGCGATCGATGTTGTACCAGAAATACTCGCCTTGCAGGATCAGCGGTCCATAGGTGGCGGCCGCTTCGACGCTGTAGACCTGCGCGCCGGAGGCATTGGCGATCGCGCCGGTCGTAGCCAGCGCCGTGGGATCGATGCGCAGTTCCGGACGATCGCTCAGCGTCACCGTCTGTGCACCCGTCACCAGATTGCGCGTCGGCTGGATCAGCCATTCGGCATTGCCGCCGAGATGGACTGAGTAGTCTTTGCCGCTGACGACCTGGCCGGCGACACGCGCGACCGCGCCGTATTGTTCCGTGGTGCCGTTCGGCGCAACGCTCGACGCTGAGTGGATCGCACCGGTGGCGGGACCGGTGACATACGCGCCAGCCCAGAACACGTCGTTGTACCAGCGTGTGCCGACCGCCGAACGGAAGTCGCCCGCAGCGATGCTCGTGGCGACGATCCCCGCCGAGGCGCGTTCCATGAACATGATTTCGTTGGAGCTCGTGGCCTCATCGAGGGTGTAGGGCAGGTCCATGATGCCGCCTTCGATGGCCATCTTGCCGCCGAACGGTTTCAGGCCGGTATAGCTGAGATAGGCGTTCTCGACGCCAGAGACGCCGCCGCCGGGCAGCGAACCCGGAGCTGTGCCGCCAAACCCGTCGGAGGAGCCGCCGAAGTCGTAGACCAGCGCGAAATTCCAGTCGTGGAAGAACTTGCCGGCGACACCGATGCGCGCGCGCCGGACGTTCTCGCCGCTGTCGAGCTTTTGCGGCACGGTTGCCGCCGTGTTGGGCCGATAGTCATAGCCGCCGACGTCCCAATGCACGCGGCTTGTGATCCCGACGCAGTTAGCCCCATCGGCAGTGCAGATGGTGGGCCGGTTGTTCGGCATTGTCACGACGACGCCGGATGCGGGCGCCGGTCCCTTGAGCGGGATCGCCGCGTTGGCATTGGGGACGACGGCCTTCGCTTCGGACCGCGCTTCGGCTTTCGCCTCCGCCTTTGCCTCAAGCCTGGCCTTCGCCGTGGCCGCGGTATTCGCGGCGGTCTGGCTCTGGAGCTTATCGAGCTTCTGCTCCAGCATCTTCAGCTGCTGCTTCAGGAGCGCGATCTCCTGGTCGCTGCTGCTCGCCGACTGGGCCTGGGCCTGCGAGGCTGCCAGTGCGGCGGCGAGACCAATCGCGGTGGCTGCAATTCTTGTCCTGCTCACGTCATGACTCCATCGTTTGACGAACTTCCCCAAGTCGCTGGCGGAGAGCCTAGGTGTGATCGATGACTACCCCGCGACGCTGCGGCCGGTTGCGCGGTTCCCACTGGTGTAAATTCGCCGCAACCGAATCCGCCTTGCACCACCATGCAAGATGACGCACATCATGCCAATCGGCAGGCCCGGCAAATTGCCATTTCGCACGCGGAGCTTGCAGACCGGACACACCAAAAAGGGGGCCGAATAGGCCGCCCGGCGCCCTTCTATTGGGGGGCGAACGCGCCTATATTCCGGCGTCTTTTCCAAGAGGTAGGAATGTTTCGATCGACCTGGACCGCCGTCGTCACGGCACTGTGCATAGCCTTTTCGGCCAACTTCAATCCGGCCGCCGCGCAGGACCGCCGTGTGCCGTCCTCGCCCGCCGAGCTGCGGCTGTCCTACGCGCCGATCGTGCAGCGGGTGCAGCCGGCGGTCGTCAACGTCTATGCCGCCAAGGTGGTGCAGAACCGCAACCCGCTGCTCGACGACCCCATATTCCGCCGCTTCTTCGGCGTGCCCGGCCAGCAGCAGGAGCAGGTGCAGCGCTCGCTCGGTTCGGGCGTGATCGTCGATGCCTCCGGGCTCGTTGTCACCAACGTCCACGTCATCGAAGGCGCCGACCAGGTCAAGGTGTCGCTGTCGGACAAACGTGAGTTCGAGGCCGAGATCGTGCTGAAGGACTCTCGCAGCGATCTGGCCGTGCTGCGTTTGAAGGACACCAAGGAGAAGTTTCCGGCCCTCGAATTCACCAATTCGGACGAACTGCTGGTAGGCGACGTCGTGATGGCGATCGGCAATCCTTTCGGCGTCGGCCAGACCGTGACTCACGGC
This sequence comes from Bradyrhizobium sp. Kon37, assembly GCF_055807535.1. Classification (NCBI taxonomy): domain Bacteria; kingdom Pseudomonadati; phylum Pseudomonadota; class Alphaproteobacteria; order Hyphomicrobiales; family Nitrobacteraceae; genus Bradyrhizobium; species Bradyrhizobium sp. Kon37. The sequence continues at coordinate 162,830 of NZ_JBVVOY010000010.1, forward strand.
ATCATCTCGGCCTTGGCGCGCACGCAGGTCGGTATCACCGACTACCAGTTCTTCATCCAGACCGACGCGGCGATCAATCCTGGTAACTCCGGCGGCGCGTTGGTCGACATGAATGGCAGGCTCGCGGGCATCAACACCGCGATCTATTCGCGCTCCGGCGGCTCGCAGGGCATCGGCTTCGCGATCCCCGCCAACATGGTGCGCGTCGTCGTCGCCTCCGCCAAGGGTGGCGGCAAGGCGGTCAAGCGGCCCTGGCTCGGCGCGAAGTTGCAGGCGGTGACGCCGGAGATCGCCGAGAGTCTCGGCCTGCGTTCGCCGACCGGTGCGCTGGTCGCAAGCGTCGTTCCGAACGGACCGGCGGCCAAGGCCGGGCTGAAATCCTCCGACCTGATCGTCTCGATCGACGGCCAGACCGTGGATGATCCCAACGCCTTCGACTATCGCTTCGCCACACGGCCGCTCGGCGGCACGGCGCAGATCGACGTGCAGCGCGGCGGCAAGCCGGTCAAGCTGACTGTGGCGCTGGACGCCGCGCCCGATGCCGGCCGCAACGAGCTCGTCATCACCGCGCGCTCGCCTCTCCAGGGCGCGAAGGTCTCGACCATCACCCCGGCGCTCGCCGATGAGCTGCATCTGGACGCCGATACCGAAGGCGTCGTGGTCACCGATCTCGGCGGCGACAGCGCGGCCGCGAATGTCGGCTTCCAGAAGGGCGATGTCATCCTGGCCGTCAACAACCAAAAGATCAGCAAGACCAGCGATCTCGAAAAGGCGGCGGCCGAGCGCCAGCGCATCTGGCGCATCACGCTGGTGCGCGGCGGCCAGCAAATCAACGTCACGCTGGGCGGATGAGTCCGAAGCGACCACAGGAGACGCCAACTCTCTTCGCCGCGGCGGGGCTTGATCACGAGGCTCCGCATCCGCTGCCCGATCGGCTGCGGCCGCGCGCGCTCTCGGAGGTCGTCGGCCAGGATCACATCCTGGGTCCCGACGGCGCGCTGACGCGCATGCTGGAGACGCGCACGCTGGGCTCGCTGGTGTTCTGGGGCCCGCCCGGCACCGGCAAGACCACGGTGGCGCGGCTGCTCGCGGACGCCACTGATCTGCATTTCGAGCAGATCTCTGCGGTGTTCTCAGGGGTCGCCGATTTGAAGAAGGCCTTTGAGGCCGCGCGTGCACGCCGCGAGATGGGCAAGGGCACGCTGCTGTTCGTCGACGAGGTGCATCGCTTCAACCGCGCCCAGCAGGATTCGTTTCTGCCCGTCATGGAAGACGGCACGGTGGTGATGGTCGGCGCCACCACCGAAAACCCCTCCTTCGAGCTCAACGCGGCGCTTCTGTCCCGGGCGCGCGTGCTGGTGTTTCGCTCGCTCGACGCGGCCGCGATCGAAAAGCTGTTTGCGCATGCCGAGGAGGTCGAGGGCCGCAAGCTGCCGCTCGACGAGGAAGCGCGCGCCGTGCTGGTGCGCATGGCCGATGGCGACGGCCGCGCGTCGCTGACGCTCGTCGAGGAAGTCTGGCGCGCCGCGCGCAAGGACGAGATTTTCGACGCCGCGCAGTTGCAGGAGATATTGCAGCGCCGCGCGCCGATCTACGACAAGTCGGCCGACGGCCATTACAATTTGATCTCGGCGCTGCATAAGTCGGTGCGGGGCTCCGATCCCGATGCCGCGCTGTATTATCTCGCGCGCATGCTCGACGCCGGCGAGGACCCTCTGTTCCTGGCCCGCCGCGTCGTGCGCATGGCGGTCGAGGATATCGGCCTTGCCGATCCGCAGGCGCTGGTCATTGCTAACGCAGCCAAGGACACCTTCGACTTCCTCGGTCATCCCGAGGGCGAGCTCGCGATCGCGCAAGCCGTGGTCTATCTCGCCACCGCGCCGAAATCGAATGCCGTCTACACCGCCTTCGGCAAGGCGATGCAGGTCGCAAAGCAGGCCGGCTCGCTGCTGCCGCCGAAACATATCCTGAACTCGCCGACCAAGCTGATGAAGTCGGAAGGCTACGGTGCATCTTACGAATACGACCATGACGCCCCCGACGCCTTCTCCGGACAGGATTACTTCCCGGAAGCGCTGGGCCGCCAGACCTTCTACGACCCGCCCGACCGCGGGTTCGAGCGGGAGATCCGCAAGCGGCTGGATTATTGGGCGAAGTTGCGGAAGGAGCGGGGTGGGGCCTAATCCTTTCGGGCTTGCCGTAGGGTTCGATTTACGGTTTACGTAACGCGTAATTCACGCTAGTCCGGCCAAGAAATCGCCATGCCCCGCACGCCCATACATCCCGGTGAACACCTTGCCGAAGAACTGCGACAACTCGGCATCTCCGCCGCAGAACTCGCGCGTCAGGTCGAGGTACCCGTGAACCGGATCACAGGCATCATCAATGGACAGCGCGGCATCACGGCCGATACGGCGTTGCGTCTTGGTCACTGGTTCGACACCAGCCCGCAGTTCTGGATGAACCTGCAGCAGCAATATGAGCTGCGCCTCGCGGAAAAAGAGGTGGGGGCGCAGGTTGCGTCGCTGCCGCGCCGCGCGACGGCGCAGTCGACACCAAAGTTTGGAAAAACCGCATGAGCCGCCGCATCAAGAGAATGAACCCAAAACCCCGCGAGCGCGACGAGCGCAAGGAGGCGCGCCCGTTCAAGGCGCGCAGCGCGAAGACGGCTGGGTTGCGGCCGGGCGGCAAGCCGGGCACGAAGCCGCCGCGCTTTGCGAGCGAGCGCGTCGAGCGGCGCGCGCCCAAAGCCGAACCGGAAAAGGCTGCGCCGGCAGAGCCTCCCGTCGAGGCATTGCTGCCGACCAAGGTGCAGACCGTCAAGGTGACGGCCGACGAGAACAATATGCGCGTCGACCGCTTCCTTGAAGCGCACTTTCCCGGCCTGTCGTTCTCCCACATCCAGCGCGTCGTTCGTAAAGGCGAGCTGCGCGTCGACGGCAAGCGCGTCGACAGCAAGGACCGGCTGGAGGAGGGCCAGAGCGTCCGCATTCCGCCGCTGAAGCTCGACACGCCGAAGGCACCCAACCCGCAGTCGGAGGCGGTGCAAAAGACGCTTGCCGCGCTGAAGGAAATGACGATTTACGAGGACGACGACGTTCTCGTGCTGAACAAGCCGGCCGGACTTGCCGTGCAGGGCGGCTCGGGCATGACGCGACACATCGACCAGATGCTGGAGGTGATGCGCGATTCCAAGGGCCAGAAGCCGCGCCTCGTGCACCGCATCGACAGGGAGACTTCGGGCTGTCTCCTGGTCGCCAAGACCCGCTTTGCCGCCTCGCATCTCACCGGCGCATTCCGTTCGCGGTCGGCGCGAAAAACCTATTGGGCGCTGGTGCCGGGCCTACCGAAGCCGAAGCAGGGCCGCATCTCGACCTTCCTGGCGAAAGAGGAGAGCGAGGACGACACCATCATGCGCATCGCCCAGCATGGCGACGAGGGCGCAAGCCACGCTGTGACATACTATGCGGTTGTCGAAACCGCCGGCAACAAGCTGACCTGGGTGTCGCTGAAGCCGGTGACCGGGCGCACCCACCAGCTGCGCGCCCACATGGAACATATCGGCCACCCCATCGTCGGCGATCCCAAATATTTCAACATCGAGAACTGGCAATTGCCGGGCGGCCTGCAAAACCGGCTGCATCTGCTCGCGCGCCGTATCGTCATCCCGCATCCGCGCGGCGGCTTCATCGATGCCACCGCGCCGCTGCCGCAGCACATGCAGCAGTCTTGGAACCTGCTCGGGCTCGATGCGAGCCGGTTTGATCCGATCGAGAACGCGCCGGAAGAGTAGTTGAGTTTGTTATCGGCTCGCCACCTGGCGGGCCAGGTTCATTCTTATCAATTTACGAAACCGGTCAGACGCCACTGCGGGATTCTGACGACGAAACATCGCGACAATGTTGAATCCTAGAAAGAACGGGGTTGTGAGAATTCCTCTTGGAGACCACCATCCCATCAAGAGGCAGCACAACAAATCTCCCCTTTGCCGCTGACGGGCACAGGTCTGGCAAGCAACAAAAGAACTTGTTTGCCATGATGAATATACGAAGAAGGACTGTATCTTGTGGGACTCATAGATATCGACAGTACGGTTCTGACCGCAATTCGGGCACGGTCCCGCGTGCTCCTGCGCAATGATTGCATCCAACTTGTCGGAGGAAAACCCGTCGAGGCAGCTGAGCAATGCTTTCCCTCTTGAGTGACAAAGCCCGTTACAATAGCGATACGGCCCGTCCTTTATCGCCCAGCCTCTATAAGTCCCACTGCAATGGTCGCATGTAGCCATTGCTGCCTCCTGCAAATCCACGGCCGGCGAACGAAACGCCAGATCGGCTAGACTACCTCAATTCCGAAACTGCTCCAGAAACATCCGCAGGCTATCGTGCGGGCTCTCGACATCTGTGATCAACCAGCCCTCGGGCCCGCTGACCAGGATAAAGTTCAGAGTCACCGCCCGGCCGCGATTGTCGAAATTCGCCGCGACATAGGTCTTGTCGTATTGCCTGCGAATGACCGCGATCGCGACGGGGCCGAGCTTCCAACTCGGGCTCTGCACCAGGAAATCGTAGGGCGCGACCGGCGGCGCGGACCACACCTTGCGCAAGGAGGGGTCGAAGAATTGCCGGGCGGTGGCGGCATCCCGTGGTAGGCCGTTGGAGAGCTCCGGCGCGCCCTGGCCGTAATGGGCGTAGACGTTCCGGACGACCGATTCCGGAGTCCGAAAGCCGGCCTGCGCAGCGGCCAGCCAAAACCCGGCGAACAGAGCCAAAATGCCCGCAAGTTCCCTCATACCTGCCGCTCGCTTTATCGGTCGCCGCTCTTACCTTACAAGGCTAGCATTGAGTGATCAGGACCGGAACGAGATGCGCGAATTGTTCGATGAAGCTGCGGGGCGATCCCCGCTTGATCCGCAGGAATTGGTCCGCCAGGCCGCGCGCGTGCCGTTGCGCAAGCGCTTCTACAAGGAGGTGGGGGTGGCCGAGGCTGAGGGCGGTTTTGCCATCATGCTCGACGGCAAGGCGATCCGCACGCCGTCCGGCCGCCAGGTGATCATCCCTTCGCGCGCGCTGGCCGACGCAGTGGCTGCGGAGTGGGCGGATCAGGACGAGACGATCAAGCCCATGACCATGCCGCTGACGCGGATCGCCAACAGTGTGGTCGAGGGCGTCGTCGACCGCGTCGATCTCGTCACGGACGACCTTGCAAAATACCTCCAGTCCGATCTGCTGTTCTATCGCGCCGGCCATCCCGAGGGACTTGTCGCCCGCGAGGCCGCGCATTGGGACCCCGTGCTGTTCTGGGCGGCGGAGACGCTGGGGGCGCATTTCATCCTGTCCGAAGGCATCATGCACGTGACGCAGCCGGATGAGGCACTCCGAGCCGCGCGCGCCGCGCTGCCCCATGATGCCTGGTCGGTCGCCGCCCTCCACGTGATCACCACCCTGACCGGCTCGGCGCTGCTGGCGCTGGCGCTTGCCCATGGCGTGCGCGACGCCGACCAGGTCTGGGCGGCAGCCTATGTCGATGAGGACTGGAACGCCGAGAAATGGGGCGTGGACGAGGAAGCGGCCGGCCGCCGCGCCGCCCGCCTGCGGGATTTCGAGGCTGCGGTCGCGGTCCTGGCGGCGGTAAAGCCGCCCTCGGTCGGAGGTCCTTAACGAGAGGTTTACGACGCAGGCGTTAGGTTGGCCCGTGCTCCTGGGCCCCTCGCGATGCCGACGCCGATAAGCTCGATTCTTCCTGTCAGTGCCGCCAGCCCTGTTGCTGACGCGGCGACGCCCGATCTTGTGCTGCAGGCCGGCAGCGTGGTCGACGCCCGAGTCGTCAGCGTGCTCGCCGACAATCTGGTGCGGATCGCGATCGCCAACCTCTCGATGGATGTGATGTCCGAGGTGGCGCTGACACCAGGACAAAATCTTCAGCTTGCGGTGTCGCAAAACGGCGGCACCATCCGGCTCGCCGTCATGGGCGCGGCAGGCGAGGCGGCCGCCGATCAGGTCACACTGACGCCGGCCGCGGCCTCGCTGGTGGACAGCCCGCCGCTAGTGCCGTCAGCGGGCGCGGCCCGCAATGCCCTCACACCGACCGAGCAGGTCGCCGTCACAGAAGCCTCGGCCGAGGCCGTGACGAAGCAGGGCAGCCAGGCGCCGCTGTTCGCCAATCTGGCCGCGGTGGTCACCGGTAGCGATCTTCCGGCGGGGCTGAAGCAGGCGATGCTGGGCGTGCTGGCGCAGCAGACGCCGCTCAACACCGGCCTCGAAGGTGGCGACATCGAGTCCGCTTTCCAGAAGTCCGGACTGCTCCTCGAAGCCTCGCTCGCCGCAGGCGCGACTCCGTCCGCCGGCACGATGCCGGATTTGAAAGCCGCGCTGCTGGTGCTGCGGCAGACGCTGGCAACGCTCGATACGGCGCCACAGACGCAAGGTGCCACCCTTCCAGCTGGTACCGTGGCGACACCGCAAGTCGCTGCCGCGCAGACGCAGGCTGCACCGACCGCATTGCCCGCAACCGAACCCGAGATCGCCCAATCACCGCAAATGCCGCGCAGCGCCAATCTCGCGGCCGCTGTGCTGGCGGACATCGCTGGCGGTGCGCCGCAACCTGCGATGCCGCGAACCATATCTGCGGGCCTTGCTGCGAGCCTCCTGCAAGAGATCACACAAAACCTGCCGCGCATGATGGGGAACGTGCCGGGCTCGAACAAGGCTGTGCCCGACGGACATATTTTCGAAGCCGCCGCGCGCGCGACGCCACCGCCGATTCGCGGCGCGCTGCCGTCGTCGCAATCCATCGCCTCGCCGTCACTCGTACCGGATACGCCGCTCGCCGCGACCGTGCACCGCCTGCTCGACGATACCGATGCCGCGATCGCGCGCCAGACCTTGCTCCAGGTCGCTTCGCTCCCCGATCGCACTGACGCCAGCGGTCACAGGATCGATCCGACTGTGCCGCAGTGGAATTTCGAGATTCCGTTCGCAACGCCGCAGGGCACCGCAATGGCGCAGTTCGAGATCTCGCGCGACGGCGGCAATGAATCCGCCGATCCCGCCAGGCGCGCCTGGCGCGCGCGCTTCACACTCAATGTCGAGCCGGCCGGACCCGTGCACGCTTTGATTACGCTCAACGGTGACAAGACCTTCGTGCGGATGTGGGCGGAGCGGCCGACGACCGCACAGCAGCTCCGCGCCGGAATCGGCGAGCTCAACCAGGCCCTGACCAGGGCCGAACTCAAGCCCGGCGACATCCTGGTCCGCGATGGCACCCCGCCGCAGCCCGCACCAGCCCGCGCCGGCCACTTCCTGGATCGCGCCACATGAGCGACGCGTCGAAGCTTGCGATTGCGCTCCATTACGAGAAGGGCAGCAACGCGCCTGTCGTCGTGGCCAAGGGCAAGGGCACGATCGGTGAAAAAATCGTCGAGATCGCCAAGGCCAACGACATCCCGATCGAGGAGAACGAGATCCTGGCCGGTGCGCTCTCCAAGGTCGAACTCGGCGAGGAGATCCCACCCGACCTCTACAAGGCCGTCGCCGAAGTGCTGGTGTTCGTACTGCGGCTGTCGGGCAGGCGGTAGCTGTCATCGTTTCACCACGATAACGGCTTCATGGTCGGGTCCATTTTATCGTTCAACGGACATCGCTCTTGCTCACCCGCCGTTCGACTCTCGGTCTTCTCGCCGCAACCGCGATCCTGCCGTCGCGCGCACTCGCTCACGTCGCGCCGCCGCGAAATGAGATCCGTGACAGCCTGGCAAAGCGCTTCACCGACCTCGGCACATCAGGCACCTTCGTTGGCTACAAGGTCGAGGACTATCTGGTCGTCGCCAGCGACAAGGAACGTTCGGGCGAGGCGAAGCTGCCGGCTTCGACCTTCAAGATTCCGAACTCGCTGATCGCGCTCGAAACTGGCGTCGTCACTGACCCCGACAAGGACGTATTTCCCTGGGATGGCGTGAAGCGTCCGATCGAGGCCTGGAACAAGGATCACACGCTGCGCAGCGCGATTCTCGTGAGCGCGGTGCCGGTCTATCAGGAGATCGCGCGCCGGATCGGACAAGAGCGCATGCAGAAGTATGTCGATCTGTTCGACTACGGCAATCGCGACATCGGCGGCGGCATCGACCAGTTCTGGCTCACTGGCGCTTTGCGCATCGATCCGGTCGAGCAGGTCGATTTCGTCGACAGGCTGCGCCGCCGCGCGCTGCCGATCTCCAAACGCAGCCAGGATCTCGTCGCTGACATCCTGCCGGTAACCAAGGTCGGCGATAGCGTCATTCGCGCCAAGTCCGGGCTGCTTGGCGCCGAGCGCGGCGAGCCGTCACTTGGCTGGATGGTGGGCTGGGCCGAGAAGGGCGAAGCGCACACCGTGTTCGCGCTCAATATGGACTGCAAGGAGCCGCGTCTGGTCGGCGAGCGCATGCCCCTGACGCAAGCCTGCCTTGCCGAGATCGGCGCGATCTAGCGCTATCACGCTGGCGTTGCTCGACTAGCATCCCCCGGTCAAGAAAAACCGGGAGGGACAACATGAACTCAACGCCACTCTGGCTGTCGTCGTTGACGCTCGCCGCCGCAGGCGGCTGGCTCGCCGCCACGATGTTTGCCGGCCCCGCCACCAGCAAGGAGCCGCGCTTTCCGCAGCTCACCATGGACCAGCTCGACGCCAAGCAGAAACCGCTCGGCGAGCAGATCATGAAGGTCTCGAGCGTCGGCATCGGCGGTCCCTACAATCCGATGATCCGCAGCCCGGTGCTCGGGCAGCGCCTGTTCGACCTATTCCACTATCTGCGCTGGGAGACCTCGGTCCCGACCAAGCTCAACGAGTTCGCGATCCTGATCATCGGGCGGCAATGGCGCTCCCAGGTGGAGTGGTACGCCCATGCGCCGCTCGCGGCGAAGGCGGGGTTGTCGCCCGACATCATCGCGCAGCTCAAGGCCAATAAGCGGCCTGCGAACATGGCCGTGGACGAGGCCGTCGTGTACGACTTCGTCACCGAGCTCACCACGACCAGGAAGGTCGGCGACGAAACCTATGCGCGCGCGAAGAAGGTCTTCAACGACCAGCAGATTGTCGACCTCACCGCAGTCGCCGGCAATTACGTGATGGTCGCGATGCTGCTGGCAATGGCGGAGGAGACCGTGCCGCCGGACAAGCAGGAGCCGTTCAAGCCGGGCGAGCCGTAGCCTCCGTCATTGCGAGGAGCGAAGCGACGAAGCAATCCAGACTGCCTCGGCGGCGAGATTCTGGATTGCTTCGCTACGCTCGCAATGACGGAGTATGTCGCGCCGACGCCGGCTCTCAAGGCCAACTGCTTCCCAGCGCTACCCCAGCTTGAACAGCGCTTGCAAAAATCCCTCCACGGCCTTGCGCGACTCGGCGGCAGTCGTTGGATTACCGCCGACATGCGGATCGAGCTCGACGCAAGCGTCTAGCGCGACGGCAATTTGATGCGCGCGGATCGCTCCCGCGTCATGGTCGGGCTTGTCCCGGCCATCCACGACCTTTCTCATCCGCTTCAAGCACGTGGATGCCCGGGACAAGCCCGGGCATGACGCCCAATCGTGAATGTGATTGCGCGGGCCTCAGGTGGGACCGGCCTTCTTCACCGTCAGCGCCTGGTCGATCGCAAAACCGCCAATCTCGCTCATCGCCTGCGAGATGACGTCGCCCTTGCGGGCAAAGCCGGCGGAGAGGAAATCGAATTGGGTGCGCGCCAGCCGCAGCACCTCGATCGGCACGGAGATTGCGGTCTCGTTGAAGCTGTCGACCGAGGCGTGCAGCGTTTCCAGCTCGCTTGTGAGCTGGCCGATATGGCTCTCGGCGTGCTGCATCAGGCCGAGCAGCTTGCCGCGCTCGGCATCGAATGCCGCGCGCTCGGCCGCCGCGGCCGCGGTGACCTCGGCAAGCTGGCTGCGCAGCGCGTCAATTTGCTTGACCATGGCGTCGGACGCCATCTCACCGGCCTCCCGCAACTCGCTGTTGCGCGTGTTCTCTTCGTGCTCCCGGTGATAGAGGCGTTCCGCCGACATCGCCCGTTGCGCCAACGACTCGATCAGCGCGGCGGCGCGCAGCAGCATCTCGCCGTTCCGCCCCGACACCATGCTGGCCATGCGCCGCAGGAAGTCAGTGGTTTCGGACGACGAGTTCGGCGGCAGGGGAACGACCGTCGCGGACATGGGGTGATGCTTGCAGCCGGAAATGATGACCGCCGCCGTACCGACTGAGCTCACGCAACATTCGGCGCCTGATCGTAAACGTGAGCAAGCCTGAATCGGCAGGTCCGGTCAACCGGAGCGGGCCGCCAAATTTACGGGCAGCGCGTGTGTCAGGTATCTTTCTGCCGGCCGATCCGGCCGAGATGGGTGAAGCCGAAGCCGGCCGAATATTTCAGGCCATAGCCCAGCGCCCGGTCGATGCCGATATGGGCGAGCCAGATCAAGGCGATGGACAGGGTGAGCGGCGAGGCGAGGCCGAAGCCGAGCGTCAGCAGCGCGACCGGCGCCATGTAGCTGTGGGCGGCGTTGTAGACCATCGCGCCGAGTTTTGCGTCCGACAGGTATGCCAGGAAGCTGAGATCGGGGACGAAGAACAGCAGGGCGAACACCAGCCATGAGCCGTCCCAGGCCCAGTAGAGCATCACCATCCCCACAAACAGGGTCAGGCCCTCCAGCCGCAGCAGGATGTTGACGCCGCCGGTCGCAGCGCCGGTCTCGGCCGTTCCTTCGGTCATGCTCGTCTCCCAGGCAAAACTTTGAAATTCCTTGCGCTTTCCCGCTGCGGCAAGGCAGCCCTGCGGGGCCGAAAGCTGCTTCCCGGCCTGCAAAATGCCGTGTTAGAACCCCGGCAATCGCATTTAGGCTAAGAACTGGCGGGAGCAAATGAAGAATATCCTGGACGCCCTTGAAGACCGTCGCGCCGGCGCAAAGCTCGGCGGCGGGGAGAAGCGCATCGAGGCGCAGCACGCCCGCGGCAAGCTGACCGCGCGTGAGCGCATTGAGCTCTTGCTCGACAAGGGATCGTTCGAGGAATTCGACATGTTCGTCGAGCACCGCTCCACCGAGTTCGGCATGGAGAAGAACAAGGTGCCCGGCGACGGCGTCGTCACCGGCTGGGGCACCGTCAACGGCCGCAAGACGTTTGTCTTCGCCAAGGACTTTACGGTGTTCGGCGGCTCGCTCTCGGAAACGCACGCGCTGAAGATCACAAAGCTCCAGGACATGGCGATGAAGGCGCGTGCGCCCATCATCGGCCTCTATGACGCGGGCGGCGCCCGCATCCAGGAGGGCGTCGCTGCGCTCGCCGGCTATTCCTACGTGTTCCGCCGCAACGTGCTCGCCTCGGGCGTGATCCCGCAGATCTCCGTCATCATGGGCCCCTGCGCCGGCGGCGACGTCTATTCGCCCGCGATGACCGACTTCATCTTCATGGTGAAGAACACCAGCTACATGTTCGTCACCGGCCCCGACGTGGTGAAGACCGTCACCAACGAGGTCGTCACGGCGGAAGAGCTCGGCGGCGCTTCCGTGCACGCCACGCGCTCCTCGATCGCCGACGGCGCCTTCGAGAACGACGTCGAGACGCTGTTGCAGATGCGGCGCCTGATCGACTTCCTGCCGTCCAACAACACCGACGGCGTGCCGGAATGGCCGAGCTTCGACGACATCGGCCGCGTCGACATGTCGCTGGACACGCTTATCCCCGACAATCCGAACAAGCCATACGACATGAAGGAGCTGATCCTCAAGGTCGTGGACGAGGGCGATTTCTTCGAGATCGCGGACGCTTTTGCCAAGAACATCGTCACCGGCTTCGGCCGCATCGCGGGCCGCACGGTGGGCTTCGTCGCCAACCAGCCGATGGTGCTGGCCGGCGTGCTCGACTCTGACGCCTCACGCAAGGCCGCGCGCTTCGTTCGTTTTTGCGATGCCTTCAACATCCCGATCGTCACCTTCGTCGACGTGCCGGGCTTCCTGCCCGGCACCGCGCAGGAATATGGCGGCCTGATCAAGCACGGAGCCAAGCTGCTGTTTGCGTACTCGCAGTGCACCGTGCCGCTGGTTACCATCATCACCCGCAAGGCCTATGGCGGCGCCTTCGACGTCATGGCCTCCAAGGAGATCGGCGCCGACATGAACTATGCCTGGCCGACCGCCCAGATCGCGGTGATGGGCGCCAAGGGCGCGGTCGAGATCATCTTCCGCGCCGACATCGGCGACCCCGACAAGATCGCCGCGCGCACCAAGGAATACGAAGACCGCTTCCTCTCCCCCTTCATCGCCGCCGAGCGCGGCTACATCGACGACGTCATCATGCCGCACTCGACCCGAAAGCGGATCGCGCGGGCGCTGTCGATGCTGAAGGACAAGAAAGTGGAAACGCCGGCGAAGAAGCACGACAATTTGCCGTTGTAAGCGGACTTGTAGCCCGGATGAGCGTAGCGACATCCGGGTTTTCCATCCAACTCCCGCATGTCGCTTCGCTCATGCGGGCTACAGATTCTGTTTCTGACTTGGCATCCTCGATCCAAATCGAATGACCGAAGACGATCCGACCGACGAGATCTCAGACATCGAAGCGCGGATCGAGGCTTTGGCCGAGATTGCCGAGCGATGTCGGAAGTACATCCTGGCATCCAAGCTCGCGATCGGTGGCGGTGCTGCGCTATTGCTGATCACGATCCTCGGCTTGCTCGGGATGGGTCAGACCGCCGCGCTCGGATCGATCGCTCTGGTGCTCGGCGGCATCGTCTCGCTCGGATCGAACGTCAGCACGCTGCGGCAGACAGAGAGCGCGATTGGTGACGCGGAGGCGCTTCGGTCTCAACTGATCAGCCGCATCGACCTTCGCGTGGTCGCCGACACGCCGATGAAGCTGGTGTAACCGAGCAGCCTTACGCCGCAGCCCTGCGCGACAGCACCTGCAGTTCCTCGCGGCATTCGGCCGCAAATGCCTGAAGCTGTTCCGCGGTTTGGCGGTCGAGGATCGCCTTTGCCAGTCGTTCAGCGCGGGCAAGCTGGTCTCTGAGATATGCGATGCGGGCCATGTGTCACCTTCCGCAGGGGTTGATTTGATGGCTGTGAGCCTAGGGCCACCGTCGGGTTAGTTATGTGCGGAGCATCACGTTCGGTGCGTAGGGTGGATTAGCGACAGCGTAATCCACCAAGGTCTGCCTCATCGGATAGGGAAGTGGCGGATTACGCTTCGCTAATCCGCCCTACGAGCTACGAGCGGGCCGCGTCCGCCGCCGCGAAATGCGCCATCTGGTCGGCGTGGGCCTTGGCGAAGGCCGGGCGGGCGGTGGCGCGCGCGACGTAGGCGCGGCAGGCCGGATGCTCCGTGAGCCCGTCAAAATGATCGACGAGGCGCAGCACGTCGGCCATCAGGATGTCGGCGACGGAGAAGGAGCCCGTGAGCCACTCGCGCGCCGCCAGCACCGGCTCGAGATGCTTGAGCCGAAGCTTGAGGAAGTCGTCCACGAACTTCCAGGCCGCCGTGTCGGTCGGATGTCCCATGAACTTCGACATTCCCCAAGGCAGGCTGGCCATCTCCACCGAATTGAGCGCCGCGAATACCCATTTCGTCGTCTCGGCGCGGCCGCGCGGGTCTTTGGGCATCAGCTTCTCGCTGCGGTCGCCAAGATGCAACAGAATCGCGCCGGTCTCGAAGATGGAGATGTCGCCGTCGGTCAGCCATGGCACCTGGCCGAACGGCTGGTGCGCGAGATGCGCAGCGCCGCGGTCGTCGAACGGCACGCTGGCGACGCGATAGGGCAAGGCGGCTTCTTCCAGGGCCCAGCGCACGCGAAGATCGCGCACCCAGCCTCGCGGTGGTTCGGGAACCCAATTGAAAGTGGTCAGGGTGAGGTCGGCCATTTGCTGTCTCCGTGTCCTGGTCGAAGCAAAGGACGAGCGAAGGGCGCACATTCCGACACCGGTGCCACTCTTTTTTGTTGTCCGCGACGTGACCGGCTAGTCTCACCCCAAACAACAGGAGGAAAATCAGATGCCGTCAGCCTTCTTCGTCGTCCGCGCCATCATCACCGATGCCGGCAGGCGCGCCGCCTTCGACAGGTGGTACGAGACGGAACATCTGCCCGACGCGACGAAGGCGTTCGGTGCGGCTAAGGCCTGGCGGTTCTGGAGCCTCGACGATCCGTCACTGCATCAGGCGATGTATCAGTTCGAGAGCGAGGCTGCGCTGCACGCCATGCTGAAGGGCGATGCGCTGACGCAGCTGGTGGCGGATTTCAAGCGCGATTGGCCCGACGTGACGCGCACGCGCGAGTTGCTGGTGCTGGCGCAGGAGTTCGGGAAATAGAGCACCGGGCTTACTGCGCTGCGAATTCTCCTGTCACCTGCGCAACGAAGCTGAACGCGCGATTCAGCTTCGGTTCATGTCGTCACCGCGACACTTCCTCTGCATCACTGGCACGACCGTCCAAGAGGAAAGAAATCATGGAGCGCCGGAACTTTTTGAAATTTGCAATCGGTGTCGCGGCCGGAGCTGCCGCGTTCACGACCGCCGCACAGGCCGTGCCGCTGGCGCCGCAGCCGCTCGGTGATCCCAGCAAGCCGCAAGGCAATCCCGACGCTCATCCCGCAGTCACGAGCAGCGATGAAGCCGCGCAGTTGAAGCCGGAGCAGGTGCACTGGCACGGCCATCACCGTCATTGGGGTTGGCGCCGCCGTCACTGGGGCTGGCATCGCCGGCGCTGGCACCGCCGCCATTGGTAAGCGTCGCGCTAAGCGAGGCTTGAACGGGGACCGCGATCACGGTCCCCGTTCTGATTCGAAACATCCCGGTGCGACGGCGCTCAAAAAGAAAATGACCGCGCAGGCTTTCGCCGCGCGGCCATTTCGCTATGCGAAAAACGAGATCAGAACGGGCGGCAGCGGCCGGCGTACCAGCGGAAGCCATAGGGGCACACGCGCGCGCGCGGCACGACCACGACAGGGGCCGGCGCAACCACGATCGGACCCGGACGGACAACGACCGGACCACGCATCGGGCGGCAGCCGCCATAGGCGCCGCGATACCAGCCGGGACCGCAACCGCCGGCGGCGCTGGCCGCCTCGCTGAAACCAACGACCGCGCTGGCGAGCATCACGGCGGCGAACAGGTATTTCATTTGATCTTCCTTCTCGTCCTTGGGGGGTAGGCTTTGGGGGCGGGTTCTAGGAGGGCTTGGCGCTTTCGGCGCACCATGAATCAAAAGACACGATTCGACACGTTAAAATCGCAACATGCCGACACGACGCCAGCCAAATCTGCCAATCATGACCTGAATGCGGCATGAACATTCCCCGCACGCGGCTCCGGACGACAGCAATGTCGCTAGCGGCCGAGAAAGCCCAGCACCAGCTCCTTGTACTTCTCAGGCGCCTCCAGGAAGACGAGATGGCCGGTGTCCGGGATCACCTCGGCCCGCGCGTTCGGCATCTTCGCGGCGAGCGCCTTCGCGAGCTCGGCGTTCTCTCCCATTTTGGCGCGCAGCGCTTCCGGCGCGCTCAGTCGGCCCGGCGCGTTGTGGTCGTCGGCGCCCATGATGAACAGCGTCGGCTCGGTGATCAGTGCGATCTCGTGCGCCACCGGCTCGCGATAGATCATCTGGCCGGAACTGACGAAGGCGCGCAGCCAGCGCGAATAATCAGGGCTGCCCTTGATGTTGAAGCGGGCGTCGATGAACGGCGTGATCGCCTCCGCCGGCAGCTTGATCGCATAGTTGGTCTGGAGCTGCTTGCGATAGCCATCGGCCGTGAGCTTGTCCTCGGTCTCGATGATCTTCTCGGTCGGCGTCGGCGGCACATAGAGGCGGTAGTCTTCCAGCCCGATCGGGGCCGTCAGAACAAGGTGAGCGACGCGGTCGGGATAGGCGCGGGCGATGCGGACGCCCAGCATGCCGCCGAGCGAATGGGCGACGATCTCGGCCTTGTCGATCTTGAGGTGATCGAGCAGCGCGATGGTGTTGCGCGCCAGATTGTCGAAATGCAGCTCGCCCGTCGGCTTGGAGGATTTGCCGAAGCCGATCTGGTCCGGCACCACGACGCGGAAGCCGGCCTCGCTCAGCATCTTGATGACAGGCGCCCAGTAGCTCGACGGAAAATTGCGCCCGTGCAGCAGCACCACGGTGCGGCCGTTCGGCTGCGCAGGCGGCACGTCCATATAGGCCATACTGAGCTGCTCGCCGTCATTGACAACAGGCAGCAGGTGCACGGGATAGGGATAGGCAAAGCCTTCGAGCGCGATGCCGTAAGGCTCGCGCGGGGCGGTGTCGGTGGCGCGAGATGCGAGAGGTGCGGCGAGAAGAGCCGTGCAAAGCACGGCCGGGAGGAGGCGGATCATTGAAGGCTCTGAGTCATGTTGGCGCGAGGAGACACATTCTCCGTCATGCCCGGGTTTGTCCCGGGCATCCACGTGGTGCCCGCGCAAACTGCACTAAAGACGTGGATGGCCGGGTCAAGCCCGGCCATGACGACGAGAGACGGTTACACGCGCTTGTGTTCAGTCCTTCGCAGTCCCGAACAACGCCGCAAACTGCTTCTCGCCGGTGCGCGTAAAATTCACCACGCGGCTGCCGGGCGTGGCGTCGCGGGCGGCCCATTTCAGCTCGGCAAAACGCTGCATCATGGCAGCGCCCAGCGTGCCGGCGAGATGGTGGCGCCGCTCGCTCCAGTCGAGGCAGGCCTTGCACACCGGCCGGCGCGGATGAGTGAGCATGTCGGGCGAGATCTGCAAATGCTTGGCCAGGAAGCGCTCGCCCTCGGTCGTCAGCTCGATCTCCTGCTTCTTCTGCCTGACGAGGTTTTGCGCGCGCAGGGTGTCTAGCATCTGCACGCCGAGGTCGCCGGCGAGATGGTCGTAGCAGATCCGGGCACGCCGCAGCGCCGGATCCTTCGGCCCGGTGCGCACGCGCATATGGCCGGTCCGCGCGGCGAGGCCTGCAAGGCCCTCCAGCACCCCGGCGACATCGTCGTCGGTGAGGCGGTAGTAGCGGTGGCGGCCCTGCTTCTCCGGCTCGATCAGGCCACCGGCCTCGAGCTTGGAAAGATGCGAGCTCGCGGTCTGCGGTGTGATGCCGGCCTCCTGCGCCAGCTCGCTCGCGGTGAGCGCGCGGCCGTTCATCAGCGCCGTCAGCATGTTGGCGCGTGCGGGATCGCCGACGAGCGAGGCGATCATGGCGATGTCAGGACCTGATTTCATGCTTCGATGGTAGCCGAAGCATCGCGGTGGGGCAAGCGCGTACCGTGTCTCCCGTAAACACGTCATTGCGAGCGAAGCGAAGCAATCCAGTGCTTTAGCGGCGGCGGTGTCGCTCACGCGTTTCGCAACGATAAATCAGGAGCCCATCATGCCCATCACTGTCTTCATCCGCTACCAGCTCGATCCCTTCAAGCGCGCGCAGTTCGAGGAGTATTCAAAGCGCTGGCTCACCATCATCCCGAAATGCGGCGGCGATCTGATCGGCTATTTCATGCCGCACGAGGGCACCAACAATATCGCGTTTGCGCTGATCACCTTCGAGAGTCTGGCTGCGTATGAGGCCTATCGCGCCCGGCTGCGTCAGGATACGGACGGCATGGCGAACTTCCACTTCGCCGAGGAGCACAAATTCATCCTCGCGGAAGAGCGCACGTTTCTACGCCAAGTGGTTTTGTAAGTGGTATCGTAGGCCATCAACGACAGGAGAGATGCCCATGATCGCCGTGATCTTCGAGGTCTGGCCGAAGCCGGAACACCGCCAGGATTATTTCGACCTCGCGGCCGACCTCAAGCCGATCCTGCAAACCATCGACGGCTTCATCTCGGTCGAGCGTTTCGAGAGCCTGACCGACAAGGGCAAGATCTTGTCGGTGTCGTTCTGGCGGGACGAGGCGGCCGTGCAAGCCTGGCGCAACACGATGGAGCACCGCCGCACCCAGGCCAAGGGCCGCGCAAAAATCTTCGCCGATTATCACTTGCGGATCGCCAGCGTCATCCGCGACTACAGCATGAATGATCGCGAGCAGGCGCCCAAGGACAGCCGCGCGGTGCACGACGCGCACTAGCGCGTGCGACGGCACGTCCCCATCTCTGCGCGGCCAACAAGGGAGAGAAACATGCATGTGACAACTGCTGACAAGCGCGCGACCTTCAGGAAGCTGCACGAGAGCGGCTGCTTCATCCTGCCCAATCCGGTCGACGTCGGCAGCGCGAAAGCGTTGCAGCATCTCGGTTTCAGGGCACTCGCATCGTCGAGTGCGGGCTTTGCCTGGACCATCGGCAAGGCCGACAACCGCGTCTCCGTCGAGGACGTATGTCAGCATCTGGCGGTATTGAGCACGTCCGTCGACATCCCCGTGAACGCGGATTTCGAGGGCGGCTTTGCGGTCGAGCCGGACAAGGTCGCGGACAATGTCGAGCGCTGTGTGCGCACCGGCGTTGCCGGCCTGTCGATCGAGGATTCCACCGGCGACAAGGACAAGCCGATCTACGAGCGCGCGCTCGCAGTCGAACGCATCCAGGCGTCGCGCAAGGCGATCGGCGATAGCGGCGTGCTCTTGGTCGGCCGCTGCGAGGCGTACCTTTGGGGCGTGACCGACCTCAAGCTCGTCATCGACCGGCTCACCGCTTACGCCGATGCCGGCGCCGATTGCCTTTACGCGCCGGGCCTGAAGAGCCGCGAGGACATCGCCGCGGTGGTGAACGCTGTCGCACCCAAACCGTTCAACCTGTTGATCGGCGGCTCCGGGCTGTCATTGCAGGAAGCTGCCGATCTCGGCGTGCGCCGGATCAGCGTCGGCGGTTCGCTCGCACGCGCCGCCTGGGGCGGCTTCATGCGGGCCGCGAAGGAAATGGCGGAGAAGGGGACGTTCACCGAGCTCGGTACCGGCTACCCCGGGGGCGAACTCAACAAGATGTTCAGCTAGAGACGGACGAAAGCGGCGGGATCTGAAATCCCGCCGCTGTCGCATATTGTTGCAAATCGTTACTTCGCGCCCTCAGCCGGTGCCGGCGTGTCCGGTGCCGGCTTGCTCGGCGCGGCGCCCGTGGTCACGCCCGGTCCGGTGTTGGTGCGCGGCGTCACGTCGCGCATGCCGGGAGGTGCGGCCGGATTGGTAGCCGGTGCCTGCTGCGCGGTCTGCGTCGCCGGCGTAGTGCTGGCCTGGTTGCTGGTGCCGGTGTTGTTCAGGCCGTAGAATACGGCACCCAGCACCAAGGCAATGGCCACTGCGAACAGGGCTACTTTGCCGCTGGAGGCGGGGCCTTCGCCAAGCTCAGGGTCGACCTGAAGCTGGGCATCCCGTCGCGCCGCATTACGATACTCATCATCGGCGAGATTCGGGCGGTACGGATCGTTGGTAAAACGGTCGTCAGCCATCGATTGGTTCTCCTCGATTATTGCGGCTGGACAACCCATAGATGCGAGCTTCTGTTCCGCCCTCCTTACTGCTTTCGTCGTATGTTGCGCCCGCGGCGGGAATCGGGAACCTGTTCGCTGGGGAACCTGAAGCGTAAGCTCCGCTGACGGAAGGGAACAAAGCGATGTGGAGCTTGCCGCCGAGCGACAGCGTGCTGCATCTGTTGTCGCTGGTCGCAGTCGCGGCGCAAGGTATGACCGCGGCGCTCGCTGCCGGTCGCCGCAGCATGGATTGGCTCGGCGTCTGCTTCCTCGGCTGCATCACGGCGCTCGGCGGCGGCACCTTGCGCGATCTCTTCCTGGGGCACTATCCGCTGGCCTGGGTGCAAAACCCCATCTACCTCGCAATGGCCGGGGGCGCCGCCTTCCTCACCATTCTGATGGCGCGGCTGGTGCATCGGCTGAAACTGGCCTTCATCGTGCTCGACGCCATCGGCCTCGTCGTCTTCACCATGACCGGCTGCGACATCGCCTGGCAGATGGATGCCACGCTGCCGATCGTCATCGTCTCCGGCATGGTGACCGGTTGCGCCGGCGGCGTGTTGCGCGACGTGCTCTGTAACGACGTGCCGCTGCTGTTCCGCTCCGAGCTCTACGCCAGCGTCTCGGTGGTGACGGGACTGTTCTATGCCACCGCGTTCGGTCTCAAGCTGAACGCCGAGCTCTGGACCATTTTGACGTTTGTCCTCGGCATCAGCTTCCGCCTGCTGGCGGTGCGCTACAAATGGGAAATGCCGAAATTCGTGTTCACGGAAGAGGAGGAGCGGGAGCCTTGAGCTACGGCTCCTGCTTCCGCGCCCTTGCCACCTGCGCCGGCGTCACCAGCGGCGCGGCGTTGCCCCAGGCATTGCGGATGTAGTTCGTCACCGCCGCGATCTCTTGGTCGGAGAGCTGGTTGGAATAGGCCGGCATCTCGCCGGTATTGGGCGCGCGCGGGGTCGTCACGGTGTGGGCGCCGTCGAGGATGATGCGCAAGGTCGAGGACGGATTGACCGATTGCAGCAGCGCGTTGGCGGGCAGCGGCGGATAGATGCGCGGTGCGCCTGTGCCGTCGGCCTCATGGCAGGCGATGCAGAGTTTGGCGTAGACGGCCTGGCCGGCCTTCATCTCGGCATCGTCAGGCGGCGTCACGATCGTCTCACGCCGCGCCGGCGGCAGGTTCTTCAGGTAAAATGCGATCGCGCGCACGTCGGCATCGCTCATCTTCGAGGTCGAGTTGACGACCACCTCCGCCATCAGCCCGCTGGCATGGCTCCTGGCGTTGCGCCCGCTCTGGAGATATTCGGTGACGTCCTCGACGCTCCACGATTTCAGCCCGGTGCGGGCGGCGCCATCGAGCCGTGGCGCGTACCAGCCGCCGACCTCGTTGCCCGCGAGGGCCTGCGCCTGCTTGTCCGCGCCAAAGTAGTTCTTCGGCGTATGGCAGGCGCCGCAATGGCCGAGCCCGGTGACGAGGTAACCGCCCCGATTCCACGCCGCGCTCTGGCTCTGGTCCGGCTCGAACAGGCCGGGCTTGAAATACACCATGTTCCAGATCCGCATCAGGCCGCGATAGCCAAACGGCCAGCGCAGTTCCGGCGGCTTGTTGCGGCTCGTGACGGCCGCGAGCGTTCCGAGATAAGCCCGGATCGCCAGCGTGTCGTCCTTCGTCATCCGCGTGAAATAGGGGTAGGGGAAGGCCGGGTAATAGTTGGAGCCGTCGGGCGCAACGCCGGTGCGCACGGCGCGGGTGAAGTCGGCGTCGGTCCAGGCGCCGATGCCGGTGTCGCGGTCCGGCGTCAGGTTCGGCGCGTAGATCGCGCCGAACGGCGTGTCGATACGCTTTCCGCCCGCGAACGGTTTTGCCGGATCGGCGGTGTGGCAGCCGCCACAGTCGCCGGCCTCCACCAGCGCCTTGCCGGTGGCGATCAGCTCCGGTGACGGCTCGGCAGCGACGGCCGCGTTCGCAACCGCACTGCACAACGCCAGAGCCACGAGAGCCAGGCCAGCCAGAATCGTCCGCATCGAAAGCCTCTCCTGCGACCCATCGACGCCGTCCCGGATGACCAGGCGTCAATTCGTTGCGCGACGGCGGGGGTATGGTGACACAAAATGAAAATCGCGGATGCCAATGCAGCCACGAAATTGCGATTTTTACCCGGCGCTGCCTTTGCTCCAGAATTGTGATGCGGAGCGTGAAATATCCGACATAGAGTGGCGGAAATGGTCGGCGCGCCCTAGCTAAAAACAACGGGCAGGCAACGGCTTAAGCAGCCAAGCGCTCAAAAGGGCGGAAGAGGACATAATGGGCATCAACCAGGGTCCGATCAGTCTCGATCAGAAATACACCCAGGACACCGGACATATTTTCACGACCGGCATTCAGGCCCTGGTCCGGCTGCCGATGGCCCAGATCCGGCGCGACCGTGCCGCGGGGTTGAACACCGCCGGCTTCATCTCCGGCTATCGCGGCTCGCCGCTCGGCGGCTATGACCAGCAGCTGTTCGCCGCGCGAAAACATCTCGAGCAGTACAATATCAAGTTTCAGCCCGGCGTGAACGAGGACCTGGCCGCGACCGCGGTCTGGGGCTCGCAGCAGCTCAACCTCTCGCCCGGCGCCAAGTATGACGGCGTGGTCGGCATCTGGTACGGCAAGGGCCCCGGCGTCGATCGCTGCGGCGACGTCTTCCGCCACGGCAATGCCGCGGGCTCCGCCAAAAACGGCGGCGTCCTGTGTCTCGCCGGCGACGACCACGGCGCAAAATCCTCGACGGTCCCGCATCAGTCCGACCACGCCTTCATGTCGGCGCTGATGCCCTATCTCTACCCCTCGAGCGTCCACGAGATGATCGAGATGGGTCTTCTCGGTATCGCGATGTCGCGCTACTCGGGCTGCTGGGTCGGCATGAAGGTGATCACGGAGACCGTGGAGACCACCGCCGAGATCGATCTCACCGACGAGATGACGCCGTTCGTGATCCCGACCGATTTCGAGATGCCCGAAGGCGGCCTCAATCTGCGCTGGCCCGACGACCGCTTCGCCCAGGACCGCCGCTTGCAGGACTACAAGGGCTTTGCCGCGATCGCCTTTGCGCGCGCCAACAAGGTCAATCGCATCACCATGGACTCGCCGAATGCCCGCTATGGCATCATGGCGTCCGGCAAGAGCTACGAGGATATCCGTCAGGCGCTGCGCGAGCTTGGTATCACGCCCGAGGTCGCCGCCAAGATCGGACTTCGATTGTACAAGATCGGCATGCCCTGGCCTCTGGAGCCGGAAGGCGTCAGGCAGTTCGCCGTGGGCCTCGAGGAAATCTTCATCATCGAAGAGCGCCGCGAGATCGTCGAAAATCAAGTGAAGCAGGAGCTGTTCAACTGGCGCGACGATGTCCGTCCTCGGATCATCGGCAAGATGGACGATCACGACAAGCGCTTCCTCCCCTTTGCCGAAGAACTCAGCGTCGCCTCACTGGCCAGCTCGCTCACCGAGCGGCTGCTTCGACTTGATCTCAATCCCGAAATTGCAACGATGCTGCGCGCCAAGGCCGATTGGTTCAACGGCCGCCAGGCGTCGCAAATGCAAGCGACCGCGCCTGTCGCCCGCACCCCGTATTTCTGCTCCGGCTGCCCGCACAACACATCGACCAAGGTGCCCGAAGGCAGTCGCGCCTTTGCCGGCATCGGTTGCCACTTTATGGCGCTGTGGATGGACCGCTCCACCGAGACCTTCACCCACATGGGCGGCGAGGGTGTGCCGTGGGTCGGCGTTGCCCCCTTCACCAAGGAAGAGCACGTGTTCGCCAATCTCGGCGACGGCACGTATTTCCACTCCGGCAGCCTCGCGATCCGCCAGGCGATCGCCTCAGGCGCCAACATCACCTACAAGATCCTCTATAACGACGCGACCGCGATGACCGGCGGCCAGCATGTCGACGGCGAATTGTCGCCGCAGCAGATCACCTTCCAGCTCCACAGCGAAGGCATCCGCGAGATCTATCTGGTCTCGGAAAATCCCGACGCCTATCCGGCGAACGAGATCGCGCCCGGCGTCAAGACAGCGCATCGTGACGAGCTCGACGCGGTCCAGAAGACGCTGCGCAAGGTCAAGGGCGCGTCCGCGATCGTGTTCGTGCAGACTTGCGCTGCCGAGAAGCGCCGCCGCCGCAAGCGCGGCACGATGGAGGATCCGGCGCGCCGTGTGCTCATCAATCCCGCGGTGTGTGAAGGCTGCGGCGATTGCTCGGTGCAATCGAACTGCATTTCTGTCGAGCCGCTGGAGACCGAGTTCGGCCGCAAGCGCGCCATCAACCAGTCGACCTGCAACAAGGATTATTCCTGCGTCAAAGGCTTTTGCCCGTCCTTCGTCACCGTCGACGGCGGCAAGATGCGCAAGCGTGCGCCGGCCGGCGTCGGCGATATTGGCGCGCTGCCCGAGCCGGCATCGCGCCCGAACCTGGACAAGCCCTACAACATCGCGGTCGGCGGGGTCGGCGGGACCGGCGTGCTGACCATCGGCGCGCTGCTGGGCATGGCCGCCCATATCGAGGGCAAGGCCTCGATGATCCTCGACATGTCGGGCCTGGCGCAAAAGGGTGGAGCGGTGCTGAGCCATGTCCGCCTGTCCGATCATCCGGCCGAGGTGACCTGCTCGCGCATCGTCACCGGCACGGCCGATGTCGTGCTCGCAGCCGATGAGGTGGTCGCGGTCGCCAAGGACACCATCTCGCTCTGCGACAGCAGCCGCACCCACGGCATCATCAACAGCCACGTCATTCCCACCGCCGACTTCGTTCTCAACCGCGATTTCAACTTCCAGACCCGCAAGCTGAACGGGTTGCTGGAAACCGCGCTGCACAAGGACTCTGTGTTCTTCGACTTCACCAAGCCGGCCGAACAGCTCCTCGGTGACAGCATCGCCACCAACATGATGATGATGGGCTACGCCTATCAGAAGGGCCTCTTGCCGTTGTCGGCGGAATCGATCGAGCAAGCGATCGAGGTCAACGGCGTCTCGATCAAGATGAACAAGGAGGCCTTCAGGCTCGGCCGCCTCGCGGTCGCCGATCCCGCACGACTTGCCGACATGCTGAAGGGCACCGACGAGGTAGTTGCGCCGAAGACGCTGGAGGCGATGACGCTCGACGAGGTCATCGAGCATCGCACCAGGCATCTCACGGCGTACCAGAACGGCCGCCTCGCAAAACGCTATCGCAAGCTGGTGGACCAGGTCAGCGACGCCGCCAGGCAGGGCGGCTACGACGAGGCGCTGACGCGCGCCGTTGCGGTCAACTACGCAAAACTGCTGGCCTACAAGGACGAATACGAGGTTGCGCGCCTCTACTCCGATGGCGCTTTCGAAAAACAGCTTCGCGACCAGTTCGAAGGCGACTTCAAGTTCAATTTCAACCTGGCCCCGCCGATCCTCAGCCGCGGCGTCGACGCGCTCGGCCGCCCGAAGAAGCGCGCGTTCGGCCCGTGGATGCTTCCGGTGTTCCGCGTGCTGGCAAAATTCAAATTCCTGCGCGGTACCCCGCTCGACATCTTCGGTCGCAGCGCCGACCGCAAGCTCGAACGCGATCTGATCGCCGGCTACGAGAAGGACGTCGCCACCGTGCTCGGCCTGCTGTCGCCGCTCACGATCGACACCGCGGTGGAGCTGCTGTCGTTGCCCGACCGCATCCGCGGCTATGGCCCGGTGAAGGAGAAGGCCGTCGCGGACGCCAAGGCCCGCTACGCCCAGCTCGCCGCCGATTTGGCCAACCCGCCGCCGGCACCAAGGCAGATCGCGGCGGAGTAGAATTTGTTGGGTGGGGGTTCGCTAATCCACCCACCAAATTCCTGTTTGAAATCAACCATCGGTCTACTGTGCATGGGGTTGTTTTCGCAGAAAAGGGTGTTCCGATAAAACGAAACAGCTTGTGCCGTCGGGCAAAACACCTTTAGGGTTCTGCCCGTCGCCCCCCGTCATTGCGAGCGCAGCGAAGCAATCCAGAAATGCGTCCGCGGAAAGATTCCTGGATTGCTTCGCTGCGCTTGCAATGACGATTCCGGAAGCAGAGGCCCTCCCACCGCACCTCGGTGATTTGCGCGAACCCGCTGCCCTCTCGCCCGGCGGAATATTTCCGCGCTTGCCAATCATCCCACTGCGGTTCAGAAAAAAGAGGCAAGAAGACACGCCAGCGGAGACCTTATTTGACCATCAAGGGCAAGGCCTACATTGCCGGGATCTACGAACACCCGACCCGGCACGCGCCGGACAAATCCACCGCGCAGCTCCATGCCGAGGTCGCCAAGGGCGCGATCGAGGATGCCGGACTCAGCAAGGACGATGTCGACGGCTATTTCTGCGCGGGCGACGCCCCGGGCGGCGCCTGGCCGATGGTCGATTATCTCGGGCTGAACACCAAGAAACTCCGCCATGTCGATTCCACCGAGACCGGCGGCTGCTCCTATATCATCCATCTCGGCCATGCCGCCGAAGCCATCGCCGCGGGCAAGTGCTCGATCGCGCTGATCACGCTGGCCGGCAAGCCGCGCACCGGGGCGATGCCGCCGCGCGCGGCCGGCGCCGAGGCCGATTTCGAGACGGCATACGGCGCGACCACGCACAATGCCTACGGCATGTGTGCCATGCGCCACATGCACGACTATGGCACCACCAGCGAGCAGCTCGCCTGGATCAAGGTCGCGGCCTCGCACCATGCGCAATACAATCCGCATGCGATGCTCAAGGACGTCGTCACCGTCGAGGACGTCCTGAACTCGCCGATGATCTCCGATCCCTTGCACCGCATGGATTGCTGCGTCGTCTCTGACGGCGGTGGCGCGCTGATCGTGACGACACCCGAGATCGCGAAGAGCCTGAAGAAGCCGTTGGTCAGACTGATCGGACACGGCGAGGCGATGAAGGGCCCGCGCGGCGGCAAGGATCTCGATCTCACTTACTCCGCCGGCATCTGGTCCGGCCCGCGCGCGTTCGAGGAAGCCGGCGTCACGCCGAAGGACATCAAATACGCCTCGATCTACGACAGCTTCACCATCACCGTCCTGATGCAGCTCGAGGACCTCGGCTTCTGCAAGAAGGGCGAGGGCGGCAAGTTCGTCGCCGACGGCAATTTGATCTCGGGCGTCGGCAAGCTGCCGTTCAACACCGATGGCGGTGGTCTCTGCAGCAACCATCCCGTCAACCGCGGCGGCATGACCAAGATCCTCGAAGCCGTGCGGCAACTGCGCGGCGAGGCGCATCCGAAGGTGCAGGTCAAGAATTGCGATCTCGCCATCGCCCACGGCACCGGCGGGCTTTTGGGTGTTCGCCACGCCGCCTCGACGGCCATTCTGGAGCGCGTGTGATGAGCGAAGCCAAGAAATATCCGGCCCCGCTGACCAACCCCGAGACGGCCGCGTTCTGGGACGCGGCCAAGCAGGGCAAGTTCATGATCAAGCGTTGCACCGCCTGCGGCGAAGCGCATTACTTCCCGCGTTCGATCTGCCCGTTCTGCTACTCCGACAAGACGGTGTGGGAGGAGTCTTCGGGCGAAGGCACGATCTACACTTACAGCTTGATGCGGAAGTCGCCGACCGGTCCTTACGCGATTGGCTACGTCACGCTGAAGGAGGGGCCGTCGCTCCAGACCAATTTCGTCGATTGCGATTTGACGACGTTGAAGATCGGCCAGAAGGTGAAAGTGGTGTTCAAGGCGACCGATGGCGCGCCGCTGCCGTTCTTCACGCCGGCTTAGGACGCGCGGCGAGTTCTTCCCTTCCCCCCTTGTGGGGGAAGGTGGCGCGAAGCGCCGGATGAGGGGTATCTCTCCACAGAGAGATTGTTTGATGCGGAGCGAACCCCTCACCCAAACGAGTGCGTTGCGAGCACCTTGTAGCCCTCTCCCGCAAGGGGAGAGGGCGCATCAATGGGCGCCGCCATCCGCTGAAACTGCCGGGAGGAAACAACAAAAATGTCCGCCAGATACGACGAACTCAAAGGCCTCAAAAACCTCGGCCAGAAATATTCCTACACCGATCGCGAAGTGATGCTCTATGCCTACGGTATCGGCCTCGGCGCCGATCCGATGGACGAGAACGAGCTCGCCTTCGTCAACGAGGGCACGCTGACGCCGCGGCCGCTCAAGGTGGTGCCGACCTTCGCATCCGTCGCGGCGTGGGGCGCGGGTCCCGGCGAGATGAACCTCAACCGCGTGATGGTGGTCGACGGCGAGCGCGACATCACCTTCCACCAGCCGCTGCCGGTGGCGGCGCACATCACCGCCGACTCCTCCGTGGTCGAAGTCTACGACAAGGGCAAGGACAAGGGCGTCGTCATCAGCCACCAGACCGTGCTCAAGAACGAGAAGGGCGAGAAGCTGGCAACTCTGGTCGCCTCCCGCTTCGCCCGCGGCGATGGCGGCTTTGGCGGGCCGAACCTGACCCAGCCGGATCCGCACAAGATCCCGTCGCGCGCACCCGACACGACGATCGACATCGTCACCCGCCCCGACCAGGCGCTGGTCTATCGTCTCTGCGGCGACCGCAACCCGCTGCACTCCGACCCTGAGTTCGCGAAGAAGGCCGGCTTCCCGCGCCCGATCCTGCACGGCATGTGCACCTACGGCATCACCTGCCGCGGCGTGCTGCAGACCTATGCCGATTACGACGCCTCCGCCTTCCGCCAGCATGTCGCGCGGTTCTCCTCGCCGGTCTATCCCGGCGAGACCGTGACCATGGACCTCTGGAAGGACGGCAGCACGATCTCGTTCGAAGCCAAGGTGAAGTCGCGCGGCGTCACCGTGATCAAGAACGGCAAGACGGTGCTGGGTTAGCACACGGGACGGCCGTGGTCTCCCTCGCCCCGCAAGCGGGGCGAGGTAAAAAAACAAAACAGGGAGACGCCACCATGGGACTACTCGACGGCAAGGTTGCGCTGATCACCGGCGCGGGAGGGGGGCTCGGTGAGGCCTACGCAAAGCTGTTCGCGCGGGAAGGGGCCTCCGTCGTCGTCAACGACCTCGGTGGCCCCCGTGACGGCTCCGGCGCCGACACATCGATGGCGCAGCTCGTGGTGGATGCGATCAAGGCCGAAGGCGGCAAGGCGGTCGCCAACGGCGCCGACATCTCCACGATGGAAGGCGGTCAGTCGGTGTTCGACGACGCCATCAAGCATTTCGGCCGCGCCGACATCCTCGTCAACAATGCCGGCATTCTGCGCGACCAGACCTTTGCCAAGGCCTCTGAGTCCGACTGGGACAAGGTCATCAAGGTGCATCTGAAGGGCACCTTTTGTTGCACCATGCCGGTGTTTCGCTGGATGCGGGAAAATGGCGGCGGCGTCATCGTCAACACCTCCTCGACCTCGGGCCTGATCGGCAATTTCGGCCAGAGCAATTACGGCGCGGCCAAGGGCGGCATCTGGGGCCTGTCCAACGTGCTGGCGATCGAGGGACGCAAATACAACATCCGGATCTGGACGCTTGCGCCGGGTGCGCTGACCCGCATGACCGCAGACCTGCCCCGCTATAAGGAGAACCCCGGCGCGGCGCTGGGGCCGGACGGCATCGCGCCGGCCGTGCTATACATGGTCAGCGACTTGTCCGGCGACCAGACCGGCAAGGTGCTGGGCGTGTCCGGGCCCCGCGGCGTGCGCGAAATGCGGATGATGGAAATGGACGGCTGGAAGCCGCCGCACACGGGCTGGAAAGCCCAGGACATCGCCGATCATGCCAAGGAGATCTTCTTCTCCGAAGAGCAGATCAAGATGGGGGCGCGGCGGTTTTAGCCATTGACAGAGAGAAACAAGGACAACGATGAAACTCACCGCCGACGCCAAGGGCACCTTCGCAATCGCGCCGACGCCGTTCCACGATGACGGCCGGATCGACGAGCGCTCGATCGACCGGCTGACCGATTTCTACGAGGAGGTCGGCTGCGACGGCGTCACGGTGCTGGGCATTCTTGGCGAGGCGCCGAAGCTCGATGCCGCCGAGGCCGAGCAGGTGGCGGTACGCTTCGTCAAGCGCGCCAAGACAATGCAGGTGATCGTCGGCGTCTCCGCGCCCGGTTTCGCCACCATGCGCTCGCTGGCGAAGGCCTCCATGGAGGCAGGCGCGGCCGGTGTGATGATTGCGCCGCCGCCGTCGTTGCGGACCGACGACCAGATCATCGGCTATTACAAGCAGGCGGCCGAGGCGATCGGCCCCGACGTGCCCTGGGTGCTCCAGGACTATCCGCTGACCCTGTCGGTGGTGTTCACTCCCGCCGTGATCCGCAAGATCGTCACCGACAATCCCAATTGCGTGATGCTCAAGCACGAGGACTGGCCGGGGCTGGAGAAGATCTCGACGCTGCGCAACTTCCAGAAGGACGGCTCGCTGCGGCCGCTCTCGATCCTCTGCGGCAATGGCGGGCTCTTTCTGGACTTCGAGATGGAGCGCGGCGCCGACGGCGCCATGACCGGCTATGCCTTCCCCGAGCTTCTGATCGACGTCGTGCGGCTTTCGAAGGAAGGCAAGCGCGACGCCGCCCATGATCTGTTCGACGCGCATCTGCCGCTGATCCGCTACGAGCAGCAGCCCGGCGCGGGTCTTGCCGTGCGCAAATACGTGCTGCAGAAGCGCGGCATCATCGCCTCCAGTGCCCAGCGCAAGCCCGGCGCCACCATCACGCCGGCGGCGAAGGCGGAGGTCGAGTACCTGCTGTCGCGCGTGGCCCGCGTCGACAAGCGCGCCAATCTCGGCCCGCAATCCAGCGCCGCAGGTTAGTCGAATGGCCGAGGCATCAGCATCACGCCCCGCGTCGACGATCCTTCTGCTGCGCGACGGCGCCGCAAAGGAAATCGAAGTCTTCATGATGGTGCGCCATCATCAGATCGAGTTCAACTCGGGCGCGCTGGTGTTTCCCGGCGGCAGCGTCGATGCCGGCGATCAGGAGATCGTCGCCCGCTCCGATCTGTATTCGGGCGGCGAGGGCCTGAGCGAAGCGGACCGCGGATTTCGGATCGCCGCGATTCGCGAGACCTTTGAGGAAAGCGGCATCCTGCTGGCGCGCTCGAAGGTTTCGGGCACTCCGGTCGATGCCAAGCGCGCCGGCGAGATCGCCGATGCGCATCGCGTCGCGCTCAACGAGCACAAGGTCAGCTTCCTGAGCATTCTGGCTGACAACGGACTTCAACTGGCGCTCGATACGCTCGTGCCTTACGCGCACTGGATCACGCCCGAGGGCATGCCAAAACGTTTCGATACCTGGTTCTTCCTTGCGGCGGCACCGCCCGACCAGCTCGGCGCGCATGATGGCCGGGAGTCGACCGATTCGATCTGGGTCTCGCCGCGCGAGGCTGTGGAGGGCGGCGAGAGTGGCCGCTTCAAGCTGCCGTTCCCGACCACGCGCAATCTGATCCGGCTCGCCAAGCAGGGCAGCGTGAGTGCCGCGCTCGAGCACGCCCGCGGCATGTCCGTCGTGACGGTGATGCCGGTCATGACCAAGACCGAAACCGGCCGTCAGCTCCGCATTGCCCGCGAGGCCGGCTATGACGGCGAGGTGTTCGAGGTCGGGGCGCTCGGCTAGAACACTTCGACACACAACGAAGTATCGGCGAGGGCAGACGCGCTAGGTTCCGTCCCTGACAACGGGACGGAGCGCGCGACATGCACAACCGGCAGGACAACAACGTCGCCGTCGAACTGGCGCTGCTGCTCGCGCTGGCGACGCTCTGGGGCGGCTCCTACACCTTCATCAAGCTCGGCGTCGCCACCATTCCGCCGATCACGCTGATCGCGGCGCGCACCACGATTGCGGGCCTGCTGCTGCTCGCGATCATGTGGGCGCGGGGCATCAGGATGCCGAATGATGCCGCGACCTGGCAACGCTTCGCCTTCCAGGCCGTGCTCAATAGCGTGATCCCCTGGACGTTGATCGCCTGGGGCGAGCGCCACGTCGATGCCGCGCTTGCGACCATCCTCAACTCGGCAGGCCCGATCTTCACCTTCCTGCTCACGGCGGTCGTGACGCGTCACGAGGCGACGACACCGCGCAAGCTGGTCGGCGTGGTCGCCGGCATGGCCGGCATCCTGCTGATCGTCGGCGTCGATGCCGTCCATGATGTCGGAAGCGGCCTCGTCGCGGAGGCCGCCATCGTTGCCGCCACCATCTGCTACGCCTGCGCCGCCATCTTCGGTCGCGGCTTCAAGGGCCTCGATCCCATGGCGCCGGCGGCCGGCTCGCTGCTGGCGGGCGCGGCGGCGCTGATCCCGGCCTCGCTCATCGTCGAGCAGCCCTGGACGCTGTCGCCCTCGCTGAGTTCCGTGCTGGCGCTGCTCGCGCTGGCGACCTTCTCGACCGCCGCGGCCTTCGTGATCTATTTCCGCCTGATCCAGACCCTGGGCTCGGTCGGCACCACCGCGCAGGCCTATCTCCGCGTGCCGATCGGGGTTGCCATCAGCGTCGCCTTCCTCGGCGAGAGCCTGAGCCGGACCGCCTGGATCGGCCTTGCCTGCGTCGTCCTCGGCGTCGCCGCCATGACCATCCCGGCCCGGCGGCCGGCCGGCGTCAAAACGTCATAAAACCGGAGCTAAGGAGGGCGGCAGGGCTTCAATATTAAGGATATTCGGCGGCGAGAGGCATGTTCCCCCGGGACCGCAATACGTCGTATATTGGAGCTCCAATAGCCCGGTCCTCACATCACCAATGTCCGCCGAATTGACGCCGACCCCTGAGAAAAAGCGAACATTCTCGCTCTCCATCGGCCAGCTTACCTTCGGCAGCTTCCTTCTGGTGCTGGCGGTGATTATCGTCACCTCGACCGCGAGCGTGATCGCGATCCGGCACATCGACACGACCTTTGCCGAGCTGCAGCGGCTGCAGAGCGTCGGCGACCTCGCCGAGGACATCGACCGCCGCATGAACGAGCTGCGGCTCGCCGCGCGCGACTTCGTCACTGATCCCGGCGCCGGCATCCAGTTCAAGCAGGTGGGCGAGGCAGCCTCGACGCTCAGTGACATCCTGAAGAAGACCCGCATCGAGCTCGTGCCCGAGCAGCAGGACATGATCGACGGGGTCAGCGAGCGGCTTGCGACCTATCGCAGCGGCCTGGAGCGGATCTCGACCTTGATCGACCGCCGCGCCCAGCTGCTTGCCGGCCTGCCGCCACTCCGCGACCAGTTCGACGCGGCTGTCTCCGGCACCGGGGACCGAGAGTTGGCGTCCCGCCTGTCGGAAGCGCAGAGCCGGATCGCGCTCGGTTTGCTTGCGCGCAACCCGTCCGCGGCCGAGCAGGCGGCGCAGAGCATGCGGGCGATGGGCGTCGCCGATCCCAATCTCAGATCGGCCGTCAACAATTACGCCGAGGCGATCATCGCGGTCGCGGTCCGTGAACGGCAGATCGCCGACATCGATCGCGAGGTGCTGGGAACCGAGGGCCGGCTGATCGGCCGCGTCACCGAGCTGCTGCGCGAGGTCAGCGCCCGGCGCGGCCACGTGCTGTCGCGCGACTTCGCCCGCACGCTGACGGAGGCGCGCTGGCAGAGCATCGTGCTCGGTACCATCGGCGTGCTGATCGGCATTCTCGCGGCCGGCTTCGTGGTGCGGCGGACGGTCCGCCCGCTCGCCCAGATCGCGCGGTCGATCCGCGCGCTCGCAGCCGGCGAGAAGAACACGTCGATCCCGTCCGCCGATCTCGACAATGAGATCGGCGATATCGCACGCGCTGCCGAAGTGTTCCGCCGCGCGCTGGAGGAGGCCGACACGGCACGCGAGGCGGCGGTGCGCGCGCTGACCGAGCAGCGCCTCGCCGAAGAGAGCTACCGGAAACTGTTCGAGGGCTCGGTCGACGGCATCTATGTCACGACGCCGGCCGGCGACCTCCTCAACGCCAATCCGGCGCTGGCGCGGATGATGGGCTATGACAGTCCGCAGCAGCTGATCGACAGCATCAACGACATCGCCCACACCATCTATCTCAATCCCGAGGCGCGCGTCGAATACCAGCGGCTGATGGCCCGCGACGGCATGGTGCGCGAGTTCGAATATCAGGTGCGCCAGCGCGGCGGCGACATCCTGTGGCTGTCCGACAGTGCCACCGGCGTCCGCGACGAGGCGGGCAACATCGTCCGCTACGAGGGCACGCTGCGCGACATCACCGACCAGAAGCGCGCGGAAGACGCCATCGCCGAAGGGCGGCGCCTGCTCCAGCAGGTCATCGACACCGTGCCCGCGGTCATCAACGTCAAGGACCGCGACCTGCGCTACGTGCTGATGAACCGCTACATGGCCGGCATCTTCGGCATCGAGCCCGGCGATGCGCTCGGCCGCACCACGGCCGACCTGATGTCGCGCTACGGCGCGGCCAAGTCCGACGAGAGCGACAAGCGCGTGCTGACGCTGCGAAAAGGTCTCGGCTTCTACGAAGAGGAGTACATTGATTCGTCCGGCCACATGCGGCAATGGCTCGTCAACAAGCTGCCGCTGCTCGATGCCGAAGGCGAGATCGAGCGGATCGTCACCGTGGCGCTCGACATCGGCGAGCGCAAGCGCGGCGAGCAGGAGATGCGGAAAGCCAAGGAATCCGCCGAGACCGCGCTGCGCAATCTGCGCGAGACCCAGGCCTCGCTGATCGAGGCGGAGAAGCTGGCGGCGCTCGGACGCCTCGTCGCCGGCGTCGCGCACGAAGTCAACAATCCCGTCGGCATCAGCCTCACGGTCGCCTCCGCACTGGAACGCAAGACCTCGATGTTCACCGCCGAGGTCGAGCGTGGCGAGCTGCGCCGCTCTGCGCTCAACGACTTTCTCCACACCAGCCGCGATGCGTCCTCGCAGCTCGTCTCCAATCTCAATCGCGCCGCCGAGCTGATCCAGTCGTTCAAGCAGGTCGCCGCCGACCGCAACTATTCGGACCAGCGCAGCTTCGATCTCGGTGACCTCACCGAGCAGGTGGTGATGAGTCTGCGGCCGGGCCTTCGCAAGCACAATCTGACGCTCAATGTCGAGTGCCAGCCTGATCTGACCATGAACAGCTATCCCGGACCGTACGGCCAGGTGCTGACCAATCTGTTTCTCAACGCGGTGGCGCACGCCTTTCCGGACGGCCGCCCGGGGACCATCGACATCCAGGTGCGCGAGTCCGGCAAGGACAATGTCGAGATCATCTTCTCCGACAATGGCTGCGGCATGTCGCTCGATGTCCGCCGCCGTGCCTTCGATCCGTTCTTCACGACGCGGCGCGACCAGGGCGGCACCGGTCTCGGGCTGCACATCGTCTACAGTATCGTCACGAACAGGCTCGGCGGACGGCTCGATCTGGATTCCGAACCGGGCAGCGGCACACGTATCCAGATCATCCTGCCGCGCGTGGCGCCGCTCGAGCAGGCCGCGGAATAGCTCACGCGTTTTCGAGCGAAGTGGATGCCGGCTCGGGTGAAGAAAACACGTCGAAACAACAATTGAGAGCTGAGATTCTGATTCAATCAGAACCGAAAATGCTCTAGTCGGCCTCTGCAAGCTTGTGCAGTGTCGCGCCGAAAATCTGGCTGGCCTTGCCGACCAGCGCGGTGCCCGTCATGTCCCCGCGCGTCTCCGTGAAGGTGCCGCTGAGGCCGATGCCGACCGCGGCAGGGCCGCCGAACAGCGGATTGTCGTCACCCCGCGGCGAGGTGTGACGCTGGACCAGCACCTCGCCCTTGAAGGTGTTGTCCTTCACCGTGTAGCTGCCGGTGTAATAGAGGTAGGCATCGCCGCCAAGAATCTTGCCGTCGCGAAACAGAATCACGCCGCTGCCCTTGCCGACCCGACCATCGAGCAGGTTCACGTGAATCGAATAGAGGCCGTTCTTCATAACGTCCCGAGGCCGGCCGCCATCGCCCAATGGCGTAACCGGTAGCGCATTTATGCCAAAGCGCATGCGCCCACGCAACGCGGCAGTTTGGCCGCCGACCTTGCGAGCCTGCCGGTGAGCCGTAGTTGTCCCGGCTTGTCTGTGACACCGCCATGACGGTCTGATCATGAAGCGAGGCCAGTCGTTGCGAATCAAGTTGGCCCGCGAAATGCATAACCATTGTTGCACTGGCCGCGGGGTGCTGGAGCAAGACAAACGTGAGCAACTGGATCGATTCCGGCGGCGAGAAGCCGCGTCTGTACAGAGTGCGTTCCACGATTTGCGAAACACGACAACGGCGGATCGGCGGCGCGGCGCGGTGGCGAACCGTGGCGAGCCTAGCATGCGTCCTGGCCCTGATCGCACTCGCGGCCCCCTTCGGCCACGCGCGCGACCGCGGCCAGTTCGTCAACACCAATGCCGAATTGAAGGCCTGGTTCGACGGACTGCGAAGCGGCAAGGGGCCTTGTTGCTCCGATGCCGACGGCTCGGCGCTCTCGGACACCGACTGGGATAGCAAGGACGGGCACTATCGGGTCCGCGTCCCGCGTTATGGCTACATGATCGACGGCCGACCGCAGGAGCTCGTCTGGGTCGACGTGCCCGAGGAGGCCGTGATCTCGGAGCCGAACCGGGTGGGGCGCACCATGGTCTGGCCGATCTACGGCTACATGGGCGTCGCCGTCCGCTGCTTCATGCCCGGCAGCATGACTTGAGGCACGCCGGGCGGCACGTCGCCCGGCGAACCGATGCGGCGCGCACCGTCTCAGGTATATTTCTTGTCGCGCTCGAGCAGCTCGATGGAGATGCCTTCGGGGCCACGGATGAAGCAGATGCGCACGCCGGGGCGGATCGTGGTCGGTTCGCGCGTGAAGGTGACGCCCTTGGCCTTGATCTCGGCGGCGACGGCGTCGATGTCCTTCACCGTGAGACCGAAATGGTCGAGGCCTTGATGCGGGTGCGGCGGCGGCGGGTTGACCGCGTTGTCGCCCTCGAGTGGCGCAATGAAGATCCTTGCGCCGCCGAGATTCACGTCGATCCGTCCGGGCGCTTGCACGATCTCGCCACCGAGGATGTCCCGCAGCCAGGCCGCCGTGGCCTCCGGATTGGGGCTGCGCAGATGGACGTGATCCCAAGTGACGACTGGCATTTCGTGTTCTCCCGACGGATTTTGATGTTGCAGCGCATGTTAGCGGCCTCGGCCCGTGACCGCCACCGCTCTTGCCGACTCGGCAGCTGCGCGGGAACCTTAGTTCGCCTTCCGGATTAAGGTAAGCAGTGGCCGAATCCGTTGTCGAACGTGCTTCCGCCGCGATCGGTGAGGCAACCATGAGCGCTGGGTTTGACCGCATCGGGATAGGGCGTCTCGCCGGAACCGGCGAGCGACTGGCGAGGGCGGTGACGATCGCGAGCGTTTCATTTGGGCGAGGCCTGCTGTGGCTGTTGGCGGCCATCATCGTCGGTTGCGGCATCTGGATGCTGCTCCCTCTTGCCAAAGGCAACAGCGCCGAACCGGTGAGATCTGACGTGGCAGCGGTGGAGACGGCGCCTTCGGCCGATGCGACCGCCGTGTCGCCGCCTTCCGAAGCTTCGATTCCGACAATGGCAGAACTCGGCCGGATCAGGATTTCATCTCAGACCTGGCGCCGCGGCGGCCTTGGCTCGAAGGCGCTGGTGACGCTCACGCTGCGCAACGACAACGACTATGCCGTAAAGGATGTCGAGATCGTCTGCGCTTTTGCGCGGCGCGATGGCAGTCATCTCACCGACCGCGCCCGCGTTCTGGCGGATCCGGTCAGCATGAAGAGCCGCAAGACTTTTGCGCGCATTCCTGTCGGCTTCGTCAACGTGAATGCCGATCAGGCAAAGTGCTCGCTTGTGGCAGCACATCGGACATAAGGCCGGCAGTGCCGGGTAGCGGAAAAGTTACTGTCTTGGGGGCTTGGCCGAAAAACTTGGCGTCGCCATTTGAACCGAACGGCTGGGCCAGGAACCAATTAAATGATCGCCTGTTAAGGCGGAGAGCCCACGCGGGGATGCGGCGGGCGGAGCGTGGCCAATGCCCATCTTTCGGTATTTCTTCTTTGTCGGTGGAGCCTTGCTCGCACTGCTGTTCGCGGCGAACTACGTTCTGCCGACTTCGCCTGTGACGCAGGCTATCGCAACCGCAAGCAACGAACAGCCGTTGATTCGGATCCGGTCCGATCGCCACCTGCCGGAGCGTGTCGTACTCGACACCAGTCAGCCGACGCTTGCCGCCCCTGCGGTGAAGATCGCCGCCGTCGCGGCTCCCCAGCCGCCCGTGGAGGGCATGTCACCCGCTTTGGCCGAGATATCAGCCAAGGCGCGGGTCCGCGAGACGTTCGCCCAATTCACGCCGGCTGCGAAGGCCGATACCGCTGCGGTCAAGAAGACCGAAGCCAGGACGCAGATTCAGGTGCAAGCCCAGATTCTGGAGGCCCAGCCCGCTCAGACCCAATCCTCCCAGATCTCGGCGCAGCAGCCCAAGCGCAAGGTCGCCAGAACGCATCCGGTGCCGCAGCAAGGGCGGCCGATGATGGTGATGGCGCAGCAGCCGCATTTCGGCTTCTTCAACAGCACCTGGTAAGGGCGGGTCTGACCCGTATCGAATCGGGGCGGGAAGGGCTTTTTATTGGACGGCCTCTCTGCTAATTCGAACCCATCCGAACGTCGTCCGGCCTGCTGGCCCGCCAGCAGCGATCTGGGGCGTCTCGGTTACAGCCCAAGATCTGGGCCAGGGCGCTCGTAGCTCAGCTGGATAGAGCATCGGATTTCGATTCCGAGGGTCGGGAGTTCGAATCTCTCCGAGCGCGCCAATGATCAGGCCAGAGTATTTCGGATCTGACGGCGAGGCCGCGGTCCGCCTCTATTTGCCCTGGATCTTCAGTCCGTTGGGACCGACATTGATTTGCAGGCCATCGGGCTGCTTCTTGGTCTGGTAGAGATTGTAGCCGAGCACGGCCGCCGTGACGACCAGAGCACCGATAATCAGAAACAATACGTTGCGGCTAATAGGCATTTTTCCTGGACCACTTGTTGACGGCGAGAAAAACCCCGCGCGGAGGACGCGCGGGGTGCTTCAGTGCGCTGCCGGCGCACCGCTCGGATAATGCAGTTCAAGGGAACTGGTTCCCTTGAGGCGCGCGCCGCACTGGAAAAGACTGGAGCCGTGTCCGGTCAACCAGCCGTCGGACCGGCTTGCCGGCCTCGTGCCAGCGTGTCGGACGGCGCTTCGTGGAAGATCGCGCGGTAAGCTGCGGAAAACTCTCCCAAATGGTGAAAGCCTTGGGCGCGCGCGCATGTGGCGACCGTGGCGCCGCTGCCCTTGAGAAGGCGAGACCGAGTCTCCCACAATTTTTTCAGGCGAATGTACTGGTGCAGGCTCATGCCACGCACCTTGCTGACGGCGCCGCCGAGCGTGCGGATCGAGACGCCAAACTCGCCGGCGAGATCGGCGGTATAGATCGGAGCAGTCGGATGTGCTGCGACGTAATCGTCGATCCGTTGCACAAGTTTGATCGACCGCTCGCCCCGGACGGAGGCACTCCGGTCCGAGAGCTGATCGATGCGAAACAGATCGTCGAGCGCGAGCAGCAGGCCTTCCTGGAGATGGGCGGCGACCTCGGTCGTTTCGAACAGGGCCGGCTGCACCGACGCGGTTCGCAGAATGTCGAGCAGGAGCTGCCGTATGTGGAGCAAAGCGGGGCGGTTCGCGCCATAGGCTCGCAAATCGTCCGCCCGATCGAACCAGCCCCGGTCGCTCATGCCGGGTGAGAAGATGATCATCGCATGATGATTGGTCCGGCGCTCGACGAAATGGCATTCATCGCTGCCGCGGAGCGCGATGAAGAAACGCGCGTCCAGATCCATGCCCTTGGAATTGACCTGAAGGTCGTCCGTCATGGGCAGGATCACCATCCCGCCCGGCATCCGATAGGCGCCGTCGAGGATGCGCGCGAACGAGCGCATCATGACGATGCGGCAGCCGGGCAGGGAGACGATAGCGCGAGCCGCCGCGAAATTCCGGACGTCGAGCGGAATGCTTCTCGCATCCTCCATCGACTCGATCGGCCGAAACGCATCGATGTCGGCAAAGCCGATCAATTGAAGCGCCGAGGATGGGGCGAGGGCGTCGAACAACATGCGTGTGGCCGGCTGCCGCAATATGACAATCAAATGAACGTCGGAACATCGCCATCAATGGCGAAACATCGCGCTTCAGTAAACCGGATTCCGGGCCGTAGTATTGCGGACATCATGGCATGAAGCCGGCGGATCGATGTCGTCGTCAACGGTCTCGAGTCATCGGCTGGCCGGAGGCGAGGTCGATGAAATGCAGCCGCGTGCAGGCGGGACAGGCGAAGGAGGCAAAGCTCTGTGCCTCCTGTCTCTGTTGCTTCTCAAGATGTGTCTGCACGTTCATGCCCGTCTGGGGACATCGAAAAACGATCAAATCGACCATCGTCGGAGAATGACGGAGTGGCGGATTTCGTCTTTGATCTAGATCAGTTTTGGAATGACTCCAGACCAACATCCTTGATCTCGCAAAAGCGAAGGGGCCCCGGAGGGCCCCTTTAGAATCACCAGCGGCGATAGCGTGGTCCGTAATAGCGAGGCCCGCCATAAAAGCGCGGTGCATACCGGGGACCGTAGTAGGGCCGCGGCGCGTAGTATCCATAGTAGTTCGGGCGCCAGAAACAGCGTCCCCAGGCGTCACAGACCATGCGGACCTGCTCGACGTCGGAAACCTGCGGCGTCGCAGGAGCAGGCGCGATGGGCATGGCGAACGCCGCCGGTGATGCGACCAACGCACCCAGCAGGGTCGCGGCGACGAGGCCAATTCTAAGCTTCATGATGTCTTTCTCCGCTTACGCAATACAGGGATATCGAAGTTTGTTCTGATCAAATTGTGGCGGGGGCGAAATGTAATGCTGATGAACAGGTCTTCAGCCAGCCCGCCGCAGGCCTGACCTTTAGCTCCGGCAGACTATCCCAGGTTCGCGCTCTTGACCAATGCTGCGCTTGCGTTTGCGCCTCCGCAGGACATCGCCACCATCCTTGATCCCGCGCAATTCTCCGATGCGGCTTCGTCCTTAAGCTAGCCTTGTGGCCAGCCTTTCGAGCAATTCGAAGAGCAGGCTCGCGAGGTCGCTTTGGAGCTGTGCAATGGGCAAAATGAGAATCGACAAGGGTGACTGGCTGGTCGTGTGCGACGGGCGCAAGGCGCTCATTCTCGAAAACCTCGGCGACGAGATGTTTCCGAACCTCCACACCAGGGAGGTGCATGAGCAGCCCAATTCCTCGACCAGCGCGCAAGGGAGCGACGCGCCGGGCAGGCTCCATGGTGCGGCCGGCACCGCGCGCAGCTCGGTGGAGCAGACGAATTGGCACGACGAGGCCGAGCGCGCCTTCCTGCGCAGCCTGGCCGGACGACTCGATGCCGCCGTCAGCTCAGGCGAGACCTCGGCCTTGACCATGGTGGCCTCGCCGCGTGCGCTTGGGATGATCCGCGCCGACTATTCGGATGTGGTGCGCAAGGCACTCCAGGGCGAGGTCGGCAAGGACCTCGTCAAACTGCCGGTCTACGAAATCGAGAAGCAATTGCTGCTGTCGGGCGCCGCCAAATAGCGGCCCCCGGGACGCGCCTGCGCCCCTCAGTAGCAGGGGTGCCGGCGGCGGTCCTGACCGACATAGGCGGCTGCGCTCTGGTAGCAATGGTTGGTCGACGGGCCGTCGTAAAAGGCGAACGTCCCGGGAGTCATGCCGGGCCCGTAATTGTGGAGATAGCTGATCGGGTAGGGCAGCGGGTTCGTGGTATAGCGGTGGTACCGGTGATGTCCCCGTGCCTCCGCGAGGCCAGGGGCAAGGATTGCGGCCGACAGGGCAGCAATCGCGGCTACAAGCTTCAACTTGCTCATCTCGAATCTCCGGAACCCGCACGAATAGGTCAGCCGTTTATAGCCAGTTCGGGCGGCCGGAACACCCGTCTGCAGCCCGGAAATCGGGGCCAATCCCGCAGATTCCCGGGTGGGTGTGACAGAATTGCCGGTTCTGTGGTCCGGACTTGCCCATTTTTGGCCTTTTCGAGATGCTTAACGAATTCCCCACACAAGTGTGACCAAAGAGAATTAGCTCAAGACTCCTGTTGCCGGCTCCTTGGGGTCCATAGGCCGGTCCATTCCGAAGGCTTTCGCCGTCACCTCGCCATGCGCATCACGCTTCTGAGCCTACTGTTGCTCTCGGTCGTCGCCGCCACGCCGGCGCGGGCCGAGCTGCACATTACCCGCGACCACGGCGGCTATGTCGAGGAGTACAAGGCCAAGTACAAGCGCGTCCGCGAGAAGGGCGAGCGCGTCATCATCGACGGCATCTGCAACTCGGCCTGCACCCTGGTGCTTGGCATCGTGCCGATGAACAAGATCTGCGTGACGCCGCGCGCCAGCCTCGGCTTCCATCAAGCCTACTACGACAAGGCCTTCACCTTCGGCATCAAGGTCACCAGCGCGGAGGGGACGTCCGACCTGATGGCCTATTACCCCGACACGGTGAAGGACTGGATCCGTCGCAATGGCGGGCTCACCACCGACATGAAAAAGATCAAGAACGGCGTCGAGCTCTGGAAGATCATCGATCCCTGTCCGGACGAATGGTGAGCGGCTGAGCCGCCCGGTCCGTCGCAGCGCAGCATCGTCCGGACGAAATTGGCCGAAATTCGCATTGCCGCATTGGCCCCCGGTGGGGCAATGAGGCGGCAATGAATCATAATCAAGAAACCCTGACCGCCCGCGCCGCGCCGATCCTGTTCGTCCTGCTCTGGAGCACGGGCTTCATCGGCACCAAATACGTCGTCAACAATGCCGATCCCCTGACCTATCTCGCCATCCGCATGGCGTTCGTGGTCGGTCTGATGGCGATCATCGTCGCGATTGCGCGGCCGAAATGGCCGGACCGGATCGGCATCGCGCACAGCGCCGTCGCGGGCATTCTCGTCCATGGCTTCTATCTCGGCGGCACCGCAATCGCGATCGCGCACTCGATTCCGGCCGGGCTCTCCGCGCTCATTCCGGGCCTTCAGCCGATCCTGACCTCGACCATCGCCAACCGCTGGCTCGGGGAGAAGGTGACGCCGGTGCAATGGGCGGGGCTCGTGCTTGGCCTCGGCGGCGTCGTGCTGATCCTGCACGGCCGTCCCATGACCGGCGAAGCCGGGCTCGGCTGGCTCGCCTCCGTGGTCTCGCTGATCAGCATCACGCTCGGCACGCTCTATCAGCGCCGCTACTGCAACCACATCGACTGGCGCGCCGGCAATCTCGTGCAGTACGTGTCCGTCACGATCTTCTTTGCGATCGGCGCCTTCCTG
The DNA here is from genome assembly GCF_055807535.1 of Bradyrhizobium sp. Kon37. Lineage (NCBI taxonomy): Bacteria > Pseudomonadati > Pseudomonadota > Alphaproteobacteria > Hyphomicrobiales > Nitrobacteraceae > Bradyrhizobium > Bradyrhizobium sp. Kon37. The sequence continues at coordinate 205,439 of NZ_JBVVOY010000010.1, forward strand.
TTCGAGGACCGCGTGGTGCACTGGACGCGCGAGTTCATGCTCGCGCTGGCCTGGCTCGCCGTAGCCCTCTCGATCGGGTCGATCGGGCTGCTGTACTGGCTGATCCGCCATGCCGCCGCCACGTCTGTTGCAAGCCTGTTCTACCTGGTGCCCGCCGTGACGGCGCTGATGGCTTATCTGCTGTTTGGAGAAAAGCTCGATGCGCTGGCGATCGCCGGCATGGTGATATGCGCGGCCGCGGTGTTCGTGGTCAACCGGCGCTTCTAGGACCGGCGAGCCGGGCCGCCGGAATACATCCCTGACGTGCGCGGCAAGATCGTGCTAGGGTCGGCGCATTTCAGTGGCTCTTTCACAGGTGATTTCCATGAAGAAGGCGAGACGCGCATTGCTTGGTAGGTCCCTGAAGCCGGTCCGGATTGCCTGCATCAACTACGCGGAGCCGACGATCAGCGGCCGCAAGATGGCCAGGCTCACAGCGGCGCTCCAGAAATGCTACGACAAGCACTTCCTGCCGGTGTGGGGCTATCCGGTCGACCTCTATGTCAGCGAAAAGCCGAAGCCGGGCGAGTGGCAGCTGGTCTATTTTGACGAGGCCTCCCACAAGAACATGCTCGGCCGCCATGAGCTGACGCATCGCCGCCAGCCGATCTCAAAGATCTTCGTCAAGGCGCTGGGTGAGGAGCCGGTCAGCGTGGCGGCCTCGCACGAGCTGTTCGAGATGGTGCTCGATCCCATGGCCAATCTCTGGGCCGACAAAAACCGGAACACCCAATATGCCTATGAGGTCTGTGACGCCGTGGAAGAGGACACCTTCTTCGTCGCCGGCTTCGAGATGTCGAACTTCGTCTATCCGTCCTGGTTCGAACCGTTCAAGCACCGCCCGGGCACCAAGTTCGACCACAAGGGAACGCTGAAAGAGCCGTTCTCGATGACCGAGGGCGGCTACGTCATCAAGAAGGTCAACGGCAGGAAGGTGATCAAGGCGTTCGGCTCGCCCGAGAAACGGCGGCGCTTCAACGCCGAGGACCGGCGCGGTCATCGCAGCGAATTCCGCGATCCGCAGGGCGAGCATCACCCGGGCCGGCGCGCGGCTAAGCGGCGGGGGTAGGGCATCGCTGGAGGTCTCCGGGCGCGTCCGCCCCCGGAGACCTCGGCGTTGCGATCAGCGCTTGGCCTTGTTGGCCTTCTTTTTCGACTTGGCAGCTTTCTTCGTCGCCTTCTTTGCGGTCTTCTTCGACGACTTTTTGGCCGCCTTCTTCGACGACTTCTTTGCAGCTTTCTTCGAAGTCTTCTTGGCGGCCTTCTTCGAAGTTTTCTTCGCAGCCTTCTTGGCTTGCTTCTTGGAAGCCTTCTTCGGCGCTACGTTCTTCGCGACCTTCTTGGCGGCTTTCCTGACCTTCTTCACCGCAGTGACAGCGGCGTCCTTGGTCGCTTCCACGGCGGCGGTGATCGTGTCCATCGCCTGTTCGGTGATCGGCTTGTCGTCGTCCATATTGTCCCCCACGGTTTGCATGGAGCGATGACGATAGCGCGTTTCATAATTGTGTCAAAGCAACGCTCAACCTTTGCGGATCTTGGCGTAGGCCGCGAGCGCGCGCTCTCGTCCCTTGGCATGATCGACGATCGGCTGCGGATAGCTCTTGCCGAGCGTGACGCCGGCGCTCGCAAGCTCGATCGGCGTCGCCTCCCAAGGCTTGTGGATCAGCTTGGCCGGCACGTCCTTTAGCTCGGGCACCCAGCGCCGGACATAGGCTCCATCCGGGTCGAACTTCTCGCCCTGGAGCACCGGATTGAACACGCGGAAATAGGGCGCCGCGTCGGCGCCGCAGCCGGCCACCCACTGCCAGTTGGCGGGATTGCTGCCGGCATCCGCATCGACCAGTGTGTCCCAGAACCAGCTCTCGCCGTCGCGCCAGTCGATCAGGAGGTGCTTGACCAGGAACGAGGCGACCACCATTCGCACCCGGTTGTGCATCACGCCGGTGTGCCAGAGCTCACGTAGGCCGGCGTCAACGAGGGGATAGCCGGTGCGCCCGCGCTGCCAGGCTGCGAGCGCCTTGGCGTCGGGCTTCCATGGGAAGCCGTCGAAGTTCGCTTGCAGGTTTTCGGTGGCAAGGTTGGGATGGTCGTGCAGCAGGTGCTGGCAGAACTCTCGCCAGCCGAGCTCGCTCAGGAACTTGTCGATGCCGGATCCGATCGCGGGATTTTCCGCCGCGGCGAACCGCGCGGCGTGCCAGACTTGGCGCGGGCTGAGCTCGCCGAACCTCAAATGCGGTGACAAATGTGAGGTGCCCTCGCGGTCCGGGCGGTCGCGATCGCCGACATAGCCTTGTGCGGTGTGCTTGAGGAAGTCGCGCAGGCGGGCACGGGCGGAGGCTTCGCCCGGGATCCATGTCTCGCGCAGGCCGCCGGCCCAATCGGGCTTGTCCGGCTCGAGCTTCCAGGTCTCCAGCGCCTCGCTGGCGACAGTGGGCGCAGGACGCAGCTCCTTCGGCGCCGGCAATGGCTTCGGCGGATCGCCGAGCGCCAGCACGCGCCGCCAAAACGGCGTGAACACGCGCAAGCCGCGGCCTTCCTTGTTGCGGATCGCCGCGGGCGGAACGAGCAAGTCGCCCTGGAAACTTTGCGAGTCCACGCCGCTCTTTGCCAGTGCCGCTTCGAGCTGCCGCTCGATCGCCTGATGCGGCGCCTGTGCGATCCCGTTCCAGTAGACCGAACGCGCTCCGCTCTCACGCACCACCTCCGCGATCACCCTGGCCGCCGGCCCCTTACGCAGGATCAGCGATCCGCCCCGGCTGGCAATGTCGGCGCCGAGCGCCCGCAACGACTGCGCCAGCCACCAGCGCGCCGCGGCGCCCGGCGCTCGCCCGGCCGTGTCGTCCAGCACATAGAGGCATATCACCGGCGCGCCGGTCTCCGCAGCGGTCTTGGCGGCAGCGTGGAGGGCGGGGTGATCGGACAGGCGGAGGTCATCGCGAAACCAGACGATGATGGGCGGAGCGCCTGGCGTAGTCCTTAGCGTCATTCTGGGCGTGGTCAGGGGTGTCCTCGTTAACGATTTGGAAAGCATGCCGCGATGGGAACCGCGTTAATGTGGCCGTAAGCCGATTGCACGAATATGCAGGAATTACAGGAGTCATCCATTCATGTACGGACGAGCAACGGCGAAGTTTCTGCCGCAATTCAAACTTGGCACCAAGGCGCTCCTGTGCGCGGTGCTGCTGATCGCCATGAATACGGCGCTCGTGGTCGGCGCCGGCTATTGGTCGCTCAGCTCCGCTTTCAACGATCGTGCGCTGCGCGACATCGAGGTGAGCTTGCGCACGCTGGCGCTGGCCTTCGCCGAGATCGTTCCCGATGCCAAGATCACCATGAAGGATGGCGCGGTGGCGCGCGCCGAGATTCCCAAGATGCCGGACTTTAGGGATCACGCCATCGTCGATCGCGCGGTGTCCTATGTCGGCGGCAACGCCACCCTGTTCGTGTTCGACGATGCGAGCGGGCAGTTCGTGCGGCGTTCGACCAACGTGAAGAAGGAAAATGGCGACCGCGCCGTCGGGACCCAGCTTGCCGCCGATCACCCGGCGCAGGCGCTGCTGCGTCGTGGCGAGGCCTACAAGGGCCCGGCCACCCTGTTCGGCAAGTCCTTCATGACCGCCTATTTCCCGATCGCCGACGCCAGCGGCAAGGTCGCCGGCATCCTCTATGTCGGCATCCCGATGGCGCAGTTCGAGAGCATGCTGGCCCACACCATCGAAAGTATGGCGATCGCCGCCGGGCTCGCCGCGCTGCTGGTGCTGGTCCTGACCTTGCTGGTCGTCCGCCGTGTCACCAAACCGCTCACCTCGGTCACGCGCTCGCTGACGGCGCTCGCCGAAGGTCAAAGCGACGTCGAGATCGATTGCGAGAATCGCGCCGACGAGATCGGCGAGATCGCCCGCACGGTCGCGGTGTTCAGGAGCAATTCGCAGGAGCGGGCGCGGATGCGCAGCGAGCAGGCGGCGGCTTCGGCCGCAGCCGTCGAGCAGCGCAAATCCGACCTGCGCAATTTCGTCGAGGAGTTCCGCGGCGGCGTCGGCGGCATTCTCGACAAGGTGCTGACATCGTCAGGCGAATTCGAGCGGGCGGCGCGGCAGCTCACCGACACCGCGCGCTCCACCGCCGATCTGTCGGCGCGGTCGGCGGGAGCTTCCGAAAATGCCTCCGAGCACGTGCGTTCGGCGGCGTCGGCCTCGGACGAGCTGTCTCAATCGATCTCCGAAATCACCCGGCGGGTGCAGGAATCGAACGTCATTTCCGCCGAGGCCGTGCGGCAGGCCGAGGCGACCGATCAGCGCATCGCGCAGCTCTCCGAGGCGGGCGCGCGCATCGGCGATGTCGTCAAGCTGATCACCTCGATCGCCGAGCAGACCAACCTGCTGGCGCTGAACGCGACCATCGAGGCCGCGCGCGCCGGCGATGCCGGCCGCGGTTTTGCGGTGGTGGCCCAGGAGGTCAAGACGCTCGCCGGCCAGACCGCCAAGGCGACCGACGAGATTTCGAACCAGATCGCCAGCATGCAGCTTGCGACCGAGGAATCGGTTGTCGCCATCAAGGCGATCAGCCAGACCATCGAGCGCATCAGCGGCATCGCGGGCTCGATCTCGGCGGCAGTCGAGCAGCAGAAGAGCGCGACCCAAAACATCGTCGCCAGCGTTCGCGCGGCGGTATCGGGCACGGCCGATGTCGCCGTCAACGTCCGTCAGGCCGCCGAGGGTGCGAACGAGACGGGTGAGACGTCGAGCCGCATGTTTGCCTCCGCCCAGGCGTTGTCGGGCGAGAGCCTGCATCTGAAGGCCGAGGTCGAGGGCTTCCTCGAACGCGTGCGCGCGGCGTAAGAGCTGACATCGTCATCCCGGGCGGCGCTGACGCATCGCCCGGAATGACAGTTCCGTTATTTCGGCTGCGGCACGATCCGGATGTAGGGCTTCGGCTCTTTCCAGCCCTGCGGATAGATCGTCTTGGCCTCGTCATTGGAGACCGAGCCCGCGATGATGACGTCGTCACCCTGCGACCAGTCGGCCGGGGTCGCGACGCGGTGCTTGGCGGTGAGCTGGAGCGAGTCGATCACGCGGAGGATCTCCTGGAAGTTCCGGCCGGTCGTCATCGGATAGACCAGCACAAGCTTGATCTTCTTGTCCGGCCCGATGACGAAGACGTTGCGGACGGTCTGGTTGTCGGCGGCGGTGCGGACAAGGGGGTCGCCTGAGATGGCAGCCGGCAGCATGCCGTACAGCTTGGAGACGTTGTAGTCGGTATCAGCAATCATCGGGAAGTTCGGCGCTGCGCCTTGCGTCTCCTTGATGTCCTCCGACCATTTCGAATGGCGATCGACCGGATCCACCGAGAGGCCCATCAGCTTGACGCCGCGCTTGTCGAAGTCCGGCTTGAGCTTGGCGAGCGCGCCGAGCTCGGTCGTGCAAACCGGCGTGAAGTCCTTCGGGTGCGAGAACAGCAGCGCCCAGCTATTGCCGATCCAGTCGTGGAACTTGATCTTCCCTTCGGTGGTCTCGGCTTCGAAGTCGGGGGCGGTGGCGCCGATCGGAAGTGTCATGGTTCTACCTCATGTTATTGAATTTACTTGTGAATTCATCTTTGACCGTCGTGACCATTATAGGGTCTCCGCGATCCCAAGTGAACGCTAACTGAACCGCTTCAAGTAAAATGTGAATTCCTTCTTTGAAGGCCTGATTTCCTAGCACCTTTTTGTTACAGCGGCGCCTGCGGCGAAACATCTCCACCGGGGCTATACGGGCGCGATTGCCCCGAGAAAGCCTTTTATGACTTCCATCACGCTCGCCCGTCGCTTCCCAGAACCAAACTGGTCCTGACAGCGACCAATTGGCAACTATCTCAAAAAGTCGCGCTCCCCGTACCGAATCATTAACCACCCCTTTACGCCGGCATGAAAATGCTGGCCGATCAGAAGAAATCTGGAAGTGAACTATGTCTGCCGCTGCGCATAAGTCTGTTGAGTCGCCGTCCCTCGAACCGTCCTGCCGCGATACCTCGGCCCATGCACTGACCATCGTGCGCGACGGCGTCATCACGGGCGAAGGCCCGACCACCAAGGGAAGGGTGCATTTCTCCCGCTCGCTCGATGCCGATGACACCGCGTGGTGCGCCCGCATTCTCACCGCCACAGCCGTGAACGACCAGCCGGTCAGCCGTGCTGAAGCCGAAGTGCTGTTCGAGATCAACGAAGCCGCGACCGAACGCACCGATGGTGGCCGGTTCGACGATTTGCTGGCCAAGGCGGTCGCCCATTATGCGGCGAGCGCCTCCGGCCTGAAGGTGCCGCCGCGCAGCGTCGCGCTGTCGGCCGAGTCCGACATCGAGAGCTGGGCGCCGTCCTATGCCTCCAAGGTCAACAGCGAAATGCTGGAGTGGATCGCCGGCCAGATGCGCGGCAAGCGCCACAACAACCGTCGCCTGATGGCGATGGTGGCGACTTTCCTGGGCGCCACCGCGCTGCCTCTGGCGGGCCAATTGCCGAACGTGTTCGACATCGGCATGTAAGATTTTGGGCATGTAAGATTTTGGGCATGTAAGATTTTGGGCATGTAAAATTCTGCGCCTCTCACGAGGACGCATTTGAACGGCGGGGTTATTTCCCCGCCGTTTTTTGTTTGCCGGCGTCCGGCTCCAGCCCGAGCGTGCGGCCCGGGAAACCGGCAGTGTCGAAATAGCGCTGGCTACCGACGCGCTGGAAGTTCAGCACGGTCTGCAGGCCGTTTTCGGACTTCTTCGACTTCTCGACCCCCTTGTACGCCTTCGGAACGACGCCGTTGGGCAACGCCTCCGACATCACGCGGCCGACGAGGCCGCCGTTCTGCGAACCGCGCAGGCCGAGGAGCTGGGCGGCCGTCATGCCGACGTCGGCGTTGCTGACCGGGATATCGCTGACATAGCCGGCTTTGAAGTCCGGACCGATCGCGGCCATGAAGTTCATGGTGTCGCCGCGGCTGAAGCTGCCATGCATGCCCTGGCCCTGGCGCAGCACGGTGTCGGCGACCTGCACCGAGCAGTTGGTCGGCGCCTCGCCGCAATCGCTGGCATAGGAGCGGAAGTTGACGACGATCGCCGGCGTCGGCGTCGCCGCCTTGCCGCGCAGATTGATGCTCGACAGCGGCAGGGTACCGGGGAAGCGGCCGAGCGAGTCGTCGACGAACAGGCCGGAGACGTAATCCTGCTCGAGCAGCGTCTTGATGGTCTTCGCCGCCAGCTTCTTGTCCTTGTTCGGCAGATAGATCAGATCGGAGCCGCCATTGGTGGCGACGACGAGATCGGGCTTTTCCGGATCCTTGCCGAGCACGCCGTTGCCGGCCTTGGGATGCTTGTTACCCTCGACCTTCGCATTCTTGTCGTTGGGATCGAACAGCGGCAGGTCGAGCGCCTTGGCGAGGTCGAGCGCCAGAAAGCCCATCGGCAAAAAGTCCTTCGGGGTGTCGTCATAGCTGAGCTTGGCCGAGGGGCTGGTCTTGCTTTCCTTCGAGATGGTCGAGAAGCCATGGTCGGCCTGAACCATGATGTTGGTGTTGGCGGCAAGGCCGAGCTCGTCCAGTGCCTTGCGGAGCTGGGCGAGGTTGTTGTCGGCATTCTTGATGCCGGCCATCGAGGTCGGCCCGTTGATGCCGGGCATGATCTGGTTGAGGCTGTCGCCGGTGTTGTGCTGACTGCCGTCGGGGTCGCGCGACCAGAACACCAGCACGAACGGCTTGTTGCGGGCCTTGAACATCGGCAGCACGACCTTTGCGGCGACGTCGGCGAAATAGGCCTGCTGGGCGACGTTGGCGACGGTCGTGCCGGGCGTCTTGGCATCGCCCGCCTTGGAGTTGTCGCCGCGCGGCGGCGTGGCGAGGGGCAGGCCGGCCTTGGTGAGAGCAGCCTTGATCTCGTCCGACAGCGCCACGCCATTTTTGCCGCCGGTGGCGTCGTCGAACACGACCGAATGCAGGCCGGCCTTTTCGGGCTTGTCGGTGTGGTCGAACTGATAGGTCGGACCATGCTTGCCGAGCGCGGCGGTGCTGTAGCCCTTGTCCCGCGCCAGCTTCAGGATCGTGTCTTCGTTGAGATAATCGCCCTTGAAATGCTCGTCGATGTCGCCGAGCACGGCGTCGTTCTCGATGAAGGGGACCACGGTGTCGCCGGCGGGCACCGAGGTGTAGTTGGTCCAGATCGTGTTGGAGAACACGCCGGTATCGCCGAGATAATGGCCGGTCGACATCGCCGAGCCGTTGGCCATGGTGAAGGTCGGGAACAGCGAGTGCGAGTTCTTGAAATTGACACCCTTATCGCGGATTTCGGCCATTGCGGGGGCAGTCTCGGGTGTGACCTTCAGCGCCCGCAGACCGTCCGGAATGAACAGGATCAGGTTGCGGGGCGTATTGTTCTCTGCGGAGGCAGGTCCGGTCGAAAGCCCGGCGGACAACACTGTCAGTCCGGCTGACAGCAACACCAGTGAACGGCGCATCAAAATCTCTCCCTGCGAGGCGGCTTGGCCGCCAACCGCGGCCCCCGGCTTCGTTTAGTTTCGCTGCATGACGGTTTTGTTACAAGAGCGGAGCGCCATGCAAAGAAGGGTAGGGACGGTCCGCGTGTCCCGGACGCGCTGTAGCGCACGGCCAAGAGGCGTTGCGCAGCGTCCGGGGCACGAGACAGGAGTTTTGGCGGGCAGCTGCTTCAGCATCGTCATTGCGAGCGCAGCGAAGCAATCCAGAATCTTTCCGCGGCGGCAGACTGGATTGCTTCGCTGCGCTCGCAATGACGGAGTGTAGGCAAGCGCGTCGCTCTTTAAATTCGCATCTCACTCGCAGACACACCTCGCCATCTCGCGGCTTGTTCGCCCGAGCTTTGCTTCGTCGTCTCACCCTCAATTGAAAGAGGGCGCAGGGAAGACCGGGTGCCGGCTGGCACCCGCGGTCCACTGTGCGAGATTGTCGTAAGAACAATGCACAGCGGCATACAGGTGAAGCCCAACACA